>NZ_JADKYQ010000008.1:0-344625 GCF_015354395.1 Micromonospora sp. ANENR4
GCGACCTCTCGCCGCTGCTGAGGCGGCTCGCGGCGAGGGACGCGTACCTGTCCGCCGCAGCGTTGACGTTGGCCCGGCGGCATCGGCCGGTCTGGTGCTGGCGGCGGTGGACACGGGTCTGCCGGTGCGGTGCCGATCTGCCCTGCCATTCGCGGCATCGGATTCCGATCAATCGTGGTCAGTGGCCGCAGGGGGGCGACGAGTGATCGGCGGGCCGGAAGAGACGATCCTCGCGGTACACGTCCGAGGACTTGACGGCATGTGTGCCGGGTGCCGGGCCTGGTGGTCACGGCTGACTCCGTACCCCTGCTGGCAGGTGGAATGGGCGACCAGCAGGCAGGCGCGGGCGGTCACCGCGCGGTTCCTGGAAGGTGCGCGGTGACCACCCACGGCCCGGTCATGCCGGTCTGGAGCTGCGGCGGCTGTGACCTGCCCTGGCCGTGCCCCACGCGGAGACGGGAACTGCGCGCGGAGTACGCCGGTGCGCCCGTGTCGCTGACCCTGTACCTCGGCGCCTACCTCGTGCAGGCCTCCGAGGACATGCCGTGGGCGCCTGCCGGCGCGCTGCACCGCCGCTTCGTCGGGTGGACCCGCGAGGCCGGTCCGCGGGGGCGGTGACTGCTCAGCCGCGCCGCTCCCGCAGCCGCCGCCGGAACCGCATCCATTCCGCCGGTACGACGAGGCGGCCCGCCACGGCCGGCGGCACGGTCGCCAGGAAGTCCGGCCACCGCCAGATCGGCGCGTCGGCTTCCCGCAGGTGGGTGGGGTGCCGGGGGTCGTAGCGGACCGCTATCACGTCGCCTGCTGCCGGCCGGTGAACAGCGACGTGACGAGCAGCCAGAGGCCGGCTGTCAGCGCGGTCGCCCCGTCGCCCCGCAGCAGGCCGAGGACGGCCTCCTCGTAGCGCTAGGGGCGGCCGACGTGCCCGGCGTCCGCTCCGTCGACAGCCATCCCGCCATTCCTTCGCCGACTGTCCCGGGACCCCACAGTAGCCAGCCGGTCCAGCCCGGTGAGGACGTGGTGATGAGAAGTGAATATGCCTGAGAGGCATATTCATGACTCTCAGGCATATCGCTCGGAGTATCACTCTTCCCGAGACGCATGACCCTCCGTGACCGAACGACCTGGCGTCACCGGAGGGGCGAACGCCGCCACCCGCCGGTCCGGGGCCGGGGCGGTGAGCGGCAGCGTGGGCCAGGCCGCTAGGTCGTGGAGCATCTGCCGGTCGTGGGTGGCGACGACCAACGCCGCCGGAGTCGTCAGCAGGGCGGCGGTGAGGTCGTCGACCAGCGGCGCGGAGAGGTGGTTCGTGGGTTCGTCGAGGATCAGCAGGTCGGGACGCTCGGCCAGGCGGAGCGCCAGGTTCAGCCGCCGTTGCTGTCCGTGCGACATCCGGCCGACCGGGGTACGCCGGGCCTCGGCGTCGAGCAGGTTCGTCGCGCCCAGCGGCAGAGGCGTGCCGGAGCCGAGGCGTCCGGTGGAGCGCAACCGGCCCACGTGCTGTTCGTACAGGTCGTGGGCGAGCATCAGGGGAGGCCAGTCGGGCACCTCCTGACCGAGGTACGCCACCCGCGCGCCGGACGGGTGGCGAACCTCGCCGTTCGACGGCACGAGGTCGCCGGCCAGCACGGAGAGCAGCGTCGACTTGCCCGCGCCGTTGGGCCCGGTCACCAGCAGGCGGTCCCCGCCGTCGAGCGTGAGCGTGACCCGGGTACGCAGACGCCCTGCGACCGTCACGTCGTGGCACCGCAGGATCGGCAGTCCGGCCCGGGCGTCCAGCGGCGGCCAGCGCAGCGGCTGCGGTGGCTCCGGGACGGTGATCCGGTGCTCGTCGAGCGCCTCCTGCCGGCGTCGCAGCGCCTGGACCAGGCCGGGGGCGCGGGACTGGCGCTGGTGCTTGCCGTGGCCCTTCTCCGGACGCCAGCCGGTGCTGAGCCGGCCCTGCGCCTCCCGGACCGCGTCGGCCAGCCGCTGGTGCTCGGCCTGCTGCGCCTCGTGGTCCCGTACCCAGTTCGCGAAGTCGCGACTGCGCCCGTCCTGCCAGGCGTCGTAGTCCCCGGCGTAGCGGCGTGGGCGCCCGTCCGGGCTGGGGTCGAGGTCCAGGAACTCCGTGGCCACGTCCCGCAGCAGGGCGCGGTCGTGGGTCACCAGCACCACGCCGCCCGGGTGCTCGCGCAGCCGCGCGGTGAGGAAGGCCAGGCTGGCCGCGTCGAGGTGGTTGGTTGGCTCGTCCAGCATCAGCAGGTCGACCCGCGCCCCGAGCAGGCATGCCAGCCGGACCCGGTAGCGCTGGCCGACCGACAGCGTCGCCAGCGGGCGGTCCCGGTCCGGGCAGGCGTCGAGACCGGCCAGCGCCACGTCGACGCGACGTTGCGCGTCCCAGGCGTCCAGCCGGGTTGCCGCGTCGAGCGCGGCGGCGTACGCGTCGTCCGCGCCCGCCCGGCTCTCGGCCAGCGCGCCGGCGGCGTCGTCCAGTGCCCGCAGCGCGCATTCGGACTCCCGGATCGCCTCCCGGACGAGCGTGCCCACCGTCTCGCCGTGGCGCGCCTCCAGGTTCTGCCGGGCGACGCCGATCGTGCCCAGCCGTTCCACCGTGCCCTGGTCGGGCACGAGGATGCCGGCCAGCACGTGCAGCAGTGTGGTCTTGCCGCGGCCGTTCTCGCCGACGACCGCCAGGCGGGAGCCGGCGGAGACGGTCACGCCGACGTCGGACAGCACGACCCGGCCGCCGCGGATGACGCGGACGCCGTCGGCCCGGACGTGCGCCCGGTGCCCGGCGGGCAGCGAACCGCCTGAGATGGATGGGGACGAAGGAATGTGGTCGAGGTTGTTCACAGTCCGCTCTTCGGCTCGTCGTGGAGCCGGGCAGCGCGAGGACACCGCCCGGCGGGAACGCCAGGACGGCGGAGCAGAGCTGGTACGTCAGAAGAAGCCGGTCACCCTGCCGCCGTCAGCGGAGGGACCAGGGCTTCATGACGGCGGCGTGGAACCTCATGCGGTCAAGGCTACCCGGAGCGGGACCGGAGATCGCCGGAGTTACCGGCGCAGGCGGGCGGAGGCCTCGGCGTCGAGCAGGTCGTTCACCGTCAGCGCCGAGTTGATCAGCGCGAGGTGGCTGAACGCCTGCGGATAGTTGCCGATCTGCTCACCGGTGGAGGCGATCTCCTCGGCGTACAGGCCGAGGTGGTTGCTGAAGGTGAACATCTTCTCGAGGGTGAGCCGGGCGTCGTCCAGCCGGCCGGAGCGGGCCAGCGCCTCGACGTACCAGAAGGTGCACATGTTGAACGTGCCCTCGTGGCCGGGCAGCCCGTCGGGGGAGTGCACCGGGTCGTACCGGTGGACCAGGCTGTCCGAGACCAGATCCCGCTCGATCGACTCCAGCGTGGACAGCCACAGCGGATCGCTGGGCGTGACGAAGCCGACCGCCGGCATGTAGAGCAGGGCGGCGTCGAGCACGTTCTCGTCGTACGCCTGCACGAAGCTGCCGCGTTCCCGGTGGAACCCGCGGGCCATGACCTGGTTGTAGATCCGGTTGCGCTGCTCGGTCCAGCAGCTCATGTCCCCGGGCCGGCCGGTGCGGGTGGCCAGCCGGATGGCCCGGTCCAGCGCCACCCAGGACATCACCCGGCCGAACGTGTAGTTGCGGGGGTGGTGCCGGCTCTCCCAGATCCCGGCGTCGCGCTTGTCCCAGTTGTGGCAGAGCCAGTCGACCAGGCGCACGGTGCTCTTCCACACCTGGTGCGACACCCGGATGCCCTGCTCGTCGGCGAGGTGCATGGCGTACAGCGCCTCGCCGTGGATGTCGAGCTGAAGCTGGTCGGCGGCGCCGTTGCCGATCCGCACCGGCCGGGAGCCCCGGTATCCCTCCAGGTGGTCGAGCACCTCTTCGTGCAGGTCCGAGGAGCCGTCCACCCGGTACATGATCTTCAGCGGGTCCTGGTGGTCGCCGGCTTCGCGGATGCGCTCGTCCAGCCAGTCCATGTACCGGCTGACCTCCTCGGTGAACCCGAGACCGAGCAGCGCGTGCACCGAGAACGAGGTGTCACGTACCCAGGTGTAGCGGTAGTCCCAGTTGCGGGAGCCGCCGACCAGCTCGGGCAGCGCGGCGGTCGGCGCGGCGATCATCGCGCCGGTCGGCGCGTACGTCATGAGCTTGAGCGTGATGGCCGAGCGCTCGACCATCTCCCGCCAGCGCCCGGTGTAGCGGGAGCGTTCGACCCAGCGCCGCCAGTAGTCCCGGGTCCACTCGAACATGCCCTGGACCTCTTCCGGCGGGATGATCCGGGGTTCGTCGCTGCCCGTCTCCAGGATCACCCCGCCGGTGTCGCCCTCCTTCAGCGTGCCGTAGGCGATCAGGTCGCCGTCCTCCATGCGGATCTCGCCGGTCTGGGCCCAGAGCTGCCGTACCGGGTCGATCGGGTTGAAGGTGAGCGTCGCCGACGGGCTGCGGAACAGGTAGCCGTTGCGGTGCCGCTCCACCTCGTGGCGCTCGCGGGCGTAGTCGAACCGGGGCCGGCACTCCACCCGGAAGCGCATGCTGCCGCGCACCATGTTGACCATGCGGACCAGGCGGTGCGAGTCGGTGACCCGCTCGCCGGTCACAGGCATGAAGTCCATCACCTCGGCGACGCCGTCCGCGCTGATGAACCGGGTGATCAGGATCGGTGTGCCGGGCAGGTAGAGCTGCTTGGTGACGTACCGGACCTCGTGCGGGGCGATCTGGAAGAAGCCGCCCTTGTCCTTGTCGAGCAGTGCGGCGAAGATGCTCGGCGAGTCGAAGCGCGGCGCGCAGAACCAGTCGATCGTTCCGTCACAGGTCACCAGCGCGGCGGTCTGCAGGTCGCCGATGAGCCCGTGATCCTCGATCGCCGGATAGCCCTTCACATCGCCCCCCAGGTTCCGACTGCCCTCTCCGACTCAACCTAGGGGAAGAATTGTCAGGTTAGGGGTGATTCGTGGTCACCCACCCGCCCGCGCGCCACGGTGCGCCTCGACCGCCCGCTGGGTCTCCGCCTGCACCAGGTCCGCGTTGATCATCGCCGCGGTCCAGGCGCCCGCCGCCGCGGCGGCGCCGACCTGCGCCGACAGGTTCGTCACGTTGCCCGCGACCCACACCCCGGGCACATCGGTACGCCCCGACTCGTCGGCCGGCAGGTACTCGCCCATCCCGCTGGGGTGCGGTTGCGGGCGCAGGCCAAGCCCGGCCAGGAACCCGGCGCGCGCCACCATCCGGGGCGCGACGGTGAGCACCTCGCGGTCGACGGTGCGGCCGTCGCGCAGGCGTACCCCGGTCAGCCGGTCCCCGTCCGTCTCGACGGCCGCGATCTCGCCCTCGACCACCGGCACGCCGCGCGCGGCGAGCTGCTCGGCCTGCTCGTCGGTGAGCGGCGGCGCGGTGTGCCGCAGGTAGACCACGTCGTCGCTCCACTGCCGGAACAGCAGCGTCTGGTGCACCGACATCGGGCCGCTGCCGATCACCCCGATCGGCCGCTCGCGCACCTCCCAGCCGTGGCAGTACGGGCAGTGCACCACGTCCCGTCCCCAGCGCTCGCGCAGGCCGGGCACGTCGGGCAACTCGTCGACCAGGCCGGTGGCGACCAGCACGTGCCCGGCGCGTACCCGGCGGCCGTCGGCGAGCGCCACCGCGAACCCGTCGCCGTCGCGGTCCACCGTCTCGACCCGGCCCTCGGTCAGGTGCCCGCCGTAGCGGCGCACCTCGTCCCGGCCGCGCGCCAGCAGCTCGGCCGGCGGCACGCCGTCGTGCCCCAGCAGCGCGTGCACGCCGTCGGCGGGGGCGTTGCGGGGCTCGCCCCCGTCCACCACCAGCACCGACCGGCGTGCCCGGGCCAGCATGAGCGCGCCGTTGAGCCCGGCCGCGCCGCCGCCGATCACCAGTACCTCGTAGCTCTCGGTCATCGTGACCACCTCCGCGACCAGATTGCGGCGAGGCTCGGCAGAACTGCAAACTCTCTTGCTGATGTGGCAAACTCGTGGGCATGGACGACGACCTCGATCAGGCCCTCGACGCGGTCGGCCCCCGGCTGCGTGCGCTGCGCCGCGAGCGCGAGACCACCCTCACCGACCTCTCCGCCGCCACCGGCATCTCGGTGAGCACGCTGTCCCGGCTGGAGTCCGGCGGCCGCAAGCCGACGCTGGAACTGCTGCTCCCGCTGGCTCGCGCGCACGGCGTCACGCTCGACGAACTGGTCGGCGCCCCACCGACCGGCGACCCCCGCGTCCACCTGCGGCCGGTCGCCGCGTTCGGGATGACCATGCTGCCGCTCACCCGCCGCGCGGGCGGCATCCAGGCGTACAAGCTGATCATCCCGGCCGGTGGGCGGTCCGAGCCCGAGCCGAAGACCCACGAGGGGTACGAGTGGGTCTACGTGCTCAACGGGCGGCTGCGGCTCGTGCTCGGCGAGCACGACCTGGTGCTCGAACCCGGTGAGGCGGCCGAGTTCGACACCCGCGTCCCGCACTGGTTCGGCCGCGCCGACAGCGAGGGGGTGGAGTTCCTCAGCCTCTTCGGCAGTCAGGGCGAACGCGCCCACCTGCGCGCCCGCCCCCGCGCGTCCCGCTGAGCGGCGTCCGCGAACGCGCCCGCCACGGCGCCGGGGGCGCGACGATCGGCGGGTGAGCTATGCGGACGTCGGCGGGCTGCGGATCTGGTACGAGGAGCACGGCACCGGCAGGCCGCTGGTCCTGCTGCACGGCGGGTACGGGTCGACCGAGACGTTCGCGCCGGTCCGGCAGGCGCTCGCCGCGCGCCGCCGGTTGATCGCCGTCGATCTGCGGGGCCACGGCCGCACCGGCGGTCTGGACCGGCCGCTGCGGTACGAGTCGATGGCCGACGACGTCGCCGGGCTGCTGCGTCACGTCGGCCTGCCGCGCGCCGACGTGCTCGGCTACTCGCTCGGCGGCGGGGTGGCCCTGCGTACCGCGATCCAGCACCCCGCCCTGGTCCGCCGCCTGGTGCTCGTCTCCACGCCGTTCCGGCGGCGCGGCTGGTACCCGGAGACGCTCGCCGCGATGTCCGCCCACGACGAGCGCGCCGCGAGACGCATGCGCGGCACCCCGCCGTACGAGCGGTACGCGCGGGTCGCGCCCCGCCCGCAGGACTGGCCGCTGCTCTGGGCCCGCAGCGGGGACCTGCTGCGGCGCGACTACGACTGGTCCGCCGAGGTGGCCGCGTTGCCGATGCCGGTGCTGCTGGTCTTCGCCGACGCGGACGAGATCCCGGTGAGCCACGCGGCGGAGTTCTTCGGCCTGCTCGGCGGTGGCCGGCGGGACGCGGGCGGCGACGGTGCCGCCCGGCCCGCGTCCCGGCTCGCGGTGCTGCCGGGGCTCACCCACTACGACGTGGTGGCCTCGCCCGCGCTGCCGGCCGCGGTGCTGCCGTTCCTCACCCATCCGGCGCGCGCTCCCGGCTGACTCACCCGACCAGCGCCGGGGCGTCGGTGCGCGCCGCCGTGCGCGGGCGCAGCAGCGCGTACGCGAGCACGACGGCGACCACCACGAGTCCCGCGCCGACCGCGAATGCCGCGTGGAAGCCGCTGGTCAGGGCCGTGGCCCGGTCGTCGCCGAGCGCGACCCGGTCCGAGGTACGCGCGGCGGCCAGCGTGGACAGCACCGCGACGCCGAACGCCATGCCGAGTTGCTGGGTGGTGTTGAACAGCCCGGAGGCGAGACCGGCGTCCTCGGCGCGGGCGGCGGACATGCCGAGCGCGGTGAGCGCCGGCAGCACCAGCCCGAACCCGCCGGCGAGCAGCATCACCGGGAGCACGTCGCGCAGGTAGCGGCCGTCCACCGGCACCCGGGCCAGCAGCGCGAACATGGCGGCGAGCAGCGTGAGCCCGGCGATCAGCACGGCCCGCTCGCCGAAGCGGGCGTTGAGCCGGGCCGAGACGCCGAGCGACACCGCGCCGATGACGACAGCGGCCGGCAGCAGCGCCAGCCCGGTGCCGGTGGCCTCGTAGCCGAGCACCTGCTGAAGGTAGAGCGTGACGAGGACCTGGAACGCGAACGTCGCGGCCACGGTGAGGACCTGCACCACGTTCGCCACGGCGACGCCGCGCGAGCGCAGCAGCCGCAGCGGCATGAGCGGTCGGTGCGCGGTGGCCTGCCGGACCACGAACCCGGCGACCAGCGCGGCGGCGAGCGCGCCCAGGCCGAGCGTGTGCGCGGACGTCGCGCCGTACCGCTCGATCGTGACCACCGTGTAGATGCCGAGCACCAGCCCGGCGGTTACCAGCAGCGCGCCCGCCACGTCGGCCCCGGCGGCCAGGCCCAGGCCCCGGTCGGCGGGCAGCGTACGGATCGCGAGCGCGATCGTCGCCAGGCCGATCGGCAGGTTGATCAGGAAGATCCAGTGCCAGCCCAGCGCGTCGGTGAGCAGGCCGCCGGCGACCTGACCGATCGCCGCCCCGGCCGCGCCGGTGAACGCGAACACGGCGAACGCCCGCGCCCGCCCGGCGGCGTCGGGGAAGAGCGTGACCAGGATGCCGAGGCTCACCGCCGTGGCCGCCGCGCTGCCGACGCCCTGGAGGAAGCGGGCCGCGACGAGCGTGGCGCTGTTCGCCGCCACCCCGGCCAGCACGGAGGCGGCGGTGAACAGCGCGGTGCCGCCGAGGAACATCGTCCGGCGCCCGATCAGGTCGCCGAGCCGGCCGGCGAGCAGGAGCAGGCTGCCGAACGCGATCAGGTACGCGTTCACCACCCAGCTCAGGCCGGTGGGGGAGAAGCGCAGGTCGCGCTGGATGGCCGGCATCGCCACGGTGACGATGCTGCCGTCGAGGATGGTCATCAGGGCGCCGGTGGCGAGCACGCCGAGGGCGAGCTGCCGGGAGCGGGGAGCGGACATGGAGTCCTCCTGTCGAGAGGTGCGACAGGAGGACCGTAACGGATAGTTCCGTTACAGACAATCTATTGAAAGACTATTGGCGGGCCCGGCGGGCCGGCTTCGGGCTCTGCACCGGCGTGGCCAGATGGCCGGCGGCCAGGCGTTCCAGCGCGCGCAGGAAGACCTTCCGCTCGTCCTCCGGCAGGCTCGCCAGTGCCTCGGCGTGCACCCGGTCGACGATCTCCTGACTGCGCGCGGCGACCCGGGCGCCCTCCTCGGTGACCGCGATGATCCGCGCCCGCCGGTCGGTACGCGCCGGACGCCGCTCGGCCAGCCCGGCCCGCTCCAGCGCGTCGACCGTCACCACCATCGTCGTCTTGTCCATGTCGCCCATCTCGGCGAGCTGGATCTGCGTACGCTCCTCGGGCAGCGCGTGCGCGAGCACGCAGTGCATCCGTGCGGTCAGCCCGATCTCGGCGAGCGCCGCCGCCACCCGGGTACGCAACACGTGGCTGGTGTGGTCGAGTAGGTACGACAGGTCCGGGCTGCTCATCCGCCCAGCGTACCGATGATTCCGTGGCGGATGATCCGGCTCGGACGCGGTCCGGGCCCGGATACGATCTTGTGAGATGTCGTCGGTGAGAGAGGTTGGGTGCGGTGAGCGACGAGCACGGCAGGCAAGTGGTGGTGGGTTACGACGGGTCTCCGGCCGCTAGCGCCGCCATCGAGGTGGGCGCGCTGCTGTTCCCCGGCGCGCACGCGTGGATCGGGCATCTGTGGACGCCTCCGTTCGCCAGCGAGGAACTCCGCAAGCGGCTCTGGACCGGCACCCGCAACATCAACGTGTTCGTCGAGGCGATCGAGCGCGAGGGCAGCCGGGAGGCCGACCGGATGACTGCGGTCGGCGTGATGCTGGGCCGGGCCGCCGGCTGGGACGCCGAGCCGCTCGTGTGCCGCAGCTACGGTGGTGAAGGGCTCCGCCTCGCCGAGCTGGCCGACGAGAAGCAGGCCGACGTGCTGCTGCTCGGTTCGCGGGGCCTCGGCGGCGCCCGCGCGGTGCTCGGCAGCGTCTCCGACATGGCCGTGCACTACAGCCCGCGTCCCGTGCTGGTCGTGCCGCACCCGCTGCTGACCGACGAGTACGACGCGCTCGCCGCCGGGCCGGTGGTGGTCGGCTGGGACGCCTCGGCCGGATCCGAGGCCGCGCTCGCCGCCGCCCGCCGCCTCTTCCCCGAGCGGGAGATCGTCCTGGCCGCCGTGGACGGCGACGAGGGGGACACGCCGGACGCCGTCGACGGGCAGCCGGTGACCACCGTGCGCGTGCGCGCCGGCGGCGGTGCTCCCGGCCGCGCGGTGGCCGACGCGCTCTCCGCCGTCGCCACCGAGCGCAAGGCGAGCCTGGTCGTGGTCGGCTCGCGCGGCCGGACCGCGGTCCGCAAGATCCTGCTCGGCAGCGTCGCCATGGCCACGCTGCACCGCGCCCACCGGCCGGTGATGGTGGTGCCGCAGAGCCCGGTGCGCGAAGCCGAGTAGCTGTCACTGGACCATCACGGGTGCCTCCCGGGCCGGGAGGCACCCGTGGCGTTCCACTCGTACTTCGGCAGTCCGGTGAGCGCCTCCGCGCTGGCTGCTGTCGATGTGTGCCAACTATCCTCGGTCTCGGAGAGCCAGTCGCCATCCGACGGAGTGGTCGATGCTGAAAGGTCTGGCAGCAGACCGGCACGCGCAGGGGGACAGCCGCCGGCTCAACCTCGGCGCGCTGCTGCGGCGCGTCCACCTGACCGGCCCGGTCACCCGCGTCGAGCTTGCCGACTGGATGGGCGTCAACCGCAGCACGGTCATGGCGCTCACCGCGGAACTGGCGGCGGCCGGCCTGGTCCGCGAGGTGGCGGCCGGTGGCAGCGGGCGGGCCGGGCGTCCGTCGCGTGTGGTGCGTCCCGCCTCCGACACCGTCTACGTCCTCGCCTTCGACATCGCCGTGGACCGGCTCGTGGCCGCCCGCGTCGGGCTCGGCGGTGTGGTGTCGGCGCGGCTGGAGGCGGAACGGCCGCGGGCCGGGGCCGACCTCGACTCCGTGGTCTCGGTGCTCGCCGACTTCGGACGGGCGCTGCACCACGCCGCGCCACCCGGGTCGGTGTGCGTCGGCGTGGGCGCCTCCTACTGCGGGATGATCCGCCCCGGCGACGGGATGGTCCGGTTCGGGCCGGACATGGGGTGGGTGGACCAGGCGTTCGGCGCCGAGCTGGCCCGGCGGCTGGACCTGGGCCTGCCCGTCCTGGTCGGCAACGAGGCGCACCTCGGGGCGCTGGCCGAGCATCAGCGCGGCGCCGGAGTCGGCGTGCAGAACCTGGTCTACCTGCACGGCGACGTCGGTGTGGGCGGCGGGATCATCGTGGGCGGGGAACTGCTCGACGGCGACGGCGGGTACGCCTCCGAGGTCGGGCACATGCTCGTGAACCCGTACCAGGGGCGGGCCTGCGGCTGCGGCTCGCGCGGGTGCCTGGAGGCCGAGGTCGGTGAGCGGGCGCTGCTCGACGTCGCGGGCCGACCCGCGCAGGAGAAGGGGCGCGAGGCGGTACGCGCCGTGGTCGCCGCCGCCGTGCGCGGAGAACCGGCCGCGCAGGACGCGCTGCGGCACATCGGTGACTGGCTGGGCATCGGCGTGGCGAACGTGATCAACCTGTTCAACCCCGGCGTGGTGATCTTCGGAGGCACGCTCACCGAGGTCTTCCCGGTCTGCGCCAGCCACGTCCGCAGCCGGATCGCGGCCAACGTGCTGCCCATCTCCCGCGACAAGGCCCGGCTGCGCGTGTCCGCGCTCGGCTACGACGCGACCTTGATCGGTGCCGCCGAACTGGGCTTCTCACCCCTCTTCGCCGACCCCCTGGGCGTCCCCACTCCCGGGTGAGCCGCGCCGTGCACCGCCGCGCGTCCAGACCTCTGAATCGCGTTGATCTTGCACTTCCGGCCCTGACAAGGCGCGCCAAAGCGGCATCCCGGGGGCCGAAACTGCAAGATCGCCGGGCCGGGCCGGGGCGGGCCGGGGCGGGGCGGGGCGGGGCGGGCGGTCAGGGGGTCAGGCGGTGGGTCAGCCAGGGGAGCAGGGCTTCGCCCTGTCGGCGCTGGAACGCGCGCACGGTCGGGATGCCGGGTGGGGGTGGCTGGCGGGCGCCGTCGAGGAAGAAGCCGGTGAACCCCGCGAGCACTCCGGTCAGGTCGGCCGGGTCGACGTCTGCGGTCAATGCCTGGGCGGCCAGCAGCGCGTCGGGGTCGTGTCCGCCGTACACCTGCACGTTGACGACGGTGAGCAGCGTGTCCAGCCAGGCCGGCCCGCGACAGGCCCAGGGCCAGTCGACAACGGTGACCGATCCGTCCGGGCCGAGCAGCAGGTTGTCGGCGCGCACGTCGACGTGGCAGAGCGTGTCGCCGTCGAGCGCGGCCAGCCCTCGCTCGGCGGCGGCGCACAGTTCGGGCAGGTGGGACCGGGCCCACGGGTCGAGGTCGGCCGGCGGGTCGGCCGCGAGGCGCCGCCAGCCGCCGAAGTCGTGAGCGAGCCGTTCGGCGGCGGTGGGGGTGGGTGCGGCGGCCGGTGCCGGGGTGAGCGCGCCGGCCATCGCCTCCAGCGTGGACAGCACGGCGGCCAGCTCGTCGGCCCGCCACGGCGTGACCGGGTGCCGGCCCTCCACGTCGGTGAAGACGAGCGCGATCCAGTCGCCGTCGTCGTAGCTGCCGAGCAGCCGGGGCGCGGGCGTGTCCGGCGGCAGGGCGTCGGCGATCCGGGCCTCGGCGCGGTGCAGGTCGGGGCTGCGGTCGTTCTGCGCCGGGCTGACCGCCTTGACGAAGGCCCGGCCACCGCCTGCGGTACGGACGCGGTCGGCGGTCCCGGGGGAGAAGCCGCCCGGCTGGGACCGCGCCGCCACCACCCGGTCGCCGAGGACGGCCTCGACGCCGTCGCGGACGTGTGCGGGCAGTTGGTGCCAGTGCAGCCGGGTCTTCGTCACCGCTCCACGGTGCGTGCCGCCCGCCGTCCGGGGCAACCGGGTTAATCGTTGCGCGTGTAGTGCAGGACGACCACGCCGGCGTCGAACGGTCGCGCCGAGGTGAGCGTGAGCCGGCGCGGGTCGAAGCCGCTGTCGACGAGCTTGATCCCGCTGCCGACGACCACCGGGTTGAGCTTGACCACCAGCTCGTCGATCTCGTCGAGGAGTTGACCGGCGAGCCGGCCGCCGCCGCAGAGCCAGATGTCGCGCCCGGCGCGGGTCTTCAGCTCGCGGACGAGGGCGGCCGGGTCGCCGTCGACGACGTGCACGTCCGGGTAGTCGGCAGGGGGCAGGGAGCGGCTGAACACGTACTGCTCCAGGTGGGCGTACGGGCTGGTGGCGCCGAGCTTCAGGCCCGGCTCGTAGCTGCCCCGGCCCATCAGCACGGTGTCGAAGCGGCCGGCGGGCGGGGAGTCGATGCCGAGCTGGGCGTGGGCGAACGTGGGCAGCGTCTGGGGCCACTCGGCCACCAGGTGGGGCGCCAGGTCGGGCGTCAGCGGGAGGAAGTCGAACGTCCCGTCGGGCGCGGCGATGAAGCCGTCGAGGGTGCTGGCGACGAAGTAGACGAGCTTGCGCAAACCGGCTCCGATGTCCGAGGTGATCCACGACGGCTGTCGTGGTTCGGCGATGAATCTACAACACCTGTCGTGGTTGTTGCTAGTGTGTTCGCGTGGCCAGGAATCCGGAACGCCGTACCCTGCTCGCCGACGCCGGGCTGAGGGTGCTCGCCGACGCGGGCGCGCGGGGGCTGACCCACCGGGCGGTCGACGCCGAGGCGGGCGTGCCCACCGGCACCACCTCGAACTACTTCCCGTCCCGCGCGGCGCTGCTCGCCGGCTTGGCCGAACGCATCTTCGACCGGATCGCCCCCGACCCGGCAGTGCTGGCCGGCCTCGGCCGCCGCGAGCCGTCACTCGCGCTGATGACCGACTACCTGCGCGACATCGTCGCCCGCACCACCCGCGAACCGGGCCTCACCCGGGCGCTGTTCGAGCTGCGGCTGGAGGCAGCGCGCCGCCCGGAGCTGCGGGCCGCGCTCGGCGGCGTGCTGCGCCGGGGGTACGCCGACGACGTCGCCCACCACACCGCCGCCGGACTACCCGGCGGGGCGTACGAGGTGGCGTTGCTGCACTACGCGGTCGACGGGCTCCTGCTCGACCTGCTCACCACCTCGATCGACGCCGGGTTCGACACCGATCAGGTGGTCACGGACCTCGTCTCCCGTCTGGTCGGCAACGCCACCGGTTGAGCCTCCTCGCCGTGCGTTAACCCGGGGCGGCCAGCGGGAACGCTGGCGCGGACGCCCCTGGGAAGGAGCAACGGATGAGGGAACGCACCGGACTGACCATCGGCGTGCTCGGCTCCTACGGCGGTCGCAACCTCGGCGACGAGGCGATCCTCACGGGTCTGCTGGACGATCTGCGCCGCCACGAGCCGCATGCCCGGATCATCGTCTTCTCCCGCAACCCGGCCCACACCGCGCTGGCCCACCCCGAGGTCGAGGCGGTGCCGTGGGAGGGCGTCAGCCGGGTCGACTCGTCCCCGGTGCTCAACCAGCTCGACCTGCTCATCCTCGGCGGCGGCGGGATCCTCTACGACAAGGAGGCCCGGCGCTATCTGCGGGTGGTCCGGGTCGCCCAGGAGCGAGGACTGCCGCTGATCACGTACGCGGTAGGGGTCGGCCCGCTCACCGACACGCTGGACAGCGGCATGGTCCGCGAGACGCTGGCGCAAGCAGTCGAGGTGACAGTGCGCGACCAGGAGTCGCGGATGGTGCTGGAGGAGGCCGGCCTGGTCAACCCGATCACCGTCACCGCCGACCCGGCGTTCCTGCTCGAAGCGGAGGAGTTCCCCCAGCAGTGGCTGCGTGAGGAGGGCGTACCGGCCGGCTCCCGGCTGGTCGGGCTGAGCGTGCGCGAGCCGGGCCGGGCCGCCGAACGGCTCGACGTGGACGGCTACCACCGCCTGCTCGCCCAGATCGGTGACTTCCTGGTGCACCGGATCGACGCGTACGTGCTGTTCGTGCCGATGGAACGCGACGACATCCGGCACTCCCACGGCGTGCTGTCGCACATGACGGCCGCCGACCGGGGACGCATCCTGCACGGCGACTACCGCCCGGCGCAGATCCTCGGTCTGATGCGCCACTTCGACCTCGCGGTCGGCATGCGCCTGCACTTCCTGATCTTCGCGGCCATGATGGGCACGCCGTTCCTGCCGCTGCCGTACGCCGGAAAGGTCTTCGACCTGGCCCAGCGGCTCGGTGTGCCGGCGCTGCGCGGCGTGGAGCGCGAGGTGGAGGGCCCGTTGCTGGCCGAGGTGGACCGGCTGTGGGACGAGCGGGAGGCCCGGGCCGACGCGACCGCGCGCCGGGTCGCGGAGGTGTGCGAGCAGGCGCGCGGCACCTCGCAGGTGACCCGCAGCGTGCTGGACAGCATCCGGGCCCGCACGCTGACGCACGCGCTGTGAGCCGGGCCGTCAGACCGCCGGGCCGCGCCAGGCGTAGACCCACTCGCGGCCCGGCTGGTCGCCCGACTCCAGCTCGTAGATCTGCGCCTCCGCGAGCCCCTTCGACCCGAGGTGGTGGTGGGTCAGCGGCGGGCGGCCGTTGACGTCCAGCTCGACGGTGACGGTCTCGCCGTCGGCCGTACCGCCCACCAGGGGGATCTGCACCGTGGAAGCCATGCGCCCATCCTGCCCCGGCCGGCCCGCCCGCGCAGGGGGATCACGCGGGGCAGCGGGGCGGGCACACCGCGTACTAGGGTCCGGGGATGGCGCACCCGACGATCGATCCGACACTCGGTCCGGTCCTCGCCCGCACGGGCGGCGAACGGGCGATCCTCGACGCGTTCCTCGACTTCCACCGGGCCACAGTGCTGCGCAAGACGCGCGGCCTGACCGACGCCGACGCCGCCCGGCGCCTGGTGCCCTCGCTGACCACCCTGGCCGGGCTGCTCAAGCACCTGACGGTGGTGGAGGGGAACTGGTTCCGCTGCCTGTTCGCCCCCGAGCCGGGCGACGTCTACGTCACCTCGCAGGACGACGCCGACGCCAGCTTCACGCTGGGCGCCGGCGACACCGTCGAGTCGCTCGTCGCCGCGTACGAGGCGGCCTGCGACGAATCCCGCCGGGTCGCCGCCCGGTTCGACCTCGACCACGTGGTGCCGCACCCGCAGCTCGGCGAGGTGTCGCTGCGCTGGGTGCTGGTGCACCTGATCGAGGAGACCGCCCGGCACGCCGGGCACGCCGACATCCTGCGCGAGCTGACCGACGGCGAGACCGGCGCGATCTGACCGGTCACTCGCGGGGCAGCAGCCCATCCGGATACTCCATCCCGTCGTGGGTGCAGGCGGTGGCGGCCACCCGGGCGGCGTACCGGGCCGCGTCGAGGACGCCCGCGCCGCGCAGCCGGGCGGCGATCACCCCGGCCGCGAACGCGTCCCCGGCGCCGTTGGTGTCCACCACCGGCCCCAGTGGGGTGGCGGCGGGCACGTGCGTCGGCGGCACGCCGGGCGTGTGCAGCGTCGCGCCCGCCGCCCCGCCGGTGACCAGCACCGTGCGCGGCGCCAGCTCGGCGGCCTCCTTCACGGCCCGCTCGCCGAGCCGCGTGTCGCTCACGAAGACCAGGTCGGCGATCCGGGCGAACGGGCGGTGGTAGTCGTTCTCGCCGTCCCAGTCGTGCAGGTCGGTGGAGACCGACGTGGCGGCGCGCAGCACCCCCAGCGAGTCCCGGGCCCAGTCCATGATCGACAGGTGGACGTGGGTCGTCTCGGCGACGAGAGCGGCCAGCTCCGCCTCGCCGAACGGCGCCGGCCCCGACCACGGACGCGGATCGTGCAGCGACATCCGCCGCCCCGCCGGGTCGACCAGGTTCACCGAGCGGCGGGTACCGGCCGGCGCGTCCGCGAGCGTGGTCCGGATCGAGGTACGCGCCAGCGCCGCCCGCACCACGTCCCCGGCCGCATCGGCGCCCAGCACGTCGACGAGCGCCACCCGCAGGCCGAGCGCGTGCGCGGCCAGCGCGACCCCGGAGCCGGTGTTGCCGATCCGCAGGTCGATCGGCGGCACCAGCAGCGAGTCGGCGACGGGTGGCGGCAGGGCGGGCACCTGGACGCGGACGTCCACGCCGAGCCCGCCGATCACGAGAAGGTCGACCATGTCGCCGACGATAACCGCGACCCGCCGCCTATCCTGGCCCCCGGGCGTCGTCTCCGGGACCCGGCGCCGTCGAGGGGGAGCAGTGCTGGTCGTCCACGGGTTGTGGTTGCCCGGCGCCGGGCTCGCCCTGTGGGCCGAGGACAGCACGCTCCCGGCCCGCGCGCCCCGCCGTCCCGGCCGCGTCCCGCGCGAACGCCCGCACCCGTTCGCCGCCGACCACGCCGCGCTCGCCGCCGCGCTCGACGGCCCGCCCGGCGAGCCGATCTCCGTCCGGCTGGACCTGCCGACCCGGGCCGGCTCGCCGCTGGACTCGCCGGAACTGGTCCGGGCCACCGTCGGGGAACCGGTCCGCGGCCCGGTCACCCGCGCCGGATGGCGGGCTCCCGCCCTGGGGTACGCCCCGGACGACGCGTACGCGCTGCTGCGCACCCCGATGCCGGGCCCGGTCGGGGCGAGCCTGCGTCACCTGTGCGAGCTGGCCGACTTCGCCGCCGACCTGGTCGTACGCGGCCGGCTGCTGCCGGTCGTGCTCGAGGCGTACCCCGGTGGTGGCGCTGGCGGGTCGGCCGCGACCGGCGGGCGGACCTCGGCGCGACGCTCACCGGCGGCCTCGGGCGCGGTCGGCTCGGGTGCGGCGGGGTCCGGGCGGCCGTTGCGGGCCGTCGGGGCGGCCGACGTGGCGACGGCGTGGGCGCTCTGGCGGCCACTGCTCACCGGCACCGACGCGGCCTGGGCGCGCGACCTGGCGACGGCGTTGCCACCGGCGGCCTGCGCCGCTCGCGAGTGGCGACCCGAGGTCTCGGCCGCGCGGGCTGCCATCGGCGGCGCGGCGGTCGTCTCGGGGTCGGCTGATGTCCGGACGGGCGGCGGCGCCGGGCGCTCGCCGGAAGGAAGTGCCCCGCGAAGCGGGCCGAGCGGTCCGGCGGAGGACGTGTGGGCCGGGCGGGCCGACGACGTCGGGGCCGGTGAGCTGGTCGCGGAGGCGCTGGACGAGCTCGTCGACGCCGCCGCCCGGGTGGCGCTGACCGACGCCCGGCTGCACCGGGGGATGCGCCCGGTCGGCGCGGTGCCGCGCTGGCTGGCCGCGCTCACCGGCCCGGAACGCGCCTTCCCGGCCGAGCCGGACGCGCTGGCGACGCTGCGCGACGAACTGGACGCCTGGCAGCGCGACGCCGCGGGCGGCGCGGTACGGGCCACGTTCCGCCTCGTCGAGCCGGCCGTCGACCCGGTCGCCGAACTGGTCGAGGACGCCGTCTGGCGGGTCGAGTTCGGCCTGCACCCGGCCGACGAGCCGGGACTCGTGGTCGACGCCGCGCACATCTGGCAGCGGCCCGCACCGGCGCTCGCCGCCCGGGGCGTGGAGCCGCAGGAGACGCTTCTCGCCGAGCTGGGCCGGGCCAG
Source organism: Micromonospora sp. ANENR4 (assembly GCF_015354395.1). Lineage (NCBI taxonomy): Bacteria > Bacillati > Actinomycetota > Actinomycetes > Micromonosporales > Micromonosporaceae > Micromonospora > Micromonospora sp. ANENR4. The sequence continues at coordinate 18,439 of NZ_JADKYQ010000008.1, forward strand.
CCGGCTGTGGCCCGAGGTGGACGCCGCGCTGCGTACCGCCGCGCCCGAGGGCATGGAACTGGACGCCGAGGGCGCACACCGGTTCCTGCGCGAGGGCGCGCCGGTGCTGCACGCGGCCGGGTTCGGGGTGCTGCTGCCGTCGTGGTGGCGGCGTTCCTCGTCGCGGCTGGGGGCGCGGCTGCGGGCGCGCAGCCGTACCGCGCCGGGTGCTGTCGCCACCAACACCGGGAAGCTGGGGCTGGACGCGCTCGTCGACTACCGCTGGGAGCTGGCACTCGGCGACGAGCCGCTGACCGCCGAGGAGCTGGCGTCGCTGGCCGACCTGAAGTCGCCGCTGGTCCGGCTGCGCGGCCGGTGGGTCGAGCTGGACCCGCAGCGGCTGGAGGCCGGGCTGAAGCTGTTGCGGTCCTCCGGCGAGCTGACGGTGGCCGACCTGCTCCGGATGGGACTGTCCGGTGACGACAGTGCCGGTGAGCTGCCGGTGCTGGACGTGGTCGCCGACGGCGCGCTCGGCGAACTGCTCGCCGGTGAGGCGGAACGGCGGCTCACCCCGGCCGACCCGCCGCCGGGGTTCACCGGGACGCTGCGGCCGTACCAGCGGCGCGGGCTCGCCTGGCTGGCGTTCCTCCAGTCGCTCGGGCTCGGCGGCATCCTCGCCGACGACATGGGCCTCGGCAAGACCGTGCAGCTGCTCGCCCTGCTCGCCGGGGACCCGCCGGACGCCGGGCCCACGCTGCTGGTCTGCCCGATGTCGCTCGTCGGCAACTGGCAGCGCGAGGCGGCGAAGTTCGCGCCCGGACTGCGCGTACACGTACATCACGGCGCCGAGCGCGCCCGGGGCGAGAGTTTCGCGACCGCAGTGGGCGAGGCGGACCTGGTGCTCACCACGTACTCGGTGGCCGCCCGGGACGCGTTCGAGCTGGCCGGCGTCGACTGGCACCGGGTGGTGGTGGACGAGGCGCAGGCGATCAAGAACGCCGCAACCCGCCAGGCCGAGGCGGTCCGGTCGCTGCCCGCGCGGCACCGGGTCGCGGTCACCGGTACGCCGGTGGAGAACCGGCTCGCCGACCTCTGGTCGATCATGCAGTTCGCGAATCCGGGGCTGCTCGGCCCGGCCGCGACGTTCCGCAAGCGCTTCGCCGAACCGATCGAGCGGCACGGCGACGCCGAGGTGGCCGAGCGGCTGCGCCGGATCACCGGCCCGTTCGTGCTGCGCCGCCTCAAGACCGACCCGACGATCATCACCGACCTGCCGGAGAAGCTGGAGATGGAGGTGGTCTGCAACCTCACCGCCGAGCAGGCCGCCCTCTACCGCGCCGTGGTCGACGACATGATGGCGAAGATCGAGTCCAGCGACGGGATCGAGCGGCGCGGACTGGTGCTGGCCACCATGACCCGGCTCAAGCAGGTCTGCAACCACCCCGCCCAGCTGCTGCACGACGGATCCGCGCTGGACGGCCGGTCCGGCAAGCTGGAACGCCTCGACGAGATCGTCGACGAGGTGCTCGCGGCGGAGGAGAAGGCGCTGCTGTTCACCCAGTACGCCGAGTTCGGCGGCATGCTGCGCGGGCACCTGTCGGCGCGTACCGGACGGGAGGTCCTGCTGTTGCACGGCGGCGTCGGCAAGGCCGAACGGGACGCGATGGTGACCCGGTTCCAGACGCCGCAGGGTCCGCCGCTGTTCGTCCTGTCACTGAAGGCCGGCGGCACCGGGCTCACCCTGACCGCCGCCAACCACGTGGTGCACGTGGACCGGTGGTGGAATCCGGCCGTCGAGGACCAGGCCACCGACCGGGCGTTCCGCATCGGACAGCGCCGCCGCGTGCAGGTACGCAAGTTCGTCTGCGCCGGCACCGTCGAGGAGAAGGTGGCCGCGATGATCGCCGACAAGCGCAGCCTGGCCCGGTCGGTGGTGGGCAGCGGCGAGCAGTGGGTCACCGAGCTGTCCACCGACACGCTGCGTGACCTGTTCCGGCTGGAGTCCGGGGCGGTGGTCGAGTGAGCCCGTTCAACCGGTTCGAGGACTACGGGCCGCCGGTACGCGTCGAGGGCGGCCTGCGGGCCCGCAGCACCAGGGGCGCGATCGGTCAGTCCTGGTGGTCCCGGCGCTTCGTGGAGGTGCTGGAGTCGTTCGCGCTCGGCTCCCGGCTCACCCGCGGACGGGCGTACGCGCGCCGGGGCCAGGTGCTGCGGCTGGACGTGTCGCCGGGCGAGGTCACCGCCGAGGTGCAGGGCTCCCGGCCACGGCCCTACCCGGTGCGGATCGGGCTGGCCGCGTACCCGGAGGAGACCTGGCGGCGGATCGAGGCCGAACTGGCCGGGCAGGCGTTCTTCAGCGCCCGGCTGCTCGCCGGTGACCTGCCGGCCGAACTGGAGGAGCTGTTCGCCGAGGCGGGCGCGCCGCTGTTCCCGGCCGAGATCGGCGAGCTGGACCAGCGCTGCGGCTGCCCGGATTTCGCGGTGCCGTGCAAACACCTGGCGGCCACGTTCTACCTGCTCGCCGAGGCGTTCGACGCGGACCCGTTCCACCTGCTGCACTGGCGCGGCCGATCCCGCACCGAGCTGCTGGACCGGCTGCGTACGCTGCGCGCCGCCGATACCGGCAGCTTGGGCGGAGCCGGCGGTCCTGGCGGAGCCGGCGGTGCTGGCGCAGTCGATGGCGCGGAGGCGGTGCCGGGTGCCGGGCCGGAGCCGGCCGGGACGACCGGTGTGCCGGTGGTCGGCGCGGCGCGAGCCCTGGCCGGGTTGCCGCCGGTCGAGGCGGACGCCGAACCGGCCCGGTTCTGGCTGTCGCCGGTGGCGCTGCCGGACCGTCCGCCCACGCTGGCCACCGGCCCGGAGTTGCTGCTGCGCCAGCTCGGTTCACCCGGTGCCGGGATCGGCGGGCCGGGCCTGGCCGAGCGGCTGCGCCGGGCGTACCGGGAGTTCAGCCGCGGCGAAGCCGCGTCCCCCAGGGAGTTCGGCCGCGGCGAACCCGCAGGCGAGCGTTGACAAGGGGCCCTTCCTCACGCCTAAAGGAGGCGGCGGCGGAAGCGCCACATCACTGCGGCGTTGGCGACGAGCACCACCGCGCAGATCGCCCCGGCGAGCCGTCCGACGAGCACTGTCATCGCCGGCAGCGACGCCCACAGCACGATCGTCAACAGCATCATGTACCGGCCCCGGCGGCCCTTGATCCGGCTGTCCAACCGGGCGAAGAAACGTGGATCACTCTCCCGCAGCTGGCGGGTGATCTGTTCGAACCTGCGCTGATCCTCTTGGCTGAGCATGGCGGTGCCTTCCCCTCACGGCTTCAGCGGTTCGGCGGCATACCCGGATCGGAGGCCGGTCACGCGCCGCCGCTGCTGCTGTTTCGCCGTACCGGACAGGGGGAACGAGCTTCTCAGCGCAGGCTTATCCGTACCTTAAGTTTCGGTGAGGCGCTGAACGCGTCCGGCGGCGTCGGCGGGGTGCGAAACCTCGCATCCGGGCGCTGTGCGCCCGGGTCGGCCCTGCTCCGGAGGCCGCCGCGCCCCGGCGGTCGGGACGCGCCCTCCCCGGCAGGTATGAGCACTGTCTTAAGTGCGCTCACGAGCGCGTCCGGCGCGCCTTGAGCGGCCGGGACGGCATGGCTACTTTCCCGTAGGCAACTTCTCCGGCAACCGTCGCCGCCCCTGCGCCACCCGACCCCCCGGGTGGCAGGCGTGCCGGCGCTCGAAGAAAACGGGATAGGTACATGGCCGACCTGAACGTGCCACCGCGTCGCCCCCGGGACGATCGCGGCTGGGACGGATACCAGCACCCCCATCCGGACGGGTACCGCGACCCGCACGCCGCGCCGCACGCCGGCGCTCACCCCGCCGCAGGCCCGCAGTGGGTCGGGCCGAACGGGTTCGCCCCCGCCGCGCCGGCCCCCGCCGGCTACCCCCAGTCCGGCGGCTACGCCCAGCCCGCAGGCGGGTACGGCCCGCCGCCCGGCGGTGGACTGCCCGACCTGGACGACGACGGCGACGAGGCCCCGAAGCGGGGCCGGCGCCGGGCGCTCGCCACCCTCGGCGGTGCCGTGGTGGTCGCCGGTGGCGCCGCCCTGGCCATGTCCCCGCAGGTGCGCGGCCTGTTCAGTGACGCGCCGGCCGGCGACGCCACCGGCACCGTGACCACCGATGGCAACGCCGCCCGGCCCAGCGGGCAGCAGCCCAGCACGGTACGGACCTACACCGAGCAGAACGAGAGCTACATGGGCTCCCGGGCCGGCGAGGCGCTCAAGCGCAACGCGCCGTCCGGCGGACGGCTCTACGGCAGCCCGGCCGAAGCCGCCGCGGCGACCAAGGTGACTGTGAAGACGGTGCTCGCCAAGGACCCGATCCGGCACCTGTTGAGCCGGACCACCTTCGGTCCGACGCAGAAGATGATGGCCGAGGTCAAGCGGGTCGGCATCGACGACTGGCTGCGTGGGCAGCTCCAGCCGGAGAAGCAGGCCCCGACGAAGGCCGAGCTGAAGCTGGCCGAGCTGCAGTCGCTCAAGCTGAGCCCGACGCAGCTGCGTGACCAGCGCGAGCAGCTCAACGAGAAGGGCGTCGACCCGGCCCGGGAGACGGTGGACGCCACCATCGCCCGGCAGATCTGGTCCGACCGCCAGCTGTTCGAGGTGATGGTCGACTTCTGGAACGACTTCCTGCACGTCGCCGCCGACTTCGACGGCGGGGAGAACTACCGCAACGCGTTCGACCGGGACGTCATCCGCAAGCACGCGCTGGGCAGCTACCCGGAGATGCTCGTCGCCGCGAACAAGCACCCGGCGCTGCTGCTCTACCTGAACCAGGTCGACTCGCGTAAGGACGCGGTCAACGAGAACCTGGCCCGGGAGAACCTGGAGCTGTACTCGGTCGGCGTCGACGGCGGCTACACCGAGAAGGACGTCCGCCAGGCCGCACTGCTCCAGACCGGACGCGGTGTCGCCGACGGCAAGTACAAGTTCTTCGCCGAGCGGCACTACCTCGGCAAGGTGAAGATCCTCGGGTTCAGCCACGCCAACAACTCCGACGACCCGGTGGCCGCCGACAAGGTCATCGACTCGTACATCCGCTACATCGCGATGCACCCGTCGACCGCGCGGTACGTGGCGCAGAACCTCGCCACCCGCTTCGTCTCCGACACCCCGCCGAAGTCCGTGGTGGACCGGCTCGCGAAGGCGTACACCACGAACAAGGGGCAGATCCGGCCGGTGCTGGCGACGCTGTTCAGCTCCTCGGAGTTCTGGGCCGCGGTCGGGCAGAAGGTACGCCGCCCGATGGAGTACCTGGTCGCCACGTACCGGGCGCTCGGCGTCTCGCCGGACGCGGCCCCCGACTACTCCGGCGACAACCGGCGCACCCCGTTCGCGCAGGGCCTGCGGCAGATCCAGGACAAGATGCGCGAACTCGGCCAGTACCCGATGGGCAAGCCCACCCCGGACGGCTACGCCGACGTGTACCTGGCCTGGACCTCGGCCGGCACCATGATCGACGGCTGGAACGAGGCCGGTGACCTGATCGCCGGCTACCGCAAGCAGTTCACCTTCGTGAAGCCGGAGAAGCTGGTGGCGAAGCCGCCGGCCACCGCCGGGGCGTACGTGGACGCGCTGGCCCAGCGGCTGGTGCACCAGAAGCTGAGCGCCAAGGAGAGGAAGCTCGTGCTCGCCGTCGCCGGCGTGGCCGAGAGCGCCAAGGTCGACGCCACCTTCAACGGGGCCATCGCCGCTGTCGCGCGGACGATCCTCGCGTCCCCCCAGCACCACCTCCGGTGAGGCATTCGATGGAGATGACCGTGAACCCGTACCCCCTGCACCCCGAATGCCCCGACCTGCGGCGGCTGGCCGACAACCCGGCCGAGGCGCTGCTGCGCGCGGAGGCGGACATCGTCGCGGCCGAGAACGCGGCCGAGACCGACCGGTACCGCCGGCTGGAGGAGATCGAGGAGGCGCAGCAGGACGGCCGGGGCGTCACCCGGCGTACCTTCGTCGCCGGCGCCGCCGCGACCGCGACCGCGCTCGCGACCGCGCAGTTCGTCACCACGTCGGCGTCGTTCGCCGCGACCAAGACCGGCACGCTGATCCACGTCTTCCTCTACGGCGGGCTGGACGGGCTGAGCCTGGTCGCTCCCGCCGATGACCCGGTGCTCGCCAAGGCGCGCCCCGACCTGCTGCTCGGCAACGACTCGCTGGCGCTGGCCCGCGGCTTCAAGCTCACCAGCGCGTTCGCGCCGCTGGAGAAGTGGCTCAAGGCCGGGCAGCTCGGCTTCGTGCCGGCCGTGTCCGACCCGCGCCTGTCGCGCAGCCACTTCCAGGCCGCCGACGCGTGCAACCTGGGCGGCCTGCCCGGCGAGACCGGCGGCCGGGGCTGGCTGGACAGCCTCGTCGACTCGCTGGGCAAGGGCACCGCGTTCCGCAGCGTCGGCATCGGCAGCACGCTGCCCCGCTCGCTGGTCGGCGTGAACGGCGCGATCTCCCTCAACAGCGTCGGCGACCTGCGGCTCAACGGCGCCGACAAGTACCGCGCGGCCACCGAGAAGGCCATCCGTGGCCTGTTCACCGGCATCAACCACCCGGTCGAGGAGGCGGTGCAGGAGGGCATGGGCGCGCTCGCCACCGCGCAGAAGCTCGCCGCCAAGCCGTACGCCGCCGCCGAGGGCGTCCAGTACCAGGGCGTCGGGAACGCGTTCAAGCAGCTCGCCCAGCTCATCAAGGGCGGCGCGAACGTGCGGGTGGCCACGGTCGGCATGGGCGGCTACGACACCCACGAGAACCAGGGCACCCGCGAGGGTGGCCAGCTCTGGCGGCGACTCAACGAACTGGCGAACGCGATGGCCGCGTTCTTCACCGACCTGGGCGACCAGGCGGCGGACGTGACCATCATGGTGTCCAGCGAGTTCGGCCGCCGGGTCGGCTCCAACGGCGGCGGCACCGACCACGGGCACGGCGGCGTGGTCACCGTGCTGTCCGGCCGCAAGCTCGCGAACTCGCTGCTCGGCACCTGGAACGGGCTGGACAAGCTGGACAGCGGCGACGTGCCGGAATACAACAACATGTTCAACGTCTACGGATCGGTCGCGCAGGGCCGCTTCGGCCTGACCACCGCCCAGGTGGACAAGGTCTTCCCCCGGCAGAAGTTCACCCCGGTCAAGATCTACGCGTGACGTACCAGGACATCCGCGCCGCCGGCCGCCGTACCGGGCATCCCGCCCCGTACGGCGGCCGTCCGGCTGCCCCCGTACCCCCGGGTCGTCCGCGTCGCGGACCCGGCGGCCGGCGTGTGCTCGCCGCGTTCTTCTGGCTGGGCCTGGTCGCCGCGGTCGGACCGTGGTGGCTGGACACCCCGGCCGGATCGCTCGCCGACACCGCCGACCTGCTCACCGCGGGCGGCCGGATCACCGGCCTGATCGCCGGCTACCTGCTGCTGGTGCAGGTGCTGATGATGAGCCGGCTCGGCGTGCTGGAACGCGCGCTCGGCGGCGAGCGGATCTCCCGGGTGCACCGGGACCTCGGTGCGACGCTGCTGGTGGCGGTGCTCGCGCACATGTCGCTGCTGGTGGTCGGCTACGCCCGCCAGGAACGCAAGACGGTGCTCGGCGAGGTCGGCGCGCTGCTGACCGACTACGAGGACATGGTCACCGCGTTCCTCGCCGCCGGGATCCTGGTCACTGTCGCGTTCACCGCGGTACGCGCCGTGCGGCGCCGCCTGCCGTACGAGCTGTGGCACCTGCTGCACGCCGCCAGCTACCTCACGCTGCTGCTCGGCTACGCGCACCAGTTCAGCAACGGCGCACAGCTCTACGAACCAGGCCCGGTGCGTACCGGCTGGATCGCCGCGTACCTGCTGGTCGTGGCCGCGCTGGTGTGGGGCCGGATGCTCGCGCCGCTGATGTTCAACCTGCGGCACCGCCTGCGCGTCGCCGACGTCGTGGCGGAGAGCCCGGACACCGTCTCGGTCTACCTGACCGGGCAGCGGCTCAACCAGATCGACCTGCTCGGCGGGCAGTTCTTCCGCTGGCGCTTCCTGAACCCCGGCTGCTGGTGGCAGTCGCACCCGTTCTCCGTCTCCGCCGCCGCCAACGACCGCTGGCTGCGGATCACCGTCAAGGTCGTCGGCGGGTACACCGCCGAACTGCGCGACCTCACGCCCGGCACCCGGGTCTGGGCGCAGGGCCCCTCCGGCACGTTCACCGCCGCGCACCGCACCCGGGAACGGGCGCTGCTCATCGCCGGGGGCAGCGGCATCGCGCCGTTGCGGGCGATGCTGGAGGAACTGCCGCCCGGCGCGGCGCTGATCTACCGGGCGCGTACCCCGGCCGACGTGCTGCTGCACCAGGAGCTGGACTGGCTCGCGCAGGCCCGGCACACCTCCGTCTGGTACGTCGTCGGCCGCCGTGACGACCCCGGCCCCCGCCAGGTGATGAACCCCGAGGGCCTGCGCCGGCTCGTGCCCGACCTGACCCGCCGCGACGTCTACCTGTGCGGCCCCGGGGGCCTGGTCGACGAGGCGGTCGCCGCGCTGCGGGCGGCGGGCGTGCCCCGCCGCCAGATCCACCTGACCGCGTTCGAGCTGTAGAGAGGCACTACCCATGCGTCGCGCGCTGCTCGCGATCACCGGACTGGCCGCCGGCACCACCGCACTGGTGGTGCTCAAGGGCGCGCCGGGCGCCGGGCAGGCCGGAGCGGACGTACCGGCCGCGCTCGCCCCGGTCGCCCCCGGCGGCTCGGCCGCGCCCGAACCGCCGTCGCCCACCGGCTCCGCGCCCGCCGACGTCACCCCGTCGCCGCGCGCCTCGTCGAAGCCGACCCCGAAGCCGACCGCCGACCGCAGCGCGGCCAGCCGGGGCGGCACCCGTACCACCACCGCACCCGCCGCGCCACGGACCACCACCAGCGCGCCGAAGGTCACCACCCGCACGGTGACCGGGCCGTCGGTCACCTACGAGTACGGCTCGCTCCAGGTCCGGATCACGCTCAGCGGCAGCCGCATCGTCGACGCCACGGGGATCGGGCTGCCGCTGGGCGGGCAGTCCGGGCAGCGCAGCGACGACGTGCAGGCCCGCTACAGCGGCACCTCCGGCGAGGTGGTGGCCCGGCAGAGCGCCAACCTGAGCACCGTGTCCGGGGCCACCTACACCAGCACCGCGTACAAGCAGTCGTTGCAGGGCGCACTGGACAAGGCGTGACCGTCCCGGCCTCCGCCGTTCGTCCCGGCCTGCGCCGGGTGGAACACATCATGGGCACGGCGATCAGCCTCGACCTGGCCGACGACCTGCCCGCGTCCACCCTGCACGAGCTGGCCGGGGACACGTTCGGCTGGCTGCGCGAGGTGGACGCGCGGTTCAGCACGTACCGGGACGACAGCGAGTTGTGCCGGATCGACCGGGGCGAGCTGCGGGTCGCCGACGCCTCCGCCGACCTGCGGGCCGTGCTGGCCGCCTGCGCCGACCTGTGGACCGCCACCGACGGGTTCTTCGACGCGTACGCGACCGGGCGCCTCGACCCGTCCGGCTACGTGAAGGGCTGGGCGGCGCAGGTCGCCTCGGACCGGCTGGTCGCCGCGGGCGCGCCGAACCACTGCGTGAACGCGGGCGGCGACGTGCGCGTACGCGGCCGCGACGCGACACGGCAGCCGTGGCGGATCGGGGTGCGGCATCCCTGGGACGCGGCGGCGATCTGTCTGGCGCTGACCGGCACCGACCTGGCGGTCGCCACCTCGGGCGTGTACGAGCGCGGCCACCACGTCGTCGACCCGCGCCGGGGCGTACCGGCGACGGGCTTGCGCTCGGTGACTGTGGTGGGCCCGGACCTGGGCGTGGCCGACGCGTACGCGACAGCCGCGGTGGCGATGGGCGAACCGGGCCTGGCCTGGCTGGACCGCCTACCGTCCCCCTGGCAGCACGCCGTGGTTACGGACGACGCTCACCAACACCACTCCCGCACCCTCCCGCTCTCCTGACCTACGTCCCCCTCCCCCTTGCCCCGTTGCTCATGAAGTTAGCGGCACCGCCGCCCGGCGTGTCGCACCGCCAACTTCATGATCAACGGGGCGTCGGGCGAGGCGCGGGCTGGGAGGGAGAGGAGAGGCGGGGTCAGCGGAGGGGGCGGTGGAGGATGGCGGGGCGGGAGCCCGTCGGGCGAGGGCGGCCGGGGCGGACGCCCAGCGGTCGGGTGAAGGCCCACGGGTGCAGGCGGCGGCGGGGCCGCGCCGGCTCGGTACCGCCGGTGTGGCGGGCAGCGTCGTCCCTGGACATGGTCAAACCCCCGCTCTGGCGCAGACGCGCCCTCGCCAGGTTCAACGAGTCCGGTGCCGGTGAGGTCGCTGTCGGCCACCCGTCCGGGGCGCCGGACCGACCATGACCAGGAGAAACGTCAGCGGCCCCGGCGGGGCAGCGGGAGATGGCCGGGGAACAGGTCCGCGCCGAGCGTCACCCCGGCCGCCCGTAACGCGGCGATCAGCGCGTTCTGCACCAGGTACGAGTCGGGTAGCTGCCAGCGGGCCTGCTCCGGGGCGACCGCCCAGCGCACCGTCCCCTCGGGCAGCCGGGTCGGCGGGGCCGGAATCCACGAGCCGGGTCCGTGGCGGACCACGTGGAAGCAGTGCTCCAGTTCGGGCCGCAGCGGGTCGCCGGGGCGTACCAGGAACATCCAGCGGCCGGTCGGGGTGACCAGCGCGGGCCCGCGTACGCCGAATCCGGCGGGATGGGTGGCGACCGCGTCCAGGACCTGCCGGCCCAGGTGGGCGGCGACCTCCAGGACGTCGAAGGCGCGGCCGGTGGGCAGCAGGATGCCGTGCGGGCGGCTGCGCCACCAGGTGGCCACCCGGGCCGGGTCGGCGCTGGCGGCGTGCTCCCAGTCCTCCAGGGCCGGGTGGCAGCCCACCGTGGGGCAGCCGGCCCGGCCGCAGACGAAGCGGCTGTTCGCCAGGCAGGCGCCGGGGGTGACCGGCCAGCCGTGCAGCGCGTACCGCACCGCGATCCGGCGCAGCCGGACCCGTTCCAGCGGCGAGAGGTGAGCGACGCGCGGTCGGACGTTCCTCCACATGTCTGCCGTCCCCTCTGGTCCCGCCGAACCGTCCACAAGCCCCGACCGCTCACAAGCCGAACCGTCCACAAGCCACACGTTGAAAGCCGTCACTGCCGTAACCCACGCTCGTTGAGGTGACTAACGGTCGGTGCAACTTGCACGAAAACTACGAGAACTGGCTGGACGGTGGACGCACAACCTGTGCGATCGGCGCGAGCCTGGGGGACGTGGGGGGACCGGCCGGCGCCGTGAGGGGGAGGGAGCGGGAATGGACGAACTGCCCATAGGCCGGCGGGTGGCGTACTGGCGGAGCCGCCGCAAGATGTCCCAGCAGGTCTTCGCCGACCGGCTCGGCAAGTCCAAGAGCTGGGTGGACAAGGTGGAGCGCGGCGTCCGCCGGCTGGACAAGTTCTCCGTGCTCTACGAGATCGCCGACATCCTCCAGATCGACGTGCAGTTGCTGCACGGCAAGGACCCGGAACGGCGTACCGACGCGCTCAACTGCATCGACCAGGTCGAGGTGGAGGAGATCCGCACCGCCCTGGAGCGGTACGACTCGATGAGCGCCTACTTCGACGCGGCGCCCTACCCCCCGCCGCTGGCCGACATGCGCAAGGCCGTGAACCACGCCTGGCTCACCTACCAGTACGGCCGCTACGGCATGCTCACCCGCGCGCTGCCGAAGCTGCTGCGCGACGCCCAGGCGGCGGACGCCGGCTACGCCGCCGGCGACCAGGTACGCGAGGCCGCCCACCTGCTCGGGCAGGTCTACCAGATCGCCTCGTCGGTGCTGCGCAAGCTCGGCGAGTGCGACCTCGCCTGGCTCGCCGCCGACCGGTCGATGGCGGTGGCCCAGCGCGCCGACGACCCGCTGCTGGCCGGCATCGCCACCACGCGCGTCTGCAACGCGCTCGTCGCGATGGGCCGCCCCCGCCCGGCGCTGGAGCTCAACGTCCGCATCGCGGGCCGGCTCGCGCCCGGCGGCGACAACGACGTCCGCCCGGAACGGCTCTCGGTGTACGGGATGCTGCTGCTCCAGGGCGCGATGGCGGCCGCCCGGATCGGCGACTCGGCGACTGTGGACGACCTGCTCGCCGGCGCCGACGAGGCAGCCAAGCTGCTCGGCGGCGACCACAACCACTACTGGACCTCCTTCGGCCCGACCAACCTGGAGCTGCACCGCGCGGCGGCGGCGGTCGAGCTGGGCGACGGTGGCCGGGCGGTGGAGACCCACATGCGGCTGGCCGAGCCCGCGTTCAACGCGCTGCTGCCGGAGCGGCGCGCGCACCACCTGCTCGACCTGGCCCGGGGCTACTCCCAGATCGGTGACGTGGCCAGCGCCGGGGACATGCTGCTGCGCGGTGACCGGCTCGCGCCGTCGGAGATCCGGTGCCGGCCGATAGCCCACGAATTGATGTCCGAGATTCTCCGTCGCACACGTGGTGCGCCGCCTCCGCCGATCGCGGAGTTGGCTGAGCACATGGGAGTCGGAGTATGAGCGGTCCGGAGACCGCGAACGGGCACCAGCGGGTGCTCTATGTCATCGCCTGCGGTTCGCCGCTGGCCCGTCACGTCGGCCGGCTGGTCGACCTCGCCCAGCGGGAGGACTGGACGGTCTGCGTGGTCACCACGCCGGACGGCGCGAAGTTCGTCGACCGGGCGGCCCTGGCCCGGCAGACCGGCCACCCGGTGCGTACGCACTACAAGAACCCGGGTGACCCGGACGTGCTGCCCCCGGCCGACGCCATGCTGGTGTGCCCGGCCACCGTCAACACGATCAACAAGTGGGCGGTCGGCATCACCGACACCCTGGCGCTGGGCCTGCTGGTCGAGGCGCAGGGGATGGGGGTGCCGATCGCTGCCGTGCCGTACACGAACGAGGCGATGGCCGGGCACCCGGCGTTCCGGGCCAGCCTCGACCGGCTCGGGCAGTGGGGCGTCCGGGTGGTGTTCGGCGACCACGTCGTACGCCTGCATCCGCCCGGCACGGGGGACCGGCGCGCGGACGCCTTCCCCTGGGACGCCGGTCTGTCCGCCCTGCGCGGCGCGGACCGGCCGGTCGCTCCGGTCGGCTGAGAGGCGCGATGGGCACGGCCCTCGGCGGACGCCGGGGGCCGCGCCCGGCGGCGGTCGGCGTGTACCGGCCCGGACGCCGGTAAGCTGGCCGCCCGTGAGTACTACCGTCGCCGACGTGGTGGCCGCCCTGGACCGCCGTTATCCGCCCGCCTGGGCCGAGGAGTGGGACCGGGTCGGCCTGGTGCTGGGCGAGCCCGACCACCCGGTACGCCGGGTCGCCTGTGTGGTGGACGTGGTCCCGGAGACCGTGGACGAGGCGCTCGACGTCGGCGCGGACATGATCGTCGCGCACCACCCGCTACTGCTGCGCGGCGTCTCCTCGGTGGCCGCCACCACGTACAAGGGCCGGATCGTGCACCGCCTGATCAAGGCGGACGTCGCCCTGCACGTGGCGCACACCAACGCCGACGTGGCCGACCCGGGCGTGTCCGACGCGCTCGCCGCCCGGTTCGGGCTGACCGGGCTGCGCCCGCTGCACCCGCCCCGCCCCGGCTCGCCCGCCGCCGGGCCCGGCCGGGGCATCGGCCGCATCGGCGAGCTGCCCACCCCGATGACGCTCGCCGAGCTGACCCGGCTGGCCGCCGCCGTGCTCCCGGTCACCGCCTGGGGAGTTCGCGCCGCCGGGGATCCCGGGCGTATGGTTCGTACCCTCGCCGTCAGCGGCGGCTCGGGGGACGGCTTCCTCGCCGAGGCGACCGCGGCCGGGGTGGACGCGTTCCTCACCGCGGACCTGCGCCACCACCCGGCCGGGGAACACCTCGCCGCCGGTGGCCCGGCGCTGCTGGACGCCGCCCACTGGGCGACGGAGCGACCCTGGCTGGACGACCTGGCCGCCTACCTGGCCGCCGAGCTGGACGTCGAGACCGTGGTGTCCGACCTGGACACCGACCCGTGGACCGTGCACGCCGCCGCGCCCCGGCCGGACGACAAGGAGCCCCGACGTGAAGGCTGACCCGAAGGTGCAGCGCCGCCTGCTCGACCTCCAGGCGATCGACACCGCGCTGGCCCAGCTTGCGCACCGCCGCCGCACCCTGCCGGAGCGTGCCGAGCTGGAGGCCCTGGCGCGTGAGCTGTCCGCGCTGGAGGACGAGCGGGTCCGCGCCCAGGTGGCAGTCGACGACCTGGACCGGGACATCGCCCGGATCGAGAAGGACGTCGACCAGGTGCGGGCGCGCAAGAGCAAGGACGAGGCCCGGCTGGCCTCGGGCAGCGGCCCGGCCCGCGAGCTGGAGGCGATCCAGCACGAGCTGGTCTCGCTGAACCGCCGCCAGAGCGACCTGGAGGACGCCGAGCTGGAGCTGATGGAGCAGCGGGAGACCGCGCAGGGCGTGCTCGACGGCATCGAGAGCCGGCTCGCCGAGGCCCGCGAGCGCCGCGCCGCGACCGAGCAGCGCCGCGACGACACCCTGGCGGAGATCGCCAAGGAGGAGGAGTTCAAGCGCACCTCCCGCCAGCCGCTCGCCGGTGACCTTCCGGCGGACCTGATCGGCCTGTACGACAGGATCCGCGAGGACACCGGCATGGGCGCGGCACTGCTCACCGGTGGCCGCTGCGGCGGTTGCCGGCTGGAGATGTCCGGCGCCGACCTGGCCCGCATCCGCAAGGCCGACCCGGACGACGTGGTCCGCTGCGAGGAGTGCCGGCGGATCATGGTCCGGACCAACGAGTCGGGCCTGTAGTCGTCGTGGCGGTGCGCGCGGTGGTGATCGAGGCCGACGGCGGCTCCCGGGGCAACCCCGGCCCGGCCGGTTACGGCGCTGTGGTCCGGGACCCGGAGACCGGCGAGGTACTGGCCGAGCGGTCCGAGTCGATCGGTACTGCTACGAACAACGTGGCCGAGTACCGGGGCCTGATCGCCGGGCTGGAGGCCGCCGCCGAGCTGGGCGCGGCCGAGGTCGAGGCGCGGATGGACTCCAAGCTGGTGGTCGAGCAGATGTGCGGCCGCTGGCAGATCAAGCACCCCGGGCTGCGTCCGCTCGCCGCCCAGGCGGCCGGGCTGGTCAGCCGCTTCGCCGCCGTACGGTTCACCTGGGTGCCGCGGGAGCGCAACCGCCACGCCGACGCCCTGGCCAACGCGGCGATGGACGCCGCCGCGTCCGGCGCCGCGCCGGCGGCCGCCCCCGTGAAGGCTGCGGCGCGGGAGGCGGCGGTCGTGCGGGCCACCGGCACCGACCCGGCCACCACGCCCGCCTCCTGGGAGCCGCGCCCGACCGAGGAGGCCACCCGGCTGATCCTGGTCCGGCACGGCGAGACCGAACGCACCGTGCAGAAGCGCTACTCCGGCCGGGGCGACGTGCCGCTCACCGAGCGCGGCCGGGCCCAGGCCCGGGCCACCGCCGAGCGGGTGGCCGCGCTGGCGCCGTCCGTCGCGGCAGTGGTCAGTTCCCCGCTGTCGAGGTGTACGGCCACCGCCGAGGCGGTCGCCGCGCAGGTCGGCAACCCGCCGGTACGCACCGACGACGACCTGATCGAGTGCGACTTCGGCGTCTGGGAGGGGCACACTTTCGCCGAGGTACGTGAGGGCTGGGCGGCCGAGCTGGACGCCTGGCTCGCCTCCACGAGGGTCGCGCCGCCGAAGGGCGAGTCGTTCGTGACAGTGGCCGAACGGACCGGGCGGGCGGTCGACCGGCTGCGGTCGGCGTACCCGGGGGAGACGGTCGTGGTGGTCTCCCACGTCTCGCCGATCAAGCTGGTGCTGCGCGACGCGCTCGCCGCCGGCGACGCGTTCCTGCACCGGCTCTACCTGGACACGGCGGGCATCTCGGTGCTGGACCTGTACCCGGACGGCGGCGTCGCGGTCCGCTCGGTCAACGACACCTCCCACCTCACGGACCTCTGACGGCCGTTCGGCGCATGCCGGCGGCCGTTCGGCGCATCGACATCACCCGATTGGACGTGACCCCCGTCACAGGGTCGTAGCCTCCGGCCGTCACATGGCCCGCTACGAATGCCCGGAGGGGTGTCACATGTCCGCACCGGAACCGGAGGCGCTCGACACGGCGCGATCCAGGGCGAAGGACAAGAGTCCCTGGAACTGGTTGCTCTTCATCCCGATCGTGGTGCCGCTGATCCCGGCACTGTTCAACGCCGACTCGCCCCGGCTGTTCGGCTTCCCGCGCTTCTACTGGCTGCAACTGGCCTGGATCCTGCTCGGCGTCGGCACGACCACGCTGGTCTACCAGATGACCAAGAAGCGGGGTGACCACTGATGTGGCGGGACCATCTCACCGAGATCATCGTCTTCACGCTGCTGTTCCTGCTGGTCAGCGGCATGGGTTTCGTGGCGGCCCGGTGGCGCAGACCGAGGGACATGGCCCACCTGGACGAGTGGGGACTGGGCGGGCGCAGCTTCGGCGGCTGGATCACCTGGTTCCTGGTCGGCGGTGACCTCTACACCGCGTACACGTTCGTGGCGGTCCCGGCGCTGATCTTCGGGGCCGGTGCGGCGGGCTTCTTCGCGGTGCCGTACACGATCGTCATCTACCCGCTGGTGTTCCTGGTGCTGTGCCGGCTCTGGTCGGTCTCGCACCGGCACGGCTTCGTCACTCCCGCCGACTTCGTCCGCAACCGGTTCGGCTCGCCGATCCTGGCGCTGCTGGTCGCGATCACCGGCATCGTCGCCACCATGCCGTACATCGCGCTGCAGCTGGTCGGCATCGAGGCGGTGCTCAAGACGATGGGCGTCACCGGGGACAGCGCGCTGGCCCGGCACCTGCCGATCATCATCGCGTTCGCGATCCTGGCCGCGTACACCTATCAGTCAGGGCTGCGCGCCCCGGCACTGATCGCGTTCGTCAAGGACTCGCTGATCTACATCGTGATCCTGGTCGCGGTGATCTGGCTGCCGTACAAGCTCGGCGGCTGGGGCGCCATCTTCGACGCGGCCGATGCGAAGTTCCAGGCGTCACCCGCGCCCGGCGACGGCATCCTGCTCAACCAGAACAACCAGATCCAGTACGTGACGCTGGCGTTCGGCTCGGCGCTGGCGCTGTTCCTCTACCCGCACAGCATCACCGGTGTGCTGGCCAGCCGGAACCGCGACGTGATCAAGCGGAACATGTCCGCGCTGCCCGCGTACAGCCTGCTGCTCGGGTTGATCGCGCTGCTCGGCTACATGGCCATCGCGGCGAACGTGAAGCCGCTACCAGGCGCGAAGGAGGGCACCACCGACGGCAACACAGTGGTGCCGCTGCTGTTCGACCAGCAGTTCCCGGACTGGTTCGCCGGGGTCGCCTACGCCGCCATCGGCATCGGCGCCCTGGTGCCCGCGGCGATCATGTCGATCGCGGCGGCGAACCTGTTCACCCGCAACATCTACAAGGAGTACCTGAAGCGGGACGCCACCCCCGCGCAGGAGGCGAACGTCTCGAAGATCACCTCGCTGGTGGTGAAGGTTGGCGCGGTGGCCTGCATCGTCTTCCTCGACCCGCAGTTCTCCATCGACCTCCAGCTCATCGGCGGCGTGATCATCCTGCAGACGCTGCCGGCGGTGGCGCTCGGCCTCTACACCCGCTGGTTCCACAGGGGCGCGCTGATCGCCGGCTGGGCGGCCGGCATGGGCCTCGGCATGTGGATGCTCTACCAGATCGGCAACCCGGCGACCGGGAAGAAGCACTTCGCCGGGTCGGCGTTCCCGCTGGAGAAGTTCGGCTTCGACACGCCGAAGACGATCTACGTGGGCATCGTGGCGGTGCTGGTGAACCTGGTGGTCGCCGCGCTGCTCACGCTGGTGCTGCGCGCCGCGAAGGTGGCCGACGGGCCGGACGGCACCACGCCGGACGACTACTTCGCCGACGAGGGCGACCCGCGCGTCACGCCCGGCGCCGACCGCGACGCGGACTCCGCGCGCGAGCCGGTGGCGTAGGGGAGGCGGGCCCCCGTCCGCCGGGCGGGGGCCCGCAACGCGCCTCAGCGGCGGCGGTTGCGCGCGTCGAGCGCCTCGTTGAGGCGGTGCAACATGTCCGCCAGCGTCTCCCGGTCCGCCTCGGGCCAGGCGGCGAGGATGTCGCCGTACAGCCGGGTGCGGGCCGCCCGGACGGCGGCCATCCGCTGGAGCCCGGCCGCCGTCGCGGAGATCACCGTGCCGCGCCCGTCGGCCGGGTCGGGGGTACGCGAGATCAGCCCGTCGCGCTGGAGCGCGGAGACCTGCCGGGTGACGGTGGAGCCGTCCAGGTTCAGCCGCGCGGCCAGCGCCGAGACGTTCTGCGGGCCGGCGGCGTCGAGGTGCCGCAGGATCACGTACGCGGCGCGGTCGAGCAGCCGGTGCTCCATCGTGCCGGTGCCCCGGCGGGTGGCCTCGCCCAAGCGCATCAGCAGCGCGACCTCGGTTTCGATCCGGCCGAGGGTGACCTCGGCGGCGTGGACGTCCTCGCTCATAGCTGTATGATACAAGAAAAATACCTGTACGATACAGCTATCTGGGAGGTTGCGGAGTGGATCGCCGATCCGAGCCCAACCGCAGTGCCATCTACGCCACCACGCTCGTGGCGTTCCTCGCCATCGCCGGCATCGCCGTCGTCGATCCGATCCTGCCCGTCATCGGCGAGGCGATCGGCGTCACCGCCTGGCAGGTCGAGCTGCTCTTCACCGCGTACATCGCGGTCATGGCCGTAGGCATGATCCCGGCGACGCTCGCCAGCGGACGGTTCGGTTTCAAGCCGGTGCTCGTCACCGGCGTCTCCGTCGTCGGCGTGGCCGCGATCGGAGCCTCGTTCAGCAACGACATCGTGCAGCTCTCCGTGCTGCGCGGCGTCTGGGGCCTCGGCAACGCGATGTTCTTCGCCACCGCCATGGTGGTCCTGGTCAACCTGGCGAACGACAGGGAATGGGTGGTCGGCCTCTTCGAGACCGCCCTCGGGCTCGGCTTCGCGGTCGGCCCGCTGATCGGTGGCCTGCTCGGCGAGGTGAGCTGGCGGCTGCCGTTCTTCGTCTGCGGCGTGTTCATGGTGCTGGCGCTCGGCGTCGCCGCCCGTAAGCTGCGCGAACCGGCGAACAAGCAACAGCCGGTACGCCTCGGCCAGATCTTCGCCACCTACCGCAGACCCGCGTTCGTGACGCTGTGCGTGGTCACCGCCGCGTACAACTTCGTCTTCTTCGTCGTACTCGGCTACACGCCGCTGTTCCTGCGCCTCGACGTCATCCCGCTCGGCCTGGCGTTCACCGGCTGGGGCCTCGGCCTCGCCGCCGGCATCCTGCTGATCGGGCACCGGCTCGCCCACCGCATCGGCGCGGTGCAGACCGTCGGCGTCGCCCTGCTCGGCCTGCTGGTCTGCATGGTCCTGTTCGCCACCTCCACCGGCACCGCCATGTCACTCGTCGTCCTCGTCGTCGCCGGCCTGTTCATGGGCCTCGCCAACGCCAACCTGACCGACCTGGCGCTCGGGCTCGGCTCCGCCGACCGGCGCGTCGCCACCGGCGCGTTCAACCTGGTCCGCTGGGGCGCCGCCGCGCCCGCGCCGATCATCTCCGGCAAGCTCGCCGAGCACAGCCTGGCGCTGCCGTTCTGGGTCGGCTTCGGGGTGCTCGCCGCCGGCATGCTCGCGTACCTCGCGTTCGGTCACCTGATGGCGGCCGGCTACGGCGAACGCGTGATCTGGAACCGCGCTGCCCGCCGCGCCGAACACGCCCCGGAGGAGCCGGTGGGGGAGGCGTACTGACCGCTCGTCGGTCAGGTCAGCGCGCGCCACAGCAGGTAGAGACCGATGGTGGTGCCGAACACCACGATGATCGTCTTCAACACCACCTGCGGAAGCCGGCGGGCCAGCCGCGCACCCGCGTACCCGCCGAACAGGGTGGCCGGCGCGACCACCGCGACGGCCGCCCAGTTCACCGGGCCGAACAGGGCGAACACCACGAGCGTGGTGAGGCCCACCACTGCGGAGAGCAGGTTCTTCACCGCCGACACCCGGGCCAGCGTCGCGTCGAGCACCAGCGCCAACCCGGCCACCAGCATCACCCCGAGGGCCGCGCCGAAGTAGCCTCCGTACACAGTGCCGAGCGCGACCATGGTCTGCACCGTGACGGTACGGCGGCGCGCGCCCAGCCGTTCCGGATGGCCGACCAGCCGGCGCAGCGGACCCTGGAACGCGAGTACGGCGGTCGCGCCCAGCACCAGGAACGGCACCACCAGCTCGAACGCCCGCGCGGGAGTGGCCAGCAGCAGCACGCACCCGGCGATCGTGCCGACCACTGCGGTGGGCAGCAGCGACCACAGCTCCCGCCCGCGCGGCAGGTCCACCCGGCTGCCCGCCACGCTCGCCACGTACCCCGGGAAGACCGACACCGAGTTCGAGACGTTCGCTGCCACCGGCGGCAGGCCGGTGGCGATCATCGCTGGGAACGTGATCAGCGACCCGCCGCCGGCCACCGCGTTGACTGTGCCCGCGGCGAGGCCGGCGGCGATCAGGAGCGCGGCGTCGGAGAGATCCATGATCCCCCGAGGCTAGTCCGTCCGGTTCCCGGGCCGGTGGGCCGGTGGGTTCCGCGCCAGTGGGTTCCGCGCCAGTGGGTTCCGCGCCAGCTCGGGGAAGTGGCTGTATCGAGGGTCGGTTGATGCCGCCACCTCCCCGAAGTGGCGGGCGCGCACTCGCGGGCCGGGGTGGAAATGGACGCGGCGGGTGCGTCGTTAGGATGAGGGCGCGACGGACGAGTCGACCGGGCGGTCGCGTCGACGGGCTCCGGCCCGTCGCCGAGGAACGTCCGGACTCCACAGGGCAGGGTGGTTGCTAACGGCAACCCGGGGTGACCCGCGGGACAGTGCCACAGAAAACAGACCGCCGGCCCGTAACGGGACGGTAAGGGTGAAACGGTGGGGTAAGAGCCCACCAGCACCCCGGGTGACCGGGGTGGCTCGGTAAACCCCACCCGGAGCAAGGCCAAGAAAGGGCCGTCACCGCAAGATGACGACCCGCGCAGACGCTCGAGGGCTGCCCGCCCGATGTCTGCGGGTAGGCCGCTGGAGCCTGCCGGCAACGGCAGGCCGAGATGGATGGCCGCCGCCGGTGCGCCTACGGGCGTGCCGGTCACAGAATCCGGCGTACAGGTCGACTCGTCCGTCGCCCACCAGCTCAGAGCCGTGATCAAGGCTTTGAGCTGGTTCTATGTTCGGGCGTCGATGGTCGTTCTTGGTCATTGCTAGGTGGTGTTTGACGGCCCGGTGACGGCCCAGACGGCCCAGAGACGGCCCAGGATTCCTTGACTCTCGGATCAGTTGGACCCGTCTGCGGTGGCCTGCTGAGGGCTCGGTGGCGGCCTGGTCCTCGTCGACGGCGGACGGCGTGCGGGATGCGGCCGGGCACGTTCTGGCGGTCGAGCTGCTGGCGTGACCTGGATACCCGATGGCAAGCCAGTCCCGGGGTTGGACTGGTGCGGCAGCCGGAAGCCCCGACCACGCGTTCAGGTCGACCCGCCGGCTTCCGTACCGCCCTGCGGCGGCACAGTCAGCGCAGATAGGCCCGTTCATCGATGCTCTCGTGTGGTTCGGTCAGGAAGACATCGATGGGTACGGGGCCGTGGGCGATGTTCAGCGTGTCGAGGCGGTAGAGCCAATCTCCGGTGCAGTGGTGGGTGAAGCGGTAGTTGATCTGCCAGCGTAGCCATTGGCCTCGGGGGAGGCGTACGGCTGGCGGGCGGCGGTGTCGGCGGGGCATGCCCCAAGCCGTCGGGATCAGCTCGATGCGGATCTGGTCCTCGGTGTGGCGGAGTTGGACGGCGTCGCAGGAAGGTGTGCCGTGGTGCAGGGAGATGGCTGGTTGGAAGCCGTCGTGCTCGTGCATCGTGACTTCGTGGGTGAGGGGCGCATGGTGCTGCGGCAGCGTGAATGCCGTGGGCAGGGCGTTGCGGCGGGCGGCGTGGTGGCCTCCGCGTGACTGCTTGGTCCAGGAGACGCGGACCCACTGGGCGACGATGTCCACTCGGTGGATGGTTCAGGCTTCCTGGTCACCTGGCAATCCGATACCGAGCCTCCTGGGGCGGTGTCCCGGCAGCTGTCTGCGGCTTGCCGCCGGCCGGGCTTGCCGCCCCGCACCGCGCGGAGCGCGGCCTTGATCTAGTACAGAACGATTCAGCAGCCACGAGGCTTGACAGCCTCTGCAAGATTGAACGGGGCCGATCAGGTGTAGGAGCAGTTCCATGTTGTGGTTGCTAAGTGGGATTTTTTTAAGTCTCGTTGCTCCGTACCTCGCGATTCGCTGGGCGTGTTCCTGCATGATGGCGCTTCGCGTGTCGATTTCCGCTAAACTATCTCCTCGGCTTCCGTTCCTTGCATCGCAGCCCTACCGCCTTAACCCAATTCGCCCCGTGGTTAGGATTTTCCTCGGTTGGCTTTTGGTTAGGGTTAGCGCGTACCGCAGCGCATCCTCGCTAATCCACCGCTTCGACAGAGTCATTATTCGAAAGCTCAAATCGTGGCTAGCGGCTAATCAAGGCCCTCCAATGATTGCAGTTTGGGCCAACCTTGGGCGCCTTCTTTGGCTCGGCTTGATCGGTTCTTTCCTTGCGGCAATCGCTATTGGCGCCCCTTATGGGTTTGGTTATTTGCTCGTGCGGATGGCGGCTGCCGCGGATCAGCAAGACTATGTTCAGGGAATGGCGGCTAGCCTCATTACGACGGCATTTACGGCGGCGATCTTCGGCTTTTCTATCGTTACTTCTGGTGCCAGTAAGATCGCCACGTCCCCGCATTCAAGGGAGCTGAGAAGAATCTCCAAGTCGAGTGGCATGATTAGCAATAGGTCATTCTTGGAGTCTTCAATGGCACTCTACTCCTACTCGCTTCTTCGCTTAGCTCCGTTTTCTCTAACTTACTTATTCGCTACATCATTCTTGATTATTTCAACCGAGAGTAGGAGTCTCGATAGAATCAAGGCTGACCTTTTTGGGGATCTCTCTCTGCTGGTCACGGGTTGTTTTGTTGCATCGGGCGTTGTGGCGTACTTCCTGGTGGTTTCGCGTAAGGTCCGAGCGGTGCGACGCCAGATGGAGCCTACCCGGGCACTGATGGCATTGCTTGATCAAATTTCCCAACAGGACGGGGGCGAGGCGTCGTACGGTAAGTACTCGCCCATACCTGATCCATTGGGACACTGGCGTCATGGTCTGGCATTGCTTGCCCAGCAAATGCGCCTTTCTGCGACTTCCATCGCTCCTGAATTGCGCCAGTTGTTGGTGCCCCATCCATTGTCGCGTGTATTGGATGGGCTTGATGTCGCCATTCGCCGCACTTTGGTTAACCCCGTAACGCCTGACGCTGTTCCGGTGAAGGAAATTCGTAGCACCCTGGAACTCGTAGCCAGTTGTCTTGCTGAACCTAGAGATCCGGGACTTTTGCATGCGGCGGGATTGGCGGTCGAAAAGCTTGCGCCGGAAGTTGCCGGGGAAGACCTGCCGGCCTCAAGCCGGAAAGGTTGGTCGATGAATCGGCTTGTTGCGGTATTGGACCTAGTTGACGGGCCAACTAAAGCGTTCAATGCGGCCGCTGCAATGGGTGCGTTTACTCTGGCCCTATATGGCGCCATCAATGGGGGGGATTTTTCAGGATTGACTAAACTGATTAGTAAGTAGCTTTCCTGTTGGTGCTCCGGGGTGCGAGTGCTCCGAACGTGACTCTATACTCGTCGCAAACTGCGAATAGCTCGCATTGCGCAATTATGTCACTAAATCATTCGAATCTGCCTGCATTCGTCGATAGGTTCTGACAACCGATTCAATTTGCCCGCTAGCTCGATTACGCGCTGCTGCTCGACCAGCGGTGAGCCGACTTCGACAGCGAAGATTGCCGCAAGTTCAGGGTCGGCGGCGACGTGACGCTCACTTGACCCCCTGCACCGACCGCTGCGCGAACTGGCTGCTCTGCGGCGTTCAGCCGAAGAAGGCACACGCGAAGCTCAAGCCGGGCCGCTGCAAGGGCAAGGTCCACCAGCGGGACACCCTCGGCATCGGCGGCCGGCGCATCCTCATCTCCCGCGACTGGTCCGGCAAGACGCTGAGTGACCACAAGCACGACGTACGGGCCTGGGTGCGGGCGCTGCTCGGCGTCACCGTCGGACTCGATGGCGTCGACGACCAGGGCGCCACCGTCGAACCGGTCCGGCACGCGGGGAACTGGCCCGCCCGGATGATCCCGACGTGCCGGCGATGGCTCACCGGCTGCTGCGGTCGATCAGCGAACGCGCCCGCTGGCGCTCCGAACTGCTCGCCGCCAAGGACCGCGCGGCCCAGCTCCCCGAGGACACCTCGACGACGGAAGCGCACGACAAGACGGGGGAGGGGCTGTAATGGCCAAGGACGAGCTGTGGACGGCTCGGGACGTATCGGCGTACCTCCGGGTACCGCAGGAAACGCTGTACCGCTGGCGGAAGGTCAAGTACGGTCCGCCGGCGGCCCGGGTCGGCCGACACCTGCGCTACGAGCCGGAAGCGGTCCGGGCCTGGGTTCGTGAGCAGGCGGCGGCCTGATGGGGTACTTCGAGGACCGTTGGTACAAGGTGATCAAACATCCCGGCGGCCGGAGGGAACGAGTCAAGTCGGCTCTGTTCGGCAAGGGGATGCGTTACAGGGTCCGGTACATCGGTCCGGATGGCCGGGAACGTAGCCAGTCCTTCCCGGACCGGGCCAAGTGTGAGGCTGGGGCGTTCATGGTCTCGACCGAGACGGACAAGCTGCGTGGCTCCTACGTCGACCCGTCCGCCGGCCGCATCACCTTCGCCGAGTACGCCGAATCCTGGCTCCGCACCCGTTCCTTCGACGAGTCGACGCGGGAGGTCACCGAGCATCGGGTACGCAAGCACCTGCTGCCGTTCTTCGGCTCTCGGCAACTGGGGGCGATCAAGCCGGGCCACATCCGGGAGTGGGACGCGGCGTTGGTCGGCAAGCTGGCCCCTGCTACCCGGGCTGTCATCTTCGCGCACCTGCGGACCATCCTCGGCGCGGCCGTCGACGACGAACGGATCGCGAAGAACCCGTGTTCGGCAAAGTCGGTCACCGCGCCGCGACCGGTACAGCGCCGGGTGGTGCCGCTGCGCTACGACCAGGTTTCGGCAATCCGCGGTGGCCTCGCCCAGCGGTACCGGGCGATGGTTGACCTGGGCGCAGGCTGCGGTCTGCGGCAGGGCGAAATTCTGGGGCTCGTCGACGACATCGACCTTGACGCCGGTTGGGTGCACGTCTCGCGTCAGGTCAAGCTCGTCCGCTCCCGGCTCGTCTTCGGCCTGCCCAAGAACGACCGGGACCGCCGGATACCGCTGCCGGACTCCGTCGCCCTGGTGCTGCGTCAGCACATCGACGACTTCCCGCCAGTGTCGCTCACCCTGCCGTGGGAGAACCCGGCCGACGAGGAGCGGGTGACGGTGCCGCTGCTGTTCATCACCACCCGGCGCGGTGCGATCAACCGACACACCTTCGACGACAAGAGTTGGTGCCCCGCCGTACGGGCGGCCGGCATCACGCCGATCCGGGCCACCGGCATGCACGCGCTGCGCCACTTCTACGCTTCGGCGTTGCTCGACGCGGGGGAGAGCATCAAGGCACTGGCGTCGTACCTCGGCCACGCCGACCCTGGGTTCACTCTTCGCGTCTACACCCACCTGATGCCCGCCAGCGAGGAACGCACCCGGAGCGCGATCGACGACCTATTCGACACTCATGGACAGCATGCCTGAGCTGGGCGGCGGTACTTCGCCCATAGACGGCGCCGTCGTGCCGGTGCATCAGGGCATGGCCCGGCTCTTGACCGCGCCGCTTGTGTCGCGCTTTCACCGGTCCAGACGGCCTGAATCGCTTCTGCTGCAAGATAGAACAAAGCGGGCATCTCCCTCCAAGGTGCCCGCTGCAAGGCGCAGGCAGATTTTGGTGCCGGCACCATAGGCTGTCAGCCGTGACGGAGGTCAATAAAAGAGATCCCTCGTACCAGTCGGTTCCTATCGACAGGTGGGTGACACTCACGCTCGGCGCTGCCGGCGGAATAGCGATTAATCTGGCTAGCGACCGTTTCGGCTTTCCGGCACTCGCTTCCGCGCTCGTGGCGGCAGGTGCCCTGATGGCCGCCAGGTGGATCCGCCAACGCGCCCCCCGTGCCCGGTTGGCCAAGCTGGCGCAGTACGGATCGCTGGTGTTGGCCTTTCTGCTGGCGATCATCGTCTTGGTTGATTCCCGAGCGGCGACATATCTACTTATCGTGGCGGTTGGGCTGGTCATGCTTGCGGCCTTGATGACGTCTGACCCACTCGCTGCCACCTTCGTCGTCCTAGGTGTGGGTTTTGTTGGAGCGGGCGTTGCGGTAGCCGGGTACGGGGCATCGGTGATTCAGCGCAGCGTGGCCCTTGGATTAGGGGCACTTTCGATCGGATTGCTTGGCGTGGTGGCAGGTTTGGCGATCGGAGGGCTTGCGACTAAATGCACTTCGGCCCTGCTTGGAGCAAGCAGCTTCGCAATCGCAGGTATCGGCATCTTCCTGCTCGCCAATGGCTATTGGGGGTTCTCTCTGGCGGCGCTCGACGCCGGGCTTGTCGGGCTGCTTGCGGCAAATGCGATGTTGTGGTATTCGGAGTGGCTTGATTCTGGCGAGCTTGATGATGAGGAGGAATTCGTGTCAGTGCTAGACACTCTTCCTTCGGATCTGGCTGTAGTTTTTGCCATCTTTGCCGTTCCCCTTGCTGGCATCTTCAGTGCGCTGCTTGTTGGTATCGGTGTCGCTCACGCCTCTGGTTCCCCCGAGATCGGCTGGCCGCTCATCAGCATCGGAGTATTTCAGATGGCATTGCTGATCTGCGCTCCCTTGCGGCCAGCCTGGACTGGTGTCACCCTTTTGATGGGCAGCGTGGTTTCGTTGTTCGGAGCTGTAATAGCTTTCTCTGCTCGCCGAACCGTACTAACTGTCTCCCTGGTAGCGCTGGGTGTGGCGCTGGCTGGCATCGGAGCGAAACTGATCATGGTTATGCAATGGCTGAAGAGAGTTGTGGCGTGGCTCCTCTCGCCTTCTTCCCGTCCATAGCGGGACTGAGGGTTGGTGCCGGCTGCACTGGCCTCATTAAAGGTTGATCTGTGATACGGCGACAGCCGGTCACGCTTTGAGGAGGTCTTCGTTCTACGTCTGACGGCCTGGCGACGGCCTACAGTGGTTGCCGCCGGACTTCGCCCCAGGCCAGCCGGTGTTTCACACCCACAATCTGGCGTACAGGTCGACTCGTCCGTCGCCCATCAGTTCAGACGCCACATCTGTCGTCTGAACTGGTCGTCGTTTGTCAAGACTCCATATGCGTCAGACGGCCGATCACCTGGTAGGCGAGTGAGCGTCACCTGGCCGAGGGGGCGATAACACCATCTTCTGCCAGTTGCGGAACACGAAGCGGTGCACCGACTTCAACCCGACCCATAACGCCGGATAGAGCACGGCGCGGCCGAACCCGCGGACTGTCAACGTCGTGGTCCGGGTGACCTGCGTGCCATGACCAGCAGGGGCCATCTCGAATAGATCCCCGAGATAGTCAACGTAGCGGTGGAAACCAAGATCCGTCGACTCCATGTGGAACGCCAGCCGGGCTGGTGGCTCCCATACGGTGATCCGCTGCCGCACCACCCCTTGCTCCGAGACACACTGCCGGGCCGCGTCTACCTCGCCTGGGCCATCGGGCAACCGGCACATCGTCGGTCGAGGCGTACCCAGGTAGAACACCGGGCACCGGGGCTGCAGCTCAAGGCGTGAGTCGCAGAGTGCTGGCCACAGCACCTCAGGCGGGTGGGGGATCGCCCAGCGCGTACGCACGATCACGCCTCCGACGGTAGTCCCACCGTCAACGGTGCAAGAGCGTCCAGCCGGACGTGTCACCCACGTTCCGAGACTGCTCTGTCATGCAGGTCCTGAGAACCGACATCGTCGGCAGCCGGCCTTTCCTCCGCCGACTGATGCGCGACAGTCTTCCGCCACCTGATGTGCGACACCTGACCTCGCGGATCGCGTATGACCCCGCATCACTCAGGCGTCGACTGGTGGTGGTACCTCCGGTCAGTGTCGGAGGATCTGCAGTTCGTCTCCCCAGCCTTCGATGGTGGGGGTCAGCACGGGCACGGGACGCTCGTCGTCAAAGGTCGCGCAGAGGTTCTCGACCCGCTTGAAGGTTGCCCGTATGGCGGCCGGATCGCCGTCGAGGGTGGCCTGTAGCAATGACAGGAGTTCGCGTGCATCCCACTCAGGCACGGGGTGTTCGCGGAGTTCCCAAGGCAGATACTTGTGATAGGGACGCACCCGTCCGGCCAGCGAAAAGATGACGTCCAGCAGCCAGGGCACTGATTCGGCAGCATCGAGGCGGCGTTCCAATTCGCGTCCGTCGCGGTCGCTCTTGAGGGCCCGGTAGGCATAGTTCAGCCACCCGTCCAGGCGGTCATGCTCGACGAGAATCGTCTCTGCCTCGTCGGGCGTCACCGTGGCCAACCGGTGAAGGGCGGAGGACAGCCGGCCTTGTGTGCGGTCGAGGAGGATCGGGGCCCACGCGAACGACCAGCGGAACCACCAGCCTCCGCTCCCGAATGGGGGTACCTCTTCCAACTGGGAGACCGGAACCGGGATCTCGTCGAGGTCAGGGGATCGGGTCGTCTTGCGCTCGCCCATGCCCTGGTCGGTGAGAACGACGTACACGTCCAGGTCTGAGCGGTCCGTGGCAAGCCCTCGGCCTACCGAACCGGAGAGGACCAGGCCCACCAAGTCCTCGCCGTGATCCGTATCGTTCCGGTCCGCAAGCTCTGTCAGCACTTCCAGGCGCTGGGGCGAGAGACCCGGTGGAAGGTTGAGACCGTCGGGTGCTTTGGTCACGCGCAGCACCCTTCCCTCACCGAGCCGGTTGCAGCAAGCAAGTTTCTCGAACGGCGCTCCGGCCTGGCAGGACGTTCCAACGTTGAGCCAGGTGAGTCTGGTTCGACGCCAAAGCGTGTCGACTTGCCGTCACGGGGGCAGGCATCGTGCCGTCGAGGACGACCGGCATGCACGCGCTGCGGCACTTCCGCGCCTCGGCGCTGCTCGATGCCGGGGAGAGCATCAAGGCCCTCGCCTCCTACCTCGGGCACTCCGGGTGTCGATGGTCATTGGATGATCCCGGCGACGTGCGGCCGGTTGGGCTGGGACGACGCCGCGCGAAGGTGCCGTCCGTACCGGTCACCCGCTACCGGAATTCGTGGATGACCTCGATCGAACCGACGATGTGCGCGTTGAACTCGTCGAGTTCCTCGGCTGCAACCCACAGCATCGGAGCGGCGGATCCGCCGAAGGACCGTGTCGAGTAGCGGCCCAGGAAGCCTGTCTCGACGTGGAAGCGGGCCACGTAGCGCACGGATCCGAACAGGTTCCAGTCTTGGGCAGCTCTGATGGCGAAGTCCTCGTCGAGCATCGGGAAGAAGTGAGTGTGCTCCGGCGAGAGTGGCGGCCACCTGCGACCTCCTGCCTCGCGGACGAGACCGAGTTCCTGCTGTCCCAGGGGGCGCCACAGCACTGTCGTTACGTCGCTGCTCACGTCGCCCCCGCTGCCGCGGTCGGTCGCGATGCCGGACAGTCCCGCCGGATCGAACATTCGCCGCACCTCGTGCCCGTTGAGTGTGAGGTTTGCAGATGACTGCGCCGCGTGGAGGAGCGGAACTGAGCGCCTGACGGAGACTTCCGGATCTTGCCATGACCACCGACCACTGTCAGGCTTCGAAGATGACCTCGCTCCGGCTGATCGAGACCACTCCCGGACAGTATTCGCTGCTGCTGGATGCCGGGACCACTCCAGTCGACGGTGTGATCGGGGAGCTTGGTCACGAGCCCAACGGGTACTTCTGGGCAGGCGTCGCGGAGGTCCTCGTCCGCACCGGGGCCCCGGCGCTCGAAGGTCGATTCGCCTATGACCCTGAGGCCGGCATGTTCTGCGCCTACGGCACCGATCGAGGCGCGCTGCAAGAACTGGAGGCCTTGATGAACGCGGTCGCCACCGACGGTGAACGCATGCGGCGGCTGGTCAACGACGCCGCAGCGCGCGGGTTCGAGTTCGACGACTGACAGCTGACGCGGCGGGGAGGAGAGGCGATGGCGGACGTGGCGGTCGAAGTGCCCTCGCCCCTGCGTAAGTGCATCGCCTTCTGCGAGGTCGAGTGCGTTGTCGGGTGCTGCGGGATCGATGCCGTCTCCACGGACCCCGACCTGATCGAGGACTGGTGCCACCAGGTGGGCTCGGCCGCGGTGATCGAAGCCCGGCTTCAACTCATCGAGCTGATCGAGGTGGTCGAGGACCGCTCCCGTTGCGTCACGTCGGACTTCTTGAACCACCGCACGCATGACGAGGCCGCGCGGCGCGAGTTGCTGGATTTCCTGCACGCGCTCGACGCGGGACTGGCGGCCGGCGACGCGTCCGTGGGCGGCGCTGACACCTAGCGAGCCGGTGGCCGGTCCGGGAGCGACCGGGCGCTCCGGGGCGATCAGGACTTGCGATGATCCGGTGATGACCTCCTACGTGTCCCACACCACCGTGGACTGTGCCGACGCCTACGCCCTGTCCCGCTGGTGGGCATCGGTCCTCGACTACCGCGAGGACCCGGACGACCCGAACGAGCCGGGCCACGAGGAGTGCATGATCTACTCGCGGGACGGGCGGCACCGCCTGCTGTTCATCGAGGTGCCGGACGCGAAGCAGGTCAAGAACCGCATCCACCTCGACCTGCGCCCCGTCGAGGGGACGCGCGACGAGGAACTGGCCCGGCTGACCGGGCTGGGTGCGGCAGTGGTGGCCGACCGGCGTGAGAGCGACGGCACCGGCTGGGTGGTGCTCGCCGACCCGGAGGGCAACGAGTTCTGCATCCTCCGCAGCGACGCCGAGGTAGCCGCTACTCGCTCGTGACAGCGACCGAACGGCCGCCCCAGCTCCAAGATCGGCGGGCGCGGGCCGCGAGCGCGGGCCGCGAGCGCGGGCCACGAGGGCGCGCGGCGGGGACGGCGCGGGGTGTGAGGGCCGGTGTGGGACGCTGCGGTGGTGATCGAGCTTGCGGACATCCAGGCGGCCGCCGACCGGATCGCCGATGTCGTCGTGCACACCCCGACTCTGCCCAGCCCGGGACTGACCGAGCTGCTCGGCGTACCGGTCACCGCCAAGCTGGAGCTGCTGCAACGTACCGGCTCGTTCAAGGCCCGTGGTGCGGCGGCGAAGCTGCTTGCGCTCGACGACGCGGAGCGGGCGGCCGGGGTGGTAGCGGTCAGCGGCGGCAACCACGGCATCGCGGTCGCGGTGATGGCGGGTGCCCTCGGGGTGGCGGCGACAGTGGTCATGCCGCGCAGCGCGCCCGCCCGTGCGGTCGAGGTGGCCCGTGCGGCCGGGGCGGACGTGCGGCTGACCGAGGACATGGCCGGCGCCTTCGCGCTGATGAACCGGCTGCGGGACGAGGGCGTGACGCTGCTGCACCCGTTCGACGACCCGATCGTGCTCGCCGGGCAGGGCACTGTCGGGCTGGAACTGGCCGACGACGCCGGTGAGCTGACCGACGTGCTGGTCAGCATCGGCGGCGGCGCGCTGATCTCGGGTGTGGCGGCGGCGCTGCGGGCGCGCCGGCCGGGGGTACGCGTCTGGGGCGTGGAGACCGAGGGCGCGCAGGCGATGTCGCAGGCGATCGCGAAGGGCGGCCCGGTCGAGGTGCCGCTGTCGTCGATCGTCACCACGCTCAGCGCGCCGAGCGTCTCGCAGCTCACCTACGACCATGTGACGGCGCTGGTCAGCGACGTTCTCGTGGTCTCCGACGCCGAGGCGGTGCGCGGCACGCTGGAGTTGGCCGAGCACGCCAAGGTGTGGGCCGAGCCCGCCGCCGGGTGCCTGCTGCCCGCCGCCCGCCGCGTGATCGAGCGGGTGGGGGATGACGCCCGGCTGGGCCTGGTGGTCTGCGGCGGCAACGCCACTGTCGCCGACGTGACCACGTGGGCCGGCCGTTTCGGCCTCTGACCCGCAGCGCCCACCGCGCACCACGCGACCGCCGCGCCGAGCGCGCCGCCGCACAAGGCGCGCGACCTCCGCGCCACACGAACGGCAGAACCCGGGGGTACGCCGGCCGCCTCCGGTCCGGACGGGTGGGACCGGGACGACCGGCGTACGTCAGGACGTGGCCGGGCTGACGCCGTCGAGCAGTTCGGCGAGCCGGGCCGCGGTGGTCGGGGCGTGCAGGTGCAGCCGCGCCACGTTGATGCTGTCCGTGCCGATCACGGCGAGCAGCGCCTCTCCGTTGATCGCGTACACGCTGAGGTAGCCGCCCGCGTTACGCACCGTGGACTGCTGGAAGTCGCCCTGCCCCAACCGTGACCCGACCTGGCGGCCGAGCCCGTACATGGTGGCGGCGAGCGCGGCCAGGTCGTCCGGGTCGGCGCCGTTCTGCAGGTTGTGCGTGACGAGCAGGCCGTCGACGCCGCCGAGGACGCATCCGTGCACGCCGGGGATCTGCAGCCGCAGCGCGGAGAGTTCCTGGGCGATGGCCGGGTACGGCAGCGCCGGGTTGCCGGCCAGCGACTGTGGAAGCGCCCGTGGTGGCGGCAGGGTGCCGGTCTGGGGGCGCGTACGGCGGGGGAGGTCGTCCACCCGGCTCACAGTTCCAGGCTCTCCTCGATCGTGCGCAGTTGGTGTCTGGCCATTGCGAGGTTGGCCCGGCTCTTGCTCACCATCAGGTAGAGGAACAGGCCCTTGCCGGTGCGGTTGCTCAGCGGGCGGATCAGGTGGTACTGGCTGCCGAGCGTGATCAGGATGTCCTCGATCTCGTCGTCGAGCTTGAGCATCTCGATGGTGCGCAGCTTGGCGCGTACGACGTCGGTGTTGCCGGCGGCGGCGACCGTCAGGTCGATCTCGCCGGTGCCCCCGGCGACGCCGAGGGTCATGCCACTGGTGTAGTCGACGAGCGCGGCCCCGATCGCGCCGTCGATGTTCATCGCGTTCTTCAGCGCGATGTCAAGGTTGCCCACGATTTTCTCTCCCCAGCTCGGGTCGCTGTCCGCCGGAGCGGGCGGGCAGCGGGTGCGGTCCGTCGAGGCTCGCATATGGAGACGCGAGGTGCACACGGGCCACCGGTGATCCACCTGAGCGGGCCCTCCCGGACCGGCCGCCGGTCCCGGCGAAGGGACCGCGCCGTCCATTACTTGTCGCCGTCTGTCCCGGTAAGACGGTGCATCCACGCTATGTAGAGATCCGATAGAGTGCGCCCGTGCGACTCACCATTCCGGTGGCGAAGGTGCTCTCGGCGCTGCTCGCCGAGCCCGAGGCGCCGCGCTACGGCCTCGACCTGATGCGGCTCACCGGCCTGCCCAGCGGGACGCTCTACCCGGTGCTGCACCGCCTTCAGGCGGCGGGCTGGCTCGCCGCCGACTGGGAGGACGTCGACCCGGCCGCCGCCGGCCGCCCGGCCCGCCGCTACTACCGCCTCACCGGCGAGGGCATCCGCTCGGCCCGGTCGGCGCTGACCGAGCTGCGTGCCCTCGTACCCGCCGAACCTGCCGGCCCGGACCTGGTCTGGGCGCCGGTGTGGTGACCCGGCCGCTGGGGCGTACCGCAGGGGTGTTGCTGGTCGCGCCGCCAGCCTGCGTCGCGGTCCTCGTGCTCGCGGGCGCGGTGATGGGCGTGGCCCACGGGTGGCTGGAGATGCGCGTGCCGTGGGCCGCCGCCGCGCAGTTGCCGGCCTGGTCGGCGCTCACCGCGCTGCTCGGCACGGCGCTCGCGATCGTCGTCACCCGGGCCGCGCGCCGGACCGTACGCGTGGGGGCGCTGCCCACCGCGCTCGGCGTGGCGCTGCCGGTCGCCGCGACGGTGACCGCGACGCTCGCGCTGCTCGCCGCCCGGGGCGAGAGCCGGGTGTGGGAGACGGTGCCCGGGCTGCTGCTCTGGCTGGCGCTGCTGGTCCCGGCGCTCTGGGCCGCCGGGGCGCTGGCGCGCCGGGGCCGGGTCCGCCTCGCGTGGCTGGCCGGTCTGCTCGGCGCGCTGGTGGCGGCCGACGCGGCGGTGGTGCTCGCGGTGGTCACCTCGGTCCCGGCCACCGCACCCGTGGCCGACGGTCTGCCGCCGGACGCGGTGGACCGGATCTCCGCGCCGCTCTGGCTGTTCACCTGCTGGACCGATTCGTCGTTCGGGCTGCCCCGGCCGACCGGGTGGGAACGGTTCCGCATCACCGACCGGGTGCTCGTCGAGCCGATGTTCTACCTGGCCTGCACGCCCTACGCCGTGGCGTACGCGATGGCGGCGGCCCGCCCGGCGCCCGCCGCCGTACCCGGTCCGGAGCCCGTCCCGGCACCCGCCTGAGCGTCAGGCGTTCCAGCTCAGCGCCCGCCCGGCCCGCTCGTAGTGCCGGGCCAGCTCGGCGTCGATCCGCGCGGCCCGCGCCTCGGTGAGCGTCACCGCCGGGTCCTGCCAGGGCCGCGCGCCGAGCATCCGGTGCCGCAGACCGGTCGGCGGGTGGGCGGCGAACAGCGAGGCGTCCTCCCGGACGGTGAGCTGCCGTTCCAGCGACAGCCGCTGCGCCGCGGCGTCCAGCGCGCGTCCCGTCTCCACCCGCCAGGTGTCCGGCCCGTGGCCGCCGCGTACCGCGTTGCGCACGGCGGTGGCCACCGAGTCGGTCCGCAGCGTCGTGTCCAGCAGCCGGGTCGCGCCCGCCGTGCCGCCGGCGCGGGCGGCCATCTCGTCGGCCAGGTACTCGGCCCGCTGGCTCTCCCGCAGCGCGGTCGCGACCAGCACCACGTGCCCGGCGAACAGCAGCCGCGACAGCGTCCAGGACGCCAGGTGGCCGAGCCACTCGCCGACCATCACCAGCAGGCCGCCGCCGTCGGACCCGCCCCGCGGCCGGAACAGGTCGGCGGCGTTGCCGAGCATGGTCAGCGCCGGCTGGGTCACCGGCCCCCGGCGTACGTCGCCGTTGACGAAGTGGCCCAGCTCGTGGCCCAGCAACGCGACCCGCGCCGGTCCGTCCAGGGCGCCCCACAGCGGCAGCCCGAGGCCGAGCACGCGCCGCCGGCGCAGCCCCACCGACGTCGCGTAGGCGTTGATGGCGCCGTCGACGCCGATCACGTGCGGCATCGGCGCGCCCACCGCCGTCGCCACCTCCCGGACCAGTGCGTGCAGCTCCGGCGCCTCCCGCTCGGTGAGCACGTCCAGGTCCCGGTCGAGCCAGCCGAAACGCGGCCGCAGCGCCACCGCGAGCGCGATCAGCGCCACGCCGCCGACCACCGCGAGGTTCGGGAATGGGTACGCGAACAGCAGCCACACCCCGGCCACCGCGATCCCCGCCACCCCGAGCAGGAGCAGCACCGAGATGCCGGCGACGAGAACGCCGGTGAACCCGGGCCCGGTCGGCTCCAGCGACCGGCCGAGCAGCGCGGCGTACTGCCGGCGGGTGAGCCGCGCGGCGAGCCGGTGGGTCCGCCGGTCGACCCAGGACCAGCCGAACTCCGGCGGCTGCCGGCGCGCGTCGTAGGTGTCGAGGTTCCAGTCGCAGCCGGCGCACCAGGGCAACGCCCCGTCCAGCGACACCGGCGTCGCGCCGCATCGCGGACAGGCCCCCGTGCCCGTCGTCGTGGTGATCACGAGCGCCGATCCTGTCCGTTCCCCACCGGCGCCGGTACCGGCCGTTCGGACGAGTGCGGGCATCTCCGAGTCTTCCGCCGTTCCCCGCCACAACCGCCCCGACCAGGTCTAATGTGGAGAAGGCCGTGACTATTTGTGCCGTTCCGGTGGCGGCCGGGCGGTTCCCGGTGCACAGTGATCGCATGAGCGACGACGGAAGTGGTGGGCACTACTACTGGTGCACGCGACACCACCGGGTCGAGACCGATGCCGACGTGTGCCCCGCCAAGCACGTTCTCGGACCGTACGCCTCAGCCGCCGACGCGGACAACGCCCTGCAGACAGTGCGGGAGCGTAACGACGCGTGGGACGCCGAGGACGCCCGTTGGGCCGGGGAGGGCCGCTAGACGGCGCGGGAGGGCCCGCGTCGAGGTGATCCGTGCTCCGCGAGGGCGAGAGCACGTCCCCAGGAAAGGGAACCGAGATGGCCGAAGCACAGCAGGCCACCCGCCCGGCCGCGAAACGGACGACCGCGAAGAGGACCGCCGCGGGCAGGACGACGACGGTCACCAAGGCGTCGCCGAACGCCTCGGGCGCCGGCGCCGGGCGGACACCGGCGAAGAAGGCGGCGGCCAAGAAGGCGGCCGCCAGGAAGGTCGTGTCGGCGGCGCGCAAGGCGCCGGCCACCAAGACCACTACCAGCAGGACGACGGCGAAGAAGACCGCGGCTCGTACGGCGCCGGCCGGCCGGGCCGCCGCCAAGACCGCGCCGGCGAAGAAGACCACCGCGAAGAAGACGACAGCCGTCAAGAAGACGGCGGCGGCGAAGAAGACCACCGCGGCCCGGAAGACCACGACGGCCCGGACCACCGCCACCGCGAAGAAGGCGCCGGCCCGCAAGACGACTGCGGCGAAGAAGACGACGACGGCGGCCAAGAAGACCACCGGCGCGCGGAAGGTCACCGCGGCGGCGAAGAAGACCACCGCGGCGGCGAAGAAGGCGCCCGCGAAGAAGACCACCGCCTCGACGCGTCCCACGGCGCGCAAGGCGGCGGCGAAGAAGGCGCCCGCGCGCAAGACCACCACCGCCCGCAAGACCACCTCGGCGGCGAAGAAGACCACCGCCGCGAAGAAGGCGCCGGCCCGCAAGAGCACCGCCGCCAAGAGCACCACCGCACGTAAGGCGCCGGCCCGCCGCGCCTGACGCCGCGGACACCGCTCCCTCCGGGGAGCGGAACGTGCGGGGCGCTGTCAGGATTGACCGCGTGGTG
This sequence comes from Micromonospora sp. ANENR4, assembly GCF_015354395.1. Lineage (NCBI taxonomy): Bacteria > Bacillati > Actinomycetota > Actinomycetes > Micromonosporales > Micromonosporaceae > Micromonospora > Micromonospora sp. ANENR4. Next base: position 55,331 of record NZ_JADKYQ010000008.1, read on the forward strand.
ATCCGACGCGTACTGGCGCCCCGTATCGACTTCGGCGCGCTGCGCCGCGAGCTGGGACTGCCCGAGAGCTTCCCGGCCGCGGCGCAGCGCGAGGCCGACCTGGCGGCCGCCGCGCCGCCGCCCGCCGTCGCCGACCGGACCGACATCCCGTTCGTCACCGTCGACCCGGCGACCTCGCGCGACCTCGACCAGGCCATGCACCTCACCCGCCGTCCCGGCGGCGGCTACCGCGTCCGGTACGCGATAGCTGACGTCCTGACCCACGTACGCCTCGGCGGTGACCTGGAGGCCGAGACGTGGCGCCGAGGGCAGACGGTCTACCTGCCCGACGGCAACGTGCCGCTGCACCCGCACACGCTCAGCGAAGGAGCGGCCAGTCTGCTGCCCGACGTCGACCGGGCCGCCGTGCTCTGGACCGTCGACCTGGACGCCGACGGCGGCACCGTGGCGGTCACGCTGGAGCGGGCGCTGGTGCGCAGCCGGGCCAAGCTCGACTACGGCGGCGTGCAGCGCGACGCCGACGCGGGCCGGCTGCCCGAGCCGATCGCCCTGCTGCCCGAGGTCGGCGCGCTGCTCACCGCGCGGGGCCTGAGCCGGGGCGCGATCAACCTGCCGCTGCCGGAGCAGGACGTCGAGCCCGACGGCGACGGGTGGCGGCTGGTGCTGCGCGGCCCCGGCCCGATGGAGGAGCACAACGCGCAGATCTCGCTGCTGACCGGGATGGCCGCCGCCGACATCATGCTGGCCGGCCGGATCGGGCTGCTCCGCACCATGCCCCGGCCCCGGCCCGAGGCGGTCGAGCGGCTGCGGCTCGCCGCCGACCCGCTCGGCGTGCCCTGGCCGGACGGCACCCCGGTGGGTCAGGTGCTCGACGGGCTGGACACCTCCCAGCCCCGGGTCGCGGCCTTCGTCGACCAGGCCGCCGAGCTGATGCGCGGCGCCGCGTACACCGCATTCGACGGGGAGCTGCCCGAGCAGCCCGGGCACGGCGGGGTGGCGGCCGCGTACGCGCACGTCACGGCACCGCTGCGCCGGCTGGCCGACCGCTACGCCACCGAGGTCTGCCTGGCGCTGCACGAGGGCCGCGAGGTGCCCGAGCAGGTCCGGGCCGCGCTGCCGAAACTGCCCGAGGTGATGGCCGCGACCGACCGCACCGCGGGCGCCGCCACCCGTGGCGCGGTGGAGCTGGCCGAGGCGGTGCTGCTCGCGCACCGGGTGGGGGAGACGTTCGAGGCGGCCGTGCTCGACGTGGACGAACCGCGCCCGGCGGGCAACGGCCGCCCCGGCCGTCCGCCCGGCGGCACGATCGCGCTCGACGAGCCGCCGGTGCGCGCCCGCTGCACCGGTGAGCTGCCGCTTGGCGAACGCGTCCGGGTACGCCTCACCGCCGCCGACCCGGCCCAGCGCCGGGTCGCCTTCGAACGGGCGTGACCAGCGCGGCGATTGTCACAGCATCGGGATGCACCGCACGCGGTCCCGCTTTGCGAGGATGAGCGCATGGCTTACGACGCGACCACGCTGCCCGACGTCTCCGGGCTGACCGTCGGCATCATCGGTGGCACCGGCGACCAGGGGCGGGGTCTCGCCTACCGGTTCGCCCGGGCCGGGCAGACCGTGCTGATCGGCTCCCGCACCGCCGAGCGGGCCACCCAGGCCGCCGCCGAGATCGCCGCGCTGCCCGGGATCCCGGACGGCGCTCTGGTCTCCGGCGGGGACAACGAGGACGTCGCCCGGCGCAGCGACGTGGTGATCGTCGCGGTGCCGTGGGACGGGCACGCGGCCACCGTCGCCGCGCTCGCCGGACCGCTGGCCGGCAAGATCGTGGTGGACTGCGTCAACCCGCTCGGCTTCGACAAGCAGGGCCCGTACGCGCTCGCCGTCGCCGAGGGCAGCGCCGTGCAGCAGGCCGCCGCGCTGCTGCCCGAGTCCCGGGTCTGCGCCGCGTTCAACCACGTCAGCGCGCCGCTGCTGGCCGACCCGGAGATCGACCGGATCGACCTGGACGTGCTGATCTGCACCGAGGACCGGGAACTCGTGGGCGTGGTCGGCGCGCTGGCCGCGCGGATCCCCGGCATGCGGGGCATCTACGCCGGGCGGCTGCGCAACGCCCACCAGATCGAGGCGTTCACCGCGAACCTGATCGCGATCAACAAGCGCTACAAGGCGCACGCCGGCATCCGGGTCACCGACCTCTGACGAGCGCGGCGGGAACCGGCCGGCGCCGGCTCCCGCCGTACCCGCCTCAGAACGTGTGCTCGGCCGCCGGGAACTCGCCGTCGCGCACCTCGTCGGCGAACCGCCGGGTGGCGTCGGTCAGCGCGCCCGCCAGGTCGGCGTACCGCTTCACGAAGCGCGGCGCCCGGCCGGTCCGCAACCCGGCCATGTCCTGCCAGACCAGCACCTGCCCGTCGGTGTCCGGGCCGGCCCCGATGCCGACGGTGGGGATGGGCAGCTCGGCGGTGACCCGCTTGGCCACCTCGCCCGGCACCATCTCCAGCACCACCGCGAACGCGCCCGCCTCGGCCACCGCCCGCGCGTCGGCGAGCACCTCCTCGGCGGCCTCGCCCCGGCCCTGCACCCGGTAGCCGCCGAGCGTGTGCTCGCTCTGCGGGGTGAAGCCGATGTGCGCCATCACCGGGATGCCGGCGCCGGTGATCGCCTCGATCTGGGCGGCGCAGCGCCGCCCGCCCTCCAGCTTCACCGCGTGGCAGCCGCCCTCCTTCATGAACCGCACCGCGGTGCGCAGCGCCTGCGCCGGCCCCTCCTCGTACGAGCCGAACGGCAGGTCACCGACGATCAGCGAGTGCTTCGTGGCGCGGACCACGGCGCGCACCAGCGGCAGCAGCTCCTCGGCGGTCACCGGCAGCGTGGTCTCGTAGCCGAAGACGTTGTTCGCCGCCGAGTCGCCGACCAGCAGCACCGGGATCCCCGCCTGGTCGAAGATCGAGGCCGTGTACTGGTCGTACGAGGTCAGCATCGCCCACCGCTCGCCGCGCTCCTTGGCGGCGATCAGGTCGCGGGTGCGTACCCGCCGGGTGGCCGGCCCGCCGTAGAGGGCGGTCACCTCGGCCGGGGTGGACTCCACCATGACAATCTCCTTCCTCGAGGCCGCGCACGCGGTCCCCGGGTTCCCCGCGATCGTCGCACCGGGCGGCGGGCCGCGGGCAGGTCGGAGTGGAGGATGTCACTCCCCGGCCGGGGAAGGGGTCAGCCGTCCTCGCGCCACCGGTTGGTGATCGGCAGCCGCCGGTCCCGCCCGAACGCCTTCATGGAGATCTTGGTGCCGGGCGCGGACTGCCGCCGCTTGTACTCGGCGGTATCCACCATCCGCAGCACCTTGTCCACCACGGCCGGGTCGTGGCCGGACTCGACCAGGCCGTCGCGGCCCAGGTCGCCGTCGACGTAGCCGATCAGGATCGGGTCGAGCACGTCGTAGTCGGGCAGCGTGTCGCTGTCGAGCTGGCCGGGGCTCAGCTCGGCCGACGGCGGCTTGCCGATCGAGTTCTCCGGGATCGGCGGCGTCTGCCCGCGCCGCGCCGCGTCCGCGTTGCGCCACTTCGCCAGCCGCCACACCAGCGTCTTCCAGACGTCCTTGACCGGGTTGTAGCCGCCCACCGAGTCGCCGTAGAGCGTCGAGTAGCCCACCGCCAGCTCGCTCTTGTTGCCGGTGGTGAGCACCAGGTGGCCCTCCTGGTTCGACAGCGCCATCAGGATCACGCCGCGTACCCGGGCCTGGAGGTTCTCCACCGCCACCCCGGACAGCGACATGTTCGCCAGGAACGTGTCCACCATCGGCTGGATCGGCTCGACCCGGTAGTCCAGGCCGGTGCGCTTCGCCAGGTCCTCGGCGTCGGTGCGGGAGTGCTCGGATGAGTGCTGGCTGGGCATCGAGACGCCGACGACCCGCTCCGGGCCGACCGCGTCCACCGCGATGGCCGCCGCCACCGCCGAGTCGATGCCGCCGGACAGGCCGAGCACCACCGAGGGGAAGCGGTTCTTGTCGACGTAGTCGCGCAGGCCCAGCACCAGCGCGTGCCACACCTCGGCCTCGTCGGCGACCGGCTCGATGATGCCGCCGTCCGCAGCCGGTCCGGCGGGCGCGGCCGGGATCGCCGGGATGTCGTGGCGGGCCACGCGCATCCCGTCGCTCAGCGCGCCGGTCCCGCCGGGCGCACCTGCCGCCGCCGGCAGCTCCAGGTCGTGCACCAGCAGGTGCTCGACGAACTGCGGCGCCCGGGTCAGCAGCGTGCCGTCCGCGGCGACGATCATCGAGTCGCCGTCGTAGACCAGCTCGTCCTGGCCGCCGACCATGTTCACGTACGCGATGGCGGCCCCGGCCTCGGCGGCGCGCCGGCGGACCAGCGGCAGCCGCACGTCGTCCTTGTTCAGCTCGTACGGCGAGCCGTTGATGCTCAGCACCAGCCCGACGCCGGCCTCCCGGGCCACCGCGAACGGGCCGCCGGCCTGCCACAGGTCCTCGCAGATGGTCAGCGCCACGTCCACCCCGCCGACGCGCACCACTGTCAGCGTGTCGCCGGGGACGAAGTAGCGGTCCTCGTCGAAGACGCCGTAGTTGGGCAGGTGGTGCTTGAAGTAGGTCGCCACCACCTCGCCCCGGTGCAGTACCGCCGCCGCGTTGCGGGCGCCCTTGCCCGGCTGGGCGTCGGAGCTGACCTGCGGGGGGCCGTCCGCGTCCAGGTAGCCGACCACCACTGGCAGCTCACCGAGACCGTCGGCGGCCAGGTCGGCGGCGAGCCGGTGCAGCGCGGCGCGGGACGCGGCCACGAACGAGCGGCGGAACACCAGGTCCTCGACCGGGTAACCGGTGAGCATCAGCTCGGGGAACAGGACGAGCTGGGCGCCGGCCTCGGCGGCCTGACGGGTCCACGAACGGACCAGGCCGGCGTTGCCGGCGAGATCGCCTACCGTCGGGTTGACCTGGCACAGGGCGAGACGCAGGGTGGGCATGCCTCCATCTTCCCCCAGCCGTCCGGGCCGAATCCGACAGGTCGCGGGATACCGGGGGCGGCCCCCGAGCGCATCCCGGCGGGCCGGACACGGCGGGACGGCCGGCCGGGGAGGGCGTAACGTCGGCGTAACGAGCCCGGTGGAGACTGGGCGGTCAGGCCGGGCCGGCCCGACCGGTGCGGACGTACGTGTCACGAGGGGTGGAAGTGGACCGTCAGCAGGAGTTCGTCCTCCGCACGCTGGAAGAGCGGGACATCCGTTTCGTCCGGCTGTGGTTCACCGATGTGCTCGGCACGCTCAAGAGCGTCTCGGTGGCCCCGGCGGAGCTGGAGGCGGCCTTCGACGAGGGCATCGGGTTCGACGGCTCCGCGATCGAGGGCTTCGCCCGGGTCTTCGAGTCGGACATGGTGGCCATGCCGGACCCGACCACGTTCCAGGTCTTCCCGTTCGAGGGCGGCGTCAGCGGCGAGAGCGCCCGGATGTTCTGCGACATCTCGCTGCCCGACGGCAGCCCTTCCTGGGCCGACCCGCGGCACGTGCTGCGCCGGATGCTCTCCCGCGCCGCCGACAAGGGCTTCACCTTCTACACCCACCCGGAGATCGAGTTCTTCCTGCTGGAGAACGGTCCGCAGGACGGCTCGGTGCCCGTCCCGGTGGACACCGGCGGCTACTTCGAGCACACCACGCACGCCGTCGCGCGGGACTTCCGCCGCCAGGCCGTGCTGGCGCTCGAGCGGATCGGCATCTCGGTGGAGTACAGCCACCACGAGGTCGCCCCCGGCCAGCAGGAGATCGACCTGCGCTACGCCGACGCGCTCACCACCGCCGACAACATCATGACGTTCCGGCACGTGGTGAAGGAGGTCGCGCTCTCCACCGGCGTGCAGGCCAGCTTCATGCCGAAGCCGTTCACCGACCAGCCGGGCAGTGGCATGCACACGCACCTGTCGCTGTTCGAGGGGGAGCGCAACGCGTTCCACGACGCCGGCGACCCGATGAAGCTGTCCAAGGTCGCGAAGTCGTTCATCGCCGGGCTGCTCACCCACGCCCGGGAGTACACCGCCGTCACCAACCAGTGGGTCAACTCGTACAAGCGGCTGTTCCCGCAGGCGCTGCCGGACCGGATCACCGAGAGCCCCGCGTACGTCTGCTGGGGTCACCTGAACCGGTCCGCGCTGGTGCGGGTGCCCGCTTACGGCAAGCCGAACTCGGCCCGGGTCGAGGTCCGCTCGCTGGACTCCGCGACCAACCCCTACCTCGCGTTCGCGGTGATGCTCGGCGCCGGCCTCAAGGGCATCGAGGAGGGCTACGAGCTGCCCCCGGGCGCCGAGGACGACGTCTGGTCGCTGAGCAGCGCCGAGCGCCGGGCCATGGGGTACGAGGCGCTGCCGGAGAACCTGGCCGAGGCGATCGACGTGATGGCCGGTTCCGAGCTGGTGGCCGAGGTGCTCGGCGAGCACGTCTTCGACTTCTTCCTGCGCAACAAGCGCTCCGAGTGGGAGCAGTACCGCCGCGAGGTCACCCCGTACGAGCGGCAGCGCTACCTCTCGCTCTAGATCACGCTGGCGCGGTGCCGCTATCGTCTGCGGCACCGCCCCGGCACCACCGCCGGGCGGGCGTGAGCCGGGGAGGCGTTGGTGCTGGGAGATCTGCTCGACGGGGCGTGGCAGAGCATCGTGTTCGGGATGGTCGGGGTCGCCCTGATGGCCGCCGGATTCCTGCTCGTCGACCTGCTCACCCCGGGCAAGCTGCGGGAGCTGATCTGGGTGCGCCGCAACGGCAACGCCGCGCTGCTGCTCGCCGCCAACCAGCTCGGCATCGCCGGCATCGTCTTCACCGCCGTGCTGACCAGCTACAGCTCGTTCACCAAGGGGCTCGCGTCCACCGTGGTGTTCGGGCTGGTCGGCCTGCTGGTGATGGCGGTGGCCTTCCTGGTGCTGGACCTGCTCACGCCGGGCAAGCTGGGCGACGTCATCGCCGCCGACGAGCCGCACCCGGCCGCCAAGGTCAGCGCCGCCACCCACTTCGGCGCCGCGCTGATCGTCTGCGCCTGCATCGCCTGAGGGGTGTCGTACCCCCGGGTTAGCGTCCGGGGGTGAACCGCACCGACCGCCTCTACGCCCTGGTCGAGGAGCTGCGGGCGGTCTCGCCGCGCCCGCGCAGCGCGACCTGGCTGGCCCGCCGCTTCGAAGTGAGCACCCGCACCGTCGAGCGCGACATCTCCGCGTTGCAGGGCGCCGGGGTGCCGATCTGGGCCGAGCCGGGCCGCACCGGCGGTTACGTGGTCGACCGGGCCCGCACGTTGCCGCCGGTCAACCTGACACCGGCCGAGGCGGTGGCGATGGCCGTCGCGCTGCACCGGCTCGGCGGCTCACCGTTCGCCCCGGCGGCGGGCGCCGCGCTGCGCAAGCTGGTCGCGGTGATGCCGCCGGCCGCTGTCGCCGAGGCGCACCAGCTCGCCGGCCGGGTGCACCTGGTCGGGGACGGGCCGGGCACGCCCGTCCCGGCCGCCGTCGCCGACGCGGTCGCCGCCGGGCGGGTGCTGCGCCTGCGGTACGCCGACCGCGGCGGCGCCGATTCGGCGCGCGACGTGGAGCCGCTGGCCTACCTGGGCAACTCGGTGCACTGGTACCTGGTCGCCTGGTGCCGGCTGCGCGACGGTGTGCGCTGCTTCCGCACCGACCGGATTCTGTCGGTGCACCCGCTGGCCGAGCCGGTGACCCGGGAGTGGCGTCCCGGCGACCTCGACGTGCCGGTCGACCGGGTGCGCCCGCTCACCCTGGTCTGATCCGGGTGGAAACACCGACAGGACGTTGTCGTGGCCCGGTACGAGGCTGAATCCTGACGACGCCGGCCGACCGCCGGCGCGAATGAGGAGGAAGCATGTCCAGCACGCCCGTGACCTGGTTCGAGATCGGCTCCGACCGCCCGGACGAGGCGCAGCGGTTCTACACCGAACTGTTCGGCTGGAGTTTCGAGCAGGGCGGCCCGGGCGGGTCGTACCGGCAGACGACGGCCGGTGGTGAGCCGGGGATCGGCGGCGCGATCCGGGGCACCGACGACGGCAACTACGCGACCTTCTACGCCCAGGTGGCCGACGTGGCGGAGACCTGCCGCCGGGCCGAGGAGGCCGGCGGCGCCGTACTGACCGCACCGATGACCACGCCGGCCGGCCTGGTGCGCGCCACGCTGCGTGACCCGTCGGGCAATCTGTTCGGCGTCTTCACCCCGCCCGCCGAGGGCTGACAGTACGTCGGGTGTGGTCGTCGTCGGGACTGCCGTACCGGAACGGCTTGGTGGCGGTGCCCGTTCGGGCACCGCCACCGGGGGTGGCCCCGCTCAGCTCCGGCCAGGAGGAGGGAACGGCCGGTGAGGGGCGGCGGGGCCACCGCGTCACTTGCCGCCCTGGCCCTCCTGCTCGGCCTCGGCGCCCTGGTCGGCCTTGTCGCCGCCCTTGCCGTGGTGGCCGGGCCGGCCGTCGTGGCCGCCCTTGCCCGGGCCCGGGAACACGCCCGCCTCGGCGGCCTTGAGCACCGCGTCGGCCTGCTCCTGGGTGAGCTTGCCGTCGGTGACGGCCTGGTCCAGCCGCTCCTTCAGCGCGGCCTGCCGGTCCTCGGTCGACGGCCGCTCCGGCCGCTCCGGACGGTCGCCCTGGCGCTGCTCGTGCAGCTTCTCCAGCGCCGCGGTGACCTTGTCGGTCGGGACGCCCAGCTCCTCGGCGAGCGCCTCGGCGAACTCGGCCTGCCGGTCGGCGTGCTTCTGGCGGCGGTCGTCACCCTGGTCGGTGGTGCTGCTGGCGCTCGAAGACGGGTTCGGGCTCTTGTCGTCGGCGAGCGCCACCGTCGGGGCGGCGATCCCGACGCCGAGCACACCGGCGGCGGCCAGGCCGGCCAGCAGGTGCTTCTTCGACATCGTGCGGATCATGCGATTCTCCTGTTCGGTGGTGGTGCGATGACGTCACCGACAGTGGTCGCCGGAACTGAGGGCAACCCGTGGCGAACCTGTCAGCGAGCTGGCAATCCCGTCCGAAAGGCCCGAATTATTCGTGTTGCCGGTGCGCCGTAGCGCCCGCGAGGCTGGGCGAAACCCGACGAAAGGCCACTCGATGACACAGCCCGCCATCCGTGAGATCCCGCTCACCGGACCGGGCTCCGGCCCGTACTCGATCACGGTCGGGTCCGACGGCGCGCTCTGGCTGGCGCTGGCCGGCTCCGGCGGCGTCGCCCGGCTCGGTCTCGACGGTGCGGTACGGACCTACCGCGACGACCCGCCCGGCAGCCGCCCGCTGATCATCGTCGGCGGCCCCGACGGCGCGCTCTGGTACACCCGCTCGGGCGACGACCGGCTCGGCCGGATCACCGTCGACGGCGAGACCGGCTCGGTGCCGCTGCCGCCCGGCTGCGGCCCCTGCGGGCTGGCGGTGGGCGCGGACGGCGCGCTCTGGTACGCCGGGATGAGCGACGACACGGTCGGCCGGGTGAGCGTCGACGGGGAGGTGGCGTCCTTCCCGCTGCCGGTCGACAAGGGTTTCCCGTCGATGCTGGCGGCCGGCCCGGACGACGCGCTCTGGCTCACGCTCAACCAGGCGAACGCGGTCGCCCGGGTGGACCTGGACGGGAAGGTGGCAGTGCATCCGCTGCCCACCGAGGCGGCCGGGCCGGTCGGCATCACCCGCGGTGGCGACGGCGCGCTCTGGTTCGTCGAGATCGTCGCCGGGCAGCTCGGCCGGATCACGCCGGACGGGCGGATCGACGAGTTCCCGCTGCCGGATCGGGCGGCGCGCCCGCACGCGATCGTCGCCGACCCGGCCGGTGGCTGCTGGTTCACCGAGTGGGGCGCCAACCGCATCGGCCACATCGACCCCGACGGCCACATCACCGCCCACGCCCTGCCGACCCCGGCGTCCGAACCCCACGGCCTCACGGTCACCCCCGACGGCGCGGTCTGGGTCGCCCTGGAGATCGGCGCCGTGGCCCACCTGACCCCGCCCGCCTCGCTCACGCCGCGCTGATCACGCCGCCCCGGCCGCGTTGATCATGAAGTTAGTGGCAGTTGTGGATCTCCAGACCGCCGCTAACTTCATGATCGTCGGGTCGGGTCGGGTCGGGTCGGGTGGGGTGGGGTGGGGCGGTGCCGGGCCGGGTGGGGCGGCGGGCGTCAGCTGACGGCGGCGGTGGCCGTCAGGGTGCCTGTGGTGGCGTCGAGCAGGGCGGGGGTGCCTACCGGGACGGTGAGCTGGTTGGGGCCGTGGCCGATCGGCAGGCCGCCCAGGACCGGCACGCCCAGGTCGCCCAGCCGGTCGGTGAGCACGTCCACGACTGTGGTGTCCCAGCCGTCCGCGCACTCGGTGAACTGGCCGACCGCCACCCCGGCGATACCGTCCAGCGCACCGCAGCGGCGCAGGTGGGTGAGCATCCGGTCGATCTTGTACGGCGGTTCCTGCACCTCCTCGACCAGCAGGATCGCCCCGGTCAGGTCGGGCATGTCCGGCGTGCCGACGGAGGCGGTGATCAGGCACAGGTTGCCACCGATCAGCCGGCCCTCGGCCCGCCCGGGCACCCGCACCGGGTACGTCTCCTCCGCCTCGGCCGCCGCCACCGTGACCGGTTCAGTGCTGGTCAGCGCGGCGTGCAGCGACTCCGCCGAGCGGACCGGCGTGCGCTCGTCCCGCCACGCGGCGCCCGGCCCGTGCACCCCGGCCAGGCGGGCGCCCCGCCACAGCGCGAACTGCAACGCGGTGATGTCGGAGAACCCGGCCACCACCTTCGGATCCCGGCGTACCGCGGCCATGTCGATCAGGTCGACCACCCGCTGCGCGCCGTAGCCGCCCCGGGTGCAGATCACCCCGCGGATCTCCGGGTCGGCGAACGCCGCGTTCAGGTCCGCGGCCCGCAGCGCGTCGTCGCCGGCCAGGTAACCCCGCCTGGCGTACGCGTTGGGCGCGGGCACCGGCCGCAGCCCCCACCCGGTGAGCAGCTCGATGCCGCGGGCCACCCGTTCGGGACGGGTCGGCCCGGACGGGGACACCAGCATCACCGCGTCGCCGGGACGCAGGGCCGGTGGGCGCAGGCAGTCGTCAGGCACGATCGGAGCCTAGGGCCTGCCGGACCGTGCTCTGTCGGCCGCACCGGTTAGCCTCGACGTCGTGGCGACCGCGCTGGTGATCGAGAACGACCCGACCGACGACCTCCGCCGCCTGGGGGAGTGGCTCACCGAAGGGGGCCTTGAGCTGCGCGTGCTGCGTCCGCACGCCGGTGACCCGCTCCCCGACGACCTGGAGGGGTACGCCGCGCTCGTGGTGCTCGGCGGCGACCAGCAGGCATACCCGGGGTCCGACGGCGCTCCGGGCGCACCCTGGTTCCCGGCGCTGGAAGGGCTGCTGCGCAAGGCGGTCCGCAAGCGCGTGCCCACGCTGGCGGTCTGCCTCGGCGCGCAACTGCTCGCCACCGCGCACGCCGGCCGGGTCGAACGCAGCCCGTCCGGCCCGGAGGTCGGGCCGGCGCTCGTCGGGCGGCGCGACGCCGCCGAGGACGACCCCCTGTTCCGGTACGTGCCGCTGATGCCCGACGTGCTCCAGTGGCACGCCGACGAGATCACCGAGCTGCCGCACGGCGCGACGCTGCTCGCCGCGTCCACCCGCTACCCGCACCAGGCGTTCCGCCTCGGCGACCGGGCCTGGGGGCTGCAGTTCCACATCGAGTGCGACACCGCGATGATCGCCGAGTGGTCCCGCGACTCGGCCGTGCTGGCCGAGCTGGGCTACGACCCCGAGCTGGTGGTGGCCGCCTGCGACCGGGTGATGGCCGACGTCGAGGAGGCGTGGCAGCCGTTCGCGATCCGGTTCGCCGCACTCGCGCTCGGCGAACTCGGCGACGACAACCCGCGCCGCAGCCTGCCGCTGCTCGGGGCCTGACGGTGACCCGGCCGGCCCGCGGGCGCCTGGCCCGCTACGGATTCGCCGAGGGTGACGGCGCCACCCGCGCCGCCGACCTGCTCGGCCCGGACGGGCTCGCCCTGTGGCGGCCCGACACCCAGGAACCCGCCGACGAACGCGCCGCCGAGCTGCTCGGCGCGCTGTCCCGGGCCGCCGACCCGGACCTGGCCCTGCGTCAGCTGCACCGGCTGGTCGAGTCCGAGCGGCGCTCCGGCGACGAGGTGGCCGTACGCGACGCCCTGGCCGCCGACCCCGGGCTGCGCCGCCGGCTGATCGCGGTGCTCGGCGCGTCCTCCGCGCTCGGTGACCACCTGGTCGCCAATCCCGGGCAGTGGGCGGTGCTGGCGACCGAGCCGGACGGGCTCGCCCCCACCGCGGACGGCCGGCTCGACCTGAGTGTCGCCGCCCGGCTCACCACCATGACCGGCGCGGTTCCGCTGCTGCGGCAGGCGTACCGACTCGCGCTGCTGCGGATCGCGGCGGCCGACCTGACCGGCGGGCGTGGCCTGGAACAGACCATGGCGGCGCTGTCCGGGCTGGCCGACGCCACGTTGGCCGCCGCCTACGACATCGCCGCCGACGAACTCCCAGAGGGCACGCCGCGTCCCCGCCTGGCAGTCGTGGCGATGGGCAAGTGCGGTGGCGACGAGCTGAACTACGTCTCCGACGTCGACGTCATCTTCGTCTCCGCCACCGACGACGACCTGCCCGCCGCGACCCAGATCGCCACCCGGCTGATCCAGATCTGCGGGCTGGTGGCCTGGCCGGTCGACGCGGCGCTGCGGCCCGAGGGCAACCGGGGGCCGCTGGTCCGCACGCTCGCCAGCCACCTCGCCTACTACAAGCGCTGGGCGCGCACCTGGGAGTTCCAGGCGCTGCTCAAGGCCCGCCCGGCCGCCGGTGACCTGGAGCTCGCAAAGGAGTGGATCGACGAGCTGGCCCCGCTCGTGTGGACCGCCGCCGAACGCCCCGAGGCGGTCGAGGACGTCCGGTCCATGCGCCGCAAGATCCTCGACAACGTGCCGCCCAAGGAGCTGGAACGCGAGATCAAGCGCGGTCCGGGCGGGCTGCGCGACATCGAGTTCGCCGTCCAGCTGCTCCAGCTCGTGCACGGCCGGGGCGACGAGTCGCTGCGGGTGCCCGGCACCGTGCCGGCGCTGCGCGCGCTCGTCGCCGGCGGCTACGTGGGCCGCGCCGACGGGGAGGCGTTGCTGCGCGGCTACCGCTTCCTGCGCGCCGTCGAGCACCGGCTCCAGCTCCAGGCTCTGCGCCGCACCCACACCGTGCCGACCGAACCGGCCGCGCTGCGCTGGCTCGCCGCCGCGCTCGGCTACGTGGCCACGCCGGGCCGCAGCGCCGTCGAGGAGTTCCGCGCCGAGTGGGTCACCCACGCCACCGAGGTACGCCGGCTGCACGCCAAACTGCTCTACCGGCCGCTGCTCGAATCCGTGGCCCGCGTACCGGCCGAAGGGTTGCGCCTCACGCCCGAGGCGGCCCGGCACCGGCTGGAGGTGCTCGGCTTCGCCGACCCGGCCGGCGCGCTGCGGCACCTGCAGGCGCTCACCGGCGGCGTCAGCCGTACCGCCGCCATCCAGCGCACGCTGCTGCCGGTGCTGCTCGACGAGTTCGCCGACGCCCCCGAGCCGGACCGCGGTCTGCTCAACTACCGGCAGGTCTCCGACAAGCTCGGCAGCACCCCCTGGTACCTGCGCCTGCTGCGCGACTCCGGCCCGGTGGCGCGCCGGCTGGCCCGGGTGCTGTCCTCGTCCCGGTACGCGGCCGACATGCTGGCCCGCGAACCGGAGGCGCTGCGGCTGCTCGCCGAGGACAGCGAACTGACCCCGCGTCCACGGGAGACCCTCGTCGAGGGCTTCGCCGCCGCTGCCGCCCGCCACGACGACCCGGTCGAGGCGATCCGGGCGGTCCGCGCGCTGCGCCGCCGGGAACTGGTCCGGATCGCCGCCGCCGACGTGCTCAGCCACGCCGGCTCGCTCGCACCGCTCACCTCGCGCCCGGTCGGCGGCGGGGAACGCCGGCCCACTGTGGTGGACGTGACTGCCGTCGGCACCGCGTTGTCGCACGTCGCCGACGCCACGCTGGCCGCCGCGCTGCGCGCCGCCCGTACCGTCCACCCCGGACCGCCCGGCCTGCGCTTCGCGGTGATCGGCATGGGCCGGCTCGGCGGGTACGAGTCGAACTACCTCTCCGACGCCGACGTGCTGTTCGTCTACGACCCGCCGCCCGGGGTGGAGGAGAGCGCGGCGAGCGCCGCCGCACAGGCCATCGCCGAGGAACTGCGCCGGCTGCTGTCCGCACCCGCCCCCGACCCGCCGCTCGGCGTCGACGCCGACCTGCGCCCCGAGGGCCGGCAGGGTCCGCTGGTTCGCAGCCTGGCCGCGTACGCGCAGTACTACGCGCGCTGGTCCCGGGTGTGGGAGGCGCAGGCGCTGCTGCGGGCCCGGTTCGTCTGCGGCGACGCCGACCTGGGCGCCGAGTTCGAGGCCATGATCGAGCCGGTGCGCTACCCGGCCGAAGGGCTGAGCCGCGAGCAGGTGGTGGAGATCCGCCGGATCAAGGCGCGGGTGGAGACCGAGCGGCTGCCCCGCGGTGCCGACCCGGCCACCCACACCAAGCTCGGCCGGGGCGGGCTGGCCGACGTCGAGTGGGCGGTGCAGTTGCTCCAGCTGCGGTACGCCGGTCAGGTGCCCGCCCTGCGCGGCACCCGTACGCTGGACGCCCTCGCCGCCGCCCGCGACGCCGGGCTGCTCGACCCGTCAGACGCCGCCGAGCTGGCGGCCGGCTGGACGCTCGCCGCCGAGGTGCGCGACGCGTTGATGCTGGTACGCGGCCGGGCCGGGGACCAGTTGCCCCGGCACGGGGTGGAGCTGGCCGGTGTGGTGCGGCTGCTGGGGCGCGAGGACCAGGGCGAGTTCCTCGACGAGTACCTGCGCACCGGCCGCCACTCCCGCACAGTCGTCCAGCGAATCCTGGAGTCCCCCCTCTAGCCCACGCCGCCCCCTCCCGCCGCGCCCTCCCACCCCGCCCTCCGCGCCCCGCACACCGCGCCGCGCGGCGATCTTGCAGTTACGGCCCCGCGCAGGCCGGATAGGCCCGATTTGCCGGGGCGGAAAGCGCAAGATCGCCGCGCTCACGCCGCGCCGCTGAATGCTCATCTCGGCGGGATCGGGATCGGGATCGGGATCGGGGGAGGGGACGGTGGGTCAGCTTGTGACGGTGTAGGTGCCGGGTCGGGGGACCGTCACCGTTGTCCACTTGCCGTCTCGGGTGACCTTGGCGTTGTTGGAGGCCGTGAGCCAGGGGGTGTGGCGGACGCGGATCGGGATCGGGCCGGGGGTGGGGGCGCGGAACGTGATCGAGGCGCCGTCCTGGCGGACCAGCTCACCAGGTGCGCCGACCAGCGGGGTGGGGTCGGCGACCGCGTACAGCTTCCAGTGCCGGTCGGACCAGACCTCGGTCAGGTACGGCTGGCCCGTCTCCACCAGCTTCGCCTCCGACGCGCCCACCCAGGAGAACTCGGCGTCGGGCACCGCCACGTACTGCACCGCGTTGTCGGCCAGCCAGTCCCGGTAGGTGATCGGGGTCAGCGGGATGCCGGTGCCGTCCGCGCCGGGCACCGTGGTGAAGAACAGCGGATTGCGGTCGATGTCTGCCTGCCGAAGCCAGCCCCGCGCGAGCGGCACCTCGCCCATGTGGGCCGCCTCCCAGTAGTTGCGGGTCGGCGGCACCTCCACCCGCCCGGTGAGCCCGCGCCGGGCCAGCTCCGCGCGCAGCGGCGCGAAGTACGCCGGGTCGGCCGTCGGGTCGTCGGCGCTGCGCAGGTCGGCGGTGACCACCGGCGGCTGCCACCAGCACACCACCGCCAGCAGCGCGGCAAGCCCGACCGCCCCGGCGACCCGGGAGCGCCGACCGGCGGCGCGAAGCCGACCGGACAGCGGGGTGGGGAGCGGCGCGGCGGCGGCCAGCACCGGCAGCGCGAACATCACCACCAGGCGGGTGGCGTTCAGGCCGACCGGCGTGTGCAGCAGCGCCGACGCCAGCACCCCGGCCGCGGACAGCAGCGCGCCCACCCGCACCGGCCGGTACGCGACGAGAGCCGTCACGACCAGGCTCGTCACCACGGCGTGCACGGTGTCGGCAGTGCTGATGTTCATCCAGCCGCCCTCGCCGAACAGCAGTCCGGTCACGGCGAGCGGCGCGGCGGCCGGTACGGCGAGCAGCAGGCCGTCGGCGTACCGGCGGGTCAGCAGCAGCGCGACGCCGGCGAGCCCGACGAACAGCCCGGCCACCGGACTGGCCGCGGAGGCGAGCATCGCGGCGGCACCGGCGGCGACGGCCGCCCAGACGTTCCGGCCGCCACCCGCTGCACCGGCCGGGTCGGCAGCGGCACCGGCGGCGAGGCGGGCGCGGCGGGCGGGGACGGTGAGCGCGAGCAGCGCGGCCAGGCCGAACGCGACGCCCAGGGCGTACGTGACCCGGCCGGACACCAGGTTGCCGGCGATCGTGACCACACCGACCAGGCTGCCCAGCAGTGGTCGGGGCACCCGGGTCCGCACCAGCAGGGCGGCGAACGCGGTGGCGGAGGCGAGTAGGGCGAGCGCGCCGGTGACGCGTACCCCGAGCAGCGCCATCAGCGGCGGCGAGACGAGGCTGTAGCCCCACGGGTGCACGCCGCCGTACCAGCGCAGGTCGACCAGGGCGGCCCCGTGGTCGGCGAAGAAGCCGGCGCGGGCGGCCTGCGCGGACAGGTCCGAGCCGGTGGCCGGCAGCGTGAGGTAGAGCACGCATAGGACGAGCGCCGACACGGCGGAGACCGCCACCACCCGACCGCCCCGCATGCCCACCTCCTGATCGCGAACCACCGTACTGGCAGCATGTCGGACGTGCCTCACCACCTCTCGCGCTGGATCGGCCTGGCGGGTTCGGTGCTGCTCGCCGTGGCCGCGTACCTCGGTGGCGCCCTGCCCGACGGCGAGTTGCGTCCCACCCCGGTCAGCATCTGGCAGGGCCCGAACGGGCCGCTGATCATCGGGTTGTGGCTGGTCGGCACCGGGCTGCTGGCGTGGGCCTGGTGGTCGCTGCGGGACAGCGTGCCGTCGGCCCGCTGGGTGCTGGTCACCGTGGCCCTGTGGCTGCTGCCGATGCTCGTCGCGCCGCCGCTGGGCAGCCGGGACGTGTACGCGTACGCGTGTCAGGGCGCCAGCTTCTCGGCCGGGATCAACCCCTACGAGCAGGGCGTGTCCGCGCTGCCCTGCCCCTGGCTGGACACCATCTCCTACATCTGGCGGGACACCCCGGCACCGTACGGGCCGCTGTTCGTGCTGCTCGCCGGCGCGGTGGTGGAGGCCACCGGCTCGCTGCTCGCCGCCGTCGCGCTGTTCCGGGTGCTCGCCGTGGCCGGGGTGGCGCTCACCGCGTGGGCGCTGCCGGTGCTGGCCCGCCGCTGCGGGGTGCCGCCGCGCCGCGCGCTCTGGCTGGCGCTGGCGAGCCCGCTGGTGCCCGTGCACCTGGTGTCCGGCGCGCACAACGACGCGCTGATGATCGGCCTGCTCGTGGCCGGGCTGGCGGTGGTGGCGGCCCGTCCGGGCCGGCCCGGACCGCTGCTCGCCGGTGGGGCGCTGCTCGGACTGGCCGCCGCCGTCAAGGTCACCGCGCTGGTCGTGATGCCGTTCGCCGCGCTGGCCGCGATCGTCGGGGCGTACCGGATCAGGACGCTGGTGCGCGACGGCGGGTGGGTGGTCGGCGGCTCGCTCGCCGCGCTCACCGCCGTGACAGTCGCCTCCGGGCTGGGGCTGGGGTTCGTCAGCGGGCTGGAACAGGGCGGGCTGGTGGTGGCCTGGACGTCGCCGCCGACGGCGGTGGGGCAGACCGTCGGCTACCTGCTCGCGCCGTTCGGTGTGCACGTCGACGCGCTGCCGGTGACCCGGGCGATCGGCATGGTCGTGCTGGTCGCCGTGCTGATCTGGCTCTGGTTCCGGTCGTTCCGTCGCGGTGAACCGTTCTGGCACGCCGGGCTGGCGCTGACCGCCACCGTCGCGCTCTCTCCGCTGTTCCACCCCTGGTACTGGCTGTGGCCGCTGGCCGTGCTCGCCGCCACCGCGCACCGCACGCTCTGGTTCTCGATCGTCACAGTGGTGTCGTCGTTCCTGGTGCTGGCCGACGGCACCGGGTTGGCCCGGTATTCCAAGATGCCCGGTGCGCCCTTGATGACCCTGTTCGTGATCGGGGTGGTCGTGTGGTTGGTACGGTCGGCTCGCAAGGGCCGGCAGCCGGTTCCCGTGGACTGAGGAGTGTGCCGGTGAGCGAGCCCGACGGACCCGTCCGGCCGATCGCCGCCGGTCTCGCCCGCTACACCGGCCTCGCCGGGGCCGTGCTGCTCACCGTCGCCGGATGGCTCGGCGGCGCGCTACCAGGCACGCCCCCGCGCGGCACGCTCGCCGCGATCTGGGCCGCACCGCACGGGCCGGTGACGCTCGGCTGCTGGCTGGCCGGGACGCTGCTGCTGGTGGGCGCCTGGTGGTCGCTGCGGTGGGGCGCACCGTCCGGCCGGTGGGCGTACGTGACCGCCGGGCTCTGGTCGCTGCCGCTGCTCGCCGCGCCGCCGATCGGCAGCCGCGACGTCTACTCGTACGCCTGCCAGGGCTGGACGTGGACGCAGGGGCTCAGCCCGTACCGGGTGGGGGTCGCGGCGGCCGGCTGTCCGTGGACCGACTCGGTGTCGCCGATCTGGCGGGACACCCCGGCGCCGTACGGGCCGTTCTTCGTCCTGCTGGCCGGGCTCGCGGTCCTCGCCGGTGGCGGCCTGATCGGGACGGTCGTGGCGCTGCGGCTGGTAGCGGTGGCCGGTGTGCTGCTGGCCGCGCTCTGCCTGCCCGGCCTGGCCCGCGCCGCCGGGGTACCCACCCGCCGGGCCGCCTGGCTGGTGCTCGCCTGCCCGCTCGTCGGGATCCACCTGGTGGCGGGCGCGCACAACGACGCGCTCGCGCTCGGGCTGCTCCTGCTGGGCCTGCTGGTGCTGGTCCGCCTGCCGGGTAAGCCGCGCGCGCTGCTGGTGGCCGGGGTGGTGCTGGGCCTGGCGGTGGCGGTGAAGGCGGTCGCGGTGGTGGCGCTGCCGTTCGCGGCCCTCGCCGCCGTGCTCGGCCGCTACACCTGGCGGGCGCTGCTACGCGACGGCGGGCAGCTGGCTGCGTCGGTGCTCGGCACGCTGCTGGTCGTCTCGCTCGCCACCGGCCTCGGGCTGGGCTGGGTGGGAGGGCTCGGCCACAGCGGCGACTCGCAGCAGTGGACGTCCCCGCCCACCGCCGTCGGATTCGTGATCGACTACGCCGGTGAGCTGGCCGGCCTGCGGCCGGCGGCGGTGCCGGTGGCCCGGGCGGTCGCGCTGGTGCTGCTGGCCGGGACGCTGGTGGCGCTCTGGTGGCGGGCGTGGACGACGCTGCGGCGGCTCAACGACGCCCGGCAGCGGGTGGCCCGGCTGACGCTGGCCCGCCCCCGGGTGGCGCTGCTCGGCGCGGGGCTGGCGCTCGCCGCCACGGTGCTGCTCGCCCCGGTCTTCCACCCCTGGTACGCGATCTGGCCGCTGACAGTGCTCGCGGTCGCGGCGGTGCCGCTGGCCCGGCAGGTCTGGTTCGTGGCGCCCTGCGCGGTCGCCTCGGCGCTCACCCTGCCCGACGGATCCAACCTGGCCCGGTTCAGCAAGGCGCCGGGCGCGGTGCTGATGACGGCGCTGGTGGTGGTCGTCGCGGTGGCCGGTGTCCGGGCCGCGTTGCGCCGCCGTACCGCGTGAACGGCCGAACCGCGCCGCGCGAAACGGCCGGGCCGGCTCCGCCATCGCGGAGCCGGCCCGGCCGGTGCTGACGAGCGTGCTCAGCAGTCGAAGTACATCGCGAACTCGTGCGGGGTCGGGCGCAGACGCACCGGGTCGACCTCGTTGGCCCGCTTCCAGTCGACCCAGGTGGAGATCAGGTCCGGCGTGAACACGCCGCCGTCGAGCAGGTAGTCGTGGTCGGCCTCGAGCGCGTTGAGCACCTCCGGCAGCGAACCCGGGACCTGCTTGACGTCGCCCCACTCCTCCGGCGGCAGGTCGTACAGGTCCTTGTCGATCGGCGCCGGCGGCTCGATCTTGTTCTTGATGCCGTCCAGGCCGGCCATCATCATGGCCGAGAACGCCAGGTACGGGTTGCTGGACGGGTCCGGCACCCGGAACTCGACGCGCTTGGCCTTGGGGTTGCTGCCGGTGACCGGGATGCGGGTGCAGGCGGAGCGGTTGCGCTGCGAGTAGACCAGGTTGACCGGCGCCTCGAAGCCCGGCACCAGACGACGGTAGGAGTTCACCGTCGGGTTGGTGAAGGCCAGCAGCGACGGGGCGTGGTGCAGCAGGCCGCCGATGTACCAGCGGGCGGTGTCGGACAGGCCGGCGTAGCCGGTCTCGTCGTAGAACAGCGGTTCGCCGCCGCGCCAGAGGCTCTGGTGGGTGTGCATGCCGGAGCCGTTGTCACCGAACAGCGGCTTGGGCATGAACGTCGCGGTCTTGCCGGCGGCCCAGGTCTCGTTCTTGACGATGTACTTGAACAGCTGGAGCTGGTCGGCGGCGTGCAGCAGGGTGGAGAACTTGTAGTTGATCTCCGACTGGCCGGCGGTGCCGACCTCGTGGTGCGAGCGCTCGACGGTGAAGCCGCCGTCGACGAGGCGCCGCACGATCCGGTCACGCAGGTCGGCGTAGTGGTCCACCGGCGGCACCGGGAAGTAGCCGCCCTTGTAGGCGGTCTTGTAGCCGCGGTTGCCGCCCTCCTCGATCCGGCCGCTGTTCCAGGCGCCCTCGATCGAGTCGATGTAGTAGAACGACTGGTGCGCCGAGGTCTCGTGACGGATCGAGTCGAAGATGTAGAACTCCGCCTCGGCGCCGAAGTAGGCGGTGTCGGCGATGCCGCTGGCGGCGAGGTACGCCTCCGCCTTCTTCGCCACGTTGCGCGGGTCGCGGGAGTACGCCTCGCGGGTGAACGGGTCGTGGATGAAGAAGTTGAGCGCGAGCGTCTTCTGGGCCCGGAACGGGTCGATGAAGGCGGTGGCGACGTCCGGCAGCAGGAGCATGTCGGACTCGTGGATGGCCTGGAAGCCGCGGATCGAGGATCCGTCGAAGGCGAGGCCGTCGGTGAAGACGCTGTCGTCGAACGACTCGACCGGCAGGTTGAAGTGCTGCATCACGCCGGGCAGGTCACAGAAACGTACGTCGACGAACTTCACGTCCTCGTTGGCGAGGTATCGCAGGAGTTCCTCGGAATTGGCGAACACACGTCCTCCTGGCAGGTCCACTCCGGTAGCTGGCTACTGGCGACGCTATGGCCGGGGGGTTGCCCTGCCGTGTCTCGTCTGTTTCCGCCGTGTTACGTCGCTTGCGGAGCGTCATCTCGGCACGCTGTGATGCTGAATGTCGTATTTTCCGTCAGAGGTCGAGGCGGCGCTACCCTGGCCGCTGTGACCGATACCGCCGCCACACCGGTGCCGCCCGCCACCGACCCCGCCTTCACCCCGCCCAGCCTCGGCCGCCGCTTCGGCGCCCTGATCATCGACTGGGTGCTGTGCCTGATGGTCGCCCGGGCCTTCTCCGACCCGGTCCGCGACGGCTGGCCGCCGGTCCTGGTACTGATTCTGGAGTACGGCTTCTTCCTCGGCCTGTTCGCCCAGACCCCCGGCATGTTCCTCACCCGGCTGCGCTGCGTGTCCTGGGCCGACGGCGGCCGGATCGGGCTGCTCCGCGGACTGCTGCGCGGCTTCCTGCTGGCCCTCGTGGTGCCGGCGCTGCTGATGGACGAGCACCGGCGCGGCCTGCACGACCGGCTCTCCGGGTCGGTCGTCACCGACGCCCCGCGCCGCTGACCCGCACGACGAAGGAGCCGGCCCCGCACGGGGACCGGCTCCTTCTCGCGTACGCCGGAAGTCAGCGACCCCGGGTCTGCCGGAACGCGCCACGCGCCGGCCGCATGTTCTTCGGGATCGCGCCCTTGGGCATCTGCGGCCGCGCGGTGAGCGCCTTGAGCCGCTTGTCGAGCGCGTTGACGTCCTTCGGGGAGAGGGCACGCGGCAGCCGCATCAGCGTCATCCGCAGCTTGCGGACGGGCAACTCACCCTCGCCCTGCCCGATCACGTAGTCGTGCAGCGGGGCGGTGCCGATCACCTTCGCCAGGCGGCGCTTCTCCTGGCCGAGCAGGCCGCGGACGCGCTGCGGGTTGCCCTCGGCCAGCAGGATCACGCCCTGCCGGCCCACCACCAGGTGCACCATGTCCATCTGGGTGGTGGAGCTGACCGCCGGGGTGACCCGCCAGTCGCCGCGCATGCTCTCCATGATCTGTGCCGCCGCGCCCGGCTGCCCCTCGGCGGCGTTCATCATCGCCTTGTTCGAGCGCAGGTTGAGCACGATCAGCACGGCCAGCAGGGCGAGCAGGATGCCGATCGGCAACCAGATCCAGCCCCAGGCGATCACCGCGACCACGGTGAGCGCGAGCGGGATCAGCACCGCCGCCGCGGTCAGCGGCGCGAACCACTTGTCCTGCTTGGCGGTGAACCGGAACACCATCCCGATCTGCTTCAGCCGCTGGCCGAACGAGACCTTCTCCTGGGGCTTTGCCATACCGCAGAGTCTAGTGGTCGGCGCGCACCCCGTTGATCCGTGGCCGCCCCCTGCGCCGAGGGCTGAGTACCTTACCGCCGCTCCGTCCCGGACCGGCCCGCCGGTAAGGAGGCCGGACGGCCGAAGATCAGGCGGCGTACCCATGCCCCGGGGGCACCTTCGCGCGGAGAGTCGATCTCGACAGGGAGACACCGCACGACAGGGAGATCCGAGATGTTCGGCAACGACGCAGACCTCATCCTCAGCATCCACCGCAGCCACGCCGCCGAGCTGCAGGCCGACGCGGCTCAGGACCGGCTCGCCCGGTCGCTGCCACGCCGGCACCCGCGCGGCTGGCTCAGCCGCCGCCGGCACAACGCCCGCCCCGCCGACGCCCGCCGGTGACCGCACCGGCGGCCGTCGCCGGGATCGTGGGCGCGGCCGGTGCCGCAGGGAAGGTCGCCGGTCCGGCCGTCACGGGGGCGGCCGGACCGGCGGCTACGCGCGGTCCGATCGGCCCGGTTGGGCCGTCGGGGGCGCGTGGCATGCTCGACGGCGTGACCGTACGCGCTGCCAGCACCGTCCTCGTCGGCCGCCGGCCCGAGCTGACGGCGCTCGGCGACGCGCTGACCCGGTCCCGGTCCGGCGAGCCGACGACGGTGCTCGTCGGCGGCGAGGCGGGTGTCGGCAAGACCCGGCTGCTGGAGGAGTTCGGCACGCAGGTGGACGCCGCCGGCGCGCGCCTGCTCGTCGGCCAGTGCCTGGAGCTGGGCGAGGCCGGTCTGCCGTTCGCCCCGTTCGCCGCCGCGCTGCGCGACGTGCTGCGCCACGACGGGCCGGCCGCCTTCGCCGGTTACGAGGCGGAGTTCGCCCGGCTGCTGCCCGAACTGGCCCGGATGCCCGCAGGCGTCGCCGCGCCCGCCGGGCCGGCCCTCGCCGACACCCCGCGCGGCTACCTGTTCGACCTGGTCGCCGACCTGTTCCGGCGGATCGCCGAGGAACGCCCGCTGGTGCTGGTGATCGAGGACCTGCACTGGGCCGACCGGTCCACCCGGGATCTGATCGGCTTCCTGGTGCGGGCCGCCCGCGCCACCCGCCTGCTGGTCGTCTGCACGTACCGCACCGACGAACTGCACCGCGGGCACCCGCTGCGGCCGTTCCTCGCCGAGCTGGACCGCGTCCGCGGCGTGGACCGGATCGAGCTGGGCCGCCTCGACCGCGACGGCACCGCCGCCGTACTGGCCGACCTGCTCGGCATCGAACAGATCGCCCGGACCGTCGACGAGGTGCACGAACGCACCCAGGGCAACCCGTTCTTCATCGAGGAACTGGCCGCCGCCGGAGGGCCGGTCGGCTGCGCGGCCATCCCGGAGACGCTGCGCGACCTGCTGCTGGCCCGCGTCGACCGGCTGCCCGAGCCGGCCCAGCGGGTGCTGCGGATCGCCGCCGCCGGCGGGACCCGCTTCGCCCACCAGCTGCTCGCCGAGGTGGCCGGCCTGCCCGAGGCCGAACTGGAGGACGCGCTGCGCGCCGCCGTCGCCGGGCAGCTCGTGGTGGCCGACCCGGACGGCGACTACGAGTTCCGGCACGCGCTGGTCCGCGAGGCCGTGCACGACGACCTGCTGCCCGGCGAGCACGCGCGGCTGCACGCCCGCTACGCCGCCGCGATCGAGGCCAATCCGCACCTGGTCGCCGCCGGCCGCGCGCCGGCCGAGATCGCCCACCACTGGTACGCGGCACACGACCACCCCCGCGCGCTCACCGCCGCCCGGGTCGCCGCCGAGGCGGCGGCCGAACGGTACGCGTACGCCGAGCAGAGCCGGCTGCTGGAGCGCGTCCTCGAACTGTGGGAGCAGGTGCCCGACGCCGCCAACCGGCTCGGCATGGACCACCTGCGGGTGCTGGAGGACACGCTCACCGCGGCGGTGACCGCCGGAGACCTCAGCCGGGCGCTCACCCTCACCCGGGCGGCGCTGGCCGAGGTCGACTCCGACGCCGAACCGCTGCGCGCCGCGCGCCTGCTCGACCATCGGGGCCGGTTGTTCGCGCTGCTCGGCAAGAGCGACGGCGCGACCGAGCTGCGCGAGGCGTACCGGCTGGCGGCGGGCGCGCCGCACGGCCCGGAACGGCTCGGTGTGCTCGCCGACATCGCGTCGCACCTGATGAAGGTCGACCCTCGGGAGGCCGCCTCGGTCGCCACCGAGGCCGCGGCCGGCGCGTCCGAGGTCGGCACCGAACTGGTGCTGCTGCCCACCCGGATCGCCCTGCTGCACCGCATCGACGGCACGCCGGAGGTGGGACTGGCCGAGCTGCGCCGGGTGGAGGCGCGAGCCCGGGCGGCAGACGACTCGTGGGCCCTGGTCAGCGCGCTGGTCTTCCTCTCCGACGTGCTCTACGAACTGGGCCGCTACGACGAGTCCGAACAAGCCGCCGCGGCCGGGGTGACCGAGGCGCGCCGGGTCGGCATCAGCCGCTCGATCGGGGCGTACCTGCTGTCGAACCGGGCCGAGGCACTGATCGCGCTGGGCCGCTGGGACGAGGCGGACGCCACCTGCGCCGAGGCGGCCCGCATCGACCCGCCCGGCGTGTCCGGGCTGCACTGGCTGCAACTGCGCGCCGGGCTCCACCTCGCCCGCGCCCATCCGGGCGCGGACGAGGTCGTCGGGCGGGCGCTGGCGTTCCTCGGCCGCCCGTACCTCTGGCCGAACCACCGGCTGCCGCTGCACGAGCTGCGCGTGGAGGCGGCGCTCGCCGCCGACGACAAGCCCGAGGCGGTACGCGCGGCGCGCGCCGCCCTGGCCGACGCGCACCTGGCGGACCTGCCCCGCGAGGGCTGGCCGGTGTTGAACGCGCTGGCGCGTACCGCCGCGCTGACCGGGGACGCGATGCTCGCTGCCGAGGTGTCGGCGGTGGCCGCCGCGCTGCCGGCCCGGCACCCGGCCGAGCACGCCCACGCCGCCCACGTCACCGCGATCCTCGGCGGTACGGCGCCCACCGCTCCCGCCGAGGCGCTCGCCGCCTGGCGGGTGGCCGTGGCGGCGTGGCGGGCGGCCGGGCAGCCGTACCCGCTGGGCCGGGCGTTGCTCGGGCTGGCCGAGGCGGCCGCGGCGGCGGGCGAGCGGGACGAGGTGGCCGCCGCGGTACGGGAGACGGCCGAGCTGGCCGCCCGGCTGGGCGCCACCCCGCTGGGCGAGCAGGCGGCGACGCTTGCCCGCCGGGTCGGGCTGCGCGGCACCGGGCGACCCGGGCCGGACCTGCTGACCAGCCGGGAACAGGAGGTGCTGCGGCTGGTCGCCGAGGGGCACAGCAACAGCCGGATCGCCGAGCGCCTGTTCATCTCGCCGAAGACGGCGAGCGTGCACGTGTCCCGGATCATCGCCAAGCTCGATGTGACCAACCGGGTGGAGGCCGCCGCGCTGGCGCACCGCCTGGGCCTGCTCGACCGGCCGTCACCCGCCCCGGCCCAGCGCCGCGTCCGGTAGCGCGCCGGTCCGTGCCGCGTCGGCCGGGCGCCGGGCCGGTAACCGCGCCGGGTCCGGGTCAGCGGCGCGGCAGGTAGATCCGCCAGCCGGCCACCGTGACGACGTCGAGCGCGCCCGACTCGGCGCCGACGCGTTCGTCCAGCCGCGCGGCCAGCGGCGAGCCGGCCGGTGCCACCCACGCCGCGTCCGGGTCGGCGGCCACCTCCCGCCGGTACGCGGGCAGCCTGTCGAAACCGGGGCTCAGGTCGTCGTCGACCACGGCGCAGAGCACGTTCTCGCCGGTCGCGTAGGTGAGCCGGTTGCACGTCCAGTAGCCGCCGCGGACGTTCCGCACGTCGAGCGCGCCGAGCGTGTCCACGAGCGACCGGTGCCGGTCGGCCTCGGCGTGCACGGCCGGCGCGGTCCGCACCACGTCCACAGTGGCCGCCGCGCCGGTGCCGAGCACCCCCGCGAGCACCGCCAGTGCCCCCGCCCCCGCCACTCGGGCCCTCCTCCCGGCCGCCCGCCCGCCGGTCGCCTTGATCGACTCCACTTCGGGGAGATGGCGGTATCCGCTCTCCTCCGATACCGCCACCTCGGCGAACTTGCGGAGCCCCGTCAGCCGGCGGGCGGCCTGCCACAGTGGCCAGAACAGGGCGGGCACGGCGACCGCCAGGCACGACAGGTAACGGCTGCTCTCGATCGGCGTCTGCCCGGCCGCGTTGCTCACCGCGTACGCCCCGAGCACGCCCGCCGCCCCGCCGAGCAGCGCCAGCCGCACCCCGGCCGACACCCGCTCCGCCGAGCCCGGCCCGCCGGGGCGGAGGGCGTGCCACGCGGTGAGGGCGGCGAGCACCAGCAGCACCGGGAACGCGACGGCCCACCAGAGCTGCCAGGTGGCACACCGGCCGGGGGAGCAGAAGCCCATCGCCAGCGGCGGCCCGAGCACCAGTGCGCCGTGCAGCCGGTCCGCCCAGTCCGCCGGCGCACCCGTGCCACCTGCGGCCAGCACCGCGGCCACCGGGTTGCGGCCGTGCCGGATGCTGTCGGCGAGCATCGGCGCCGCACCCAGCAGCAGCGTGCCCGCCAGCACCACCCCGGCCCGGCCGGCCAGTTCCCGCCACCGCCACGCCACGAGCAGCACGCCGAGCGTCAGCACGTACGGCAGGATCAGCGGGTCCACCCAGAGCAGCACCCCCGAGACCAGTCCCCAGGCCGCCCAGCGGGGCAGCCGCGCGCCCGCCCCGGTCACGCAGAGCCCGACGGTGAGCAGCGCCAGCGCGGCGCCGGCCGGGTTCAGCTCCGGATAGCCGCCACCGGCGATGAGCTGGTTCTTCACCACCCGGTCCGAGCCGAGCGCCAGCACGGCCACGACGAGCAGGGCGTACCAGCGGTCACCGCCGAGCCGCCGGGTCAGCCGCCAGGACAGCAGCAGGAACAACGCGTACAGCGCCAGCGTGGGCAGCCGCAGCACGAGCACCGACGGCCCGGCCAGCGCGACCAGCGGCGCGGCCAGGTACGCCTCGAGCGTGCCCATGTAGGCCTGGCCGTAGAACCACACCGGGAAGCCGTCACCGCGGGCGACGTGCAGGGCGGCCAGCCCCATCGTCGCCTCGTCGCTGTTTGTGGGCGGTACGTCGGCGAACAGCAGCGCCAGCCGGTGGCCCACACCGGCGAACCCGACGAGCAGGGCGAGCAGCGTCGGCAACGGCAGCCGCCGGGGCGTACGAGGGCGCACGGATTCGCGTGGCTTCTCGCGTACCCCGGCGGTCATGCCTGTGATCATGGCATCCGGCGGGCGGCCGGCGGACGGTGACGCGGTCGACGGCCGGCCTCAGCCGGCGACGGCGACCTCCTGGCGGGCGGCGAGCGCCTGCTGGTAGAGGCGGCCCGCGCGGTACGACGAGCGGACCAGCGGGCCGCTCATCACGCCCGCGAAGCCGATCTCCTCGGCCTCCTCGCGCAGCTCGACGAACTCCTCCGGCTTGACCCAGCGGGTCACCGGGTGGTGCCGGGGGGAGGGGCGCAGGTACTGCGTGATGGTGATCAGCTCGCAGCCCGCCTCGTGCAGGTCGCGCAGCGCCTGGGACACCTCGGCACGCTCCTCGCCCATGCCGAGGATCAGGTTGCTCTTGGTGACCAGGCCGTCGGCCCGCGCCTGGCGGATCACGTCCAGCGAACGCTCGTAGCGGAACGCCGGGCGGATCCGCTTGAAGATGCGCGGCACCGTCTCCACGTTGTGCGCCAGCACCTCGGGCCGCGAGCCGAAGACCTCGGCCAGCTGCTCGGGGACGGCGTTGAAGTCGGGGATCAGCAGCTCGACACCGCAGCCGGACTGCAGGGCGTGGATCTGCCGGACCGTCTCGGCGTACAGCCAGGCGCCGCCGTCGGGCAGGTCGTCGCGGGCGACGCCGGTGATGGTCGCGTAGCGCAGGCCCATCGCGGCGACCGACTCGGCGACGCGCCGCGGCTCGTCGGCGTCGAACTCGGCCGGCTTGCCGGTGTCGATCTGACAGAAGTCGCAGCGCCGGGTGCACTGGTCACCACCGATGAGGAAGGTGGCCTCCCGGTCCTCCCAGCACTCGTAGATGTTGGGACAGCCGGCCTCCTGGCACACGGTGTGCAGCCCTTCGCGCGAGACGAGCCCGCGCAACTGGGTGTACTCCGGGCCCATCTTGGCCTTGACCTTGATCCACGGCGGCTTGCGCTCGATCGGCGTCTCGGCGTTGCGCGCCTCGATCCGCAGCATCCGCCGCCCCTCCGGGGCGACAGTCGCGGTGCGCGCTGGCTGCTCAGTCGTCGGCGCGGATTGCTCGATCGTCACAAAACCGAGCGTACGCCGGTCGGTGCCGGTCGATGAACGAGGGCGACGGCCGTCACGCCGGAATGGCTGTGACACCGGACACCAGGGGCGAAAAAACCCGGTCACAGCGCGGCGCGTGCAGTGCTAGCGTGCCGGGCAGAGCTGTGACGGAGCCGAGTAACGGACCGATCCGCCAGTCGAGAGAGCCGCCGGTTGCTGCGAGGCGGTCTGGCGCCGGTCCGCGAAGACCCTCCCGAGCTGCGGGAAGAACGGCGCGTCGCGCCCAGTAGAGCCCGCCCGGCCGGCCCCGGTGAAAAGGCGACGAACGAGGCTCCCGCCCAGGCGGGGGCGAAGGTGTGGTGGCACCGCGAGGCTCCCGCTCGCCCACACCTCCCTGGGGATCGCGTTGCGATTGGTCAAGGAGGTAGTCGTCGTGCAACGCATCCTGTCCACGGAACTCCCCGCCCATGTGGGCGCCACCGTGCGGCTCGCCGGCTGGGTCCACCGCCGCCGGCTGCTCAAGTCGGTGGCCTTCCTGATCCTGCGGGACGCCGCCGGGCTCGCCCAGGTGGTGGTCGCCGCGCCCGCCGTGCGCGAGCAGGTCGAGGCGCTCACCGAGGAGACTGTCGTCGAGGTGGCCGGCACGGTGGTCGCGAACGCCACCGCGCCCGCCGGGGTCGAGGTCGTCGAGCCGACGGTACGTCCGCTCGGGCCGCCCGCCGTCCCGCCCCCGTTCGACCTGTACCGGCCGGTGCTCACCGCCGGCCTGCACACTCAGCTCGACCACGCACCGGTCGCGCTGCGGCACCCGGCCCGCTCCGCCGCGCTGCGGATCTCGGCGGCGGCCGTGTCCGGCTTCCGGGCCACGCTCGACGGGCAGGACTTCGTCGAGGTGCACACGCCGAAGGTTGTCGCCTCGTCCACCGAGAGCGGGGCGAACGTCTTCGCGCTGGACTGGTTCGGGCGGCCCGCCTACCTGGCCCAGTCGCCGCAGTTCTACAAGCAGCTCATGGTCGGCGTCTTCGAGCGGGTGTACGAGGTGGGGCCGGTGTTCCGCGCCGAGCCGCACGACACGGTGCGCCACCTGGCCCAGTACACGTCGCTCGACGTCGAGCTGGGGTTCGTGGCCGACCACCGGGACGTGATGGCGGTGCTGCGGGAGACCCTGGCCGGGATGGTGGCGACCGTGGCCGACCGGGCCGGCGGCGCGCTGGCCACGCTCGGCGTGACGGTGCCTGGGGTGCCGGCCGAGATCCCGGCGGTGCACTTCACCGACGCGCTGACGATCGCCGGCGCGCCGCCCTCCGAACCCGACCTGGCCCCGGCGCACGAGCGGGCGCTGGGGGAGTGGGCGCTCCGCGAGCACGGCAGCGACTTCCTCTTCGTCACCGGCTACCCGATGGCGAAGCGCCCGTTCTACACCCATCCGGACCCGGCCCGGCCGGCGTACTCGAATGGTTTCGACCTGCTGTTCCGAGGCGTGGAGCTGGTGACCGGCGGGCAGCGGCTGCACCGGCACGCCGACTACCTGGCCGCCCTCGCCGCGCGGGGCGAGCCGGTGGAGCCGTACGCGGGGTACGTGGACGCGTTCCGGCACGGCATGCCGCCGCACGGCGGTTTCGCGATCGGGCTGGAGCGGTTCGTCGCCCGGCTCACGGGCGCGGCGAACGTCCGCGAGGTGACCGCCTTCCCGCGCGACCTGCACCGCCTCACGCCCTGACGGCCGCGGTGGCGGGGCGCGGCTCGCCGGAGCCGTCGGTCGAGCCGCCGGCCTCCGCAACCGGCTCGGATCGGTCGCAGAGAGTGATGGAAGGTCGCGCAGGCTTTGCGGTGACGCTCGGTGATGGGGCATCCGGAGTCGTCGAGATGCCCTTTGCCGCGGCGAATCCCGCTGAGCAGGTGTTATGGCGAACGACCGTCGGGCGGGAGGGAAGGGCGTCTGCGCACTTTGCTCTGCAGCCACGGGCGCAACGATCAACCGTGAGTGACCGTTGCGGATCCGGCTGCAGAGCAAAGTCGGCGAGAGGTCACATACCGCGGATTCAGGTTTGTCACTTACCGTGACCGATGGCGAGGCGGTCCTGGGCGGGTGGCGACCCGGACCGGTCGGCCACCGCGCACCGAGCGGATGCGCGATGGCCGGGGGCGGGAGCACGCGGAGGGGAAGGGGGAGCGGTCAGGCCGGGCCGAGCAGGTCCCAGGGGTTGCCGGCGATGTCGCGGAAGACCGCGACCCGGCCGTACGGCTCGGTGCGGGGCGGCCGGACGAACTCGACGCCCGCGTCGGCCATCCGGCGGTACACCGCCTCGAAGTCGTCGACCTGGAGGAAGAAACCCACCCGGCCGTGGGTCTGGTCGCCCACCGCACCGGCCTGGTGCTCACCGTCGGCACGGGCCAGCAGCAGGCCGGTGCCGCCGCCCGGCGGGCGTACGACCACCCAGCGCTTGGGCCGGCCGTCGTTCGTCAGCGAGGGCTTGTCCTCGGCCAGCTCGAACCCGAGCACCTCGGTGAAGAAGGTGATCGCCGGGTCGTACTCGGCCACCACGAGCGTGACCAGGTCGAGCCGCACCGGGCTCAGACCTGCGTCAGCGTCGGCAGGTGCCGCTCGACCACCGGCAGCACGTCGGCGACGGTGATCGGCCGGCCCAGCTCGGCGGTCAGCGAGGTGACCCCGGCGTCGCGGATGCCGCAGGGCACGATCCGGTCGAAGAAGCCCAGGTCGCAGTCGCAGTTGATGGAGAAGCCGTGCAGCGTGACGCCGCGCGCCACCCGGATGCCGATGGCTGCGACCTTGCGGGCCGGGCCCCGGTCGTCCTCCGGCACCCACACGCCGCTGCGCCCCTCGACCCGGCCGGCGGTCAGCCCGAACTCGGCGCAGACGTCGATCAGCAGCTGCTCGGTGCGCCGGACGTACGCGACCACGTCGACCGGGTCGGGTAGCCGGACGATCGGGTAGCCGACGAGCTGCCCCGGACCGTGCCAGGTGATCTTTCCGCCGCGGTCCACGTCCACCACCGGGGTGCCGTCCATCGGGCGGTCCCACGGCTCGGTGCGCTTGCCGGCGGTGTAGACGCTGGGATGCTCCAGCAGCAGCACCGTGTCGCCCTGTTCGCCGGCCACCACCGCCTCGTGCAGCCGGCGCTGCTCGTCCCAGGCGGCCTGGTAGTCGAGCAGGCCGGCGCGGACGGCGGTCAGCCCGGAAGTCGTCACGCTCACCCGTCCAGCCTAGTCCCGCCCTCCGGGAACCGGACCCGTGAGCCTCGTCGCGTCAGTCCGGCACCCGCCACAGCCAGACGTCCTCCACCCGCTCGGGCGGGCCGAGCAGAGCGGTGGCGGTGCGCCGCAGCGCCTCCTCGTCGACGTCGAACTTCGCGCCGTGCACCCGGTCGGGAAGCACCACCGCCTGGACGCCCCAGTAGCGCAGGTCCGCCCGGGACTCGCGGATGCTGCCGTCGGTGATGATCGGCACCAGCCCGGTCCGGCCCGCCTGGTCCATCAGCGAGTCGAAGGTGCGCGGCACCGGGCCGATCCGGCCCCGGCCCTCCGGGCCGCCCGGCCCGAGGAAGAAGCCGGACGGGATCCGGAACTCACCCTGCCGGTGGGCGAGCGCGTACGCCTGCCACCGCTGCCCGTCCGGGTAGACGTCGACGGTCAGCGGCAGCGGGGTCAGCACCCCGTCGGGCGGGACGTAGCGCTGCCAGGCGCCGCTGGTGATGAACGCCGGGATCGGCTCGCGGACGCTTGTCAGCAGCGGAATCGGCACCAGCGGCAGCAGCGCGGCGGCGAAGCCCAGCGCCCAGGCGAGCCCGCTCACCCGGTGCCGGGGCGGCCGGGCGCGCAGCGAGTCGATCGCGTACGCCAGCAGCAGGCCGATGACCGGCGCGACGACGAGCGCCAGCCGGGACGGCAACGCCGCGTTGATCACCGGCAGGTTGTCCAGCACCCCGAACGGCAGCGTCTGGTCGAAACGCCGGCCGTTCCACTTCACCGTCGGCCCCCACGACAGCACCGCGAAGACCACTGCGGTCACGCCGAGGGCGGCCAGCGTGGCCCGGAACGCGCGGTCCGCGCGCCGCCACAGCAGCGCGAAGCAGGCGACGGCGAGCAGGAGCAGCGGTACGCCGAAGAACGAGTTCTCCTCCGTCGGGTTGGGCGCCAGCGACGTGCCCCACCCGGCCCAGCCGGCGAGCGACCGGCGCGGGTACGAGCCGTACGCGGCGATGTCCTCGGAGTGGATCAGCGGGTCGAACCCGGTGCCGTGGAACCGTTGCGGTCCGAGGAAGTGCAGCCAGAGCGGGTACGCCAGCAGCGCCCCGGCGACGAGGGCTGTCACGCCCAGCCCGGCCGCCATCCGGGGCAGCGCGGCGCGTACCTCGGACCGGCGGGCCGGGTGCAGCGCCCACACGGCGAGGAAGACGCCGAGCGCCAGCGCGGTGAAGAACAGCCCCTCGGCGGCGATCGAGAACGCGACAGCCACCAGCAGCCCGAGCACGATCCCGCCGGTGACCGCCCGGCCCGGACGGCGCAGCCGGAACACGCCCCAGATCAGCAGCGGCACCAGCCAGCCCGCGGTCCAGTTCAGGTGCGCGTTGGCGTGCGACACCATCGCCGGGCAGAAGGCGATGAACAGCGCGCCCACACCGGCGGCCAGCCGGCTGCGGACCAGGTGCCGGCTGAGCAGCCAGTACCAGGCCACCGCCGTCGCGGCCAGGTTGAGCGTGAGGATGACCAGGAACGTCGCGGGCGGCCCGATCAGGTACGTGAGCGGCGCGAAGACCGCCGCGTACACGGTGATCGAGGTGTTCACCGCGAGGTTCACCCCGTCCGGGACATTGATCAAGGTGGTGTACAGCGGGTTCTGCCCGTGGGTCAGCGCGTGCCCGCCGAACGCCAGCAGCCATTCGAACAGCGCCTGGTCGCTGGAGTTGACGGTGATCGCGCGGCTGTTCGGATCCCGCCACATGCCACTCGTCACCCAGAGGGCCAGGGCCAGCGCGGCGAGCGTGACCAGCAGGTCGGCGCGCCGGTCGCGGACGCGTGTCGGCGCCGGGCCGGCGGCCGGGGACGGGGAGGAGGGCACGCAGCGGACGTTACCAACCGGACCTGGGCAGACCGCCCGGACACGGAACTCGCCGCACACTTCGGTGGTCGTGAATGTGTGAGTGGCGGCCATTCCGGTGTGACGAAACGCGGCCGTAACGTCGCGGCAACTCGGAGGTGACTCAGTTCACATTCCACGATCGGGAGGTCTCCGTGCCCCGCTCCTCTTCTCTCATCGCCCGCGTCGCCGGGGCGGCGGCCGGGGTCGTGCTGGCCGCGGCCACCGCGCTGGTAGCCGCCCTTCCCGCCCAGGCCGCCTCGCTGACCCAGGTCACCGGGTTCGGCTCCAACCCCGGCAACCTGGCCATGTACGCGTACCGCCCGGACGGCCTGGCCGCCGGCGCGCCCGCCGTGGTGCTGCTGCACGGCTGCGTGCAGAACGCCTCGACGTACGTCGCCAACTCCGGCTGGCAGAAGTACGCCGACCAGTGGAAGTTCACGCTCATCGCGCCGCAGCAGCCCAGCGCCAACAACGCCAACTCCTGCTTCAACTGGTTCGAGACCGGTGACACCGCGCGCGGCCAGGGCGAGGCGCTGTCGATCAAGCAGATGGTCGACTACGCCAAGACCACCTACGGCACCGACGGCGCCCGGGTCTACGTCAGCGGGCTGTCCGCAGGCGGCGCGATGAGCGCGGCCATGCTCGCCGCCTACCCGGACGTCTTCGCCGGCGGCTCGATCGTCGCCGGCATCCCGTACCGCTGCGCCACCAGCACCGTCACCGCGTTCAGCTGCATGAACCCGGGCGTGGACAAGACCCCGGCGCAGTGGGGCGACCTGGTCCGCGGCGCGTACGCCGGATACACCGGGAAGCGCCCGCGGGTGGCGATCTGGCACGGCACCAGCGACACCACTGTGGCGACCGCGAACGCCGCCGAGTCGCGGGACCAGTGGACGAACGTGCTGGGCGTGTCGACCACCCCGGCCAGCACGTCCACGCTGCCGGCCGGCACCAGCCTGGAGGTCTACGGCAACGACCAGGTCCGCCTCTACCGGGTCTCCGGGATGGGCCACGGCACCCCCGTCGACCCGGGTACGGGCGCGGACCAGTGCGGCACCGCCGGGGCGTACTTCCTGGACACCATCTGTTCGACGTACCGGGACGCGGTCTTCTTCGGGCTCGGCGGTGGCGGCGCCTCGCCGAGCCCGACCCCGACGGCCACCGCGTCACCCACCCCGACCGCGTCACCGACCGTGTCGCCCACGCCGACCGGCGCACCGGTCTGCGTCACCGCGAGCAACTACGCGCACGTGGTGGCCGGGCGGGCCTACCAGTCCGGCGGGTACGCCTACGCGCTCGGCAGCGGGCAGCGGATGGGCCTCTACAACACCTTCTACACGAGCACGCTGAAGCAGACCGGGCCCGCGTACTGGGTGATCGGCTGCTGATCCGCCGCGTCGCGCCGCCCTCGCCCGCTCACTCGGTCAGGGCGGCGCGCAACGCGCCCGCCAGGTCCGGGTGTGCCCACGGGAACCCGGCCCTGTCGAGCACGGCGGGCAGCACCCGCGCGCTGGTCAGCGCCTCCTGTGCGAAACCGCCGAGTGCCACCTTCAGCGCCACCGCCGGGATCGGCATGATCGCCGGGCGGTGCAGCTGGCGGGCCAGCTCCTTGGTGAACTCGGCGTTTGTGACCGGCGCCGGGCCGACCACGTTCACCGCGCCGGCGATGCCGTCGCGGGCCAGCAGGAACTTCGCGGCGTCGAGCCAGTCCCGCATCGAGATCCACGGCAGCCACTGCCGCCCGTTGCCCAGCTTGCCGCCGACACCGAGGCGGAACGGCAGCAGCTGCGGCTTGAGCAGGCCGCCGTCGCGGTGCAGCGGCAGTCCGGTACGCAGGCGCACCACCCGTACGCCCGCGTCCTCGGCCGGGCGGGTCGCGGCCTCCCAGACCCGGCAGACGTCGGCGAGGAACCCCTCACCCGCAGGCGCCTCCTCGGTGACCGTCCGGTCGCCGGTGTTGCCGTACCAGCCGACCGCGGAGGAGTTCAGCAGCACCGCGGGCCGGTCGGCGGCGGGTAGGCCGGCGATCGTGATGGCGAGCGTGGTGGTGCTGTCCACCCGGCTGGTCCGGATCAGCTTCCGGTACTCGTCGTTCCAGCGTTTGTCGCCCACCCCGGCGCCGGCCAGGTTCACCACCGCGTCCGCGTCGGCGACGCACTGCGGGTCCAGTTGCGCGGCGGACGGGTTCCACTGCCGTTCGGCGGGGGTGCGTGGCGGGCGGCGGACCAGGCGGGTGACCTGGTGGCCGTCCGCGGTGAGGCAGTCGACCAGTCGGGTGCCGAGGAAACCGGACGCGCCGGCCATGAGGATCCGCATGCTCACATCTTCGAGTACGCGGCGCGATTCGGATGCGTTGAGCGAAATCACTCACTCGTCACGCCCCACCCGTCACGCGCCGACGGCCGGCCTCAGCCGGTCGGCCTGCTGACCGGATGCACGGTGATCAGACCGTCGAGCCCGCGGAAGTCGGCGGGGTTCGTGGTGTAGAGGGGAAGCGCGTTTGCGTGTGCGACGGAGGCGATCATCAGATCCGCTACCCGGCGCCGCGTTCCCCGCCCGGCGGCGAGCACCGCCGCCGAGACCAGACCGAAGGCCCGCGCCGCCTCGGCGTCGAACGGAAGCGGCTCGAAGGTGGCCTCGACGTGCTGCAGGACGCTCATCCGGCGGGCGCGCTCGCGCGGATCGTCGGTGTGATGTGGACCGGCCGAGAGTTCGGCAAGCGTGACCGCGCTGATGACCATCTCGTCGGGCAGTTCCGCCCCGTCGAGTCCGCCCAGATGGATGACGATGTTGGTGTCGATCAGACCGCGGACGGGGAGGTCACCAGTCACGGCTGGCCAGCTCCTGGTCGATCCCGCCGTCGAGGTCGGCCCGGAAGCGTGCCTCGTCCAACCGGGGCGCGCTGGCGAAGGCCGCGAGAACCTCGGCTCGCGGGACGAACGTGCGCCGCCGGATCGGGATCAAGCGTCCGATCGGCGTGCCGTTGCGGGTGATGGTGAAGGACTCTCCGCGCTCGACTCCGCGCATGATGGCGCCGGAGTCGTTGCGCAGCTCACGTTGGGTGATCTCGCGATGAGCGTGCTCGGCCACACCGGCAGCCTACCGCCTGTGTGCTACGAAGTGCTACACACCTTGCGGTGTGGCTGCCGGTGCGGTCGAGCGGGTCAGGCGTCGGCCGGGGCGGTACGCAGCTCGGCGAGCAGGCGTTCCACCTCGGCGAACGCGTCCTGCGGCAGCGGCCCGTACGCCAGCGCTCCCAGGTTCTCCTCGGCCTGCGCGACGGTGCGGCAGCCGGGGATGGGCAGCGTGTGCGGGCTGCGGGCGAGAAGCCAGCCCAGCGCACCCTGGGCCAGCGTGCGGCCGTCGGCGGTCAGCGCCTCACGGACCCGGGCCACCCGCTGCGCCCACTCGGCGCGCGGTACGCCGCCGGCGAACCAGTCCAGCCACTCCGGTGCCACACCGCGTACGTCGTCGCCGCCCCGGGCGGTCGGCGCGTCCTGGTACTTCGCGGTGAGCAGGCCCATCGCCAGCGGCCCTCGATTGAGGCTCGCCAGGTCGAACTCCGCGCACACCGCGAGCATGGCGGCGTTGTCCCGCAGCACCGACTGGTCGTGCTGGATCGCCGCGCAGTGCGGTCCGGCCTCGGCGAAGGCGCGTGCCGAGGCGGGGTCGTCGGTGCTCCAGCCGTACGCCCGGATCTTCCCCTCCGCGACCAGGTCCTCCAGCGTGCCGACGAGGTCCAGCGCCCGTGGCACCGGCAGACCGCCCAGGTGGAGCTGGTAGAGGTCGACGTGGTCGGTGCCGAGCCGGCGCAGCGAACCCTCCAGGCTGCGCCGCGCGTACTCGGGACTGGCGTCCTCGCCGAGCGCCTGGCGGGTCTCCTCGTCGGTGGGGT
This sequence comes from Micromonospora sp. ANENR4, assembly GCF_015354395.1. Taxonomy (NCBI): domain Bacteria; kingdom Bacillati; phylum Actinomycetota; class Actinomycetes; order Micromonosporales; family Micromonosporaceae; genus Micromonospora; species Micromonospora sp. ANENR4. The sequence goes on from NZ_JADKYQ010000008.1 coordinate 93,117, forward strand.
AGCCGAACTTGGTCGCGATGACCGCCCGGTCCCGGCGGCCCGCCAGCGCGCGCCCGAGTACCCGCTCGCTGTGCCCGGCGCCGTAGTTGCTGGAGGTGTCGAACAGCGTCGCGCCCAGGTCGAGAGCCCGGTGGACGGTACGCACCGACTCGTCGTCGTCCACCTCGCCCCAGCCGAGCGGTTGGGTGCCGTCCCAGAGCGGGCCGCCGATCGCCCAGCAACCCATGCCGATCGCGCTGACCTCGATGCCGCTGCGGCCCAGCCGTCGTGTCGTCGTCATGCGCCAAGTGTTCACTTTCGAGTGTGCTCGAAGTCCAGCTCTTTTTCCGCCAGCCGGGGCAGGAGCGGGGCGAGCGCGTCGACGGCTCCGGCGCGTACCACGAAGCGGGTGACGCCCCAGCGGCGCCGGTGCCCGGCGACCGCCGAGACGATCTCGTCGGGCGTGCCGGCCAGTACGAACGGGGTGGCCAGCACCTCCGCCGGGGTGAGTCCGGTCTCGGCGGCCGTCTCGGCGGCGGCCGCCTCGGCGTCGTCGGTGACGGCGACGTGCTGGACCAGCGCCTCCAGGACCGGCGGTGTGTCCCGGCCGGCCGCCCCGGCCGCCACGTGCGCGAGCTGCGCCTCGATCTGGTCGGCCCGCCAGCGGACGGTGTGCTGGTGGCCGTCGGGCAGCGTCCGGCCCAGGCCGGCCAGGCCGACCACGTCGGCGTGCCTTCCGGCCCAGCGCAGCAGCGTCGAGTTGGAGGCGCCGACGGTCAGCGGGATCCGGTCCTGCACCGGGCGGGGCCGGTCGAGCCGTGCCGCGTACGTCGCCAGGTCCTCGGTGTCCACAGTGACCTCGTCGCCGGCCAGCAGTGCCCGTACCGTCTCGGTCACCGCGACGCAGCGGCGGACCCGGCCGGCGACGTCCGGGCGCTCGCGCCCGACGGCCCGCCACTCGGCCGGCGTGTGGCCGGCGCCGACGCCGAACCGGGCCCGCCCGCCGGAGACCACGTCCAGTGTGGCGACGTCGGCGGCGAGCAGGATCGGCTCGCGGACGCCGGCGTTGGAGACGTACGAACCGAGGCCCAGCGTGCTGGTCACCGCCGCCGCGGCGGCCAGCGCGACGAACGGCGACGCGCAGGAGCCGGGGTGGTCGGCCGCGAACAGCGCGTCGAAACCGGCCGCCTCGACGGTACGGGCCAGCTCGGTCCAGCTCGCCGCGTCGGTGGGCTGGGCCTGTACGGAGAAAGTCGCCATCGCCTCAGCATCGGCGCGCGCCGGGCCGCAGGCCACCCCGCACGCGCCGATTCTGCCGACGGCCGAACGTCACACCGCGTCGAGGCGGGCCAGGTCGGCGGGGGACAGGCGCAGCGCGGCGGCGGCGACGTTCTGCTCCAGGTGCGCCGGGTCGCCGGTGCCCGGGATGGCCAGCACGTTCGGGCCCCGGGCCAGCGTCCAGGCCAGCCGGACCTGAGTAGCCGTCACGCCGTGCTCCCGGGCCACCGCGAGCACCTCCGGGTGCTCCTCGCCGGTGGCGCCGGCCTCCCGGCCGCTGGTGACGAGGGAGAAGAACGGTACGAAAGCGGTGCCGTGCGCCGCGCAGTCGCGGATCAGCTCGTCGTGCTGACGGCGGTAGCCCAGGCCGTACGAGTTCTGCACGCACACCACCGGGGCGATGGCGCGCGCCTCGGCGACCTGGTGCGGGCGTACGGCGGAGACGCCGAGGTGCCGGATCAACCCGGCGTCGCGCAGCTCGGCGAGCGCGCCGAAGTGCTCGGACAGCGGCTCCGGGCCGTGCACCCGCAGGTTCACCACGTCCAGGTGGTCGCGGCCGAGCTGACGCAGGTTCTCCTCCACCTGCCCGCGCAGCTGGTCCGGGCGGGCCGCCGGCAGCCACTGCCCGGACGGGTCCTTGCCCGGCCCGACCTTGGTCACGACTACCAGATCCTCCGGGTACGGCCACAGCGCCCGGTTGATCAGCTCGTTGGCCGAGCGCAGCGGCGAGAAGTAGAACGCGGCCGTGTCGATGTGGTTGACGCCCAGCTCGACGGCGCGGCGCAGTACGGCGACGGCCCGGTCCCTGTCGCTCGGGCTGCCGTCGGCGTTCGCGGTCAGCCGCATCGCGCCCAGGCCCATCCGGTTTACGGTCAGGTCGCCGAGCTGCCAGGTGCCGGCCGCGCCGGCGTGGACGGTGTCGATGGTCATGTGGCCCCCGTATCCCTCGTCTGCGGCCCCACTGCGGGGCCGACAGGTACCACGGGGGCGAGGGGCAGCCGGTTCACTCGCCTTCGTCGCGGTCCTCGGGCTTCTCGAGCCAGCGGGCCCGCCAGGCCGCCTCGTGCTTCTCGTGGCTGGTGCGTTCCTCGAAGACCAGCTTGCGCAGCGCCTGCCGGCCCTCGGCGAAGACGATCACCTCGACGGCCACCATACCCACGGTGACGGCGGTCAGCATGCCCAGCGCGGCCAGCCCCGGCACGCGCTCCGCGACCGGGATGAGCACGCCCAGCAGCAGCGCCGCGCCGATCCGGGTCCAGCTCAGCGTGCGCAAGGTACGCAGCTGGAACAGCATGTTGCCGCAGAGGTAGCAGATGACGCCGCCGTAGAGCAGCGGTACGCCGGGGCCGTGTGCCGGCTCGCTCGGCGGCACGTTCGGGTCGGCGATGCCGTGCACGATCGTCTCGGCGCCGAGCGCGAACAGGATGATGCCCGCGATCATCGGCAGGAACAGGTACGCGTACGCGTCCCGGGCCATCGCCACCCGGGGGCCGTCCTGCGCGACGTGCAGGGCGATCCGGGCGGCCGGCCCGACCATGTCGTAGTGCGCCCACCAGAGCGCGGCGGTGAAGAAGATGCCGAGTACCGCCGCGGCCACGGCCGGCCAGGTGGGCGGCTGGCCGAGCAGGTTGCTGCCGACGCCGACCGAGATCACGGACTCGCCCAGCGCGATGATCAGGATGAGGTCGTACCGCTCGGTCCAGTGTTCGGCGGACGCGACGCCCCAGCCCCAGGTGCCGGCGATCATGCCGCTGCCGTACTGGAGCAGGACGACCCCGCCCCACAGCACGTCGCGGAGCACCGCTGCGGAGAACAGGTCGTCGATCCTCGGCGGCAGCAGCGCGGCGACCAGCAGCAGCGCGGTGCTGCCGAGCAGTTCCGGAGCGAACCGGAGGAGTTGCCGGCGCTCGTTCGGGCTGTCCCGGACGGCGTGCCGGTAGAGCAGCAGGTGCACCAGCCGTAGGACGGTGTAGCTGAGCGCCGCGACCATCGGCCCGGCCGCGTTGCCGCGCGGGTCGCGGAACGCGTTCGGCAGCGAGAGCGCGAACGTGAACAGCGCGGCCATGCCGACGGTCATGAGCACCGGGACGAAGCCCTCGCCGAGGCGTACCCGGGTGGCGACCACGCTGTGCACCACCCACGACCACCACAGCACGGCGAGGACCAGCAGCGCGTGCAGCAGCGCCCCGCCGGTCACCTGGAGGGCGGTGGCCCGGGTGATGATGAAGAACGAGAAGACGAAGACCAGGTCGAAGAAGATCTCGAACCGGTCGACCCGGGCGCCCGGGGCCACCGGCACCGCCGGCCCCAGGCGTCCCCGCCACCGGTTCGAGCCCACCGGCCGAGTCTGTCAGCGCAGGTCGGGCCGGGTGGCCGATTCGGTCAGCCCGGCCGGTGGCGCAGGCCGTCCATCAGCAGGTCGAGCAGGCGGCCGGCCTGGGCGCGCTGGTCCGGTTCGCCCGCCACCAGGGAGACCCCGCTGAGGCTGGCGAGCACGTCGGCGGCGGCCACGTCGGCGCGCAGGACACCGGCCGCCGCGCCGGCCGCGAGCAGTTCGCCGAGTGCGGCCAGCAGCCGGTCACGGCTCTGCGCGTACGGGTTGGCGCCGGAGGCGATCACCAGCCGCAGCGCGTCGGCCATGCCCCGCTTGGTGGCGAGGTAGTCGACGAACCGGTCCATCCAGGCGCGCAGCGCCGCGTCGGCGGGTTCGGTCGCGAGCAGCGCCGGGGCGGCGTCGCAGAGCTTCTCCAGCTCGTTGCGGTACGCCGCCTCGATCAGCGCCTCCCGGCTCGGGAAGTGGCGGTAGAGCGTGCCGATGCCGACGCCGGCCTCCTTGGCGACCCGGTCCAGCGTTACCTCGGGGCCGTCCTGGGAAAACGCCTGGACCGCGGCGTCCAGCAGCCGCTGCCGGTTGCGCAGCGCGTCCGCGCGCAGCGGTCGGTCGGGCACGGGCTCTCCTCCCTCGACCGGGTCGCCGGCCCGGCACGATGGTAACCGGAGTGTCCTCCGGTTATGCTGGCGGAGTAACGGAGGATCCTCCGCTTCTCATCGTAGCGGGCGGACATCGGTCCGCGTCGCCGTCGACAAGGATGGACCATGACAACCCCGACACCAGTCACCACCCCGTTCTCCGCCGAGACCACAGCCCTGGAGGTGGTCCGCGACCTGGACCTGACCGGCCGGCGGGCCGTCGTCACCGGCGGCGCGTCCGGGATCGGCGTGGAGACCGCCCGGGCGCTCGCCGCCGCCGGGGCGGACGTCACACTCGCCGTCCGCAACACCGAGGCCGGGCAGCGTGCCGCCGCCGAGATCACCGGCGCCACCGGCAACGACCGGATCCTGGTCGCCCCGCTCGACCTGGACGATCTCGCGTCGGTCGCCGCGTTCGTCCGGAACTGGGACGGGCCGCTGCACATGCTCGTCAACAACGCCGGGATCATGGCGTCGCCCGAGATGCGTACCGAGCAGGGCTGGGAGATGCAGTTCGCGACGAACCACCTCGGCCACTTCGCGCTCGCCACCGGGCTGCGCCCGGCGCTCGCCGCGGCCGACGGGGCGCGGATCGTCTCGGTCAGCTCGGCCGCGCACCTGCGCTCACCTGTGGTGTTCTCCGACATCCACTTCCGGCAGCGGCCGTACGACCCGTGGCTGGCGTACGGGCAGTCCAAGACCGCGAACGTGCTGTTCGCGGTGGAGGCGACCCGTCGCTGGGCCGACGACGGCATCTGGACCAACGCGCTGATGCCCGGCGCGATCCGGACCAACCTGCAGCGCTACATCACCGAGGAGGAACTGGTCCGGATGCGCGCGCAGAGCGGTGGCGGCGCGGCCTCGTTCAAGACCCCCGAGCAGGGCGCGGCGACCTCGGTGCTGGTCGCCGCCTCACCGCTGCTCGACGGCGTCGGCGGCCGGTACTTCGAGGACTGCCAGGAGGCCGGGCCGAACCAGCCGGGCACGCGGACCGGCTGGGCCCCGTACGCCCGGGACCCGGAGGCCGCCGAGCAGCTCTGGACCGTATCCGAGGAGCACCTGAAGGGCTGAGGCCGCACACGACGAAGGGGGCGCGCGGCATGTCGCCGCGCGCCCCCTCGCCGTACGGGATCTACAGACCCAGCTCGGCCTCGAAGTTGCCGCCCTCCAGCCGCTGCTTCACAGCGGTGAGGAAGCGGGCCGCGTCGGCGCCGTCGATCAGCCGGTGGTCGTACGACATGGCCAGGTAGACCATCGACCGGATCGCGACGACCTCACCCAGCTCCGGGTCGTTGACCACGACCGGGCGCTTCACCACGGCACCCGTGCCGAGCATCGCCGACTGCGGCGACGGCACGATCGGGGTGTCGAACAGCGCGCCCCGGCTGCCGGTGTTGGTGATCGTGAAGGTCGCCCCGGCCATCTCGTCCGGAGTGATCTTGTTGGCCCGGGTGCGCTCGGCCAGATCGGCGATCCGCTTGGCGATGCCGCCCATGTTGAGGTCGCCGGCGTTGTGGATGACCGGCACGAGCAGGCCGCGCTCGGTGTCCACCGCGATGCCCAGGTGCTCGGCGGCCGGGTAGGTGATCGTGCCGCCGTCCAGGTCCATGCTGGCCTGGACGATCGGGTACGTCTGGAGCGCCTCGATCGCGGCCAGCGCGAAGAACGGCAGGAAGGACAGCTTCACGCCGTGCTTGGCCTGGAACGAGTCCTTGGCCCGCGCCCGCAGCTTGGCGACCTTGGTGACGTCGACCTCGACGACGGTGGTCAGCTGCGCCGTCTCGTGCAGCGACTGCTGCATCCGCTTGGCGATGGTGGCCCGGATGCGCGGCAGCTTCTCCGTGGTGCCCCGCTTGGCGCTCGGCTCCGGCTTGGCGGCCGGCTTTGCCGGGGCCTCGGTCTTGGCGGCCGGCGCGGCGGCGGCCGGCTCCGGCTTGGCGGCCTTCGCCTTCTCGGCCGCCTCCAGCACGTCCTGCTTGCGGATGCGACCACCCACGCCCGTGCCCTTGAGCGAGCCCAGGTCCACGCCGTGCTCGGCGGCGAGCTTGCGCACCAGCGGCGTCACGTACCCGGCGGAGTCCTCGCCGAACTCGGCCGGAACGCTCGGACGCTGCGCGGCGGCCGGCGCGGACGGCTGGGCCGCCGCCTCGGCCTTGGCCGGCTGCGCTGCCTTCTCCGCCTCAGCGGCCGGCTCGTTGTAGGACGCGCCCGGCGTCGGCTCCTCGACCTTCGGCTCCGGCTTCGGCTCGGGCTTCGCCTCGGCCTTGGGCTCCGGCTTGGGCTCGGGCTTCGGCTCCGCCTTCGCGGGGGCGGCACCGGCCACCCCGACGATCGCCAGCACGGCGCCGACGTCGGCGGTCTCGTCCTCGGCGACCTTGATCTCCTGCAGCGTGCCGGCGACCGGCGACGGGATCTCGGTGTCGACCTTGTCGGTGGAGACCTCCAGCAGCGGCTCGTCCACCTCGACGGTCTCGCCGACCTGCTTGAGCCAGCGGGTGACCGTACCCTCGGTGACGCTCTCGCCCAGGGCCGGCATGGTCACCGGCGTGCCCTCGCCCGACGACGCGGCGGGCTGGGCCGGCTCCTCGACGGCCGGCTGCTCGGCCTCGGCGCCCGGCTCGGCGGCGGCCTGCTCGGCCTCCTGCTCCGGCTCGGGGCCGGTGCCCTCGGCGGCGGCCGTCGGCTCGGTGGCCGGCTCGGCCTTCTCCGTGGGAGCCGCGCCCGCGTCCTCGCCCTCGCCGGCGATGACCGCCAGCTCGCTGCCGACCTCGGCGGTCTCGTCCTCGCCGACCACGATCCGGCTCAGCACGCCCGCCGCGGGGGACGGGATCTCGGTGTCGACCTTGTCGGTCGACACCTCGAGCAGGGGCTCGTCGACCTCGACGGTGTCACCCTCCTGCTTGAGCCAGCGCGTGACGGTGCCCTCGGTGACGCTCTCGCCGAGCCGGGGCATGGTGACCGATACCGGCATGTTCTCCAGACTCCTTCATTCCCCTGGTGGGATCATCGCCCGTCGCCGGACGCCGCGGTTGTCGTGTCAGGCGTGCGCGTGCAGCGGCTTGCCGGCCAGGGCCAGGTGCGCCTCGCCCAGAGCCTCGTTCTGCGTCGGGTGGGCGTGCACGAGCTGCGCCACCTCGGCCGGGTACGCCTCCCAGTTGTAGATGAGCTGCGCCTCGCCGATCAGCTCACCGACCCGGGCGCCGACCATGTGCACGCCGACCACCGGGCCGTCGTCCACCCGGACCAGCTTCACGTGGCCGGCGGTCTTGAGGATCTGGCTCTTGCCGTTGCCGCCCAGGTTGTAGTTGTAGGTCTTGATCTTGTCGGCGCCGTACTGCTCCTTGGCCTTCGCCTCGGTCAGGCCGACCGACGCCAGCTCCGGGTCGCAGTAGGTGACGCGCGGGATGCCGGCCTCGTCGATCACGGCCGGGTTCTTCCCGGCGATCTCCTCGGCGACGAAGATGCCCTGCTGGAAGCCGCGGTGCGCGAGCTGCAGGCCGGGCACGATGTCGCCGACCGCGTAGACGTTCGGCACGCTGGTGCGCAGCCGCTCGTCGGTCAGCACGTAGCCGCGGTCCATCTTGACGCCCTGCTCCTCGTAGCCGAGGCCGGCGGTGTTCGGGCCGCGGCCCACGGCGACCAGCAGCAGCTCGGCCTCGACCGTGTCGCCGCCCTGAATGGTCAGCTTCACGCCCTTGTCGGTCTTCTCGACCTTCTCGAACGGCTTGCCGACCTTGAAGTTGATCTTCCGCTTGCGGAATGCCCGCTCCAGCGCCTTCGACGACTCCTCGTCCTCGGCGGCGACCAGGCGGGGCAGCGCCTCGACGATGGTCACGTCCACGCCGAAGGACTTCCAGACGCTGGCGAACTCGACGCCGATCACGCCGCCGCCGAGGACGATCGCCGACGACGGGACGCGGTCCAGGGTCAGGGCGTGGTCGCTGGTGATGATCCGCTCACCGTCGACGTCCAGGCCGGGCAGGCTCTTCGCGTACGAGCCGGAGGCCAGCACGACGTTGCGGCCGGTGTAGCGCTTGCCGTCCACCTCGACGACGTTCTTGCCGACCAGCTTGCCCGCGCCGGCCACGAAGGTGATCTTCTTGCTGTTGCCCACCAGGCCCTGGAGACCCTTGTACAGGCGGGAGATCACGCCGTCCTTGTACGAGTTGACCGCCTTCATGTCGATGCCGACCAGTTCGGCCTTCACGCCGAACTGCTCGGACTCGCGGGTCTGGTCGGCGATCTCGGCGGCGTGCAGCAGCGCCTTGGTCGGGATGCACCCGTTGTGCAGGCAGGTCCCGCCCAGCTTGCTCTTCTCGATGAGGGCGACGGAGAGGTCCAGCTGGGCGGCACGCAGCGCCGCCGCGTAGCCGCCGCTACCACCTCCGAGGATGACGATGTCGAAGGTCGTGTCGTTCGGCTCGCTCACATCCAACTCCCAGGTCGCGTCACTGCATCGGGGGTTACGGCGGAGTAACAGGCACACCCCACCTCGGTCATCTTGTCACCACCACGGACCGAGCGCGTACCGAGGTGCCCAACGACACGTCGGTGACACGTACCCTTGGCACCGTCTTCGATGACGGCTTGGGGGAGGAGTGGATTCGGTGGGGCTGTTCCGACGACGCAAGCGGGCGGCCCCGGCGAGCCGCGACCGCGCCGCCGACCGCGCCGATCTGGACCATCTGGAGAACTTCGTCCGGACCCGCAAGGGCGTCGAGGCGTACATCGAGCCTCGTACGACTGTCACCGAGACCACGATCATGCTGATCGCCGACGACGGCGAGTGGACCCGGCGGCGTGTCGGCGGGCCGGACGAGGCCCGCCGCTGGGCGCACCGGATCGCCATTCCGATTTACGACGTGCGGCTGATGGGCTATCCGCAGCGCATGCGCGACTACAACGAGCGCCGCAAGCGCCGCCCCGAGCTGTACTGAGACCACGCGAAAGGGGCCCCCGGCGACGCCGGGAGCCCCTTGTCGTACACGTCGGTCAGCCGTTGGTGGCGACGTCCTCGACCAGGTGCACGAGCGTACGCACCGGCACGCCGGTGCCACCCTTGGTCCAGTAGCCGGTCGCCTCGCCCGAGTGGTAACCCGGACCGGCGATGTCGATGTGCGCCCACGCCACGTCGTCGGTGACGAACTCGCGCAGGAACACGCCGCCCTGCAGCATGTGCCCGGCCCGGTCCATCCCGGCGTTGACCTGCGAGATGTCCGCGACGTCCGACTCCATGCCCTTGCGCACGTCGTCCGGCAGCGGCATCGGCCAGGCCGGCTCGCCGGTCGCGTCACCTGCCACCCGTACCCGCTCGCACAGCTCCGGGGTGCCCATCACACCGGCGATCCGCTTGCCCAGCGCGATCACCTGGCCGCCGGTCAGCGTGGAGGTCTCGAACAGGTAGTCCGCGCCGTCCGCGCAGGCCCGCGCCATCGCGTCGGCCAGCACCATCCGGCCCTCGGCGTCGGTGTTGAGCACCTCCACCTTCTTGCCGTTGAACATGCTGATCACGTCGCCCGGCCGGTAGCTGGTGCCCGACGGCATGTTCTCCGCCATCGGCAGGTAGCCGGTGACGGTGACCGACGGCTTGAGCGCCGCGACCGCCAGCATGGCCGCGCCGACCGCCGCCGCGCCGGCCATGTCCGACTTCATCTCCCACATGCCCTGCGCCGGCTTGATCGAGATGCCGCCGGTGTCGAACGTGATGCCCTTGCCGACAAGCGCGACCCGCTTGCCGTTGCCGCCGCCGGCGGGCGTCCAGGTGAGCTTCACCAGCCGCGGCGGGGCCTCGGAGCCCTGTCCGACGGCGAGGATGCCGCCGTAGCCGCCGGCCTTCAGCGCCGCCTCGTCCAGCACCTCGACCTCCAGCCCCGCCTCGCGGGCGGCGGCGGAGACGACGTCGGCGAACGCCGGGGGACGCAGCTCGTTCGGCGCGGTGTTGACCCAGTCCCGGCTGGTCCGCACCGCGCCGGCCACGGCCTGCGCCCGCGCGATCTCGGCCTGGGCGGTCGCGTCCGCCGCGTCCGGCACCGCCACCAGCACCTCGGCCACCGGCTCACGCCGGGCCGGCTGCGGCTTGGTCTTGTAGCCGGCGAACCGGTAGCCGCCCAGCAGCGCGCCCTCGGCGACCGCGCGCAGCGCGGCCGGGGCGTCGGCGTCGTCGGGCAGCGGCAGGGCCAGCGCGACGCGCGGGGCTCCCGCCAGCGCCCGCACCGCGGCACCGGCGGCCCGGCGCAGCGACTCCGGCGCCGGAGCGGCGCCCGAGGGCTCGGGGCCGAGGCCGACGGCGACGACCAGCGGCGCGGTCACGGTGCCCAGCGTGGCCAGCTTGATCACCTCGCCCGGGCCACCTGTCGCGCCGAGCAGGGCCAGCGTCTCGGTCAGCTTTCCGTCGAACGCGGCGGCGATGCTCTCCCCGCCGGTGGCCAGCAGCAGGGCGTGGGCGGGTGCGCCGCTGCCCGGCTCGGTGGTCTGGCTGTGCACGCCGATCACGATCGCGTCGACGGCGAGTTCGGCGGGGTCGGTGTCGACCAGGCTGAGGGTGGTGCGGGGCGATGTCACGAAAGCTACTCCGGGCGGGCCGGGCCGGCCGCGTAGTCGCGTACCGGCGATGAAGGTCTCTCCGGCGGCAACCTACCCGCCGGGAGGCGTGGCTGTCCCGCCGATGCGTGCCGACGGGATCCCGCCGATGCTAACCACAGCGGTCCGGGCCGGTAAGTTGCCACCCATGACCGAGGTGACCTCCGACGCCGCCGAGACCCGGCTGCGCCGCTCCCCGCTGCACGAGCGGCACACCGCGCTCGGCGCGAAGTTCGCCCCCTTCGGGGGCTGGCAGATGCCGCTGGAGTACGCCGGTGGCGGCGTGCTCAAGGAGCACACGGCCGTCCGCGAGGGCGTCGGCGTGTTCGACGTCTCGCACCTGGGCAAGATCCGGGTCACCGGGCCGGGCGCGGCGGACTTCGTCAACGCCTGCCTCACCAACGACCTCGGCCGGATCGCCCCCGGCCAGGCGCAGTACACGCTCTGCTGCGACGACGCCACCGGCGGCGTGGTGGACGACATCATCGCCTACCTGCACGCCGACGACCACGTCTTCCTGATCCCCAACGCCGCGAACACCGCCGAGGTGGCCCGCCGGCTGCGCGCCGCCGCGCCCGCCGGCGTCACCGTCACCGACGAGCACGAGGCGTACGCGGTGCTCGCCGTCCAGGGACCGCGCTCGGCGGACCTGCTGGGCGCGCTCGGCCTGCCCACCGGCCACGACTACATGAGCTTCTCCACCGCCACGCTCGACGGGGTGGAGCTGACCGTGTGCCGCACCGGCTACACCGGCGAGCTGGGCTACGAGCTGGTCGTACCGGCCGAGCACGCGGTCGCCGTCTGGGACGCGCTCTTCGCCGCGGCAGGCGACGTACGCGCCTGCGGCCTGGCCGCCCGGGACACGCTGCGCACCGAGATGGGCTACCCGCTGCACGGGCAGGACCTGTCCCCGGAGATCACCCCGGTGCAGGGCCGCTCCGGCTGGGCGGTGGGCTGGGACAAGCCGGCGTTCTGGGGCCGCGACGCGCTGCGCGCCGAGAAGGCCGCCGGCCCGGCCCGTACGCTGCGCGGCCTCACCGCCGTCGACCGGGCCATCCCGCGCCCCGGCATGGCCGTGTACGCGGGCGACCGCCAGGTCGGCACCGTCACCAGCGGCACGTTCAGCCCGACGCTCAAGCACGGCGTCGCGCTGGCGCTGGTCGACACCGACCCGAAGCTTGCCGACGGCGACGCGCTGGAGGTGGACATCCGTGGCCGCCGCGCCCGGATGCGCCTGACCCGGCCGCCGTTCGTCAAGCCCTCGGTGCGCTGAGCCCCGAGGCGGACCCCCCCCTCGGTGCGCTGAGCCGCGCGGGTCAGTCCTCGCCGCGCTCCCCGGCGTCGAGGACTGCCTGCGTCCAGCCGCCCTCCAGCACGCCGGTGCCGTCCAGCACGGCCCAGTCGACGACGTCCGTCGCCTCCACCACCACCGGCGAGCCGATCCGCACGCTCGGGTCGGTGTTGGCGTCGCTGGCGCTGGCGCCGACGATCCGTTCCGGGGTGTCCCACGAGGTCACCCCGGCCCAGACGTACTCGGGGCCGTCGTCGCCGGGCAGGCCGTACTTGACCACGAGCTGGCTCTCCTCGGGCAGCCGCCCGGCCAGGAACCGGGCCCGGATGTCGCCGAGCGCCTCCCGGGCCGTCTCCACCGCGCGGCTCATCGCGTCGCCGGTGCGGGTGTAGCGCACGTCCGGCTGGATGCCGTTGAACAGCGTCGCGCAGGCGGCGGCGAAGTAGCGGCCGGGCGGACCCGGATGCCCGGGCGGCGGGTTCAGGCTCAGGAACGAGTCGGCGTCCGGGTCGGTGGCCGGGTCCAGCTCCAGCCGCAGCAGCACCGGTGCGGTCGCGCCGTGCTGCTCCGGATTGCCGTACGCCACGGCGATGTCGTGCCCGGTCACCGTGGCCAGCACCGGAAGCTGCACGAACGCCGGCACCTCCTCACCGGTGAGCCCGTCGGTCCAGTCCCGCAGCAGCCGCCGGGCCGCGCCGGTCATCACCGCGCCCCACGCCCGGGTCAGGTGGTCCGGCACGCCCTGGGCCTGCAACTCCAGCAGCCCGAACCGGCGCAGCCCCTTCGTGGTGAACCAGAGCCCGTCGGAGTCCGAGGAGTAGGGCACCAGCACCCAGTCGACGAGCCGGATCCGGCCCTGCTCGTCGGGCAGCGAGCGCAGCGCCGCCGCCGGGTCGAGGAATTGGAGCCCGAAGACGTCCACCACGTCCCCGCCGACGGTCTCGGCGACCGCGGCGGCCACCGCGCGGGCGGCCCACTCGTGCGCCGGCGGCCAGCCCGGCCGGTACTCGGCCTGCACCACCACGAGGTGGGTGGCGGCGGCCAGCCGGGCCAGCTGCTCCTCGGTGGCGCCGAACGCGGTGAGCAGGTCCGGCGGCAGCTCGGGGAACTCGTCGACGGTGCGGGTGTCCACCGTCATCAGCGGGCTGTCGAGCATCTGCCGGGCCAGCCCGTGCACCGGTTCGGCGAGCCGGCCGGCCAGCCCTTCCACTGCTGTCTTCGGGCTCACCTTCGGCAGCCCCGTGATCGGTACCAGGTACGTCGCGTCGAGCGACTCGGGCACCGGTACCGGCAGGAAGTCGTCCGTGATGAGCATGCCGTCCCCCTCGACCGCGCCGGTGCACTCGCCCCGAACGCTACCCGCCCGGACCGGTGGCGCTCAGCCGGTCAGCACCAGTCCCAGGTAGGACAGCGTGGTGACGATCTCCACGAGCGCCCCGAGCACGTCGCCGGTGATGCCGCCGAAGCGGCGTACCAGGTGCCGCAGCAGCCCGGCCGCGACGGCGAGCGCGGCGAGGACGGCGAGCGGACCCTGCCACGGACGGTCCGGCACCGCGGGCACCGCCGCCAGCGCGACGGCGACCGCGCCGAGCGCCGGCGCGGCCCACCCGACCGTGCCGGCGACGAGCGCGCCCAGGCCCTCCGGCCGGGCCGCCGGCACGCCGCGCCGGCAGGCCAGGCCCACGGCGAGCCGCCCGGCCGCGGTGGCCGCGACCACGGCGGCGAGCGCGGCGAGCGCGTCCCGGCCGGCCAGCTCCGCGAGCACCGCGCTCTGCAGCAGGAGTACGACCACCAGCGCGACCACCCCGAACGGGCCGACGTCCGGCTGCTTCATGATCTCCAGCGCGGCCGGACCACGCCGGTACGAGCCGAGCGCGTCCACGGTGTCGGCCAGCCCGTCCAGGTGCAGGCCCCGGGTGAGCAGCGCGCCCAGCCCCACGGTGACCACCGCGGCGACGAGCGGTGGCGCGAGCGCCCCGGTGAGCAGCAGCACCCCGCCGAGTACGGCGCCGAGCAGCGCCCCGACCAGCGGCGCGAGCGCCATCGCGGTACCGGCGGCGGCCCGGTCGACCCGGCCGGCGCGTACCGGGAGGGTGGTGAACGTGGTGAACGCCAGCCGGATGCCGTCGGCGAGCCGCGCCTCAGTCGGCACGTCGGCCGGGGAAGACCGGCTCGTCGGACCCGATCGTGGTCGGTCCCGGCCCGGCCGGCTCCGGCTCGGTGAAGTCCGGTTCGGCCCCGCCGCCGGTCCAGTCGTCGTCGCCGGTGGGCTCGCCGATACCGGGGCTGGTGCGGTCGCCGACGGCGTCGTCGGTGTCGCTGTCGCCGGGGCCGCCCAGCGACGGGTGCACCGGCAGCGTGGCGGCGAGCGTCAGCGCGGAGCGCAGCAGCGGCAGCGCGGCCAGCGCGGTCGCCCCCTCGCCCAGGTCGAGCCGCAGGTCCACCAGCGGCGTCAGGCCGAGCACGTCGGCGGCGAGCCGCACGCCCGGACGGCCGCCGTGGTCGGGCAGCAGGCACCAGTGCCGCGCCTGCCCGGCCAGGTCGCGGCTGACCATCGCGGCGGCGGTGCCGACTGGCCCGTCCAGCAGTACCGGCACCTTGCGGGCGGTGGCGCCCAGCAGCACGCCGGTGGCCAGCGCGATGTCGCCGCCGCCCAGCTCGGCCAGCACGTCCTTGGCCTCCCGGGCGGAGCGCCGGGTGCGGTGCAGCGCGTCCCGCACCGCCGCGCAGCGGACCATCCAGGCGGTGTCGTCGATCTCGCCCTGCTCGGTGATCACCCGGCCGAGCACCGTCGGCGGCTCCGCGCCGGCGGTGGCCGCGAGCACCGCCGCGGCGGCGGCCTCGGCGCCCGCGCCGCACGCGGCGAGCACCAGTAGCTGCACCCCGGCGTCGGCGGCCTGCTCGGCGAGCCGCCAGCCGTAGCGCAGCGCCGCCTCGACCTCGTCGGCGGGCAGGGCGGGGCCGTCCTCCATCGGCGCCGAGACGGGCGCCTCGACGATCTGCAGCCCGGCCCGGTTCTCGGCGGCGAGCCGGGCCAGCGCGCCCCGGCCGGCCCGGGCCTGCCGGGCACGGCGGGCCGACTCACCGGGCGTCGCGCCGGCCGACGCGCCGCCCTCGTGGTCGCCCTGGATCAGCAGTACGCGCACCGAGTCCCACGGACGCGGCGTGGAGGTGCCCTGGGTGGCGGCGGCGAAGCCGACCACCTGCTCCAGCACGCCGAGACCGGCACCGGGGATGTCGAGGGTGGCGAGCCGGTCGACCGCCTGCGGTCCGGTGTAGTCGTCGGGCATCGGCAGTTCCATGCCCGGCTGGATCACCAGGCCGGTGGCGATCATCGGCAACGCCATCGTGGGTGCGGCCCAGTCGCCCGTACTCGACGAGTCGTGTGCGGCCGGGGCGGGCACCGGGGCGGCGGCGGGGGTGAGCACCTCGGGCAGCGTCACGTCCCCGGCGCCGAAGTCGGCCCGGCCGGACGTGGTCCGGGAGGGCGCGGTCTCGGGCGCTGCGGTCTGGGCCGGCGTGGCCTCGGGGGCCCCGGCCCAGGGCGCCGGGGCGTGGCCGCGATCTGTCCTGGGCGTCGTGGCGCGGCCCGGCTCGGCCTCGGGCGACGTGGCGGCGGGCGGCACGGCGTGCGCGGGGGCCGGGGTGGCCGGCTTCAGCCAGGCGGTCTGACCGGCGACGACGAGCGCGACCGCGTCGCAGGCGTCGGCGACCGCGCGGTTCGTGGCGCCCAGCGCGTCGGTGAACGCCCGGCCCAGCGGCGTGGTGGGCACCAGCGACAGGCCCACCTCGGGGCTGACCAGCACCAGCCGGGCCGTGCTGGACCGCACCGCCCCGGCCAGCTCGGCGATCGTCGCGGTGTCGTCAGCGGGCTGGTGGGCCGGGTCGAGCAGCACTGTCACCCAGCCGCCCAGATCGTCCACGAGCAGCGTCTCGTTCGGCCCGGCGGCGGCGATCACCTCGACCAGCCGGCCCGGGTCCGCAGCGGTCTCCTCGGTGCTCCAGCTCCCCGGCCGCCGGGCGCGGTGCGCCGCGAGGCGGGTCGCCCACTCGGTGTCCTCCGGATCGCCGGCCGGGGCGGTGGCCACGTACCGGACCGTGGGCGCGTCGGCGACCAGTGACTCGGCGAACTCGGACTTGCCGGAGCGGATACCGCCGAGCACCAGGAGGGTGTGCCACCCGTCAACGGACATGCCCGTACCTTAGTTCGCCCGCCCGCGTTCCGGGCAGCTCGCCCCTCCCCACCCCCGCCCCGCCCGCGCCCCACCCTCTCCCCGCCCGCGCCCCACCCTCTCCCCGCCGCCGATCTTGCACTTGCGGCCCCCGGGATGCCGGGAATGACCGCTCTGCCGGGGCACCAACCGCAAGATCGACGGTGCGGTGGGCGGGGCAGGTCGGCATGATCCATGTGGTGACGGGCCGTCGTCGGCGGGGCCGACTAGGCTTGCGGAGGTTTGGCGTCCCACGGGACGACGGCGGCGAGGGGAGACGCGGCATGGCGTGGAGCTGGCGGTACGAGGGCACGAACGGCGACGCGGCCGACGGGCCGGCCGAGTCGTTCACGAGCCAGGCGGACGCCGAGTCGTGGATCGGCCAGACCTGGCGGGAGCTCGCGGCATCCGGCGTCACCACGGTCGTGCTGGTCGAGGACGACCGGGTGGACTACCGGATGAGCCTGCAACCCCCGGCCGAATGACGGGCTACGACCGCCCGGGCGAGCCGCTGATCCTCGGCGTGCCCCGGGCGGCGTTCCGGCCCAGCCCGATCTTCCTGGCCCTGGTGGCGCTGTTCGTCGCCGCCGGGGTGATGACGTGGAACCGGTACGGCAACGTCGGCTTCGACGTGTTCCTCTTCGTCGTGTCCGGCTGGCTGGTCTCGCTGTGCCTGCACGAGTACGCGCACGCCGTGGTCGCGTACCGGTCCGGTGACCGGGACACCGCGCACCGCGGCTACCTCACGCTGAACCCACTGAAGTACACCAGCCCGCTGCTGTCGATCGTCCTGCCGGTGGTCGTGGTGCTGCTCGGCGGCATCGGCCTGCCCGGCGGCGCGGTCTGGGTGGACCGGCACGCGATCCCCGGCCGGCTGCGGCACACGCTGGTCAGCCTGGCCGGTCCGGCGACCAACGTGCTGTTCACGCTGGTGCTGGTCGCGGCGGTGGCGTGGGGGCCGGAGCTGGGCGGGCCGCTGGAGTTCTGGGCCGGCGTCGGGCTGCTCGCGTTCCTCCAGCTCACCGCCAGCGTGCTCAACCTGCTGCCGGTGCCCGGTCTGGACGGCGGCAACATGCTCCAGCCCTGGCTCAGCCCCGCCTACCGGCGGATGTACGACCTGTTCGCCCCGTACGGCTTCATTCTGCTCTTCGCGCTGCTGTGGAGCCCGCAGATCAACCGGGCGTTCTTCGGCGCGGTCTTCGCCGTCGGCGACGCGCTCGGCCTGCCGCGCGAGCTGTACCAGATCGGCTACGCCCTGATCCGCTTCTGGGAGTAGCCGGCCCGGTCGTTCCCGGGCCGGTGCGAGCCGGCCCGGGAACGACGCGAGGTCACGGGCGCTGAGCCGGGCTCTCGGTCTTCGCCGGGTCCCGCTCGGTGACCGGCTCGACGATCTCGTCGATCGCCTTGAGCAGGTCGGCGTCGAGCTTCACGCCCGCCGCCTTCACGTTGTCGTGCACCTGCTCCGGCCGGGACGCGCCGATGATCGCCGAGGAGACGTTCGGGTTCTGCAGCACCCAGGCGACGGCGAGCTGCGGCATGGTCAGCCCGGCCTGCTCGGCCAGCGGCTTGAGCCGCTGCACGCGGGTGAGCACGTCGTCGGTCATGAACCGGGCGATGAACCCGGCACCGGACTTCTCGTCGGTGGCGCGGGAGCCGGCGGGCGGCGGCTGGCCCGGCAGGTACTTGCCGGACAGCACACCCTGGGCCATCGGCGACCAGACGATCTGGCCGATGCCCAGCTCCTCGCTGGTGGGGACCACCTCGGTCTCGATGACCCGCCACAGCATCGAGTACTGCGGCTGGTTCGAGATCAGCGGGATGCGCAGCTCACGGGCCAGCGCGTGCGCCTCACGCAGCTGGGACGCCTTCCACTCGGAGACGCCGATGTAGTGCGCCTTGCCGGAGCGGACGACGTCGGCGAAGGCCTCCATCGTCTCCTCCAGCGGGGTGCTGTAGTCGTAGCGGTGGGCCTGGTAGAGGTCCACGTGGTCGGTCTGGAGGCGACGCAGCGAGCCGTCGATCGACTCCATGATGTGCTTGCGGGACAGACCCCGGTCGTTGCGGCCGGGACCGGTCGGCCAGTAGACCTTGGTGAAGACCTCCAGCCCTTCGCGACGCTCGCCCTTGAGCGCGCGGCCGAGCACCGACTCGGCGCGGGTGCCCGCGTACACGTCGGCGGTGTCGAAGGTGGTGATGCCGCTGTCGATCGCGGCGCGGACGCACGCGACCGCCGCGTCCTCCTCGACCTGCGAGCCGTGGGTGATCCAGTTGCCGTACGAGATCTCGCTGACCATCAGGCCGGAACGGCCCAGGTGACGGAATTCCATGCTCCCGACCCTAGACCTGCCCGGGTCAGAGCACCGGGCTGGCGTCGGCGAGCAGCCGGTCGATCTCCGCGACCACCGCCGCGCGCCCCGGGTGCACCGGGTCGATGAGCGGCTCGCCGCGCCGGTCCAGCGCGCCCCACCGGCCCGACTCGGCGGCGACCAGGAACGCCACCGGGTGCACCACCACCGTCGGGTACGCCGGTGGCACCACCACCCGGCCGGTCCGGTCCACCACGCCCCGGCGGCCGGCCAGCTCGACCACCGCCAGTCCGTCGGCGGTGAACCCGTCGACCTCACGCCCGTCCGCGAGCGGCGTGCCGAGACGGTGGTAGCGGGTCGGCACCACCACCTCGCCGGTCAGGTCCACCGCGCCCCAGCCGCCGTTCTGCCGTACCGCCGCCAGGCCGTTGCGGAACGGCCTGGCCTCCTCGTACCCGGGTGGGATCTTCACGATGTTCATCCGGTCGACGGCCATCCACCGGCTCTTGCCGTCCATCGACACCCAGGACAGCCCGTCCGAGAAGGGCACCACCGCCCGGTAGCCGTTGTTCGCCTCGATCAGCGCCGCGCCGGACGGGTCGATCAGCGCCCACCGGGACGCCTCCGGCCGCCGTACCCAGGCCAGTCCCTCGTGGAACGGCTGCGCCTCGGCGTACCGGTGCGCGATGACCATCTCGCCGTCGGCGTCCGCGTACCCCCAGAGCTCCTGCTCCTCGTCGAACGTCGGCATCGGCGGACGCGGCGTGCCGAGCACCTCCTCGGGCCGGCGCGGCGCGGGCCCGAAGCCGTCGGCGGCGGCCCGCGTCGCGACCGCGTCCAGCGCGACCTCGACCCGGGCGTTGAGCTGCGCGTCCTCGCCGTGACGCAGGTCCAGCGCCCGCTCGAAGTGCAGGCACGCCTCGGTCAGCCGGCCCTGGTCGAAGCAGCACCGCCCGGCGTGCTCGTGCAGCAGCGCGCGCAGCCGGTCCGGCAGCTCCGGCGAGTTGGCCTCGGCGAAGAGCCGGTCCGCCTCCGCGTGGTCGCCCCGCCACCGCAGCGCCTCGGCGAGACGCGCGCGGGCCAGCGCGGTCCGCCGGAACTCGCCGGTGGCCTCCGCGTACGTGACGGCCAGCCGCGCGTCCCCGAGCGCGTCGTCCAGGTCACCGAGGATCCGCGACGCCACCGCGCGCAGGCTGAGCAGCCGGGCCCGGCTGCGGTTGTCGAGTGTGGTGTCCAGCTTGCCGGTGAGCCCGTCCCGGATCACCCGCAGGTGCGCCGGGTCGGGGGCCCGCTCGCGCAGCGTCAGCGGATCCAGTTCCCAGCCGACCGCCGCGAGGGCCTGCTCCGGGTCGACGGAAGGCGGCGGTTCGGCGTCCACCGCAGGTTCGGCGTCCGCCGCCGGTTCGGCGCCGTCGTGGGCTCCGACTTCGGGGGTACGCGGATCCTGCGCGTCGCCTTCGTCTTCGCCGTTGGTGTGCTCGGCGCTGCCGGCGTGTTCGGCGTCGTGCTCGGTGCCGGCCGGGGTCGGTTCGGTGTCTTCGGCCTGTGCTTGCGCCTGTTGCGGGAGCGCGGCGGCGGTGGCGTCCGCATCAGCGGCCGTGGCGACCGGCTCCGGGGTGGACGGTGTGGGCGGGGAGTGGCCGGTGCCGTCGGCCGCCGCTGGTTCCCGGGCTGTGCGGTCGGCGATGGTCTCCCGCGTCGTCTCGTCGGCAGTGGTCTCCGGTGCCGCGCCGTCCTGCCGGGCCTCGGTGGTGCCGGAGGTGGCGACATCGTTCGGATTGCGCTCCGGCGGAGGGCTGGACTGCTCGGGTGCCGTAGCAATCGCGTCGTGCGGCTCGGGCTCGGCAGGCGGGCCGTCGGGTGCGGGGACGCTGGTGTCCGCCGTCGTCGGCTCGGCCGGCGGCGGGGTGATCGGCGCGGGCACGGGTTCGGCCGGTGGGCCGGTGGTCGTTGTGGCATCGGCCGGTGCGCCGGCAGTTGACGCGGTAGCTCCTCCGGACCGGGCACGGCGGGCATCGGCGTCGTCCAGGGCGGACGCGGTGACGACCGGTGCGGGGTCCGGCGCCGGTTCAGGCGCGGGTGTGGGTGCGGTCGAGTCGGCAGTGGACGCCGGTGCTGGAGGCACCACGGCATCGAGTTCCGGAGACTTCCTCCCGTCCGTTGTGTTCGTCTCCGCCGAAGCCTCCGCCGGCACGATCGACTCCTGGCCGGCTAGAGATCTTGGTACGAAAGGGCCCCCAGAGGGGCCGAAATCGTCCAAGATCTCCGGCTTCGGAGCTTCGGCGGGCTGGTTCGGGCGGAACCATGCCTCGGCGCCGGGAGACGGCGGAGGTGTCTTCTCCGCCGGTCGGCCGTTCTCCGACGGCTTGTCACTCCGGCCGGAGGACGCCTCGGCTCCGAGCCGGTCCGCGCCCTGTGCGGGCCGGGTGTCGGCGTCGGCTTCCGGAGAGACGATGTCCGTAGTGGACGCGGCTTTCACGTCCGCTTCGGCATCGGGCCGGCCTCCGTCTGAGCGGGACTCGGGCCGGGTGACTGCACCGGCCTGCCGGTCGCCGTCCTCGACCGGGACGTGCACATCGGTCTCGGGCTGGCCGGTGCCGGCGGTCGGCGTGGCCTGGGTGACCGTCCGGGGCTGCGTCGTCTCGGCGTGCGCGTCGACCGCCCGACGGTCGGTGTCCGTGCCAGGCGTAGTCGGGGTGCCGGGCGAGGTTCGGGGACGCGGGTCGGCTACCGGGCGATCGGCCCTCATGTCCGGGACCGCGCGGGCGCTCGTGTCGGGCGTCGCGCCGGAGTACGCGCCGGATCCCGGACCGCCAGTGCCTGTCCCGGTGCCCGTGCCCGTCCCCGTCCCGGTGCCCGTGCCGGTGCCCGTGGCCGGCTCGGGTCGGGTGCCCACTCCGGGGGTCGCTCCGGCGTCGGCTTCGAGGCGGTCGGCGTCCGTGTGCGGAACGGGACGGGCGCTCGTGCCTGCCGTGGGCCGAGCCGCCTGTGCTTCCGGTTCGGCGGGGCGCGGCGCCGGTTCGGCGGGGCGCGGCGCCGGTTCGGCGGGGCGCGTCTGTGGGACAACCGGTGGTGGCGCGGTCGGACCGGCCTGGGCGGGGCCCGGATAGGTGGGCGGCGCGGGACGAGCCGGCGTGGCCTGGGTCGGCTGGGCGGGACCGGCCGGAGGAAGTCCCTGACGTTCCTCGGTCCGGCCCGGCGCCGGCGTCCGGTGCTGCTCGTCCGAACCGGCTGGTGGCACGGGCCGCAGCGGGGCCGGGCCGGTCGACGGCGAGCCGTCGCCGGGGCGCGCGGGCGTACGCGGTGCCGACAGTGAATCCGGTACCGCCGGGGCAGGGCGGGCACGGTCGTCGGAACGCGCGGCCGCCTGGTCCGGGGTGTCCGGACGGCGCTCGTCGGGCCGTACCGGCCACTGCTGCGGCCGGGACTCGGAACGCGCGGCGACCTCGCCCGGCCGGTGACGGTCCTGCTCCGGCTGCGACCGCCCGGTCTCGGGGCGGGTCGGGGCGGTGGGCGGCCGGGTGGCGTGGGTACGCGGACCGGTGCCGTCGGGCTGCGCGCCCGTACCGGCAGGCCGAGCGTCGCGTGGGTCCGGACGGACGGGACCGTCCTGCCCGGGACGCCGCGCGTCGGGGCGTGGACCGTCGGCGGGCGGCATCGGGTGCCGGGGCGGTACGGGCCGCTCCGCGGGTGGGCGGTGCCGCTCGTCCGGCCGGTACGCGTCGGGCTCCGGCCGGGGGCGGGGCTCGATGACGGGCCACTCGCCCTGGTGCGGGCGCGGCCGACGCTGGTCGGCGCCCGGTCGCGCCGGGGCGGACGCTTGCGGGTCGGCCGGGCGGTGTCCCTGCGCGCCGTACCGGTCGGGCTCGCTCTGCGGCGCGGGCCGCCCGTTCCCGGGTGCCCGGCGCTGGGTCTCTGGGTACGCGGCGGCCTCGCGGCCCGGCGCACGGTCGTCCCACCGGCCACCGGCCGGGTCGCGCCGGTCCGCCGGGAGACGTGGGCCGGGCTCGCGCCAGCCGTCACGCGCGGACTCGCGCCGGCCGTCGTGGCCCGAACCGCCCCAACCAGGGCCGCCGTGGCCCGGCTCGCTCCAGCCTGGTTCGCGCCGGCCGTCACGAGCCGGATCGGCCCAGCCCGGTTCGCGCCGACCCGGCTCGACCCGGCCGGCAGCGCTGCGCTCCGAGGGCGGCACGGCCTCGTCCCGCCCCTCCACGCCGGGACCGCGCCCCCCACGGGCGGGATCGACCTGTGACGGCTCCGGGAAGGGGCCGCGACGCCCGTCGGGCAGGGGACCGCCACGCGCGGCGGGGGAGTGGTCACGACGAGCGTCGGGCGCTTTGCCCCACCGGTCGCCGGAAGCCGCCGGACGGCCGTCGGCCGGGGTGCGCCCGCCGTCCGCCGGGCGATCGGCCCGGTGCGGAGCCTCGTTCGGCTCCGGCATCCAGCCCGGCTGGGCGACCCGACGGGGCGGGCCGTCGGGGTGCACCCAGCGTTGGTCGAGCCGCTCCGGCGGCGGACCGGGACGGTGGGGCCGGCGGCCGTCCGCGCCGGGGCCGTCGGGATACCCGCGCCGCTCGTCCGGCCCCGCGGCGCGCTGCCCGCCGGGACCGGCGGAACCGATCGGGTACGCCCCGCGCGAGGCACCCGGCCCGTCCAGGTACGTGCCGCGTGGTCCCGCCGATCCGTCCGAGTGCCCGCCGCGCGGTACCGCATTGTTCGGGTGCGCGCCGCCTGGACCTGCCGGTCCGTCCGGGTGCGCGCCGCGTGGCCCGGCGGGGCTTGTCGGGTGCACGCCGGGCGGGACCGCGGGACTGATCGGGTACGCCTCGCGCGGCGCCGCCGGACTGGTCGGGTACGCGCCGTGCGGACCGGCCGGGCTGACCGGGTACGCGTCCGGGCCCGCGCGGTGCGCCTCGCGCGGGCCGGCCGGGCTGACCGGGTCCGCCCACCGTGGACGAGCGGAGCCGGTCGGAGACGCATCGCGCGGACCGGCACCGACGGGGTGTGCGCCGCGCGGACCGGCCGGACTGACCGGCTCACCGCCGCGCGGGGCGGCCGGGCTGACCGGATGACCACCGGCCGGACTCACCGGGCGCCCGCCCTCGTACCCGGAGGGCCGGGAACCGGCGGGACTCACCGGGTACGTCTCCTCGTCCGGCGCGGGACTGACCGGGCGTACCTCGGCCCGGCCGATCACGGCGCGCGGACGCGGCGTCAGGTTCTCGATGCCGATGTCACCCGGGTAGCGCTGCCCGGGGAACTGCGGCTGCCACTCGTGGGTGGGCTCGGCGGCCCAGGCCGGTTCGGCCGGCTCGCGCCAGCTCCCCCAGCCGCTCATCGGCAACCCCTCCGGCCGCTCGCGCGGGACGGCCCCGGGGCCGGCTCGCGTCGCTCGCTCACGGCGGTGTCACCTCATTGGAAATTCTCGCGCTGGGGCGCCGGACGTGCCGGTACAGTCGCCCGGTCCAGCACGTCATGGCTGCGGAAGGAGGGTAACGGCGTGGGCTCGGTCACCGCCACTGTGGCACCACCCACCGGCGCACACGTTACCCCATGGTTTCGGACATTCGGCGCGATCGCGGCGGCCGGGTTCCGGCGGCACGCGACCTACCGTCAGGCCGCCCTGGCGGGGTTGTGCACCAACACCGTGTTCGGCTTCCTGCGGTGCTACATCTTCCTCGCGGCGACGGGTGCGGCGGGCACCGTGGCCGGCTACGACGGGGCGCAGCTCGCCACGTTCGTCTGGGCCGGCCAGGGTCTGCTGGCGGTGATCGCGATCTGGGGCTGGACCGATCTGGCCGACCGGATCCGTACCGGCGAGGTCGCCGCCGACCTGTTGCGGCCGGTGCATCCGGTGACCAGCTACCTCGCCACCGACCTGGGCCGGGCCGGGTTCGCGTCGCTGGCCCGGCTGGTGCCGCCGCTGGTGGTCGGCCCGTTCTTCTTCGCCGTGTACGTACCCCGGCACTGGGCCACGGTGCCGCTGTTCCTGCTCTCCGCGCTGCTCGCGGTGGTGGTCTGCTTCGGCTGCCGCTACCTGGTCAACGCGACCGCGTACTGGTTGCAGGACGTCCGGGGCCCGATGATCCTGTGGACGCTCGGTTCGGGCGTGCTGGCCGGGCTCTACTTCCCGCTCGGGTTCCTGCCCGGCCCGCTGGAGGCGGTCCTGCGGTACGCCACCCCGTTCCCCAGCATCCTCCAGGTGCCGCTGGACGTGCTCGTCGAGCGGGAGCCGATGGCCACCGGTCTCACCCTGGTCGGGGTGCAGGCCGGCTGGGCGGTGCTGCTGCTGGCGCTGTGCCGGCTGGTGCAGCGCCGAGCCGAGCGCCGCCTGGTGGTCCAGGGTGGCTGAGCGCGGCAGCGCCCCCAGGGTGGCTGAGCGCGGCAGCGCGCCCAGGGTGGCTGACCTGGCTGAACTGCGCGCGTACCGGGCGCTGCTCGGTGCGCAGGCGCGCTCGCAGGCGGCGTACCGCACGTCGTTCGTGGTGGACCTGGTCGGCAACGTGGGCGCCACCGTGTTCGACGTGGTCACCGTCCTGGTGATCTTCGGCGTGACGCGGGAGCTGGGCGGCTTCACGCTGCGCGAGACGCTCGTCGTGGTCGGCCTGTCGTCGTGCGGCTTCGCCACCGCCGACCTGCTGGTCGGCAACATCGAACGGCTTCCCCGGTACGTGCGCACCGGCCTCTTCGACGCGGTGCTGGTCCGCCCGCTCGGGGCGCTGCCGCAACTGCTGCTGATGGATCTGCCACTGCGCAAGCTGTCCCGGGCCGTGTTCGGGCTCGCCGTGCTGCTGTTCGCGCTCATCTCGGCCGGCATCGACTGGACGCCGGGGCGGATCGCGCTGGCGGTGGTCGCCCCGGCGGCCGCGGTGGTCTTCTTCGGCTCGGTCTTCGTGCTGACCGCGACCGTGTCGTTCTACTGGGTCGACTCGGGCGAGCTGGCGAACGCGGTCACCTACGGCGGGCGCGACTTCACCTCGTACCCGGTCACCGTGTACGGCGGGTGGTTCCGCGCGCTGTTCGCGTACGGGATGGGGTTCGCCTTCGTCAGTTACCACCCGGCGCTGGCGCTGCTGGGCCGCGCCGACCCGCTCGGCCTGCCGCAGTGGACGGGCTGGGCCGCGCCGGGCGTCGCGGTGGTCGCCGCGGCGCTGGCCGCCCTGGCCTGGCGCGTCGGGGTCCGTCACTACCGGAGTACGGGGTCATGAGCGTCATCGAGATGGACGGCCTGCGCAAGGAGTTCACGGTCCGGGTGAAGGCCGGTCCGCTGCGGCGCGAGAAGCGGACGGTGACCGCCGTCGACGGGGTCGACCTGCGGGTGGAGCGCGGCGAGATGCTCGGCTACATCGGCCCGAACGGCGCCGGGAAGTCGACCACGCTGAAGATGCTCACCGGTGTGCTGACGCCGTCGTCCGGGCGGGCCCGGGTGTGCGGGCTGCGCCCGGTGGCCGACCGGACGCGGTTGGCGCTGCGTATCGGGGTGGTGTTCGGGCAGCGCTCGCAGCTCTGGTGGGACCTGCCGCTGCGGGACTCGTTCGACCTGCTGCGGCACGTCTACCGGGTGCCGGCCGGCGAGCACGCGGCCCGGCTGGCCCGCTGCCGGGACCTGCTCGACCTGGACGGGTTCCTGGACACTCCGGTCCGGCAGCTCTCGCTGGGTCAGCGGATGCGCGGTGAGCTGACCGCGGCGCTGCTGCACGGCCCGGAGGTGTTGTTCCTGGACGAGCCGACGATCGGCCTGGACGTGGTCAGCAAGCAGGCGGTACGCGGTTTCCTGGCCGAGCTGGGCCGGGCCGGGGACACCACGCTCGTGCTGACCACGCACGACCTGGCCGACATCGAGCGGCTGTGCCGGCGGCTCGTGGTGATCGACCACGGGCGGGTGGTGCACGACGGGTCGATCGCGGAGCTGCACCGCCGGTACGGCTCGCGCCGGATGGTGGTCGCCGAGCTGGACGCGGCGCTGCCCGAGCCGCCGGTGCTGCCCGGCGCGCCGGTGCAGCGGGTGGAGGCGGACGGGCGGCGGCTGGTCTTCGCGCTGGAACGGGCGAGCGTCGCCGAGGTGGTGGCCGGGCTGGCCGGCCTGACCACGCTGCGGGACATCTCGATCGTGGAGCCGGACATCGAGGAGGTGGTGACCCGGCTCTATCGGGCGCCGGCCGCGGTCACGGGTGCTCCATGACGAGTACGGCGAAGGTGCCCGGGGCCAGCGCCTCGTAGCGGTGCGGGGTGTCGCCCGGGAAGGTGGCGTAGTCGCCCGGTTCCAGCTCGACCAGGTCGCTCTCGGGGCCCACGCGCATCCGCCCGGCGGCTACCACGACGTGCTCGACGCTGCGCGGGGTGTGCGCCTCGGCGATCCGTACCGCGCCGGGTTCCAGCTCCATCACGTAGACGTCCCGGCGGGCGTGCGGCGCTCCGGCGGCGAGCAGGGTGGCCGAGAAGTCGGCGTGCTCGGAGCGGATCCGGGGCCCCTGCCCGGCCCGGACCACCCGGACGGCGGCGGTGGGTGGTTCGACCAGGCGGCTGAACGGTACGTCGAGCGCCACGCCGAGCGCCCAGAGCGTCTCGACGCTGGGGTTGCCGGACCCGGACTCCAGCTGGGACAGGGTGGACTTGGCGATGCCGGCGCGGCGGGCCAGTTCGGTGAGCGACAGCCCCGCCCGCTCGCGCTCGCGGCGCAGCGCGGCGGCGATGGTGGCGAGTGGGGGAGCGGGGTCGATCGCCATGTGTTCGCTCCATCGGTCGTTTTGTTCGGTTTGACGAACCAGCGGGCTCCCGTTCAGGATAATGGACATGCGTACGGCAGATCGAACGGGCGACGCCCGGGTGCTCCGCGACGTCGCCGCCATCGGCGCGGCGATGTTCGCCGTGGGCGCCTCGTTCGGTGCCGTGGCGGTGGCCGCCGGCCTGCCCGTCTGGGCCACGCTCGCCATGTCCGCTGTCGTCTACGCCGGTGGCGCCCAGTTCATGGCCGTCGGGCTCGTCGCGGCCGGCAGCCCGTTCGCTGCGGTCCTCGCCGGCCTGCTCCTCAACGCCCGGCACCTGCCGTTCGGCCTGGCCCTCGGCGGTGCGCTCGGCACCCGGCGCGCGCAGCGGCTGCTCGGCAGCCACCTGATGACCGACGAGGCGACCGCGTTCGCGCTGGCCCGCCCGGCCGGTCCGCAGCGGCGGCGGGCGTTCTGGCTCGCCGGGGTGCTGCTGTTCCTGGCCTGGAACGCCGGCACCGCGCTCGGCGTGCTCGCCGGTGGCGCGGCCGGCGACCCGGCAACGCTGGGACTCGATGCCGCGTTCCCCGCGGGGCTGGCCGCCCTGCTGCTGCCCAGCCTGCGCGACCGGGAGACCCGCCGGGTGGCGGTCCTCGGCGCCGGCCTGGCCGTGCTGGCCACCCCGCTGCTGCCGGCCGGGCTGCCGGTGCTGCTCGCGCTCGCCGCGCTGGTCCTGCCGCTGCTGGCCCGCCGCCGCCCACCCGCTTCGCCGGCCGCCGACCCGAACCCCGCGTCCGCCGACCGGTCCGTCGTGCCGTCCGACCCGGACGCCGCGCCGGGCGGCGGTCCCGTCGCCGTGCCGGACGCGGCCGGCGGCGGACCGGTGGACGACGGCGGGGCTCGGCGGAGTGCGCGGGCCGGGGAGGTCTCGTGCTGATCGCCGTGATCCTGGCGCTGGCCGCCGGCACCTACGGTTTCCGGGTCGCCGGGGTGCTGCTGCGGGACCGGCTGGACCTGCCCGAGTGGTCCCGTCACCTGCTGCCGGTCGGCGCCGCCACGTTGCTGGCCGCGCTCGCCGCCACCGCGGCGCTCACCGAGGCCGGCGGCTTCGCCGGTTACGCCCGGCCCGCCGGGGTGCTGGTCGGCCTGGTGCTCGCCTGGCGGCGGGCGCCGTTCGTGCTGGTCGTGGTCGCGGCGGCGGCCACCACCGCGGTGCTGCGCCTGCTCGGCGTGGCCTGACGCCGGGTCAGACCTTGTCGCCGATGTTCACCCGGGGCGCGGGAGCGCGCATCCGGCGGAACGTGATCGACCGCATGATCGCGTAGAAGTAGAGCGAGCCGAGCTTCTCGGTGCTCTTCGGGAAGCGCTCGCGGACCAGCCGCTTGATCTTCCGGGAGATCAGGATCGAGTCGATCAGCACGCCGAGTGCCAGCGCGCCCCAGAGCACGTTCGACAGCAGCCGCACGATCGGCGGCATGGCCTGGTTGGAGCCGAACAGCACGATCAGCGCGCCGCCGAAGAACCAGGTGCCGATCGTACGGCGGGAGTCGACCACGTTGCGGGCCAGCAGCCGCTCGGGGCCGCGGTCACGCGGGCCGCCCTCGCGGCGGAACTCGGCGGCGGCCTCGGCGCGGGCGGCGCGGCGCTGCGCGCGGGCCTCCTCCTTGGTCAGCGGCTTCGCCGGCGCGGTCGGCCGGCGACCGGCGACCGGGCGCTTCGGCGTGACCTGCCCGAGTTCCTTCTTGCTGGGCGTGTAGCCCCGGGGGCGGGCGGCGGACTCCTCGTCGGTCGTCACCGTGGTGACGGACTCCTCGACGAGGTCGGCGGGCTTGCGGCGAAACAGCGACGGCACGCGGCAAGGGTAGCCAACCGGCCGCGCCCGGTGCACATCACGGGTGCACCGGGCGCGGCCGGACGAGTGAACGGGACGGTCAGGGACGCTCGACGTGCGCGCCGAGGTCGGCCAGCTTGGCCTCGAAGTCCTCGTAGCCACGGTTGATCAGGTCCACGCCGTACACCCGGGAGGTGCCCTCGGCGGCCAGCGCCGCGATCAGGTGGCTGAACCCGGCACGCAGGTCCGGGATGACCAGGTCGGCGGCGTGCAGCTTGCTCGGCCCGGCGATCACCGCGGAGTGCTTGAAGTTGCGCCGGCCGAAGCGGCACGGGGTGCCGCCGAGGCAGTCCCGGTAGACCTGGATGTTGGCGCCCATCGTGTTCAGCGCCTCGGTGTAGCCGAGCCGCTGCTCGTAGACCGTCTCGTGGACGATCGACAGGCCCCGGGCCTGGGTGAGCGCGACCACCAGCGGCTGCTGCCAGTCGGTCATGAAACCGGGGTGCACGTCGGTCTCCAGCGCCACCGCGTTCAGCTCGCCGCCCGGGTGCCAGAACCGGATGCCGCCCTCCTGGCCCGGGCTGCCGCCGCGGGGCGGGCGCAGGTCGGTGACCTCGTACTCGCCGCCGACCGACCGGAAGATGTTCAGGAAGGTCATCATGTCGGCCTGCTGGGCACCAAGCACCTCGACGTGACCGCGGGTGGCCAGCGCCGCCGCCGCCCAGCTGGCCGCCTCGATCCGGTCCGGGATCGGCCGGTGGGTGTAGCCGTGCAGCTTCTTGACGCCCTGGATCTCGATCACCCGGTCGGTGTGCACCTTGATGATCGCGCCCATCTTCTGCAGCACGCAGATGAGGTCGATGATCTCCGGCTCGACCGCCGCGTTGCGCAGCTCGGTGACGCCCTCGGCCATCACCGCGGTGAGCAGCACCTGCTCGGTGGCGCCCACGCTCGGGTACGGCAGCGCGAACTTCGTGCCGTGCAGCCCGTTGGGCGCGGACAGGTGCAGGCCCTCCGGCGTCTTCTCGACGGTGGCGCCGAACTCGCGCAGCGCCTGGAGGTGGAAGTCGATCGGGCGCGGGCCGATGTGGCAGCCGCCCAGGTCGGGGATGAAGGCGTGGCCGAGCCGGTGCAGCAGCGGGCCGCAGAACAGGATCGGGATCCGGCTGGACCCGGCGTGCACGTTGATCTGGTCGGTGCTGGCGCTCTCGACGTTCGAGGGGTCGAAGACGAGTTCGCCCTCCTCCACGCCGTCGCTGACCTTGACGCCGTGCAGGCCGAGCAGACCGCGGACCACCTCGACGTCACGGATACGCGGCACGTCGAACAGCCGGCTCGGTGTGTCGCCCAGCAGGGCGGCCACCATCGCCTTGGACACCAGGTTCTTCGCGCCGCGCACGCGGATCCGCCCTTCAAGCGGAGTGCCTCCGTGTACGACCAGGACGTCGTCGGTCAACGCAACCTCCAGCGCGTTGGGTGCTGCCGTGTCTAGTGATGGGTGCACGAAGTTCATCGCTACCCGGAACGCGGTCATGGAAAAACGGGCCGCGTGTGTCGTCGCCCCGGCAGCATAGCCCTCCGTGACGGGAATGGAATCGGTCACATCGCCAGCGAGGGCACGAACCGGGGTGTCCGGTGCGTTTCCGTGCCAGCGGGGTCACCGACGGTGATCAGGCTCCCGGAAGGGCGAGCATCTGGTCCAGCGCCGACCGGGCGTGTCGGGCGGTCTCCGGGTCCACCGTTATCTGGTTGACCACGCGCCCGGCGACTAGTTCCTCCAACGCCCAGACCAGGTGCGGCAGGTCGATCCGGTTCATCGTCGAGCAGTAGCAGACCGCCCGGTCGAGGAACATGATCTGCTTGTCCGGGTGGGCCAGGGCGAGCCGGCGCACCAGGTTCAGCTCGGTGCCGACCGCCCACGCCGAGCCGGCCGGGGCCGCCTCGATCGTCCTGATGATGAACTCGGTCGAGCCGACCAGGTCGGCGGCGTTCACCACCTCGTGGCGGCACTCCGGGTGCACCAGCACGTTCACACCCGGCACCCGCTCGCGGACGTCCTTGACGCTGTCGAGCGTGAACCGGCCGTGCACCGAGCAGTGGCCGCGCCACAGGATCATCTTCGCGTCCCGCAGCTGCTCCGGGGTCAGCCCGCCGTTCGGCTTGTGCGGGTCGTAGAGCACGCAGTCGTCCAGCGAGAAGCCCATCTCCAGCACGGCGGTGTTGCGGCCGAGGTGCTGGTCGGGCAGGAACAGCACCTTGCGGCCCTGCTCGAAGGCCCAGTCCAGGGCCCGCTTGGCGTTCGACGAGGTGCAGACCACGCCGCCGTTGCGGCCGACGAAGCCCTTGATGTCCGCCGAGGAGTTCATGTACGTCACCGGCACGGTCTCGGCCGCGATGCCCAGGTCGGTGAGCGTGTCCCACGCGGCCTCGACCTGCGACAGCACCGCCATGTCGGCCATCGAGCAGCCGGCGGCGAGATCGGGCAGGATCACCTTCTGCGCGTCCGAGGTGAGGATGTCCGCGCTCTCCGCCATGAAGTGCACGCCGCAGAAGACGATGTACTCCGCGTCCGGGCGCGCCGCCGCCTCCCGGGCCAGCTTGAACGAGTCGCCCGTCACGTCGGCGAACTGGATCACCTCGTCGCGCTGGTAGTGGTGGCCCAGGACGAACACCTTCGTGCCGAGCGCGGCCTTCGCGGCGGCGGCGCGGGCCACCAGGTCGGGGTCGCTCGGCGCGGGGAGATCACCCGGACACTCCACGCCACGTTCGGTGGCGGGGTCGCTGCCGCGGCCGAGGAGCAGCAGCGCCGTGGCGGTGTTGGACGGCTCAACCCAGGTCGAAGTCACGACCCCATGGTCCCACAGCGCGCCCGCGCCGCAGCCGCCTCGGATGTGGCCTGCCACACTGCTGCGCATGCGCGTGCTGCTCTGTCCGGACAAGTTCGCCGGCACGCTGCCGGCCCCCGACGTGGCCGCCGCGGTGGCCGACGGCTGGCGTGACGTGGCCCCCGGCGACGACCTGCTGGCCCGGCCACTCGCCGACGGCGGACCGGGGTTCGTCGACGTGCTCGCCGGAGCGCTGGGCGGGCGCCGGGTGCCGGTGCCCACCGTCGACCCGCTGGGCCGCCCGGCCGCCGGTGAGATCCTGCTCACCGACGACGGCACGGCGTACCTGGAGAGCGCCCAGGCGTGCGGACTGCACCTGCTCACCGCCGCCGAACGCGACCCGAAGGCGACCACCTCGTACGGGCTGGGGCTGCTCGTGGCCGCCGCGGTCGAGGCGGGCGCGCGGACCGTGGTGGTGGGGCTGGGCGGCTCGGCCACGAACGACGGCGGCGCCGGGATGCTCGTCCCGCTGGGCGTCACGCCGCTCGACGGCGCCGGCTGGGCCCTGCCGTACGGCGGCGCGGCGCTGGCCGAGGTGGCCGCGCTCGACGGGGAGCCCCGGCTGCGCGGCACGACGCTCGTCGCCGCCACCGACGTCGACAACCCGCTGCTCGGGCTGCACGGCGCGAGCAGCGTCTTCGGCCCCCAGAAGGGCGCCGACCGGGCGGACGTGCTGCTGCTGGACGCCGCGCTGACCCGCTGGGCGGAGGTGCTGACCGAACGCCTGCCCGGCTGCCCGTCCGGGCTGGGCGCGCTGCCCGGCGGCGGCGCCGCAGGCGGCCTCGGCGCGGCGGTGCTGGCGCTCGGCGGCCGGTGCGAATCGGGCATCGGCCTGGTCACCCGCGCGGTGAAACTGGACGCCGCGCTCGACGCCGCCGACCTGGTGATCACCGGCGAGGGCTCGTTCGACCACCAGTCGCTGCGCGGCAAGGTGGTCGCCGGAGTGGCCGGGGCCGCCCGGGACCGGGGCGTGCCCTGCGTGGTGCTGGCAGGACGGGTGAGCACCGGGCGACGGGAGGCCGCGGCAGCAGGCGTCACCGAGGCGTACAGCCTGGTCGAGCACTTCGGCGGCGAGGAACACGGGGGAGTGGACGCGGCGATGACCCGCCCGGCCGAGGGGCTGCGCGCACTCGGCGCCCGCCTTGCCCGGCAGTGGAGCCGCTGACCGGTTCCGCTGGTCACGCCGCCGGGTGGCGGCGCCGGAGGCGGCGTACGATCGAAAGACGGACCACACCGGGAATCACTGGCGGACGTGCGGCGTTGGCCAGGACGTCCGGACCTCATACCGCGCAGGGAGACTTCCACGTGACCACGCCAGCGCAGACCGAGTCGACCGAGGCCAAGGCCCCCAGCACCGTCGTCCTCACCGACGTCGCGGCGCAGAAGGTCAAGGCCCTGATCGAGCAGGAGGGCCGCGACGACCTGCGGCTCCGGGTCGCCGTGCAGCCGGGTGGCTGCTCCGGCCTGCGGTACCAGCTGTTCTTCGACGAGCGCTCGCTCGACGGTGACGTCGTCACCGACTTCGACGGTGTCGAGGTCGTCGTCGACCGGATGAGCGCCCCCTACCTGGCCGGCGCCACCATCGACTTCGCCGACCGGATCGACGCCCAGGGCTTCACCATCGACAACCCGAACGCGGGCAACTCCTGCGCCTGCGGCGACTCCTTCAGCTGAGTCGACGACCGACCGGCAGCGGCGGGCCGTCCCGGGTGGGGCGGTCCGCCGCTTCGTCGTACCCCGGGGGTGTGACGCCCGGATGTGCGCTGATCGACCGGTTGGTGACCGACCGCCGTCCGTCCGGTCCGGGGGCCGGTAGGCTGACCGCGCCGTGCTCCCGACCCCGAGGGTTGACATGAAGATCGCCGTGACCGGCTCGATCGCGACCGACCACCTGATGAGCTTCCCCGGCCGCTTCGCCGATCAGCTCATCGCCGACCAGCTCGACAAGGTCTCGCTGTCCTTCCTCGTCGACGAACTGGTGCTCCGGCGTGGCGGCACCGCGGCGAACATCGCCTTCGGCATGGCCCAGCTCGGCCTGCGCCCGGTGCTGCTCGGCGCGGTCGGCGCCGACTTCGCCGACTACCGCTCCTGGCTGGAGCGCCACGGCGTCGACTGCGACTCGGTGCACGTCAGCGAGATCGCGCACACGGCACGCTTCGTCTGCACCACCGACACCGACATGTGCCAGATCGCCTCCTTCTACGCCGGGGCGATGAGCGAGGCCCGCAACATCGAGCTGGCCCCGGTGGCGCAGCGCCTCGGCGGGCTGGACCTGGTGCTGGTCAGCGCCAACGACCCGGCCGCGATGATCCGGCACTCCGGCGAGTGCCGGGACCGCGGCTACGCCTTCGTCGCCGACCCGTCGCAGCAGCTCGCCCGGATGGACGGCGCGGACGTGCTCGGCCTGATCGACGGCGCCGACTACCTGATGACAAACGAGTACGAGAAGTCCCTGCTGCAGAGCAAGGCCGGCCTCTCCGACGAGCAGCTGCTGGACCGGGTCAAGGTGCGGGTCACCACGCTGGGCAAGCAGGGCGTGGAGATCGCCGGTCGG
The DNA here is from genome assembly GCF_015354395.1 of Micromonospora sp. ANENR4. Classification (NCBI taxonomy): domain Bacteria; kingdom Bacillati; phylum Actinomycetota; class Actinomycetes; order Micromonosporales; family Micromonosporaceae; genus Micromonospora; species Micromonospora sp. ANENR4. The sequence continues at coordinate 127,706 of NZ_JADKYQ010000008.1, forward strand.
GAGGTCGGCACGATCCGGGTGCCGATCGCGCGGGAGATCCAGGCGGTCGACCCGACCGGTGTCGGCGACGGCTTCCGGGCCGGCTTCTTCGCCGCGCTCGACTGGGGCGTCGGCCTGGAGCGCGCGGCCCAGGTCGGCTGTCTGCTGGCCACGCTCGTGCTGGAGAACTTCGGCGGCCAGGAGTACGAGGTCCGCCGCGACCTGTTCGTGAAGCGACTCGCCGAGTCGTACGGTGACGCGGCCGCCGAGGACGTCCGGCCGCACCTGCTGTGACCGGCCCGGCCGGCGGGGTGGACCCGGAGGTCCGCCCCGGCACCGGCGGCCCGGTCCTCGTCGCGTTCGCCGGGCTGCCCGGTGTGGGCAAGACCACCCTGGCCGCCCGGGTCGGCGCCGCCCTGCGCGCCCCGGTCCTGCCGGTCGACCCGGTCGAGCGGGCCCTGCACCGCTACGGCCTCACCGGCGACGTACCCGGCATGGCCGCCTACGGCGCGGTCGCCGGGCTGGCCGAGGTGCAGCTCGGCCTGGGGCTCAGCGTGGTGGTCGACGCGGTGAACCCGGTCGCCAGCGCCCGAGGGCTCTGGCACGACGTGGCCGAGCGGGCCGGTGTGCCGCTGCGGGTGATCGAGGTGCACTGCGGCGACGAGGAGGAGCACCGCCGCCGCGTCGAGGCCCGCCCGCCCGAGGAGCACGGCACCTGGGAGCAGACGCTGCGCCGCCGGGCCGAGTACGAGCCGCTGATCGGCCCGCGCCTGGTGGTCGACACCGCCGTGGCGGCCGACCCGTTGCCGGGCATCCTCGCGTACCTGCGCTAACCGCTCACCCGGACGTCGTAGGCGGGGCCGGGGTGCGCGTCGAGGAACTCGTGGCCGCGCATCCGGCACCACGCCGGGATGTCGACGGCCGCCGCCGGGTCGTCGGCCAGCACCCGCACCACCGCGCCGGCCGGCAGGCCGGGCACCAGCCGGGCGAGATTGATCACTGGCAGCGGGCAGCGCTGCCCCCGGCAGTCCAGCACCTCGTCCGGCTCGCTCACAGTGCCGTCTCCGTTCCCGACTGCGGGGCTCGCAGGAGCGGCTCACTCCTCGCGCTCACAGGTCCGTCACCCCTGCTTCCACCCGCAGGTCCGCCACGATCCCGGGCAGCTCGGCCAGGAACCGCTCCACGTCCGCCTCGGTGGTCTCCCGGTGCAGCGACACCCGTACGTTGCCGTGCGACAGCACCCCCATCGCCTCCAGCACGTGTGACGGGCGCACCGTCGACGACGTGCACGACGAGCCGGAGGACACCGCGAACCCGCGCCGGTCCAGCGCGTGCAGCAACGCCTCGCCGTCCACGTACAGGCAGGAGAACGTCACCAGGTGCGGCAACCGGTCCACCGGGTCGCCGACCACCTCCACGTCCGGCACCTCGGCCGCCACCCGCGCCCGGATCCGGTCGACAAGCGGACCCAGCCGGGCCGCCTCGGCCGCCGCGTCGGCCGCCGCCGCGCGCAGGCTCGCCGCCGCCGCCACCACCGCCGGCAGGTTCACCACCCCGGGGGTACGTCCCGACTCCCGCTCGTCGGCCGGGTAGGGCGACTCCCACCGGGTGCCCTTGCGCACCACGAGCAGCCCGACGCCGGGCGGCCCGCCCCACTTGTGCGCGCTGGCGCTCAGCACCGACCAGCCCGCCGGCAGCGGTGCCCGGCCGGCCAGCTGCGCCGCGTCCACGTACAGCGGTACGCCCGCCTCGGTGCACGACTCCGCCGCGGCGGGCACCGGCTGCACCGTGCCCACCTCGTGACTGGCAGCGATCAGCGCGGCGAGGGCCACGCCGGGCGCGGCCACCGCCGCCGACCAGGCGTCCAGGTCCAGCCGGCCCGACCGGTCCACGGGTACGGACACCGCCGTGCCGCCGGCCGCCGTGTGCCGCTGGGCGGCGTGCAGCACCGCCGAGTGTTCGATCGCCGAGTGCACAAGCGTCGCCCCGGCCCGCCGGCGCCCGGCCAGGCCACCGAGTACTGCGGCGTGCGCTGCCGTCGTACCGCTGGGGGTGAAGGACAGCTCGTCGGCGCGGACGCCGAGCGTCTGCGCGGCGGCCTCCCGCGCGGCGTCGAGGAGCTGGCGGGCCCGGCGGGCCGCCGAGTAGAGCCGGGCCGGGTCGGCCCAGCCGTCGTCCAGGGCGGCCAGCATCGCCTGCCGCGCGACCGGATGCAGCGGCGCCGCGGTGGCGGCGTCCAGGTAGACCGGGGAGGCGCTCATGGGGTTCCACGCTATCGCCCGGTTACGCCCAAGATCCCCCCGATGGGGGTGGACAGCGACCCCAAGACGGCCTGGCCGGTCATGGTCGAGTAATCTGCGACCGTCGGTGACGCCTTTGCCGTCGGTGTCAAGGAGAACAACCGCCGCGGCGCGCTAGGGAGGCAGGACCAGGTGGTCGCAAGGAGTTCGGAGGTACGGCGCTCGGCCGTACGGCACAGCGCTTCCCCGGGGGCCGGTGGACGCCGGCGGCGTGGTGCTGGTCGAATCGCCGGGCTCGGTCTCGGCGCGGCGGCGCTGCTGGTCTCGCTCACCGGCTGTGACGTCGGCAAGACGTTCGGCGGGTTCGGCTGGCCGCAGGGCGGCATCACGCCAGAGTCGCACCGCATGTACGACCTGTGGATCGCGTCCTGCATCGCGGCGCTCGCCGTCGGCGTGTTCGTGTGGGGCCTGATCTTCTGGTGCGTGGTCCGCTACCGCAAGCGCGGCAACGAGCTGCCGGTGCAGACCCGCTACAACCTGCCGATGGAGTTCCTCTACACCATCGCGCCGATCCTCGTGGTCTCCGTGCTCTTCTACTACACGGCGGTCGTGCAGACCGACGTGAACAAGGAGTCGAAGAACCCGGACGTCACCGTCGAGGTCGTCGCGTTCAAGTGGAACTGGCAGTTCAACTACCGCGACGGTCAGGGCCCGGAGGCCAACACCGTCGCCTCGGTGCTCGGCACCAGCGAGGTCATCCCGGTGCTGGTGCTGCCCAGCGGCCGCTCGATCCGCTTCGAGGAGACCAGCCGCGACGTCATCCACTCGTTCTGGGTGCCGGAGCTGCTGTTCAAGCGGGACGTCATGCCGGGCAACGTGCGCAACACGTTCGAGGTCTCCAGCATCGACCAGGAGGGCGCGTTCGTCGGCCGCTGCGCCGAGCTGTGCGGCAGCTACCACGCCTTCATGAACTTCGAACTGCGGGTCGTGTCGCCGGAGAAGTACGACCAGTTCCTGGCGGCCAAGAAGGCCGGCAAGTCGACCCAGGAGGCGCTCGGCGCGATCGGTGAGCCGGAGTACGCCACCGAGACGAAGCCGTTCGACACCCGGCGCGACGTGAACAACTTCAACCCGTCCGACGCGTCGGCCGGCGCGGGAAGCTGAGGGGTTCGGCATGAAGACCGAGTGGAAGATCTTCCTGACCATCGCCACGTTCCTCCTCGGCGCGACGATCCTCTACGGCGCCTGGACGTACGCCGACAGCGGCGGCCACGTCGAGTGGATCGGCACTGTGGCGCTGCTGCTGTCCTTCCTGCTCTGCGCCATGTGCGGCGGCTTCTTCTGGTTCGTCTCCCGCCGTATCGACCTGCGCCCCGAGGACCGGCCGGACGGCGAGATCGCCGACGGCGCCGGTGAGGTCGGCTTCTTCAGCCCGGGTAGCTACTGGCCGTTCGGGCTGGCGCTGGCCGCCGCGATCGCCGGTCTCGGCCTGGTGTTCTGGCAGTTCTGGCTGCTGGGACTGGGCCTGGTGGCGGTCGTCCTCGCCACCTGCGGGCTGCTGTTCGAGTACTACTCGGGCACCCGCCGCACCGCCGAGCACTGACCCGAAGCACAGTCGCAGGCCCGCACCCCCTCCCGGGGTAGCGGGCCTGTCGCTTTCCCCCCGTGCCTGCCCCGCGCGCCGTCCCCGCGCGCTGCCTGCGTCGATCATGAAGTTGACGGCACCGGCGGTCCCTTTTGTCCCCGCCAACTTCATGGTCACCGCCTGATGCGGTCAGCCTGGCGCTCTCCCGCTCACCTCCGACGCGCACTGCCTGGCTCACGCTGCGCTGTTCCATTCGCCGAAGAGCACCGTTCCACTCACCAGGACCACACGAGATCTTGGAAGGAAACGGCCTCCATGAGGGCCGTTTCCTTCCAAGATCTCGCCGCGCGCCGTGGCCCGAAGGGGCACGGCGCGGCTCGGGAGGAGCGTGGGCGGCTCGGGAAGGGCGAAGACGGGCGCCGAAGGGGTGGAGGTCAGGCGGCCTGGGGGTGGGATGGGCGGCGGGAAGCGCGGCGGCTCGCCAGGCGGGTCTCGCGGAACGTGAACGTGGCGATCACCACTGCCGCGCCGCAACCGGTGCAGATCAGCTCCGGGCAGTCGGCGCCGTGCCCGTCGCCGCACGGCGGCGCCTCGAACAGCACGACGCCCTCGCAGGTGTCACAGTGCAGCTCGCGGTCAGACACGGGTGGCTCCTCTCGCTCCGGGCATCGGCCGGGGCGGGAAGCCGCCGGTCGGTGGACCGAAGACCGAAAACGGATAGACCGAAAACGGAGAATAACTCCCGTGTAGTTTGGCACGCGGGTACGACACCAACGGCATCAGGCCGCGCGTGCCACCTCGAGCCAGCGGTCCAGCGCTGCCGCCGCGGCACCGGAGTCGACCGCCTCGGCGGCCCGGTCCAGGTTGGCCCGCAGCACCTCGTGCAGATCGCCGTCGAGCGGCCCCTGGGTGGCAAGCGCGACGGCGGCGTTGACCAGCACCGCGTCCCGTACCGGCCCGGTCTCGCCGGCGAGCAGGCGCCGGACCACGTCGGCGTTGTAGACCGCGTCCCCGCCGCGCAGGTCGGCCAGGGTGGCCCGGGGCACACCGAGGTCCGTAGCGTCCAGCACGGCCTCCGTGACGGTGCCCTGCTGCGCCACCCAGACCCGGGTGGGGGCGCCGGTGCTGAACTCGTCCAGGCCGTCCTCGCCGCGTACCACGATCGCGGAGTCACCCCGGGCCGCGAACACGGCGGCCATCACCGGGGCCATCCGCTTGTCGAAGCAGCCCACCGCGCCCGCACGGGGCCGCGCCGGGTTGGTCAGCGGGCCGAGGAAGTTGAACGCGGTGGGTACGCCGATCTCGCGCCGGACCGGGCCGGTGTGGCGCATGCCGGGGTGGAAGCGGGCGGCGAAGCAGAAGCCGATGCCGGCCTCGGTCACGCAGCGGGCCACCTGCTCGGGTGCCAGGTCGAGGGGTACGCCGAGCTGCTCCAGCACGTCGGCGGTGCCACACGAGGAGGAGGCGGCCCGGTTGCCGTGCTTGACCACGCGGACCCCGGCCCCGGCGACCACCAGCGCGGCCATGGTGGAGATGTTCACCGTGTGGGCGAGGTCGCCGCCGGTGCCGACCACGTCCAGCGCGCTCGCGCGTACGTCCTCGGGCAGGTGCACCGGCACCGCGCGGGTCAGCATGGTCTCGACCAGGCCGCCCAGCTCGGCGGGGGTCTCACCCTTGGTGCGCAGCGCCACGGCGAACCCGGCGATCTGCGCCGGGGTGGCCGAGCCGGCCATGATCTCGCCCATCGCCCACGCGGTGTCGGCGGTGGAGAGCTCCTCGCCGCGCAGCAGCGCGTTGAGCAGAAGCGGCCAGGTCCGTTCGCCCATGACGGGCCTCCCGAGCGGCGTGAGGAATGCGGTTGGGGCGCGCCACGGCCGCGTCGCCGTGGCGCGCGAAGACCGGCGGGGTCAGGCTGCGGCGTGGGTGCGGCGCAGCAGCTCCGCCACGGTGCTGCCGGCGACCACCGGGTCCAGCGGGTGGGTCAGCGTGGCGTCGACCTCGGCGTACGCGGCCAGCCAGCGGTCGGCGGCGCGGGCGAGCACCACGCAGGTGGGCGGCGCGTCGTCCCGGTCGTCCTTGATCTGGCGGGCGATGCCGATGCCGCCGCCCGGGGTCGCCTCGCCGTCGAGCAGGAGCAGGTCGATCTCGTAGTCGTCGACCAGCCGGATGCAGGCGTTGTAGTCGTCGGCCTCGACGAACTCGATCTCGAGCCCGGGCGCCGGCCGGGTGCCCACGGCGAGCCGCATCCGGTCGCGGACCTTCGGGTCGTCGCTGTAGAGCAGGACGGTGCAAAGACGATCGCTCATCGTGACGTGGCTCCCACCTCGTAGCTGCCCGCTGATCGTAGCGGTCGTCACATCCGGGCTGTCGCCCCGCCCGGCGGGCTCGGGGCGTACCCCGGAACGGGCCGTCAGGCGCTCGTCTCCGCGGCGCGCTGGCGGGCCTCCTGGCGGTCCAGCTCGCGGTCGAGCCGCCGGGCCTCGCGCTCGGACTGCTTGACCCACTGGACGACCAGGACGGCGAGCATGGTGACGCTGACGAACTCGCCGCCGGCCCACAGGATCCCGCCCGCGACCACCTGGTCGTTCCAGGGGTCGGACCAGGACAGGTTGAGCGACGGGTACCAGTCGCCGCCGAACAGCGTGGTGCTCTGCATGATGGTCAGGCCGAGGACGGTGTGGAACGGCACCGAGAGCAGCATGAGCAGCGCGCGGCCCGGGTACGGCCAGCGGCCGGGCAGCGGGTCGAGGCCGAGCAGCGGCCAGAAGAAGACGCAGCCGGTGGCGATGAAGTGCGCGTGGACCAGCTCGTGCGCCCACTCGTGGCGCAGGGTGAACTCGTAGAGGTCGGTGAAGTACAGCGCGAACGGGTTCACCACGAAGATGGCGAACGCCACAAGCGGGAAGCTGTAGATCCGGATCACCTTGCTGTGCACGATCGCGAGCAGCCGCTTGCGGGGCCGTGCCGGCAGCGTGCGCAGCGCCAGCGTCATCGGGGCGCCGAGCGCCAGGAAGATCGGCGCGATCATGGACAGCACCATGTGCTGCACCATGTGCACCGAGAGCAGCGCGGTGTCGTACGCGCCGAGGCCGGTGAGCGTGACCAGGGCGATGCCGCCGAGGCCCGGGCCGAGGAACGACACGGTACGGATGACCGGCCAGCGGTCGCCGCGCAGCCGCAGCCGGTGCACCCCGTAGAGGTAGAGGCCGGCGGCCAGGACGATGCCCAGCGTGAGCCAGCTGTCCAGCCGGGTCTCCGTGAACACCCGGGTCACGGTGAACGGCGGCGGGGCGCCCTCGCCTCCCGCCGCCAGCGTCGCCGGAACAGCCGAGGTGACGGCGCGGATCTGATCGACGTGCAGCACGCTTTTCAGGGTAGGTCAGGCGAAGCGGACCACCACGATCGGGCCACGGAAGGGCCGGGTTTGCCACCCCGCTGATCGTCGGTCCCGGTCAGGGGCAATAATGACCGCGTGACTGCGGCCCCAGCCATTGACAAGAGCCGGATCCACTCCCTGACCCGACCCAACATGGTCAGCGTCGGGACGATCGTGTGGCTCTCCAGCGAACTCATGTTCTTCGCGGCGCTGTTCGCGATGTACTTCTCCATCCGCGCGGCGGCGCCGGAGCAGTGGGAGAAGCACACCGAGGTGCTGAACATCCCGTACGCGACCACGTTCACGGTGATCCTGGTGCTCTCCTCGATCACCTGCCAGATCGGCGTGTTCGCGGCCGAGCGCGGTGACGTCCACGCTCTGCGCCGGTGGTTCACGATCACCTTCGTGATGGGTCTGATCTTCGTGCTCGGTCAGCTGAACGAGTACCGGACCCTGGTGCACGAGGGTGTGAAGATCAACGAAGACGGTTACGGGTCGATGTTCTACCTCACCACCGGCTTCCACGGTCTGCACGTGACCGGCGGTCTCATCGCCTTCGTGATCTTCATGATCCGTACCACGATGGGCCGGTTCACCCCCGCCCAGGCGACCTCGGCGATCGTCGTGTCCTACTACTGGCACTTCGTGGACGTCGTGTGGATCGGGCTCTACGCCATGATCTACTGGCTCCAGTGATCTTGGCGCGTCACGAACCGCGCCGCTGCTCCGTCCCCTGAGACAAGGTCCAACCGGTTAAGGACACAGGTCATGACTTCTGACAACGACCGCCGACGCGGTCTGCTCGCGCGGCTGCGCGGGCGGCCCGTAGCGCGCAGCAGGGGCCGCCGCCGGCTGGGTGCCGCGGTCCGGCTGTTCGCCGCGCTGATGCTGGCCGGCGGTGCCTACACCGTCTTCGCCCCCGGCGTGCAGGCGCAGGACAACCCTCCGTTGACCGCCGCAGGCAACGAGGGCAAGGCGCTGTTCGACGTGAGCTGTGTGACCTGTCACGGTCGCAACGCCCAGGGCGTCGAGGGCCGCGGTCCGAGCCTGATCGGCGTCGGAGCGGCCTCGGTGGAGTTCCAGGTCAGCAGCGGTCGCATGCCGATGGCCCGGCAGGAGGCCCAGGCCATGCGCAAGCCGCCGCAGTTCACCGACGAGCAGGTGCGCCAGCTCGGGCAGTACATCCAGGAGCTCGGCGGCGGCCCGGAGGTCCCCAACGGCGACCTGCGTGAGGGCGCCAACCTGTCCACCGGTGGTGAGCTGTTCCGGATCAACTGCTCGCAGTGCCACGCCTTCAGCGGCGGCGGCGGTGCGCTGTCCTCCGGCAAGTACGCGCCGAGCCTGGCGCCGGCCAGTGACCGGCAGATCTACGCCGCGATGCTGAGCGGCCCGCAGAACATGCCGGTGTTCGGCGACAACCAGATCACGCCCGAGGAGAAGGCGGACATCATCGCCTACATCCAGGAGACGCTGAAGCACGACGGCGACCCGGGCGGCTTCAACCTGGGCCGCTACGGCCCGTCGACCGAGGGTCTCGCGATCTTCCTGGTCGGCATCGTCGCGCTGGTCTTCGCGAGCCTGTGGATCGCGGGCAAGTCGTGACCGGACGGATCAATGCTTCCAGTGCTGTGGCGCCGGCCCCCGGCGTCACCCGTAGCGAGGTGACGGCATGAGCACCCACACCGAGCACCAGGCCCAGCAGGGCCCGGAGCCGCTCGACGTGAACGACCCCCGGCTCTCCCGGTTCGACATCGTCCAGGAGGGCGCGCGGCGGGACGACATCGAGATCGTCCACTACGAGCCGCAGGTGGTCCCGGGCAGCAAGGCCGAGCGCCGGCTGACCCGCACGGTCGCCCTGATGTTCCTGCTGACCGGCGTCTTCGCGACGGCCTTCCTGGTGGTCTACATCTGGTGGCCGTGGCAGTGGGAGCCGGGTACCGGCGGCGACAAGCTCTACACGCCGCTGCTCGGCCTGACCCTCGGCCTCGCGCTGCTGGGCATCGGCTTCGGCATCCTGACCTGGGGCAAGAAGCTGCTGCCCAAGGAGGTCTCGATCCAGGACCGGCACGACCAGGCCGACGACCCGGAGGGTCGCAAGATCACCGGCGAGACCATGCTCTACCTGGCCGACGAGATGGGCGTACGCCGCCGGCCGCTGCTGGGCATCTCGCTGCTCGCCGGCCTGGCGCCGGTGGGCGCGGTGGCCGCGGCACCGCTGATCGGTGGCCTGATCGAGCAGCCGCACAAGAACAACCAGATGTTCACCACCGGCTTCCAGCCGGGCGAGGGCGGCAAGAAGATCCGGCTGATCCGTGAGGACGGCCGCCCGATCCGCCCGGCCGACGTCAGCGTCGGCGGCCAGCTGACCGTGTTCCCAGGCATCGACGGCGGCGTGAGCAACCTGCACGCCGACTCGCCCACCCTGCTCATCCACCTGCGGGAGGACGACGCGCAGAAGTCGCGCGCCGCGAACGAGCGCAAGGGCCACGGCGACTACATGTGGGGCAACTACGTCGCGTTCTCCAAGATCTGCACGCACGCGGGCTGCCCGGCCAGCCTCTACGAGCAGCAGACCAACCGCCTGCTCTGCCCCTGCCACCAGTCGCAGTTCCTCATCACCGACAACGCCAAGCCGATCTTCGGCCCGGCGAACCGGCCGCTTCCGCAGCTGCCGATCGAGGTGGACGAGGAGGGCTTCTTCGTGGCGAAGTCCGACTACACCGAGACCATCGGTCCCGACTTCTGGGAGCGGCCATGAAGCGCCGAAAGTTTGATGCGGCCGCGCTGCCGGCCAAGAGCGCGCGGGCGGTGGACGACCGCTTCCAGGTGGCCACGCCCCTGCGCAAGCTGCTGAACAAGGTCTTCCCCGACCACTGGTCCTTCCTGCTCGGCGAGATCGCGCTGTTCTCGTTCATCGTCCTGCTGCTCACCGGCGTCTTCCTGACGTTCTTCTTCGAGCCGGCTATGACCGAGGTCATCTACAACGGCAGCTACGCGCCGCTGCGGGGCACCCCGATGTCGGCCGCCTACGCCTCCAGCCTGGACATCTCGTTCGATGTCCGGGGTGGTCTGATCATGCGGCAGATGCACCACTGGTCGGCCCTGCTGTTCATGGCCGCCATCGTGGTCCACATGCTGCGGGTCTTCTTCACCGGCGCGTTCCGCAAGCCGCGTGAGACCAACTGGATCATCGGCTCGCTGCTGTTCTGGGTCGGCTTCCTGGCCGGCTTCACCGGCTACTCGCTGCCGGACGACGGCCTGTCCGGCACCGGTCTGCGGATCGCCTCCGCGATCATCCTGTCGATCCCGGTGATCGGCTCCTGGGTCAGCTCGTCGATCTTCGGCGGGGAGTTCCCCGGCACCATCATCATCAGCCGCTTCTTCATCGCCCACGTGCTGCTCGTCCCGGGTCTGCTGGTGGCGCTGATCAGCGTGCACCTCGGCCTGGTGTTCAAGCAGAAGCACACCCAGTGGCCCGGCCCCGGCCGGACCAACTCCAACGTGGTCGGCGAGCGGATGTTCCCGCGCTACGCGCTCAAGCAGGGCGGCTTCTTCATGGTCGTCTTCGGCGTGATCGCGCTGATGGGTGGCCTGTTCCAGATCAACCCGATCTGGCTGTTCGGCCCGTACGAGGCGTGGGTGGTCTCGGCCGCCAGCCAGCCCGACTGGTACGTCATGTTCCTCGACGGCTCGACCCGGCTCATGCCGGGCTGGGAGATCCACATCCCGATCGGCAACGGGTACGTCATCCCACCGTTGTTCTGGCCGACTGTGGTGCTACCCGGAATCCTGGTCGGCCTGTCGACGATGTATCCGTTCCTGGAGGCGCGCCGCCTCAAGGACTACAAGCACCACAACCTGCTCCAGCGGCCCCGGGACGTTCCGGCCCGGACCGCCGTGGGCGCCATGGCGCTCGCCTTCTACATCGTGCTGACCCTCTCCGGCGCCAACGACGTCATCGCGGACAAGTTCCACATCAGCCTGAACGCGATGACCTGGGCCGGCCGGATCGGCCTGCTGATCCTGCCGCCGATCGCGTACTACGTCACGTACCGGATCTGCCTGGGTCTGCAGCAGCACGACCGGGAGGTGCTGGCGCACGGCGTGGAGACCGGCATCATCAAGCGGCTGCCCGACGGCCGGTTCGTCGAGGTCCACCAGCCGCTCACCTCGGCCGACGGCCACGACGGTCACCCGCCGGCGCTGGACTACGTCGGCTGGGTGGTGCCGAAGAAGATGAACCGGCTCGGTGCCCTCGGCCCGGCGATCCGGGGCTTCTTCTACCCGATCGAGAAGCCGGCCGAGGCGCCGGTCTCGCCGGGGCACCCGCCGGTCGAGGCCCGGCCGGAGCGGGAGGAGATCGGCAGCGGCGAGAGCCGTCGCTGACCTCCCCGTACGACTGACAGTGGCGCCCGCCGGATCATCCGGCGGGCGCCACTGCCGTTTCCGCCCGGTCGTCCCGTTCCCTCCCGCGCACGCCGGGAGGCCGGTGCGCGGACGGCCGTCGCCCCCGACACGGACGGGTGGAATCGCAGGAATAACCCCGGTCAGCCGGGTATCCGTGCGGTCCGACGTCTCATGGGGGAGGAACGAATGTTGGGAATCAAACGCCTGGGCCTGCTGGCCGCGCTGGTGGTCGTGGGGCTGGCGCCCGCCGCCGCGTCGCAGGCTGCGGCGCAGCCGTCGACGCAGGACACGCAGTACCTGCAGGCGGTGCACCAGGTCAACCTGTTCGAGATCACCGCCGGTAACCTGGCCCAGCAGAAGGGTCAGAACCAGCAGGTCAAGGACCTGGGCAAGATGTTCGTGACGGACCACACCCAGCTGGACCAGACGGTGCAGTCGACCGCGCAGCAGCTCAACGTGCAGTTGCCGGCCGACCCGACCGCCGACCAGCAGAAGGTCCTGGACAAGCTGAACAACCTCAGCGGGGCCGAGTTCGACAAGGCGTGGGTGACCGCGCAGCTCGCCGGCCACGTCCAGGCGATCCAGGCCACCCAGACCGAGATCTCGCAGGGCTCGGAGCAGTCGGTGGTGCAGATCGCGCAGGACGCGCTGCCGGTCCTCCAGGCGCACTACGACGCGCTCGTGGCCCTGGCCCAGACCTTGGGCGTCCCGGTTCCGCAGACCAGCGCCAGCGGCACGCCCAGCCCGGGCGGCACCACGTCCCCGGGTGGCACCGAGTCGCCGGCTCCGGGCGGCACCGAGACCGAGGAGCCCGCTCCGGGCACCACGGAGACCCCGGTGCCCAGCCAGAGCTGACGTACCGCACGGTCCACGGTGGCCGGTCCGCCCGCGAGGGTGGGCCGGTCACCGGCTCGTGTCAGTCGGCGTTCGCCAGCCCGATCGCGAACGCCTCCTCCAGGTCGTGCTGGGAGTAGGCGCGGAACGCGATGTGCGACTCGGTGTTCAGCACGCCCGGCACCTTCGAGATGCTGCCGGCGATGACCTGGGCGATCTGCTCGAACTCCCGGACCCGGACCATGGCGATCAGGTCGACGTGCCCCGCCACCGAGTAGACCTCGCTGACGCCGGGCAGGTTGGCCAGGGTCTCGGCCACCTCGGGGATGGAGTCGGTGGCGCAGTCGATCAGCACGATCGCGGTGATCACGGGACGGTTCTCCGTTCGTCGGCGACGAGGCCCATGCTAGAGCCCGCGCCCCTCACCGCGCCGCCGGGACGGTCAGGTCGTCACCGGCCCGGATCACCTCGCGCAGGCGTTCCCCGGCCGCGACGCTCGCGCCGGGCCACACCACCGACCGGTCCACGTCGCCGTGCACCAGCGCCCCGGCGCCGACCACCGAGCCGGTGACCCGGCCGGTCACCGTCGCCGCCGGGTCCACCAGCCCGTCCGGGCCGGCCGCGTGCAGGTTGGCGGCCAGGTAGTCGGCCGGGGTGCCGGTGTCGTAGAACGTGCCTCGGTAGGGCACGACGGTGAGCGCCCCGGCGGCCTCCGCGGGCCGCCACACCGCCCGGACCAGGTCGCCGAACGTGGCCGGCAGGTCGCGGACCAGCCGCCACGGCAGCAGCGAGAAACCCACGAACTCGTGGCCGTCGAAGGTTCCGGGGGCGTGCGGGTCGTCGGCGGGCCGGCCGAGCAGGCGTACGCCGTGCCCGTCCCACCCGTCCAGCAGCGCGGCGATGTCCGGGCCGGGCGGGGCCTGCGGGTCGGACAGGTACGCGTCGGCGTTGCCGACCAGCACGCCCCGGCCGTCGATCCAGTCCCGCAGCCGGCCCACGCCCCCGGCGGTGCCCAGCGGGGCGTCCGGCTCGACCGACAGGTGGGCCCGTCCGCCGACCCGCGCGACCACCTGGTCGCCCAGGTAGCAGGCGTTCACCGCGACCCGCTCCGGGCCGGTCAGACCCAGCCCGGCCAGCCGGGCCAGCGCCCGGTCCAGCAACGGGACGTTCCCGACCGGGCAGAGCGCCTTGGGTACCCGCTCGGTGAGCGGGCGCAGCCGGGTGCCCTCACCCGCTGCAAGCACCACCGCGCACACCTCGACCCCCGGTGCCGCGGTGCCCGCGTACGGGGTGCTCACGCGGCCGGTGGGTGTTCGCCGGCGCGCGGGCCGATGCCGTAGTAGCCGAGCAGGTTGGCGGTGGCGCGGCTGAGCCGGGGCAGGTCGTCGAGCGGATGGAAGGCGGCCTCGAACACCTCGGCGCCGTCCACCTTCAGCTCGGTGGTCGACGCCGGCACCTCGGCCTCGAAGACGACGTCGACCCAGCCCTTGGCGTGCACCACCGCGTTCGGCACCGCCGGGCGCAGCGCGTCGGGGGACAGGCGGACGCCTGATTCCTCGTACAGCTCGCGGGCGGCGCCCACCACCGGGGCCTCGCCGCGTTGCAGCAGCCCGGCCGGGAGCGTCCAGCTGTAGCCGGGCGGCTGGCGCAGCAGCAGGATCCGGCCCGCGCCGGTGGCCTCCGTGTCCTTGACCAGCGTGACCGCGCCGACGACGTACTTCGGTACGGCCAGCCGGACCAGCCGCCGCCGCAGCGGGACCGGAAGCCGGTAGAAGATCTGGTAGCCGAGGGCCCGTCCGGTGGCACGCGCGCGGGGGATCATGTCGTCCAGGCTAGTGGTCCCGGCGCGGACCGGCTCCGTCTACTGCCTGTGGTCGACCAGATCGATCAACTGCTGGACCACCGTGTCCGGCTCGACGGTGCGGTCGAAGACCGCCACCAGCAGCGTCTCCAGGTCGGGGTAGCCCAGTTCCTCGGACAGCCGCAGCAGCGGCAGGTCGCTGGCCAGGCCCCGGTTGTGCTTGCGCAACGCCAGGCCGATCGAGGCCCGGCCGAGCCGGACCTTGTCGGCGATCGAGATGCCCGGCTCGGTGTGCTCGGCGAACCAGCGGTTGATCTGCATCTGGGCGTGCGGGGACTTCACGAAGCCCAGCCACTCCCGGCGCGGGCCGCGCGGGGCCACGTCCGCCTCGAAGCCGCTCTCCGCGTCGTTCTCGGTGAAGATCTCCACCACGTCGCCCTCCTCCAGTTCCGAGGAGAGCGGTGCCAGCCGGCCGTTGATCCGGGCGGCCAGGCAGTGGTCGCCGCGCTCGGTGCCCAGCTCGTACGCGAGGTCGACCGGCGTGGCCCCGGCCGGCAGCACGACCTGCCGCCCGTCGGCCACCACCTGGATCTGCGCCTCGGACAGGTCGCAGCGCAGCGACTCCATGAACTGGGTCGGGTCGACCGTCTCCTGCTCCCAGTCGAGCACCCGGCGCAGCCAGGCCAGCTCGTCCGCCCGGTCGGCGCCCCGGCCCGCGGCCCGGGGGAACCGGTAGTGGGCGGCTACGCCGTACTCCGCGGAGCGGTGCATCTCGGTGGTGCGGATCAGCACCTCGACGGTGCGGTCCTGCGGGCCGCAGACACTCGTGTGCAGGGATCGGTAGAGGTTGTTCTTCGGGGAGGCGATGAAGTCCTTGAACCGGCCCGGCACCGGCCGCCACAGCCCGTGCACGGCGCCCAGAGCGGCGTAACAGTCGGTCGCCGGACCGTCCACCACGATCGCGATGCGGGGCAGGTCGAACGGGGCGGCGTGGTCGCCGGCGACGGTGTCCTTCCAGATCGAGTAGAGGTGCCGGGGGCGGGGGGAGACGTCGGCGTCGACCCGGTTGCGGCGCAACGCCGCCCGGGTGCGCGCCACCACGTCGGCCAGGTAGGCGTCCCAGCCGGGCCGGTCGTGCACGAACCGGGCGATCCGCGCGTGCTCCTCCGGCCGCAGGTGCAGCAGCACCACGTCGTCCAGTTCGCGTTTGAGGGTCTGGATGCCCAGCCGGTCGCAGAGCGGGACCAGCACCTCCTGGGTCTTGCGGGCGATCCGCTCCCGGGAGGCGGCCGAGCGTACGCCGAGCGTCCGCATGTTGTGCAGCCGGTCCGCCAGCTTGATCACCAGCACCCGGACGTCCTTGCCGGCCGCCACGATCATCTTGCGGACGGTCTCCGCCTCGGCGGCCTTGCCGTAGAACGCCTTGTCGAACTTGGTCACGCCGTCGACCAGGTGGGCGACCTCGCGGCCGAAGTCCTCCTGGAGCGCCTGGAGCGTGTAGCGGGTGTCCTCCACCGTGTCGTGCAGCAGCGCGGCGACCAGCGTGATGGTGTCCATGCCGAGGTCGGCGCAGATCTGCGCCACCGCCAGCGGGTGGGTGATGTACGGCTCGCCGCTCTTGCGGAACTGGCCGCGGTGCATGTTCTCGGCGATCGTGTAGGCCCGGCGCAGTACCGAGGCGTCGGCGCTCGCGTGGATGCCGCGATGGGCGCGGACCAGTGTGGTGACCGGGTCGCCGTCGGCAGTGGGCCAGGTGAGCAGGGAACGCAGGCGGCGGGTGAGCGGTAGTTCGCCCTGGGCAGGGAGCGCGCCACCCAGGGCGGCGCCGTGTCCGGCGTCGACGTCCACCTGGGACACCTCCTCACCCCGGCCCTCGGCCACCGGGGACCGGCGGCCGGGAGCAGAGCCCGCGAATCGGGCAGGTCTGCACTCCTTTAACAGACTAAGGGAGTCGAGGTAGTCCGATCGGTCAGTTGGTCATGAGCGTTCGGTCGAGAGTTTGGCGGATCCGCCGTTCTCCGCCTTCGTCAGCAGGTCGCGGAAACGCCCCGCGCCGGCCACCGGCGAGGCCCACCCGTCTGTCGTCTCGACCAGCCGGGTCTCCGGTCGTTCCAACCAGGACAGGATCCGCTCGGTCTCCTCGGCGGTGGCGGCCGGCACCGGGCCGTGCCCGGGCAGCACCGTCTCGGCGGTGGCCCGGATCGCCGCGATCGTGGGTCGCGGATGGACACCCGGCGGGGACACCCCGGCCCCGGCGAGCCGGCCGTGCCGCACCAGCGCCAGCTCCCAGCCACCCCGGGCGGCCGGGCGGGCGGCGGCCAGCTCGGCGATGCCGGTCAACGCGGCCAGCCGCTGCATCCGGACCGCCGCGCGCAGCACCGCCACCAGCCGGCCGCGCACCACCGCCGCCTCCTCGTACCGCCGGGCGGCCGACAGCACCTCGATGCGGGCGAGCAGCGCGTCCACCACCACACCGGGGTCGTCGCTGGTGGCGGTGCGGAACGGGGTCGCCGCCGCGTCGTCGTACTCCTCGGGGGTGATCCGGTGCTCGCAGGGCGCCGGGCAGCGACCCAGCTCGGCCAGCGCGCAGGCCGGCATGGTGGTGCGCCGGGAGAGCCGGTGCGTGCACTGCCGCAGCGGCACCGCGTCGTGGAAGCCGGCGGCGGCCAGCTCCGCCGCCTGCCGGGACCGGAACGGCCCCAGGTAGGCGGTGTCGGTGGGCGCGATGTCGCGCACGATCGACAACCGGGGGTACGCCTCGTCGGTGAGCTTCAGCCACACCTGGCGCTCCGGATACTTCGACCGGCGGTTGTACGGCGGCGCGTGCGCCGCGATCAGCCGCAGCTCGCGGACCTCGGCCTCCAGCGAGTGGGCGCACTCGACCGCCTCCACCCGCTCGGCGGCGGCGAGCATCTCGGAGATCCGGGCCCGCTTCTCCGCGGCGGTGAAGTAGCTGCGGACCCGGGTGGCGATGTCACCGGACGTGCCGACGTAGAGCGGCCGGTCGTCGGCGGCCCGGAAGATGTAGACGCCCGGCACCTTCGGCAGCCCGTCGGCGAGGTGCCGCTTGCGGCGCTGGGTGGGGGTGACCGCGCGGGCGAACTCGATCGCCTCGCCGACCGTGCCGACCCGGTGCCCACCGAGGCGGCCGATCAGCCCGTGCAGCACGTCGACGGTGGCCTTGGCGTCGTCGAGCGCCCGGTGGGTGGGCTGGGTCGCGGTGCGGAAGTAGGCGGCGAGCGTGCCCAGCTTGCGGTTGGGCACCTCGTCGCGGGTGAGCACCCGCCGGGCCAGCGCGGCCGTGTCCAGCACGCGGGGGTTGGGCCAGCGGTAGCCGTGCTTCGCGCAGGCCGCCTTGAGGAAGCCCACGTCGTACGGCGCGTTGTGGGCGACGAGCACGGCGTCGCTGATGAACTCCAGGAAGCTCGGGAGCACCTGCTCGATCGGCGGGGCGGGCAGCAGCATGGCCTGGGTGATGCCGGTGAGCACGGTGATGAACGGCGGGATCGGCACGCCCGGGTTGACGAGCGTGGCGAGCACGCCCAGCTCCTCGCCGCCGCGCACCTTCACCGCGCCGATCTCGGTGATCCCGCCGCCGTCCGGAGCGCCGCCGGTGGTCTCCAGGTCGACCACCACGAAGGTGGTCGCGTAGAGCGGCAGCGCCGGGTCGACGCCGCTGCCCGCCGGGTCCAGGCCGGCCAGCGACTCCTGGACGTACTCCGCTCGTGTCACCCGCGGGACGCTAGCGGCACGGTCCGACACTCCCGTCACTGCGGCCCCAGGAGATACCACGGGGGTACGATGAGAGATCGGCTCACTCACCGGGCGGTGGGCCCGTTCGGGGTGGGAGACTTGCCTCATGCCCCTCAGCGAGCCGTACGACGACCACTCCTCCGTGGAGGAGCCGGTGGTCGGCGTGCCCGCCGATGAGGACGCGCCACCGGCGATCGAGCCCGAGCCGGTGCTGCCCGAGCCGGTCCGGCAACGGATCGTCACGCTGACCGCCGCCGTGCTGCCCGGCCTGCCCGCCGACGAGGTGCCGGTGCCGCTGCGGCGGGTCGCCAAGTTCGCCCCCAACCGTCGTGCCCGCCTCGGCGCGCCCGCGATCGCCGCCCAGCTCACCGCCGACCCGCTGTTCCGGCAGCGGATCACCGCCCGGGTGCTCGCCGACGCCGGCGACCTCGGTGCGGCGGTGGTCGACGGCACCGCACCGGCCGCCGCCGACCCGGTCGAGGTGGCCGCCCTGGCCTACCTGGCCCGGCCCCGCGGCTGGCGGGACCTGATCGAGGCCAGCGGCGAGGCGGTACGCGCCGAGGCGGACAGCGCGGTCGTGGCCGAACTGGTCCGCGAGGCCGAACAGCGGGCCGCCCGCGCCGAGCACGACCGCGCGGTGGCCCGGGTCGAGGCGGAGAAGCTGCGCGACGAGCTGGCCCGGGTCCGGGAGGAGCTGGGTCAGCTCCGCGAGGAGGCCCGCCAGCTGACCCGTACCCTGCGGGAGACCCAGGCCCGCGAGCGCAAGGCCACCGAGATGCTCGCCACCGAGCGGGGACGGGCGGCCCGTGCCGCCGCCGACGCGGACGCCGAGCTGCGCCGCGCCCGGGCCCGGCTGGCCGAGGCGGAGGCCGCCGCAGGCGTGGCCCGGGCCAGCGCCAAGGAGGCCCGCTCGGTCGACGACGCGCGGCTGTGGCTGCTGCTGGAGACGATCGGCCAGGCCGCCGTGGGGCTGCGCCGCGAGCTGGCGCTCGACCCGGTGGACAAGCTCCCCGCCGACTTCGTCGCCGACGCGTTCGCCGAGCAGCCGGGTGCCGCCCAGGCCGGCCCGTCGACGCGGGCCCGTGACACCGACGACCCGGCCCGCCTCGACCAGTTGCTCGCGCTGCCGCGGGCGCACCTCGTCGTGGACGGCTACAACGTGACGAAGCGAGGCTTCGGCGAGATGTCGCTGGAGCAGCAGCGCAAGCGGCTGATCACCGGGCTGGGCGGGATCGCCGCGCAGACCGGGGACGAGGTCACAGTCGTGTTCGACGGCGCCGAGCGGATCCACGGACTGCCCCCGGCGCCGCGCGGCGTGCGGGTGCTGTTCTCCCGCAAGGGCGAGACCGCCGACGAGCTGATCCGCCGGCTGGTCCGCGCCGAGCCGGCCGGCCGGCCGGTGGTGGTGGTCTCCTCGGACCGCGAGGTCGCCGACGGGGTACGCCGGCACGGTGCGTACCCGCTGGGCGCCGACTCGCTGCTGCGGCGCCTGGCCCGGTCCTGAGCCTTCTCTCTCCCCCTTGATCGACTCCAGATCGGGGGAGTGGTGGGGTCGGACGCGTGCTGATCGCGCCACTTCGGCGTACTGGTTCTGCTTCGCGGCGGCTGCTGCCTCGTTGTCCGGTTCTGTCGTACCGGGGCGTTAGCGTCCTGGTGACCGACGGTGGTGGTTCCTTCCCCGAGCGCCACCGGCGACCCGTCAGGAGGCGTTGATGCTGATCGACTGCGACACCTGCGGCAACCGCGGCGCCGGCTGCTCCGGCTGCCTGGTGACCGCACTGCTCGACTCCGACCCGGCCGACCTGGGCCCGGCCGAGCACCGGGCGATCGAGGTGTTCGCGCGGGCCGGCTTCGAGGTGGACGTGCTGCCGTCGGCGCCCGCCGAGGCGCCGGCGCCGATGCCCCGCCGCCCCGGCCGTCGTCGCCGGGTCGCCTGACGCTGCCCGCTGCCCGCCGGCTTCCGCCTGCCGCTGAAGGAGGGCCGCCCCGGGGTGCTCGAGGCGTCCGTCGGGATCACCCCGTCCACCTTCTCGTCCCCAGCCCGGCAAGGGCCATCGATCTTGGAGTTGTGGTGCCCAGGATGTCCGGGTAGTCACGTTTGTCAGCCGCCACAACTCCGAGATCGGCGCGCGGGTGGGCTGGGGCCGCGCGCGCGGGGCGGGGCGGGCGGGACCGCGTGGCGGGCACGGCGGTCCCGCTTGCGCGGCCGGGCAATAGGATGAGCGGTCACGGCGGGAGGGGGCGGGATGACGCGGACCGGGCACGACGGCGGGATGGGGCGGTGACCCCGCGCGCCTGGGCGCTGCTGACCCTGGGCGGCCTGGTGGTCGCGCTGCTCGTGGCGGTGGTGCTGCTGGTGCCGTGGAGCCGCCCGCCGGCGCCCCGCGCCGACCAGCTCGCGGCACTGCGTGACCTCCCGGCCGAGCAGGTGACCCGGGGCCGGGCCTTCCACGGCGCGCTGCGCCCGGCGGCCTGGTCGGCGCTTGCGGTCGGGCTGGTGGTGGCGTTGCTGCTCGGGCTGACCCCGCTGGGCGGGCGCCTGGTCGAACTGGTCGGCCGGCCCTTCGGCGGGCACTGGGTCGCGCAGGCAGTGCTCGGCGGGCTGGCCGTCATGTTCCTCGCCGACCTGCTCACGCTGCCGTTCGCGGCCTGGCGCCGCACCGTGCTTGTCCGCTACGGGCTGAGCACCCAGAGCTGGGGCGGCTGGGCCGTCGACCTGCTCAAGTCGTACGCGGTCAGCGCGGTGATCGGCGCGCTGGTCCTGCTCGGCTTCTACACGGTGGTGCGGCTCGCCCCGCGCTGGTGGTGGGCGTTCGGCGCGGCCGGAGCGGCGGCCCTTGTGGTGGTGCTGTCGTTCGTGCTGCCGGTGCTGGTCGAGCCGGTGTTCAACCGGTTCACCCCGATGGAGCCGGGTCCGCTGCGCACCGAGCTGACCGCGATGGCCGCCCGGGACGGCGTGCCGGTGCGCGACGTGCTCGTCGCCGACGCGTCCCGGCGTACCAGTGCGGTGAACGCGTACGTCTCCGGGCTCGGCCCGACCCGGCGGGTGGTCGTCTACGACACGCTGCTGCGCGAGGCGGAACCGGCCGAGGTGACGAGCGTGGTCGCCCACGAGCTGGGGCACGCCAAGGACCGGGACGTGTGGACCGGCACGGTGCTCGGCGCGCTCGGCGCCGCCGCCGCCGTGGTGGCGCTCTACCTGATCGGCTCGTGGACGCCGCTGCTGCGGCTCGCCGGCGTCGACTCGATCGCCCATCCGCGGGCGTTCCCGCTGCTGATCGCGCTGGTCACGGTCGCCGGGCTGCTCGCCACCCCGGCGCAGGCGCTGGTCTCGCGCCGGATCGAGGCCCGCGCCGACGCCCACGCGCTGGCACTCACCGGCGACCCGGCGACGTTCGAGGCGATGCAGCGACGACTGGCCGGGGTCAACCTGGCCGACCCGGACCCGCCGCGCTGGGAGCGCCTCTGGTCGGCGACCCACCCGTCCACCGTGGAGCGGATGGCCGCCGCCCGCGCCTACGCCAGGGAGTCCGGCCGATGAGCCGCACCTTGCTGATCACCAACGACTTCCCGCCGCGCCCCGGCGGCATCCAGTCGTTCGTCCACAACCTCGCCGTGCGCCAGCAGCCCGGCTCGGTGGTGGTGTACGCGTCGAGCTGGCGCGGGGCGGAGAAGTTCGACGCCGACCAGCCGTTCGAGGTGGTCCGGGAGCGGACCCGGGTGCTGCTGCCCACGCCGCTGATCGCCCGGCGGGCGGCGCGGCTGGCGCGCGCGTACGACTGCGACACCGTGTGGTTCGGCGCGGCGGCCCCGCTGGGGCTGCTCGCCGCTGGCCTGCGGCGGCGGGCCGGGATCCGCCGGGCGGTGGCGCTGACCCACGGGCACGAGGTCGGCTGGGCGGCGCTCCCAGGCGCCCGGTCGGCGCTGCGCCGGATCGGGCGGGGCGTGGACGTGACCACCTACCTCGGCGAGTACACCAGGGCGCGGCTGACCCGCGTGCTGGACGGGCTGACCGAGCTGCGGCGGCTCGCGCCCGGCGTGGACGTGGACACCTACCACCCGGACGTCGACGGCGGGCGCGTCCGGTCGCGGCTCGGGCTGGCCGACCGGCCGGTGGTGGTGTGCGTGTCGCGGCTGGTGCCCCGTAAGGGCCAGGACATGCTGATCCGCGCGCTGCCGGAGATCCGCCGCCGGGTGCCCGACGCCGCGCTGCTCGTGGTGGGCGGCGGCCCGTACCGCTCGACGCTGGAGAAGCTGGCCCGGCAGACCGGGCTGGAACGCGACGTGGTCTTCACCGGCTCGGTGCCCTCGGCCGAACTGCCCGCGCACTACGCGGCCGGCGACGTCTACGCGATGCCGTGCCGCACCCGCAACCGGGGCCTGGACGTGGAGGGCCTCGGGATCGTCTACCTGGAGGCGAGCGCGACCGGGCTGCCGGTGGTGGCCGGGGACTCCGGCGGGGCCCCGGACGCGGTCCGCGAGGGGGAGACCGGGTACGTGGTCGGCGGCCGGGACGTGGCCCAGCTCGCCGACCGGGTGGCCACGCTGCTCGCCGACCGGGATCTGGCCCGGCAGTTCGGCGCGGCCGGCCGCGCCTGGGTGGAGCGGGAGTGGCGCTGGGAGACGCAGGCGCAGCGGATGGCCGCCCTGCTGGCCGGCTGACCGCATGCCAGCCGGACCAGGAGCCCGCGTGCCAGCCGGATCAGGGCACCGCGGGCCGGCCCGGTCAGGCGGCGGCCGGGTCAGGCGACGGCCGCGTCAGGAGGCCGCGTCGACGTGGGCGGGCACCCGGCCCAGGTGCGGCGCGGCCGGTCCGGGGCGGCCGAAGTGCCAGCCCTGGCCGGCGTCGCAGCCGATCGTGCGCAGCCGGTCGGCCTGGTCGGCCGTCTCCACGCCCTCGGCGGTGACCGTCAGGTCCAGCGCGTGCGCCAGCGAGACGAGCGAGGCGAGGATCCGCTCGTCGGTACGACTGCCCGGGGCGCGCAGGCCGGTCACGAACTCGCCCGCCACCTTCAGCTCGTCGACCGGCAGGTCCCGCAGGTACGCGAGGTTGCAGTAACCGGTGCCGAAGTCGTCGATGGCGACCCGGACCCCGAGGTCACCGAGCACCCGTAGCGCGCGTACCGGCTCGACCACGGTGCTCATCATGGTGCTCTCGGTGATCTCCAGTTGCAGCCGGTGCGGCGGCAGGCCGGTGCGCCCGAGCACACCGCGTACCTCGGTCACCAGGTCGGTGCGGTGCAACTGCCGTACGGCGAGGTTGACGCTGACGAACGGCGCGTCGCCGTCCACGCCGGGCCAGGTGCCCGCCTCGCGGCACGCCTCGGCCAGCACCCAGCTGCCGAGCCGGACGATCAGCCCGGTCTCCTCGGCCAGCGGGATGAAGCTGTCCGGCCGCAGCACGCCCAGTTCCGGGTGACGCCACCGCACCAGCGCCTCCATGCCGAGCACCCGCCCGTCGCGCAGCGACGTCAGCGGCTGGTAGTCGAGGTAGAACTCGCCCCGGTCCAGCGCGGCGGGGATCGCCGCGGACAGCGCGTACCGGGCCAGCTCGCGGCGGTTGCGGTCGGCGTCGAACAGCGACCAGCGGGCTCCGCCGGCGGCCTTGGCCCAGTGCAGGGTGCTGTCGGCCGCGCGCATCAGGTCCATCGGCGAGGTGCCCGCGACCGGGCGCTCCACGATGCCGATGCTCGCGGACACGGCCAGCTCGTGGCCGTCGACGAGCGCCGGCTCGCGTACCGCGGCGAGCGCCGTCTCGGCGACCTTCACCGCGTCGTCGGTGCCGGCGCTGCGCTCGACCAGGATCACGAACTCGTCGCCGCCGAGCCGGGCCACCAGGTGTTCGCCGAGCGCCCGGTGCAGGCGCTGGGCCACCGTCACCAGCAGCGAGTCGCCGATCTGGTGGCCGAGGGAGTCGTTCACGACCTTGAACCGGTCCAGGTCGAGGAAGCAGACGCCGACCCGGTCGGCGCCCCGTCCGGGCGCGGTGATCGCGGCGGTCAGCCGTTCGGTGAACAGCGTGCGGTTCGGCAGGCCGGTGAGCGGGTCGTGGGTGGCCTGGTGCCGGAACCGGGCCTCGCTGTCGCGCAGCGCCCGTTCCGCCTGCGCCCGGGCCATCATGGCGGCCCGGCGGATGGACTCCTGCTCGTCCAGCGTGCGGTCGCGCAGGGCGCGGGCGTACCCGGTGGCGACGGTGGCGAGCAGCCGCGCCATCCGGTCCTCGACGTCGTCGACGACCAGGTCGAGGTCGCGGACCAGGCGCAGCTGGATGACCTCGACGGTGCGGCCCAGCCCCTCCGCGGAGGCGATGTGCGCCTGCACCAGCTCCGCGCCGACCTGCTGGCCGATCCGCAGGTCGAACGGCTCGGCGCGCAGCGCCTGGGCCAGCCGGTCGGTGAGCCGTTGCAGCATCTCCTCCAGCTGCGACTGGGTCATCGGCAGGTAGCTGGTGCCGGACACCGCCTTGGCCCAGGCCCGGGCGAAAACGCCGGGCCTGCTGCGGGTCGCGTCGTCACCCACCGAGCCGCCCGACCCCGCCCATGAACACGGCCCGTTCGGCGTTCTCCGCCTGGTCGGGGGAGTCCGGCCGCCACTGCGGCACCCACACCACACCCGGGTCGACCAGCTCGAAGCCGTCGAACAGCGCGGTCATCTCGGCCCGGCTGCGGATCCAGAGCTGGCTGTCGGTACGCCGGTAGACCCGCTCCGCCTCGGCCCGC
Organism: Micromonospora sp. ANENR4; assembly: GCF_015354395.1. Taxonomy (NCBI): domain Bacteria; kingdom Bacillati; phylum Actinomycetota; class Actinomycetes; order Micromonosporales; family Micromonosporaceae; genus Micromonospora; species Micromonospora sp. ANENR4. Next base: position 152,400 of record NZ_JADKYQ010000008.1, read on the forward strand.
TCGCCGGTGCCGTCGCGGCCCTCCTCGCTGGCCTGGGAGAGCACCAGGTGGCTGCCGGGTGCCAGCGCTCCGCGCAGCGTCCGCAGGATCTCCTCGGGGCGGTCGGCGTCCGGGACGAAGTGCAGCACCGCCACGATCATCACGGCGACCGGCCGGGTGAAGTCCAGCAGCCGGGTGACCTCCGGGTGGGACAGGATCGCCTCCGGGTTGCGCAGGTCCTCCTGCAGCACTGTGGCGTTCTCGTTTCCGGCCAGGATCTCCTGGCTGTGCGCCACCGCCACCGGGTCCACGTCGACGTAGACCACGCGCGAGTCCCTGTCGATCCGCTGGGCGATCTCGTGCACGTTGCCGACGGTCGGGATGCCGGAGCCGATGTCGAGGAACTGGCGGATGCCGGCCTGGGCGAGGTACTGCACCGCCCGGCGCAGGAACGCGCGGTTGGCCTGCGCCATCAGCGGCGCCTCCGGCACCGCCTCCACCATCGCGCGGGCGGCCGCCCGGTCGGCCGCGAAGTTGTGCGAGCCGCCGAGGTAGTAGTCGTACATGCGGGCGACGCTGGGGCGCTCGATGTCGATCGTCTCGGGTGCCCAGTCCGGCCGCTGCATGTCCTGCCCCTCGGGTGTCGGCGACACGCGGTCGTCACCGCCGCGCGGATCACCCGGGTATTCTGCCCCTCCGCCGTCGCGCTGCAAAGACCGCCGTCACTGCGCGTCCGGCCGGTCACCGTCAGCGACCAGCCGGGACCGGAAACGCCGAGAGGCCCGCGTCCGTGGCGGACGGGGCCTCTTCGGCGGTACGTGTCAGAACTTCGGCGCGTCGGGGGCCTCCAGCAGCCCCAGCCGCAGCGCCGTCATCAGTGCCTGCGCCCGGTTGGCGGCGCCCAGCTTCTCGTAGAGCTTGGAGATGTGGGTCTTGGCGGTCGACTCGCTGACGAACAGCTGCTTGGCGATGCCGGCCACGCTCATGCCGTCGGCGAGCAGCCGCAGCACCTGGCCCTCACGGGGGGACAGCTGCGGACCGGACGGCGCCAGCCGGCGCTTCATCGCCTCGGCCAGGTCGGCCGCGGTGAACGCGCTGGGGGAGGAGGCGGCGTGCCGGGCGGCGGCCACCACCTCGTCGGCCGGGGCGGTCTTCGGCACGAATGCGCTCGCGCCCGCCTCCAGGGCACCGAAGAGCTGGTCGTCACCGGCGTACATGGTGAGCACGACGATGCCCATGGACGCGCTGGACTTGCGCAGGGCGCGGGTGGCCTCCAGGCCGCTGCCGTCGGGCAGGCGGAGGTCCATGATCACCACGTCGGGCTGGAGCGCGCCGGCCTGGCGCACGCCCTCCGCCGCGGTGGCCGCCTCGCCCACGACCTCGAACTGACGGTCGCGCTCGAACGCGTGACGCAGCCCCTTGCGGATGAGGTCGTGGTCGTCGACCAGGAGAACCTTGGTACGGGTGGCCGGTGTCGGACTGCTGGTCATCCTCGGGTTACTCCCCTTCTGCTGCTGCGGCGCTGCCGCGCACCTTATCGCGCCGGGGCGACGAACCGAGCACCACCGCCACAGTCGTCCCACTCGGCTGCCGCGGCCTGATCTCCAACCGGCCTCGGATACGTTCCGCCCTCTCGGCCATGATCGCAAGGCCATAGTGCCCGTCCGGGCGCTGGTCACCGATGCCGTGACCGTCATCCGACACTTCGATTCGGGTGTACGGGGGATCCACCTCGCACGTGACCCACAGGTTCGACGCGCCGGCGTGCTTGCGCGCGTTCGTCACCGCCTCCTGCGCGATGCGCAGCAACTCGGCCTCGGTGGCGGCGGGCAGCCGGGCGGTGGACTCGTCCAGCGACAGGTGCACCCGCAGGCCACCGGACGCGCCGACGGTGCGGGCGTACTCGGCGATGGCGGCGGCCAGGCCACCGTGCCGGTCCACCTCGCTGCGCAGCTCGAACAGGCTCAGCCGCAGCTCGGTGATCACCCGGGTGACCTCCTGGCGCAGCGTGCGCAGCGAGTCGGCGGTCTCCTCGGCGTCCTCGTGCACGGTGGCGAGCGCGTTGTCGATGCCGTACCCGACCATGACCAGTTCCTGGGCGACCCCGTCGTGGATCTCCCGGGCCAGCCGCTGCCGCTCCTCGTTCGTCGCCAGCGAGCGCACCTCGTCGAAGAGCAGCGCCGCCTCCAGCCGCAGCGCCGCCGGGCCGGTCAGCGCCGTCACCCGGGACACCACCGGCGGCGGGTACGCGGCGGCGGTGTCCGCCTCGATCACCACCAGGCCGACCGTGCGCACGCCCGCCACCAGCGGGACGATCAGCGCGGAGACCTCCCCGGAGTGCCGGGACCGGGCCTGCGAGCGGGCCGAGACGGTCGGCTGCTGGGTGGCCCAGGCGTCGGCGATGGCCGAGTCGGCGTCGAGCGTGGTCTCCCAGTCGACCCGGTCCGCGCCGATCTGCGCGAGCACCACGAGTCGGCCGCCGCCGCTGGCGGACAGCACCGCGCCCCGGTCGGTCTTGGCGACCACCCGCAGCTCCTCCAGCAGGTGCTCGGAGATGCCGCCCGGGTCCAGGGTGGCGCCGGGCAGCTGGCGGGCGACCGTACGGAGCTGGGTGAGCAGGCGGGTCGCCTCGGCGTACGGCTGGGGTTTGCCCTCGCCGCGCACCCGCATGACGCGCTGGAGCGTGCCGGCGGTGTAGAGGCCGAGCCCGGCGAGGATCAGCCACTGCGCGCAGACCGCGAGGTAGCCGACCTGGCCGAGCTGCGGCCCGCCGTCGACCTGGGTGAACGCGGCGCTGGCCAGCAGCGTCGCCGCCGCCACCGCGAGCAGCGCGGCGCCCTCGCGGAAGCGGCGGCTGAGCGCGGTGACGGTGACCGGCACGGCGAGGTACGGCAGCACCGCCGAGGCCCCCACCCCGCCGGTCACGCCGGACAGGTGGGTGTCGGCGGCGACCTGGCTGGCGGCCAGCCCGAGCACCACCACCTCGGCGAAGCGGCTGATCGGGGCGAGCAGCCGGTGTTGGGGGGCGAGCACGGCGGGCAGGCCGGCGACGCCCAGCAGCGCGATCCACCAGAGCTGGGTGGCGTCGCGGGTGGCGAACAGGGTCAGGGCGGCGACCAGCGCGAGGAGGACCGCGCGAGCCGCCGCCGCGAGGGGCTGCGTCGACGGCTGGCGGGATGTGGAGGCGGGCACGTGACGGATGGTAGTCAGCCCCGGTAGATCTCGGCGATCTCCGAGGCGTACGTCTTGTGCACGACCTGACGCTTGACCTTCAGCGACGGGGTCAGCTCGCCGGTGGTCTCGGTGAAGTCCTGCGGCAGGATCCGGAACACCTTGATCGCCTCGGCCTTGGACACCGCCTGGTTGGCCTGGTCGACCGCGGACTGCACCTCGGCGCGCAGCGCCGCGTCGTCGCGCAGCTCGGCCATGCTCGTGGTCTCCGGGCGCCCCTGCCCGGCCAGCCACTTCGGCAGCGCCTCCTCGTCGATGGTGACCAGCGCGGCGATGAACGGCTTTCGGTCGCCGACCACCACGCACTGGCTGATCAGCGGGTGCGCCCGTACCTGGTCCTCCAGCACCGCCGGGGCGACGTTCTTGCCGCCGGCGGTCACGATGATCTCCTTCTTGCGGCCGGTGATGCTCAGGTAGCCGTCGTCGTCGAGGTGCCCGAGGTCGCCGGTGCGGAACCAGCCGTCGGTGCTGATCGCCTCGGCGGTGGCCGCGTCGTTGTGCCAGTAGCCCTGGAAGACGATGTCGCCGGCGATCAGGACCTCGCCGTCGTCGTCGATCCGGATGGTGACGCCGGGCAGCGGGCGGCCGACGGTGCCGATCCGGGTGCCGGTGGGCAGGTTGGCGGCGGCGGCCGGCGAGGTCTCGGTGAGGCCGTAGCCCTCGCAGATGGTCACCCCGACGCCGCGGAAGAAGTGCCCGAGCCGCGCGCCCAGCGGCGCGCCGCCGGAGATGGCGTCGCGGCACCGGCCGCCCATCGCCGCCCGCAGCTTGCGGTAGACCAGCTTGTCGAAGAGGGCGTGCTGCGCGCGCAGCCCCAGGCCCGGACCGCCGGGCAGTTCCTGCGCCTCGCTCCACGCGATGGCGACCTTCTCCGCCCGGTCGAAGATCTTGCCCTTGCCCTCGGCCTCGGCCTTCTGCCGCGCGCCGTTGTAGACCTTCTCGAAGACCCGGGGTACGGAGAGCACGAACGTCGGCTTGAAGTCCTGCAGCTCGGCGACCAGGTTCTTCGTGTCCGCGCAGTGCGACATGGTGGCCCGGGCGTGCACCACGCCGACCTGGATGAGCCGGGCGAAGGCGTGCGCGAGCGGCAGGAACAGCAGGGTGGAGGCGCCCTGGCGGAACAGGTTCGGCAGCACCGGCACCGCGTTGGCGATGTCGGAGTAGATGTTGCGGTGGGTCAGCACGCAGCCCTTGGGCCGACCGGTGGTGCCGCTGGTGTAGATGATCGTGGCGACGTCGTCGGCCTTGAGCAGCGAGCGGCGGGTCTCCACCTCGGCCCGGTCCACCGACGCCCCGGCGGCGACCAGGTCGTCGACGGCGCCCAGGTCGATCTGCCAGACCTCGCGCAGCTCGGGCAGGCGGTCGCGGACGCCGGCGACCAGGGTGGCGTGCGCGGTGCTCTCCACCACGACGGCGACGGCGCCGGAGTCGCCGAGGATCCAGGCGGCCTGCTCGGCGCTGGACGTCTCGTAGATCGGCACGGTCACCGCGCCGGCCGCCCAGATCGCGTAGTCGAACAGGGTCCACTCGTAGCGGGTGCGGCTCATCAGGCCGACCCGGTCGCCGGGGGAGACGCCGGCGGCGATCAGGCCCTGCGCCACCGCCACGACCTCGTCGCGGAACTGGCGGCAGGTGACATCCTCACGCGCGTCCGTCCCCGCGCCGGGGCGGACGAACTGCACGGTGTCCGGGGCGACCTCGGCGTTTTCCCAGACCGGGTCGGTCAGGTTGGCCGCGTCGCCGACGGTGACGATCGGCGGGACGGAGAACTCGCGCACCTGCACTCCCTCGTGCTCTACCGGCGGGGGCCGGCCTGGTCGGCTCTGTCGAAACCTACCCGCACACCCCGGGGGGTCTGCCAGGGAGGTTGCCCGCCCGGCTGGTGGGACGCCGTCCGGCGGGTGGAGCGGGACCGGCCGGGAGCCGGCCGGGTAGCCTCCCCCCATGGCGGACTCCTCCACCCAGTCGATCATCATCGGCGCGTCACCGGACCGGGTGGCGGCCGTCATCTGCGACTTCCCGAGCTATCCCGAGTGGGCCGAGGCGGTACGCCGGGCCGAGGTGATCGAGGAGTACGAGGACGGCTACGCCAGCCAGGTCCGGTTCACGCTCGACGCGGGCGTGATGGCCGACGAGTACGTGCTGGCCTACGAGTACGCCGAGGACATCTCCCGGATCGAGTGGCACCTGGTCGCCCCGTCGAAGATGCAGCGCTCCCAGCGCGGGTCGTACGACCTGGTGGGCAACCCGGACGGGACGACCACGGTGACGTACACCCTCGAGGTGGAGCTGTCCGTGGCGATGCTCGGCATGTTCCGCCGCAAGGCCGAGAAAATGATCATGGACGCGGCGTTGAAGCAGCTCAAGCGCCGGGTAGAAGCACCCGGTGCGGCGCAGGAGAACCGACCGTCGTCCCGGTAGTCACGCTGGAGGAGCCGAACCATGGGCACCACTGATCCGGGTTCGGCCCGGGAAGAGGCCGAGCGCCTCGTCGCCACACTGCTCGCCGGCGCGAAGATGGCCGCCGCCGCACCCGGCTCCGGTGCCTGGGGTCCGCTCGGTGGGATCCTCTCCGGTGTCCTCGGTCACACCCCGCCCGGCGCCGGGCCCGCTCCGGAGACACCCGCGCCCGCCGGTTTCGCCACCGGCTCGCCGGAATGCTGCGTCTGCCCCGTCTGTCGCGGTATCGCCGCCTTGCGCGACCCGAGTCCGGAATTCGCCGAGCGGCTCGCCACCGGCGCCGGGGACCTGGCGGCCGGGGTGGCGAGCCTGCTGCGCGCGTTCACCCCCGCCGAGCCGGCGCGAACCGCCGGCGACGGCACCGCCGCCCCGGACGGATCCGGGGACCACGTGTGGCGCGAGGCGACCCGTACCGGGCATGATTCTCAGCCGGCACCCGAGCAGGACGTGTGGTCCGCCGCCACCCGTGGGGAGGGCGCGGCCGATTCGGGTGCCACCGCCGACGCCGCCGGGCCGCCGGAGCCGGACACGAGCCGGACACCGGCCGGCCGTCCCGTGGTGCCCGCCTCGCGGGCGTCCGGAGAGGTGGGCGCGGACGCACCAGGCGACGGGGCCTGACCACCGGACATCCCGGGACCGTACGGCCGGTTCGGCCGGTCCCCGGGCAGCACAGCAGAGGGGAGTGGCAGCGGTGACGCTGACCATCGGAGTCGACGTCGGTGGCACGAAGGTGGCCGGCGGTGTCGTGGACGACGCCGGCACGGTACTCGTGCAGACGCGACGGGACACCCCCGCCGACGACGTGGCCAAGACCCGCGACGTCATCATCGAGGTGGTCACCGAACTGGCCGCCGGTCACGCCGTGGAGGCGGTCGGCATCGGCGCGGCCGGCTGGATCGACGCCTCCCGCTCCACCGTGCTGTTCGCCCCGAACCTGGCCTGGCGGGACGAGCCGCTGCGCACGTACGTCGGCGACGCCACCGGCCTGCCGGTGATCGTGGAGAACGACGGGAACGTGGCCGCCTGGGCGGAGTTCCGCTACGGCGCGGCCCGCGACGCCGACGACTCGATGGTCATGTTCACCATCGGCACCGGCGTCGGTGGCGGCATCGTGCTCGGCGGTGGCCTGGTCCGCGGCGCCAACGGCATCGCCGCCGAACTGGGCCACATGCTCACCGTGCCGGACGGCCACCAGTGCGGCTGCGGCCGGCTGGGCTGCATCGAGCAGTACGCCAGCGGCAGCGCCCTGGTCCGCTTCGCCCGCGCCGCCGCCCGGCAGGAGCCGCACCGCGCGGCCGCACTGCTGGAGCTGGCCGGGGGCGAGGCCGAGACGATCACCGGTCCGATGGTGACCGCCGCCGCGAAGGGCGGCGACCCGGTCTCCACCGAGGCGTTCGCCCAGGTCGGCCGCTGGCTCGGCACCAGCCTCGCCGACATGGCGCAGATCCTCGACCCGCAGGTGCTGGTGGTGGGCGGCGGCGTGATCGACGCCGGTGACCTGCTGCTCGGCCCGACCCGGCGGTCCTTCGCCGACGCGCTGGCCCAGCGCAGCCGCCTGCCCGTCGCCGAGGTGCGCCCGGCCGAGCTGGGCAACACCGCCGGCGTGATCGGCGCCGCCGACCTGGCCCGGCGGATCTGACATGACTGACGCGGGTGTGCCGCTGCGGGTCGTGTCGTACAACATCCACAGCCAGCGCGACGACACCGCCGCGCTGGCCGAGGTGGTCCGTGCGGTCGCGCCGGACGTGGTGATCGTCCAGGAGGGACCACGCCGGTTCCGGTGGCGGCAGAAGACCGCCGCGCTGGCCGAGTCGTTCGGCATGGTGGTGGCGGCCGGTGGCCTGCCGTCGCTGGGCAACGTGCTGCTGACCAGCCTGCGGCTGCGGGTCGTCGACACCAGCTGCCAGCGGTACCCGCTGACGCCGGGACGGCACATGCGCGGCGCCGCCTATGCGCACTGCCGGGTCGGCGGCGTCGACGTGCTGCTGGCCGGCTCGCACCTGTCCACCGACCCGGCCGAGCGGCCGGCCCAGGCGGCGGCGTTCAAGCGTGAGCTGGACGCGTCCAAACTGCCCGTGGTGGCCGGTGCCGACGTCAACGAGGGCCCGGACGGGCCGGCCTGGCAGACGCTCGCCGAAGGGCTCACCGACACGGCGCTCGCCGCCGACCGGGCCGACCGGCACACGTTCTCCTGCGCCGACCCGCGCCGCCGCATCGACGCGCTCTTCGTCGACCCCCGGATCACCGTGGTCGACTACGACGTGGTGGACACCCCGGCGGCCCGCCGGGCCAGCGACCACTTCCCGGTCCTGGTCGACCTGCTGCTGCCCACCGCCTGACCGGCCCGGACCGCCGGGCCGGTGACGCACGGTCAGGTCCCGGCCGCCGGCGGGCCAACCGCTTCGCCGCCTTTGCTCTGCCGCCACATACGCACCAGCTACCCGCCGTGACCGCCGGGCCGCGTCCCGGCCGGACGGCCGCGAGACGTCGGCGCAGCTCCCGGCGGTGCTGCGTCCGTGGCGGCAGAGCAAAGGGCGAAAGAGGGTACGCCTCCGGCGCGGCCGGTCCACTCACGCTCGGTGACCGGCGCGCCGGTGACGCTGTGTCAAGGCAGCCGGGCGGGTGGGCGGCGCCGGATCCGGTGGCTGGACAACGGCGGGCATTCTCGGCAGGATTTCGCTCCGACCCGGCACGCGTGCCGCACAAAGGAGATTTCCCGGTGTCCTCCTCCACCGACCTCGGCCGCCCCGATCCGGACCGGACGGACGTCCCGGTCCGCGACGACCGCCCGGTCTCCGACCGGGGTGACACGGTCTGCGTCATCGGCGCCGGCGCCAGCGGCCTGACCGCCGTGAAGAACCTCCGCGAGGCCGGCTTCGGCGTCGACTGCTACGAGCGGGAGACGGGCGTCGGCGGCGCCTGGAACTGGCGGCATGACCGCAGCCCGGTGTACGGCAGCACGCACCTGATCTCGTCCCGGCCGTTCACCCAGTTCCCCGACTTCCCGATGCCGGACGACTGGCCGGACTACCCGCACCACAGCCGGTTGCTGTCCTACTTCGAGCGGTACGCCGACCACTTCGACCTGCGCCAGCACGTCTGGTTCGGCACCGAGGTGGTCCGCGTCGAGCCGGTCGAGGGGGACCGCTGGGACGTGACCACGCGCAGCACCGGCGGCTACGGTCCCGAGCGCACCTCGAGGTACGCCGCCGTGGTGCTCGCCAACGGCCACAACTGGTCGCCCAAGCTGCCCCGCTACGAAGGGCTGGAGGAGTTCCGCGGCGAGGTCATGCACGCCTCGTCCTACAAGGACCCGGCGCAGTTGCGCGGCAAGCGGGTGCTCGTGGTCGGCGCCGGGAACACCGGCTGCGACATCGCGGTCGAGGCGGCGCAGCAGGCGTCGCACTGCTGGCACTCCACCCGCCGCGGCTACTGGTACGCCCCGAAGTACGTCCTCGGCCGCCCCGCCGATCAGGTCAACGACACGCTGCTGGCGTTGCGGGTGCCGCTGCGCGTCCGGCAGTGGCTCTACCACTGGACGCTGCGGCTGACCGTCGGTGACCTGACCCGGTTCGGCATGCCCAAGCCGGACCACCGGGTCTACGAGACGCACCCGATCGCCAACAGCCAGCTCGTCTACTACGTCGGCCACGGGGAGATCACCCCGGTGCCGGACGTGGCCCGGTTCGACGACCGCGCGGTGGAGCTGACCGACGGCCGGCGCATCGACCCGGAGCTGGTCGTCTTCGCCACCGGCTACCTGCCGCGCTTCGAGTTCCTCAAGGGCCGGGTGCTCGGCGACGAGGACGGATCCGGGCGGCCCCGGCTGTGGCTCAACGCGTTCACCGCCGGTCATCCCACGCTCGCCGTGGTCGGCCTGGTGCAGCCGGACTCCGGCATCTTCCCGATCTCGCACTGGCAGAGCGTGCTGTTCGCCCGGCTGCTCACGCTGCGCGCCGCCCGGCCGGAGCGGGCCGCCGCGTTCGACCGCAAGGTCCGGGAAGGGCTGGGCGAGCGGTACTCGGCGAAGGTCAAGGACAGCACCCGGCACTGGTTCGAGGTCGGGCACGCCGACTACCTGCGCGCGCTCCAGCGGGCGCTGCACGAGCTGGAGGAGGGTAAATGACGGCGGCCGAGCGGGTGCGGGTGGTCCGGTCCTGGGAGTGGGCCCGGCCGGAACGGCCCGCCCGCCGGGAGGTGCTCGCCGCCCTGCCGGAGCGGGAGGAGGCGAAGCCGCCGCTGCTGTTCGTGCCCGGGTTCGGGCACGGGGCGTGGGCGTTCGCCGAGCACTGGCTGGGGCACGCCGCCGGTCGCGGCTTCCCGGCGTACGCGCTGAGCCTGCGCGGGCACGGCGGCAGCGAGCCGGCGCCGGAGGCGACGCTGCGGTCGTACACCCATGACGTGACGCAGGTGGCGGCGAGCCTGCCGCGGCAGGCGGTGCTGGTGGGGCACGGCGCGGGCGCCCGGGTCGTGGCGCACGCGATGGCCCGCTACCCGGCGCGGGCCGCGGTGCTGGTGGCGCCGGTGCTCGGCGGCTGGGCGACGTTCGGCACGGCGTTGCGGCGCAACCCGGTGGGCACGGTGCCGGCGGTCTTCGGCGCCGGGCTGCGGCTCAACCGGCGGCAGTTGTTCAGCCGGGAGCTGCCGGACGCCGACGCGCGGCGGCACCTGGCCCGGCTGGGCCGGGCCGGACGGCGGGCGCAGTGGCAACTGCTGACCGGCCGGTCCCCGGAGCCGGCGGTGGGCCGCCCGCCGGTGCTGGTGCTCGGCAGCCCGGACGACCGGGTGCTGCCGGCGACGGCGCTGACCAGGGCCGCCCGGCGGTACGACTCGGCGCCGCTGCTGTTCCCCGGCATGGGGCACGACCTGATGCTCGACGCGCGCTGGCGCGAGCCGATCGACGCGATCCTGGACTGGCTGGACAAGGACCCGGCGCCCGCCCTCGGGTGAGCGCCGGGGTGCCGGTCAGCGGGCGGCCGGGCGGCGGCCGACGAGCGTCCCGCTCTCCTCCAGCGCACTGAGGTAGGACGCCGCCCAGGCGTGGATGTCGTTGTGGGCCAGGTGGTCGCGCATCGCGCGCATCCGGGCCTCGACGTCCTCCGGGCCGGCGCGCAGCGCGGCCAGCAACCCCTGCTTGAGGCCGTCGAGGTCGTGCGGGTTGACCAGGTACGCCTGCTCCAGCTCGGAGGCGGCGCCGGCGAACTCGCTCAGCAGCAGCGCGCCGGTGCCGTCGACCCGGGCCGCCACGTACTCCTTCGCGACCAGGTTCATGCCGTCGCGCAGCGGCGTCACCGCCATCACGTCCGCGACGCGGTAGAGCGCGACCAGTTCGGCGCGGTCGAACGGCTGGGTGAGGTAGTGGATCGCGGGCTCGCCGACCCGGCCGAACTCGCCGTTGATCCGGCCGACCTGGTGCTCCACCCGGTCGCGCAGGATCTGGTATTGCGCGACCCGGTCGCGGCTGGGCACCGCCACCTGGACCAGCACCGTGTCGCGGACCTTGATGTCACCGTTGGCGAGCAGCTCCCGGTACGCCTTGAGGCGCTGCTCGATGCCCTTCGTGTAGTCCATCCGGTCGACGCTGAGGATCACGTGCTCGGGCCGGCCGAGGTCCTGCCGCAGCCGCCGGGCCCGCTCGGCGACCTCGGGGCGGGCGGCGAGCGCGGACACCTCGGCGGTGTCGATGGCGACCGGGAAGGCGCCGATGCGGACCACCCGGCCGTCCACGCCGATCCGCCGGTCGGTGGCGGGCAGGCCGAGCACCTTGGTGGCGAGCTGGGCGAAGTTGTGCGCGGCCTGGGCACGCTGGAAACCGACCAGGTCGGCGCCGAGCATGCCGCGCAGCAGCTCGGCGCGGCGGGGCAGCTGCATGAACAGTTCCGGCGGCGGGAACGGCACGTGCAGGAAGAACCCGATCCGCAGGTCGGGGCGCAGCTCGCGGAGCAGGCCCGGCACCAGCTGGAGGTGGTAGTCCTGCACCCAGACCAGGCCGCCCGGCTCGGCCACCTGGGCCGCGGCCTCGGCGAACCGCTGGTTGACCCGCTGGTACGCCTCCCACCAGCGGCGGTGGTACTCCGGCTGCTCGACGGCGTCGTGGTAGAGCGGCCAGAGGGTGGCGTTGGCGAAGCCCTCGTAGTGGTCGCGGAAGTCCTCGGCGCTCAGCGGCACGGTGTGCATGCGCACGCCGTCCACGTCCGGCAGTTCGGGCGCGGGACCGGTGCCGCCGGCCCAGCCCACCCAGGTGGCGGGTGTCTGCCGTAGCAGCGGGTGCAGGGCGCTCACCAGGCCGCCGGGGCTGCGGCGCCACTCGAAGGCGCCGTCGGGCGCCACGCTGTCGTCGATGGGGAGGCGGTTGGCCACCACCACGAGGGGGCTCTGTCGCATCTCGGGCAATCCGCTCAGCAGGGGACCGGCGACCCGGAAGGAGACGCAAGCCGGACAGCCGGTGCGGGACGTGACGTTCAGCCTATTCCTACTGACTGTAAGTTACACGCTTGTTACGCCTCGGCCCAGGGGCTGCGGCGTCCCGGCATCCGGGCAGCGCCCGGCGGCGGGGTGTCAGACGACCGCGCCGTCGTCCGGGTCGTGGTCGTCCCGGTCGCCCGGACGCAGCCGCCAGATCAGCATCACGAAACCGGCCAGGATGCCGGTGAAGCCGAGCAGCGTGACCACCGACGGGTCGACCAGCGACACCACGGTGGGGGACAGGAACAGCAGGAAGCCGAGCACGATGCAGGCCACGCCGAGCACCGCGTACTTGGAGAAGCGGGGCAGCGGGGGCGGCGGGGGCGGGGTGTAGTGATCCTCGTCCGACGCCTCGTCGGGCAGGTTCGCGCCGAACGTGTCCAGGCCGTCGAGCAGCGAGGGCTCGTCGTGGCGGTCCCGGCTGAGCGAGACGCCGGAGACGTCGGCGGCGTACGGCAGCCGGCGCACGTCGGTGGCGGTCGGCCCGGCGGGCTCCTCGGCCCGGCCGCCCGCGGCGGTGCCCGGCGCGGCCGGGTCGTCCACGTCCTCGGCGGCGGGCCAGGGGTGGCTGCCGGTGCTCGGCGTGGTGTGGAAACCGGCGACGATCTTCGCCCACTCGGCCTCGATGTCCGGCTCGTCGGCGCGCGGCGGGTCGCCCGCGCCCTCGTCGGCGAGCTGGGTCAGGTAGTCGCGGGCGGTGGTCAGGTGCGACCTGTCGACGTAGAGCCGGTCGACCGGGCGGGCCGGGACGGTGGTGGTGCGGGTCACCGGGTTCAGGTCGGCCGAGGGCTGGAGGTAGGCCGCGATGCCACCGGCGGCGAGCACGTCGAGCAGGTGCTCGCCGACGCGTGGATCGACGTCGCCCGCGACCGCGTACTCGGCCGCGTCGAGCCCGTTGTCCCGTCGTCCCCGACGGGGCCCGCCCCCTGACACCGGACACCCCCCTTCGCCGTTCCCTGCCCGTGCCCTGAATCGTGACACGTCGGCACCCGGTTCCGGGAGTGCGTTGTGGCGTGCCGCTCGTCGTTCGTACCCTCTTCCCGGACTCCCGTGGGCGCCGCCGGCGCCCGCGGGGCCACGCGGCGACCCGTCCGCCGCCACCGACACGGGAAGGACGCCGGTGCTGTACTGGCTGCTGAAGTACGTCGTTCTCGGCCCGCTGCTGAGGTTGATCTTCCGTCCGCAGGTGGAGGGACTGGAGCACGTTCCGGCCACCGGCCCGGTGATCCTGGCCAGCAACCACCTCTCCTTCTCGGATTCGATCTTCACACCGCTGATCGTCAAGCGAAAAGTCACCTTCATCGCGAAAGCCGAATACTTCACCGGTAAGGGCCTCAAGGGCCGGCTCACCAAGATGTTCTTCGTCGGCTCCGGCACCATCCCGGTCGACCGCTCCGGCGGCCGGGCCGCCCGCGCCGCCCTCGACACCCAGCTCTCCGTGCTGCGTGCCGGTGGCATCGCCGGCATCTACCCGGAGGGCACCCGCTCGCCGGACGGCCGGCTCTACCGGGGCAAGACCGGCGTGGCGCGGCTGGCGCTGGAGAGCGGCGCCCCGGTCGTACCGATGGCCATGCTCAACTCCGACGCGATCCAGCCCACCGGCCAGATCATCCCGAACCTGGGCCGGGTGCGGATCCGCTTCGGCCCGCCGCTGGACTTCTCCCGCTACGCCGGGATGGCCGGTGACCGGTTCGTCGAGCGGGCGGTCACCGACGAGATCATGTACGAGCTGATGGAGCTGTCCGGTCGCGAGTACGTCGACACGTACGCGCAGAAGGCCAAGAGCGCCGCGGCCCGGCAGCCGCTCCCGGCCTGACCCTCAGCCCGCCCCGGCGATCCGGAGCAGCCCAGTGGCGGCGTGCCGGCCGGCGAACGCGCGTACCCGGTCCAGGGTCGCCGCCGCGGCCGGCGGATCCGCCTCGGTGAGCGGCCCGACCGCCAGCGCGGACGCGATCATCTGGTCGGTGACGTCGGTCATCTCCGCGTACCCCTCGGCCGCTGTGGTGAGCAGCCGGCCCGCCCGCGCGGCGTCGCCGTCGCCCCGGGCCAGCGCCGCCTCGGCCGACCGTCCGGCGGCCCGCGCCCAGCGGGTGGCCCGCGGCGAGCGCGCCAGCAGGTCGCGCACCAGCACCGCGGCGTCGCCGCCGAGCAGCGCGGCCACGTGGCCGACCGCCGGCACCCACTCGGCGAACGGGATCATCCGGGTCTGCCGCCAGTCCTCGTCCAGCTCGGACAGCAGCGCCACCGCCTCGTCCCGGCGGCCCTGCACCGCGCGGCAGAGCGCGGCGTGCGCCAGCGTGGAGCGCAGCACGCGCTGGAAGCCGCTGCGGCGGGCCGCCACGAGCGCCTGGTCCACCAGGTCCTCGCCGGTGCCCGGGCCGGCCGGGTCGTCGCCGAGCGCGCGGATCCAGCCGGACACCGCCACGATGTGCAGGTCCCACTCGTCGGTCGGGCGCCGCGTCGACCCCTCGGCCATCCGCAGCGCCGACGTCCAGTCCCCGCTGTAGTACGACCGGGCCCACTGGTCGCTGAAGCTCACCGTCAGGGCGTGCTCGCCGGCCAGGTCCAGTGAGCGCTGCTCGTCGACCAGCCGTGCCGAGCCGGCCAGGTCACCCTCCTCCTGCAGCACCCAGGCCAGGTTGTGCACCGCGCGGCGGCGGCTGGTCAGCCGCTCCACCCGGCACTCCTCGGTCACCTCGGCCAGTTCGGCGTACGCCTCCTCGGCGCCGGCCTGGTAGCGGACCACGGCGAGCGTGATGCGCGCGTTCGCCCGGGCCTCGCGCAGCCCCAGCCGCTCGGCCAGCTCGGCGGCGGTACGGGCGGCCGCGCACGCCGGCTCCGTCTCCGCGTCCAGCATGTGCGCCCGGGCCAGCTCCAGCAGCACACCCACCTTGTCCTCGCTGTCCGGCAGCGTGGCGTGCAGCCCGATCGCCCGGTCCAGGCAGCGCATCAGCTCCGAACGGTCAGCCCGCGCGAAGGCCGCAGTGGCCAGTAGCCGCCACGCCTTCGCCGCGCCGGGCCGGTCACCGGCGTCGGTCAGCCGGTCGGCCAGCGTGGTGAGCAGCGCCGTACCGCCACCGTCGAGGAAGCCGTCGCGGTCCCGGTAGAACGCCAGCTCGGCCCGGAACAGTTCGAGTGCCGGGTCCGGCCCGCACTCCACGCTCAGCGCGCGGTCCACGAGCGTGGCAGCGGTCTCCAGCGCGTGCAGGTCGTACGCCCGGCGTGCCGCCCGGTGCAGCGCGGACCGGGTCGCGGCGGCGTGCGGGGCCTGGTCCAGCCCGACGGTACGGGCGATCTCGTGTGCCGCCCACCTGTGGTTGGCGAGCACCTCGGCCAGGTCGTGCAGTCGGCCGTCGGCGAGCTGCTCGAGCCAGTCGGCGGTGCGCTGGTGCCGGGCGACCCGCTCGGCCCGGGGCAGCCGCTGGTAGCAGACGTCCCGGACCAGCACGTGCCGGAACCGGTACTCCGCCTGGCCGGGCATGGCCGAGACGGGCAGCTCGTAGACGAGGTCACGCCGCTGGAGGTGGTGCAGCGCGCGCTCGACCCACTCCGTCGGGCGGCCCAGCGCCAGCGCGACCGGCGCCGCCCAGAACTGCACGCCGACCACCGAGGCGGCCTGGAGCACCGCGCGGTCGGCCGGGTCGAGCAGGTCCAGCCGGTTGGCGATGACGGCCTGCACGGTACGCGGCATCCCGGCGCTGCCGACCGGGTCGAGGAGCGCGAGCGCGGCGGTCCGCTCGGCCAGCCCGCCGTCGAGCAGCATCCGCGCGTACTCCTGGGCGTAGAGCGGGTTGCCGTCGGCGAACTCGATGAGCGGCGCGCGCGCCTCCTGCGGCAGCGTGGCCTGGCCGAGCAGCAGCGAGTAGAGCGTGTCGATGTCCCCGTCGTGCATCGGCGGCACCGAGATGGACATCGCCCCGCTGATCGTGCCGGTCCAGGCCGGGTGCCGCTCGCGCAGCTCCGGCCGGGCGGTGGCGACGACGAGCAGCGGCACGTTGCGGGCCGCCGCGCCGAGCTGCTCGACGAAGGACAGCATCGCCTCGTCGGCCCAGTGCATGTCCTCGAAGACGAGCACCGTGGGGCCGGTCGACGCCAGGGTGAGCAGGAACCGCCGCCACGCCGCCTCGGTCTCGGCCGAGGTGAGTCGTTCACCGGAGACGCCGACCAGCGGGCCCAGCGCCTCGGCCAGCCGTACCGCGTGCGGATCGGCGAGGTGGCCCAGTCGCTCGCGCAGCCGGTCCCGGATGGTGGCCGGGTCGTCGGCGCCGGTCAGCCCGGCCCAGCTCCGGACGATGTCCGCCAGCGCCGCGTAGGTGACGTTCTCGCCGAACGGCGGGCACTGGCCGGTCAGCCAGGTGACCCGGGCGCCGGGCAGGCTGGCGGCGTGCCGGGCCAGTTCGCGCAGCAGCCGGCTCTTGCCGACCCCGGCCGGGCCGAAGACGGTGAGCAGCTGCGAGGTGCGCTCGGTGAGCGTGCGGTGCAACGCGCTGACCAGCAGGCCCCGCTCGTGGTCCCGGTCGACCATCGGGGTCAGCTCGGCGGTCTGCCCGTCGCGCCGGGGCCGCGCCCGCACGGCCAGCCAGATCCGGCTCACCGTCGACCGGCCGCGCAGGGTCACCGGTGGCTGGTCGTCGTACTCCATCTCGCGCCGGGTGGCCGCCCAGGTGCTCTCGTCGACCACCACGCCGCCCACCGGAGCGAGCCCCTGCAACCGGCTGGCGGTGTTCACCACGTCGCCGGTGACGAACGCCTGGCCGCCGTCGCGGGCCGCGGACAGGTCGACCAGGGCCTCGCCGGTGGCGATGCCGACCCGGAACCCGAGCGGCGGATGCGGGCCGGCCGGCTGCCGGGCCAGGCTGCGTTGCAGCTCCAGCCCGGCGCGTACGCAGCGCAGCGCGTCGTTGTCGGTGGCGACCGGCGCGCCGAACAACGCCATGACGGCGTCGCCGATGTACTTCTCCACCACGCCGCCGTACTGGTGCACCAGCCGGCGCACCGTGGCGAAGTACGCCTGTTGCAGGCCGCGGGCCTGCTCCGGGTCGGCCCGCTCGGCGTATGTCGTGAAGTCGACGATGTCGATGAAGAGCACGCTCACCTGGCGGCGGTCCTCCTGCACGGCGACCGCGTGGTCGCGCAGCGGCTGACCGCAGTTCGTGCAGAAGTTGGCGCCGGTGTCGTTGGCGTGGCCGCAGCCAGGGCAGGCAGCCGCCAGCGGACGGCCGCACCCACCGCAGAAACGGTCGTCCGGCCCGGCAGTCCGGGCGCAGTGTCCACAGGTGAGGTCGATGTCCGGCTCCGTACGCGTGAGGTCCCCAGTGTCCCGCGCGGCCGCGCAGTCGGGTACCCGACGGGTCGGCGGGACGTCACGGCTGTTCGGCCGGGTCTAGTCTCCCCTAGCAGGAAGTCCCGTCGACAGGGAGTTTGCCGTGCACGTCCGGCTGTCCGCCGCATGGACCGATCCACGGGGGACGGTGTGGGCCGTCGGCGACACGGTCGACGTGGACGCCGTGACCCTCGCCGAACTGGAGGAAAAAGGCATGGTGGAGCAGCCCGCGGGTAGCGGATCGACCGAGACCACGACCACCACGACGACCCCGCCGAAGAAGACCGACCCGTCGAAGATCGGCCCGGGCCCGAGCTCGCCCCCGGCCGACACCGACAACGACTGACCGGGCGTACGACGAACGGGCGTACGACGAACGCGGCGGGGGCCGGCGGGACGACCGCCGGCCCCCGCCGTCGTCGTGTCAGCGGTCGTTCATGCCGGCCCGGCGGCGCAGCGCGGCCACGTCGGTGACCACGATGCGGCGTCCCTCGGTGCGCAGCCAGCCCCGGCTGGCGAACGAGCCGATGGCCTGGTTGACGCTCTGCCGGGAACCGCCCGCCATCTCGGCCAGCTGACTCTGGTTCAGCTCGATGGTGATCATCGGGGCCTGGCTCTCACCGGCGAGCCGGACCAGCGTCTTTGCGACCCGGCCGGGCAGGTCGAGGAAGACGTGGTCGGCGTTCTGCTCGGTGAGCCGGCGGATCAACTGGCCCAGCGAGCGCATCACCGCGTCCAGGATGCGCGGGTTGGAGTGCACCAGCTCCATGAATGCCGGCCGGGACAGCGCCAGCGCGGCGCAGTCCTCGATCGCCTCGGCCGACGCCGAGCGGGTGGAGGCGTCCAACAGGGACACCTCGCCGAGCACGTCCGGGGGTCGGATCACCGACAGCACCGCGCGTTCACCGGTCGGCGCGGTGCGGAACACCGCCACCGCGCCGCGGCGCAGCACGATCAGCGACTCACCGGGATCGTTCTCGACGAAGAGCAGCTGGCCCTTGCGGTAGGTGCGCGGTACGGCCGCGGCGATGACACGCTGCCGCACCTCCGGCTCGAGCCCGGCGAACATCTCCACACCCGTGAGCGCGTCACCCGGCTCCGGCAGGCGAGACTCCACGGCTCAACCCCTCCCCGGTCAGAAGTCACGACTCGCACACCGGGTGAAGCTGTCATTCCCGGTACGAGGCAGCTCAACCGGTTCGGCGCCCGACGGCGGTACACATCAGATCATGACGCTCTCGTCGCGTGCTGTACACCCCCGGAAACACTTCCGTGACCATGCCCGCCCGCCGCCGGCACACGCGCCGACCTCGGCGGACGCCCCGGCGACCGGTCCGTGCCGGTGATGGGCGAGGATGGGGGCGATGGTCTACCGCTATTTCTACGACTGCGAATTCATCGAGGACGGCCGCATCGTCGACCTGGTGTCGATCGGCGTCGTCGACGAGTACGGCCGCGAGTTCTACGCGGTCTCCACCGAGTTCGACGACTCCCGGGCGGTGCCCTGGGTGCGGCGCAACGTGCTGGACAAGCTCCCGTCGCCGGCCGACCGGGCCTGGCGCTCCCGCGCGCGCATCCGGGACGACCTGCACGAGTTCCTGCTGGAGCCGGTGCGGGACCGGCCGGGCGAGCAGCTGGAGCTGTGGGCCTGGTACGCCGCCTACGACCACGTCGTGCTGGCCCAGCTCTGGGGCGCGATGCCGGCGCTGCCCCGGGAGATCCCCCGCTTCACCAAGGAGCTGCGCCAGCTCTGGGACGACCGGGGTCGCCCCCGGCTGCCGGACGCCGAGGCCGACCGGCACGACGCGCTCGTGGACGCGCGGCACAACCTGGCGCGGTGGCGGGCGATGACGGCGCGGGAGGTTTGACCGGTTCCGCCCAGGGCACGGGAGCGGCATCTACGCCGATCCGAGACAGGAGTGCCCCATGAGCAATGAGCCGACAAACGCCGCGGACGCCCGCCGCCGGGTCACCGAGCTGATCAGGGACGCCCGGATCTGCCTGCTCACCACCACCGGCGTGGACGGGCGTCTGATCAGCCGCCCGATGGGGTTGCAGGAGGCGGACTTCGACGGCGACCTGTGGTTCTTCGCGTACGCCGACTCGGCGAAGGTGCGGCAGATCCGGGTCAACCCGCAGGTGAACGTCGGTTTCTCCGACCAGCGCCACCACGCCTGGGTGTCGGTCGCCGGCACCGCCACCGAGGAGTGGGACCCCGACCGGGCGAAGGAGCTGTGGAGTCCGGTGCTGAAGGCGTGGTTCCCGGACGGGCTGGACACGCCCGGGATCACGTTGATCAAGGTGCACGCCGGGTCGGCGGAGTACTGGGACTCGCCCGGCAGCACCGTGGTCAACCTGCTCGGCTTCGCGAAGGCGGCGGTGACCGGCAAGCCGCCGAAGGCGGGGGAGAACCACGAGGTCAGCTACTGACGGGTAGCCCGTCCGCCGTCCGGAACGGCCCGGGGTGCGGTGTCGGCGTACACCTGTGCCGACTACAGTGCGCAGTGACGGCCCGCCCCGGGCCGGCAACGGCGCCGATGGTCTGATCTGACACATATCCTGGGGCTTATCCGGGCTTCACCTGATGCTCCAGGAGGATGAGCAGATCATGCGTATCGGCGTGCTCACCGGCGGCGGCGACTGCCCAGGTCTCAACGCGGTGATTCGGGCGGTGGTCCGCAAGGGCGTCGCCACCTACGGTCACGAGTTCGTGGGCTTCCGGGACGGCTGGAAGGGCCCGCTCGAGGGCCTGACCAAGCCGCTCGGCATCGCCGAGGTGCGTGGCATCCTGCCGCGCGGCGGCACCATCCTCGGCTCGTCCCGCACCAACCCGTTCAAGATCGAGAACGGCGTGGAGCGGATCAAGGACAACCTCGCCGCCCAGGGCGTGGACGCGCTGATCGCGATCGGCGGCGAGGACACGCTCGGCGTCGCCACCAAGCTGCACGAGCTGGGCGTCAACGTCATCGGTGTGCCGAAGACGATCGACAACGACCTCGGTGCGACCGACTACACGTTCGGCTTCGACACCGCCGTCAACATCGCCATGGAGGCGATCGACCGGCTGCACACCACCGCGGAGAGCCACCACCGCACCCTGGTGGTCGAGGTCATGGGCCGGCACGCCGGCTGGATCGCCCTGCACGCCGGCCTCGCCGGTGGCGCCAACGTGATCCTGCTGCCGGAGCGGCAGTTCGACGTCGAGCAGGTCGCCGGCTACGTCGAGAAGCGCTTCCAGCACCAGTACGCCCCGATCGTCGTGGTCGCCGAGGGCGCCCAGCCGCTGGACGGCCAGATGGTCCTGCACAACCAGGAGCTGGACGCGTTCGGTCACGTCCGTCTCGGCGGCATCGGCCAGTGGCTGGCCGAGCAGCTGGAGGCGAAGACCGGCAAGGAGGCCCGCACCGTGGTGCTCGGCCACATCCAGCGCGGTGGCACTCCGACCGCGTTCGACCGGGTGCTGGCGACCCGGCTCGGCCTGCACGCGATCGACGCCGCGCACGAGGGCGACTGGGGCAAGATGGTCGCGATGCAGAGCACGGACATCGTCCGCGTCCCGCTCGCCGACGCCACCCGCGAGCTGAAGACCGTGCCGCTGGAGCGGTACGCCGAGGCCGAGGTCTTCTTCGGCAGCTGATCGACGGCGCACGGGCGTGGCGGGCCGGCGATCCGGCCCGCCACGCCCTGCCCACGTGACCCGGGAAGGGGTACGGCTGATGGCACGCCAGGTGCACACGGTCGCGGTGATCGGCGCCGGCAAGATCGGTGAGCTGATGCTCTCCGGGCTGCTGCGTTCCGGCTGGCCGGTGGAGCGGCTGCTCGCCACCGCGCGGCGGCCGGCGCGGGCGCGGGAGCTGGCCGACCGCTACGGCGTACGGGTGGTGGACAACCTCACCGCCGTGACCGAGGCCGAGGTGCTGGCCGTGTCGGTCAAGCCGCAGGACGCCGCCGCGCTGCTGGACGAGATCGGCCCGAAGGTGCCGGCCGACAAGCTGGTCATCTCGCTCTGCGCCGGCCTGCCGACCGCCTTCTTCAACCGCCGGCTACCAGAGGGCACCCCCGTGGTCCGGGTGATGACGAACACCCCGGCGCTTGTCGACGAGGCGATGAGCGCGATCTCGGCGGGCGCGTACGCCACCGGCGAGCATCTGGCCCTGGCGGAGGAGATGTTCTCCCCGCTCGGCGCCACCGTCCGGGTGCCCGAGTCGCAGCAGGACGCGGTCACCGCGCTCTCCGGCTCCGGCCCGGCCTACTTCTACCTGCTGGTCGAGGCGATGATCGACGCGGGCATCCTGCTCGGCCTGCCGCGCCAGGTGGCGCACGAGCTGATCGTGCAGACCGCGATCGGCTCGGCGGTGATGCTGCGCGACTCCGGTGAACACCCGGTGAAGCTGCGCGAGGCGGTCACCTCGCCCGCGGGCACCACCATCTCGGCGATCCGCGAGCTGGAGAACCACGGCGTACGCGCGGCCATGCTGGCGGCGCTGGAGGCGGCCCGGGACCGGGCCCGGGAACTCGCCGCCCAGGCGGACTGACGCTCAGCCGGGCCGCGCCGCCGGTCCCGGTCGCCGGTGCCGGCGGAGCAGCAGGATCAGCACGGCCAGCGCGAGCGTCCCCCACAGTGGCACCCAGCGGGGCTGGTGCTGGGCGAGCGTGCCGACTGCGCCGCCGACGCTGTAGCTGACCAGGGCGAGCAGCCCGAGCAGGGTGCCCCGCCGGGCCCGGCCCCGGCCGGCGGCGGGACCGAGCAGCCAGCGGGCGGCGCGCTCACCGGTCTTGGTCGTGGTGTCCGACTGGTAGGTGATCGGCGTCGCGATGCCCGCGGTCCGGCTCGCCACAGTGGTCAGGCTGCCCATGGCGACCGCTCCGGCGGCGGCGAGCAGCACCCGGGACGCTGTGCCGTCCCGGCCGTACGCGAGCGTCAGGTTGAGCACCGTCCAGACGATCATGGCGGCTTCGGGGGTCGGTCGTCGGCGGACGGGGTGACATGGCGGCGAGCGGACGCGCGACCGGCCGGCCGGCCCGCCACAGTCTCGTGGCGATCGTGTCGATCGTCGTGCTCTCCGGCGCGTTCTTCGGCTACAACCAGGGCGTCATCAGCGGCGCGCTGCACGACATCCGGCACACGTTCGACGTGGACACCTTCGAGGTGGAGGTGGCGGCGAGCTGGGTGACGCTCGGCGCGCTGGCCGGCGCGCTCGCCGGTGGTCACCTCGCCGACCGGATCGGCCGGCGGGGCGCGCTGTGGGTCGCCGCCGGGGCGTACGTCGTCGGCACGATCGTGCAGGCCGCGGCGCCGGCCATCGGCGCACTGCTCGGCGCGCGGCTGCTGCTCGGCGTGGGTATCGGCGTGGCCTCGGTCGCCGGGCCGATGTTCGCGGCCGAGGCGGCGCCGGAACGGATCCGCGGCGGCCTGCTCGCGGTCTACCAGTTCTCGACCACCTTCGCGATCTTCATCGGCTACCTGGCGGACGAGCTGTTCACCGGCGGCGAGTCGTGGCGCTACCTGCTCGGCGCGGCGATCGTGCTGGGCGTGGCGCTGATCCTGGTGACAGTGGTGGTGCCGGACTCGGCGGTCTGGTACCTCAAGCGGGGCGACGGGCGCCGGGCCCGGGAGTCGCTGTGCCGGACCGTTCCCGAGCAGCGGGTGGAGCAGCGCCTCGGCGAGATCGAGAAGAGTCTGCACGGCCGCAGGGCGAGCTGGCGGGAGTTGCTGTCACCGCAGTGGCGGCGCCCACTCGCGCTCGGCGTCGGGCTGGCGCTGTTCCAGCAGACGACAGGGATCAACGGCATCATCTACTACGCCGACTCGATCTTCTCGGCGGCCGGATTCCGTACTCCGGAGGCGCAGCTCTCCGCGACCACCTGGGCGATCGGCGCGGTGGACGCGGCGTTCGCGCTCGTCGCCGTGGGCCTGCTCGACCGCGTCGGCCGCCGGCCGCTGCTGCTTGTCGGCCTGGCCGGGATGGCGGTCTCGCTCGCCGTGGTGAGCGTCAGCTTCCTCGGTGCGGGCGGCGGGCGCGGCGACGGGCGGATCACCACCTCGGGTCTGTTCCTGCTGGTCGGCGTGGTCTTCTTCGTCGCGTTCTACGCGGTGTCCATCGGCCCGGGCGCGTGGACCGTGATCAACGAGATCTATCCCGGTCCGATCCGCGGCCGGTGCGTGGCGATCGCGTCGGCGACCCACTGGGGCACCGAGTACCTGATCACGCAGTTCTTCCTGAGCCTGCTCGACGCGCTCGGCCGGTCGGGCGTGTTCGCGCTCTTCGCCGGGCTGTGCGTGCTCGGCTTCCTGTTCGTCCGGCGGTACCTGCCGGAGACCAAGGGCCGGACGCTCGAGCAGATCCAGCAGATGTGGGTCGCCGACTACGACCGGCGCAAGCGGGCGTACACCGGTTCCTGAAATCCCCCAGAACGGCTGCGGGCGGACTAAAGCACTCTTAACGTGACGGAGTAGCTGAAAC
The DNA here is from genome assembly GCF_015354395.1 of Micromonospora sp. ANENR4. Classification (NCBI taxonomy): domain Bacteria; kingdom Bacillati; phylum Actinomycetota; class Actinomycetes; order Micromonosporales; family Micromonosporaceae; genus Micromonospora; species Micromonospora sp. ANENR4. The sequence goes on from NZ_JADKYQ010000008.1 coordinate 176,322, forward strand.
CGTACAGACGGTGCGGACGAAGGGATCGCGAAGTGCATCTCACGCCGAAGGAATTCGACAAGCTGACGATCCACTCGTTGGCGATGGTCGCGAACGCCCGCAAGGCGCGCGGGGTCAAGCTCAACCACCCCGAGGCCGTGGCGGTGATCTGTGCCGCGGCGCTCGAAGGCGCGCGCGAGGGCAAGACCGTCGAGGAGGTCATGAACGACGCGAGCCACGTGCTCACCGCCGACGACGTGATCCCCGGCGTGGCGGACATGATCCCGATGCTCCAGGTCGAAGCGGTCTTCACCGACGGGTCACGGCTGATCACCGTCCACTCACCCATTCAGTAGAGCAGCGACCGGAGGCCACGGTCTCCGGCAGAGCGGGGGCGACATGGCGAAGCAACACCCGGGACCGAACTCCAAGCACCTTCGGCCCATCGGCGGCTACAAGCTCAGCGACCAACCTCTGGAACTCAACGCCGGGCGGCCGGTGACCGAGGTGGTCGTGCACAACACCGGTGACCGCCCCATCCAGGTCGGTTCCCACTTCCACTTCTTCGAGGCCAACCGCTTCCTGGAGTTCGACCGCCCGTCGGCGTTCGGCAAACGGCTGAACATCCCGGCCACGACCTCGATCCGGTTCGAGCCCGGCGACCGCAAGACCGTCCAGCTCGTCCCGTACGGCGGCTCCCAGCGGGTGTACGGCTTCAACGGCCTGGTCCAGGGCTGGACCGGCGACGGGCCGATCCCCGGCTACCGGCCGGACCGGGCCGAGGCGCTCCACCAGGCCCAGACGCGCGGCTTCAAGACCACGTCGCAGCAGCAGGACCAGGGCAAGGGCCAGGACCAAGGCAAGGGCAAGGGCAAGGGCAAGGGCAAGTAGCCCGGCCACTCTCAGATGCGCCAGAGCTGGAGCGACAACGCATGAGTCAGATCTCACGGCAGGAATATGCCGGAATGTACGGCCCGACCACGGGCGACCAGATCCGTCTGGGTGACACCGACCTCTACATCGAGATCGAGAAGGACCTGCGGGTCCTCGGTGACGAGGTCATGTACGGCGGTGGCAAGACCCTGCGCGACGGCATGGGCAGTGCCAGCCAGGCCACCAGCGCCGAAGGCGTGGTGGACCTGGTGATCACGAACGTGACCATCGTGGACGCGCTGCTCGGCGTGGTCAAGGCGGACGTGGGGATCAAGGACGGAAGGATCGCCGGGATCGGCAAGGCCGGCAACCCCAACATCATGGACGGGGTGACCCCGGGCCTGGTGACCGGGCCGGGCACGGACGCGATCTCCGGCGAGCACCTGATCCTGACCGCCGGCGGCATCGACGCGCACGTCCACCTGGTCACCCCGCAGCAGGTGTACGCCGCGCTCAGCAACGGCGTCACCACCCTGTGGGGCGGCGGTACCGGTCCCAGCGACAGCACCAACGGCGTCACCATCACGCCCGGCCCCTGGAACATCCACAACATGATGCGGGCCTTCGAGAACCTGCCGATCAACATCGGCCTGCTGGGCAAGGGCAACAGCAGCGGCCGGGCGCCGCTCGTCGAGCAGATCATGGCCGGGGTGCCCAGCTTCAAGATCCACGAGGACTGGGGCGCGCCGCCGGCGGTGATCCGGTCCTGCCTGGCCGTCGCCGACGAGTACGACGTCCAGATCAGCATCCACACCGACACGCTCAACGAGAGCGGCTACATCGAGGACAGCATCGCCGCGTTCGAGGGCCGCACCATCCACACCTTCCACACCGAGGGCGCCGGCGGCGGGCACGCACCGGACATCATCAAGGTCGCCGGCCAGATGAACGTGCTGCCCGCCTCGACCACGCCGACGGTGCCGTACGGCATCAACAGCCAGTCCGAGCTGTACGACATGATCATGGTCTGCCACAACTTCAACCCGAAGGTGCCCTCGGACGTCGCCTTCGTGGAGAGCCGCATCCGCACCGAGACCATCGCCGCCGAGGACGTGCTCCTCGACGAGGGCGTCATCTCGATGATGCAGAGCGACTCGCAGGCCATGGGCCGGGTGGGCGAGACCTGGCTGCGCACCGTCCAGCTCGCCGGGCAGATGAAGAACGTCCGTGGCAAGCTGGCCGAGGACTCCGACGCCAACGACAACTTCCGCGTCCTGCGCTACGTCGCCAAGATGACCATCAACCCGGCGATCACCCAGGGCGTCTCGCACGTCATCGGCTCGGTCAGCCCCGGCAAGCTCGCCGACCTGGTGCTCTGGGAGCCCGCGTTCTTCGGCACGAAGCCGAAGATGGTGCTCAAGGGCGGCATGATCGCCTGGTCGATCATGGGTGACCCGAACGCCTCGCTGCCCACCCCGCAGCCGGTCTACTACCGGCCCATGTTCGGCGCCACCGGTTCGCAGGTCGCCAAGAACTGCGTGACGTTCGTGTCCCGCGCCGCGCACGAGTCGGGTGTGGCCGAACAGCTCGGCCTGCAACGGCAGGTCATCCCGGTCTACGGCTGCCGCAACCTGACCAAGCGCGACATGGTGCGCAACGACCGTACGCCGAAGCTCGAGGTCGACCCGGAGACCTTCGCCGTGAAGATGGACGGCGTGCACGCGACAGTGCCGGCGGCCAAGAACCTCCCCCTCAGCCAGCTCTACTTCTTCAGCTGACCCGGCGCGGCGCCCGCTCCCGGCCGGGCCGGCGGCGGGGTCGCGTGAAAGGAGAACACATGCTCGTCGAAACGGTACTCGGCAACGTGAACGAGCCGGCCTGGACCGAGCGGCTCCGGGAGGCCAAGGTCGACGACCTGGTCCTCGACCAGTGGGACGCCCAGAAGAGCCGGCTGCGCCGGACCACGAGCCTCGGCACCGAACTGGCGCTGTCCCTGGCCCGCGGCGTACGGCTGCGCGACGGTGACGTGCTCGCGTGGGACGACGCCACCGCGACCGCCGTGGTGGCCCGGATCGCGCTCGGCGAGGTCATGGTCGTGCACCTCGACACGCTGCACGGCGAGTCGCTGGACATGGTGATCCGCTCCGCCGTCGAACTCGGCCACGCGATCGGCAACCAGCACTGGCCGGCGGTGGTGAAGGGCACCAAGATGTACGTCCCGCTCACCGTGGACCGCAAGGTGATGGACTCGGTGATGCGCACGCACGCGTTCACCGGCCTCACCCACGAGTTCATCCCCGGCACCGAGATCATCGCGTACCTGGCCCCGCACGAGTCGCGGCGCCTGTTCGGCGGGGCCGACTCGACCCCGCACACGCACCTGCCCGCCGACCTGAACTGAGGGCCGGGTGTCCACGGTGACCGAGGCCCTGAAGCTGCTCCAGTTCGGCGACTCGGTCTTCCCGGTCGGCGCGTTCTCCTTCTCCAACGGGCTGGAGACGGCGGTCGAACAGGGGGCGGTGCACGACCGGACCACGTTGCAGGAGTTCGTGCGTACCGTCACGCGCGCCGCCGCCACCGGAGACGGAGTGGCGCTGCTCGTGGCGCACCGCGCCGCCCGCGCCGGTGACCTCGACCGGATCCGGGCGGCCGACGAGGCCGTACACCTGCGCAAGATCAACGAAGAGACGCGGACCATGACCGTCCGCATGGGGCGCAAGCTGGCCGAGGCCGCCGAACGGGTGGTGGGGGAGTCCCTCCTGCGCAAGCGCGTCGCGGAGAGCGGTGGCGGCGTCCCGGTCACCTACCCGGTCGCGCTCGGCGTGCTCTTCGCCGAACTCGGCGTGGGCGAGGCGGACGCGTTCGCCGCCCACCAGTACGGCGCGGCCTCCATGGTGCTCGGCGCGGCGGTCCGGCTGATGCGGGTGGACCACCTCGACACCCAGTCGATCCTCTTCGCGGTGAACGAGCGGGTCGGCGAGGACTACGAGGAGGTGCGCACCGCCGGGCTCGACGACATGCAGAGCTTCGCGCCGCACCTCGACGTGCTGGCCGGCGCGCACCAGCACGCACACGTACGCATGTTCATGAGCTGAGCGCTCACCCACCTGAAGGGCTTTCCAGAGATGAAATCAGCGAGTCGGATCGGCGTCGGCGGCCCGGTGGGCAGCGGCAAGACGGCCATCATCGAGGCCGTCGTGCCCCGCCTGGTCGAGCAGGGCCTGCGCATCCTGGTCATCACCAACGACGTGGTCACCACCGAGGACGCCAAGCACGTCCGCCGCGCCCTGACCGGCGTGCTGGTGGAGGAGCGCATCGTCGGCGTCGAGACCGGCGCCTGCCCGCACACCGCGGTACGCGAGGACCCCAGCATGAACCTCGCCGCGGTGGAGGACATGGAGGCGCGGTTCCCGGACAGCGACGTCGTGCTCATCGAGAGCGGCGGGGACAACCTCACGCTCACCTTCAGCCCCGCCCTCGTCGACTACTTCATCTACGTGATCGACGTGGCGGCCGGCGACAAGATCCCGCGCAAGAACGGCCCGGGTATCTCCAAGTCCGACATCCTCGTGATCAACAAGACCGACCTGGCCCCGTACGTCGACGCCGACCTGGACGTGATGGCCCGCGACGCCGAGCTGATGCGCGGCGGCAAGCCGTTCGTGTTCACCAACTGCAAGACCGGCGAGGGCATCGACGACCTGGTGGACCTGGTCCGCCGCAACGCGCTGTTCGACGCCGAAGTGCTCGCATGACCACTCTGGACTCCGTCCGGGAACTCGCGCCGTACCAGGACCAGCCGGCGCAGCTGCCGGCCGCCGCGAACGGCAAGGTGGGCATCCTCCGGCTGGGGTTCGAGCGGCGCGAGGACCGGACCATCCTGCGCGACGTCTTCCGGCAGTCGCCGCTGCTGGTGCAGCGCGCGCTGTACTGGGACGAGGAGATGCCGGGCCTGCCCTGCGTCATGATCCTCACCACCTCCGGTGGCGTGCTCCAGGGCGACCGGCTGCGCATCGACGTCGACCTGGGGCCGGGCGCGCAGGCGCACCTGGTCACCCAGGCCGCCACCAAGATCCAGGAAATGGACGCCAACTACGGCACCCAGACCCAGAGCTTCACCCTGGCCGACGACGCCTACCTGGAGTTCCTGCCCGAACCGGTGATCCCGTTCCGGCGCAGCCGGTTCGTCTCCGACACGCTGGTCCGGCTGCCGGAGACCGCGACGATGCTGTACGCGGAGGTGCTCCAGCCCGGCCGCAAGTACTACCGCGACGGCGAGATCTTCGCGTACGACCTGTTCTCCACCACGTTGCGGGCGCAGCGGCCCGACGGACGGCCGCTGTTCGTCGAGAAGTTCGTCATCACTCCCGGGCGGTTCCCGGTGTCGCGGATCGGGATGATGGACCGCTTCCACGTCTTCGGCAACGTCGTGCTGCTCACCGACCCGGACCGGGCGGCAAGGGTGTTCGAGCGGACCGCGACGCCGGTGTGGGACGAGCAGACACCGCTGGCCACCGCCGTCAGCCGGCTGCCGAACGACGCCGGCCTGGTGTTCAAGGTGCTGGGTCAGGAGACCGAACCGGTCCGCGCCGCGGTACGCGCGTTCTGCACTGCCGCCCGCGAAGAGGTGACCGGCTGCACCTTCCCGCCGGTCTTCAGCTGGCGTTGAGGCGAGGAGAACAGCGACATGGCCGACATCGGACGTGGCTGGCGCCATCTGGCCGATCGGAACCCGGCGGCCGGGTTCGTCGACGCCAGCCTGCGCGGCGCCGCGCAGGTGGTGCTCCAGAACAATCCGCTCAGCGGCCTGCTCATCCTGATCGCGCTCGCCTGGGGCGCGTTCGAGAACGGGACGCCCCGGGTGTTCGGCGGCGGCGTGCTCGGCCTGGTCGTCGGCACCGCTACCGCGCTGGCGCTGCGGGTCGACATGTCCAGCTGGCGCAAGGGCCTGTTCGGCTTCAGTCCGCTGCTGACCGGCCTCGCGGTGCCCACGTTCCTCGACCAGCGTCCGCTGATGTGGCTTTACCTCGTGCTCGGCGCGATCGGCACGGTGGTGGTCACGCTCGCCCTCAACGCCGTCTTCAAACGCTGGAACCTGACCGCCTACACGTTCCCGTTCGTGCTCACGACCTGGTTCCTGCTGATGGCGGCGTACCAGTTCGACAGGTTCACGGTGCTCACCAAGCTGACCCCGAAGTTCCCCGGCGAGGGATCGCTGACCGGCGGCACGTTCGACTGGGGCCTCATCCCGGTCTTCTTCAAGGGCGTGTCCCAGGTCTACCTGATCGAGAGCTGGGTCACCGGCCTGCTCATCCTCATCGCCCTGCTGATCAACTCCCGGTGGTCGGCGCTGTTCGCGGTGATCGGCGCCGTCGGCGCGACACTGCTGGCGCTCTGGTTCGGCGCCGACGGTGCGTCCCTGGACAAGGGCCTGTTCGCCTTCAACGCGGTGCTGACCGCGATCGTGGTGGGCGCTGTGGCGCACCGCCCCGGCGCGCTGGTCACCGTCTACACGCTGTTCGGCATCGCGCTGACGCTGTTCGTGCAGATGGCGCTGACCACCATGCTCACGCCGCTCGGCATCCCGGTGCTGACCGGGCCGTTCAACATCGCCACCTGGCTGTTGCTGCTGCCGGACCGGCACTTCGCGCCGGTGCCCAACCACGATCGGGTCAAGGACACCGTGATGCACACCGTCCGCGACTCCGTCCACCTGCGAGAGAAGGAGGGAAACCGTGTCCGCTCCGAACGCGGGTGACACCGCCTGGGTGCTGGTCTGCGCCGGCCTCGTCCTGTTCATGACGCCGGGACTCGCCGCGTTCTACGGCGGCATGGTCCGCACCCGCAACGTCCTGGCGATGCTGCAACAGAACATGATCGCGCTGGGCGTGGTCAGCCTGACCTGGGTGCTCGTCGGCTACACCATCGCCTTCGGCGACGACGCCGGCAGCGGACTCTTCGGCAACCTGGAACTGTTCGGGCTCACCGACCTGAAGGTGCCGCCCGCACCCAACCTGCACGTGGTCGACGGCCGGATCACCATCCCGACGCTGGCGTTCGTCCTGTTCCAGATGATGTTCGCGGTGATCACACCGGCGCTCGTCACCGGCGCCACCGCCGGCCGGCTGCGCTTCGGCGGCTGGGTGCTGTTCCTCGCGGTCTGGTCGATAGTGGTCTACGCGCCGATCGCGCACTGGCTCTGGCACCCCGGCGGATGGCTCGCCAAGTTCGGCACCCAGGACTGGGCCGGCGGGCTGGTCGTGCACGCCAGCGCCGGCGCCGCCGTCCTCGCCGTCCTGCTCGTCGTCGGCCGGCGCCGGGACTGGCCGCACACCGCCGCACCACCGAACTCGATCCCGTTGACCATCGTCGGCGCCGGCATCCTCTGGTTCGGCTGGTTCGGCTTCAACGGCGGCGACGGCCTCCAGGCCAACGGCCTCGCCGCCCAGGCCGTCCTCAACACGCACCTGGCCGCCGCTGCGGCGATGCTCGTCTGGCTGGCGCTGGAACGCGTCACTGACGGACACAGCACCGTCGTGGGCGCGGTCTCCGGCGCGGTCGCGGGCCTCGCCACTGTCACGCCGACCGCCGGGTACGTCAACGCGGCGTCGGCCGTCGCGATCGGCGCGCTGGCCGGCCTGGTCTGCCACTTCGCGCTGAAACTGAAGTACCTGCTGCGCCTCGACGACGCGCTCGACGTGCTCGCCGTGCACTTCGTCGGCGGCATGCTCGGCACGCTCCTGCTCGGCCTGTTCGGCAACCGCGGCGTCAACCCGCTCGGCGCCGACGGGCTGTTCCTCGGCGGCGGAGGCGGCCTGCTGTGGCGCCAGCTCGTCGGCGTGGTCAGCGTGGTCGCGTTCTCCTTCGTCCTGACCTGGCTGATCGCCGCCGGGGTGCAGGCGCTCATCGGCCTGCGCGTGCCGCCGGCTGACCAGGAACGCCTGGACCAGGCGCAACAGGGCGCCGACGCCTACCACCTCGGCGGCGTCACCAGCCTGACCGCGCCCGGCGCACCCCGCCGTCGTACCGGAGCGGCGCCGGCCGGCGAACCGGCCGTGCCGCCCGGCCAGCGGGTACGGCTGGTCACCGCGCTGCTGGAACCGGACCCGGCCGCGAACAGCGCCGACCTGCGCGACGCGCTGCTGCGCGCGGGCGCGATCTCGGTCATCGTCAGCGACGCCGCCGTGGCGACGACGACGCCGCAGGCGAGCCTGCTGCCGCGTGGTTACTGGCAGGACCAGCCGTTGTCGGCCCGGTTGCGCGTCACCGTGCTGGTGGGTGCGGACGGGGTGGGGGCGGTGCTGGACGAGCTGGACCGGATGGGGGCCAGGCGGAGCGACACGTTCGTGCAGGAGGCGGAACGCGTCCAGTCCTGACGGTCCGTCGACCGATGCCGGCGGACAGCTCACCGGAGAAAGTCACGACAGGCCCTCGTGACCTGTGTGGGATCGTTCTGGTGCCACTCAATCAACAGCGGCTGATGCCCTGAGGACCGGAATGGAGCCGATCTTCTGGGAGCTGAGGCTTTCCCAGCCTCACCGGAAGTTGAGCCTTGTCCGGGTTGGACTTGATGACGCGGGCGCTGCGCCAAGCGTCATGCGCCGTAAGCCGTTCTGCGGCCCGCTTGGCTCCAACGAAGTCGGGGATGCGCCCGTACGCGCCAGGGGGTAGCGCCTGGGCAGCCTGTTCCAACCGTGACCAAATGGTCTCACGCACCTCGCATTTCGCCTCATCGATGTCCATGTGGCCCTCTCATGACGAGTCAGAGCGAGCGCCCCGGGCGACCTCTGCCACAGTCGTCATCGGCTCACGCCGTCTCGTTCTCCCGCAGGTGCGGCAACATCTGACCGACCAGCCCAGGGGTGATCGCGAGGGTAGTCGTCGACTCGGCGCTGTACTCGGCCCCACTGATGTCGACGACGACGGCTCCCGCCTCACGGGCGATGGCCACCCCGGCTGTCATGTCCCAGGTGTGGTTGGAGAGGGTGATGGCGGCGTCGATCTTCCCCTCCGCCAACCAGACGAGATCCACTGCGGCTGATCCACTCATCCGCACGCGCTGCACGGTCTCGGCGAGCCGCGCCATAAGTGCCAGCCGGATCCGATTCTTGTTCGCGGCATCCGCTCCGACGGCGAAATCGCCGATCCCTACGACGGCTTCGTCCAGGCTGGTGGTGTCGCTCACCTTGACCGGATCGCCGTTCGCGAATGCCCCACAACCTTCGGCGGCCCAGTATCGAGCACCGAGGAAGGGTAGGTCCACGACGCCGAGGGCTGGACGTGTTCCGTGGAGTAAGCCGAGGGAGATGCCGCACAAGGGGATACCGCGCACGAAATTGATCGTTCCGTCGACCGGATCAAGCGTCCACTGCAAATCCCCGGTGCCGCTGACTCCCTCCTCCTCCCCGAGAAAGGCGATGCCGGGTGTCGCATCGCGCAGGAACGATCGAAGGTCTCGCTCAATCGCGTAGTCGACATCCGAGACGAGATCGCGGTCGCCTTTACTGGTAGAGGTGACCGGTGCCTGGCGGCGCATGAAGGTGGCTGCCCGACCAACAGCATCGAGGGCGACCGGCAGCAGCTCACGGTACGAGGTCACAGTTGCCGGCTCCGCTCCCACTGAGAGTCGAAAATCTGCTCATACACCGGGTACAACCCCGTCGTGGGTTCTCGGCGTCGCATCACGAAGGTCGGAGAGTCGACCCCTCGGCTCGCGGGCAGGTATGCCTGGGCAAGGCAGAGGTCGTCGATGAGGAGCACGTTGAACCGAAGCGTCTCGTCGTAGAGGGCGAGCTGCACGTTGCCGTACAGGTCGCCCGACAGGCGGTCACGCACCCGCAACATCGTCTCGATGTTGAGCTTCGTCAGTGCCGCGAGCTGGCCGGCCGGGAAGCTCTCCTCACGTTCCCTGGCTTGGATCGCCGAGCCGTCAGGATCCAGGAACAGGCATCGGACCTGTGCGCCGCCTTCGATGAGCTGACGCCAGCGGTGATCGGGGTAGTGCTGGCACAGCAGGTTCAGGGAGAGTCCCATCGCTCGAACCTTTCGGGCGCCGTCCAGGATGCGATCCGCAGGCAGGTGCGCAGAGAGCTCCGCCCGATTGCGGAAAACCGCCGTGACGTCCGCTATTGAGGTGCCACCGTTCCCTTCCGCCTGGATATCGGCAGCACCTTGCCGCAGCTCGGCGGCATCTGCCAATCCCAAGCCTGACCGGAATCGCCGATGAACCTCGTTCCCCGCCCGCGCGAGCGCGGTGTCGAGCGCGGCCTGGATCTCCGGTCGAGGTTGCACCGCCTCCCGGCCGGCCTCCCACTTCGAGACGGTGCGCTCGCTGACGCCGAGGTGTTCGGCGAAGTCGCGGATGCTCATTCGCAGCGCGTGGCGCAGCATCCGGGTCTCCCGGCCGGTCCACTTCTGCACGGTCGTCATCGGCTCGCCTCCGAGTGCGTCGAGACCGGCTGCCAGCAGCTTAGCGGCTCGACTTCAGAGCTGGTACAGCGCAAGTGCAGAGCGTAGTCGTACCCGATGAGCCGCAAGCTGGCGAGGGTGGACGCATGGCCCGGGGCGGGTGCTGGGCTCCGGCGGGGCGTCACCCGAGCGCGTCCGCCGTCCCCGCCCGCCCCGGCGCCGCTCCGACTCTCGACGGAAGGGCTCTTCATGGCGGCGGTGCTGGACGACTTCCCGGTGTTCACCCCGGTCAGCGACGAGGACGTGGTGTTGGCCGTACGCGCGGTGGCGGTGCATGTGCCGGAGCGGTGGCCGGCGGGTCCACTGTGTCGCAGTGAGCGGGTGCCGCATCCGTGCCGGCTGGCCCGCTGGGGCCGCAGCACGTTGCAGGCGGCCGGGCTCACCGAGGAGCGCGTGGACGAGTTGGTCGCCGCCGGCGACCCGGGCGCCTGGCCGTGGGCGTGACCGGGCTCGGGGCGTACCCGACGGAGAGCTGGCCCGGGTCGGCGGCGGTGCGTGAGGCGGTGGCCCGGTGGCTGCGGCTGGTGGCGGCGGACGCGGAGCTGGCGCCGTACCTCGTCGGGGTTGATCGGGCCCGGCTCGCCGGACACCTGGCGCTCACCCTCACGGTGGCGCTCGGCGGACCGGCGGGCGACATCGCCCGGCCAACGGCCGAGGCATGGCGCGGCCTGGGCCTGACCGAGGCGCAGCACCACCGCGTGGTCGACTACCTGGCCGGGGTGCTCTGGGCGCTCGACGTGCCGGCAGGCTCGGTGACAGCGGCCCGGCGGGCCTTCTCGGACGAGGCCGGCTCGTGACCGCCGCCCTCGCTGCGTCGTGGTCCGTCACCATGCGGTACGCCCGCGAGGCGGCCGACCACTTCTGGTGCGCGGTCGAGGAGCGCTGCCCCGGGACGCTGCCGGAGCGGGAGGCGGCGGTGTTCCTCGCCGCATTCGGACGGCTGGTCAGCGGTGGCGACGACCCGGCCGGGCGGGCGGCGTTGTTGACCGTGCTCGGCCGGGCCTGTCGCCGCTACCGGCTGCTGCCGCACCAGCTCACCGTCGTGGCCGCGCTCGTCGCGACGGTGTCCCGGCAGGTGAGGTTGACACCGGAACTGGTGGCGGCCTGGGCAGGGGCCGCCCGGCGGGCCACGGCGGCGGTGAGCCGTGCGGTCGAGCAGGCCGACGACGGCCCGCCCTGGTGGCCGGCGCAGGTCGTCGACCACGACCGGGCCGCCGACGGCATCGCCGTGGTGACCGTGCGCCCCTGGCGCCGCCTGACGTTCCGGCCCGGCCAGGCGCTGCCCGTCTGCGCCGAGCGCCGGCCCGGCCGGTGGCGCTGGTACTCGCCGGCCAACGCTCCGCGCGCCGACGGCACCGTCGAACTCCACGTCCGTGCCGTCGCCGCCGTCTCCCGCACGCTCGTGCACCGGGTACGCCCCGGTGACCGGATCTGGCTCGGCCCGCCCCGGTCGACCGGCCTGACCCTCGACCCGGCGTCGAAGGCGGACCTGCTGCTCGTCGCCGGGGGGACCGGGCTGGCGCCGCTGCGCGCCCTGGTCGAGCAGGTCGCCGCCGCGCCGGCCGGTCGCCGGGTCACAGTGGTGGTCGGCGCCCGTACCCTCGCCGACCTCTACGACCCGATCAGCCTCGACAAGCTTCAGAGCAGCAACGACTGGCTGACCGTCGTGCCCGCGTTCTCGCACGATCCGGTGGCGGAGGCGGGAGAGCAGGGTGATGCGCTCACCGTCGCGCTCGACCACTGGCGACCCGGTCAGGAGGTCTACCTGTGCGGGCCACCGTTGATGGTGGCCGGGTCGCGGCTGCGCTTGCTCGCCGGTGGGGTGCCGGCCGAGCGGATCCACCTGCCGGACGGGTTCGGCGTCTGATGGGCGTCTATCACAGCCGCAACGCGCTGGCCGGCCCGCTCACCGCGGACCGGCTCAGCGCGGTCGAGCTGCCCCGCACGTCACTGGGGCGGCGCGGTTACCGGACCGACGACGTCGACGCGCTGTTGCACCGGCTCGTCTACGAACTGGGGGAGCGGACCCGGCTGCTCGACGACGCCCGGGACGAGAACGACCGCATCAAGCGGGCCCTGCGCGCCTGGCAGGCCGAGGTGCGGGAGGCTGCCGGTGTCGTCTGGTCTCCCGCGGCCATTCCAGGCGCACCGTCCCGTCCCGGCCCCGACGGTCGACGTGCGGGTGAGCGGTGACCCGGACGACACCGGTCGTGCCGCATACTGGCCCGGTGTTCACTCTCGCCCAGGCGCGACACCTGGTGGCCACGCTGCGGCCGCGCGTCGACGAGCTGATCCGGCTGCGGGCCGACCTGGCCGAGCTGCGTGTCGATCTGGCCGACCACGGCGTCAGCGCGCTCGGCGGGCTCGCCGAGGTGAAGGCCCTGGAGGCGCGGCTGCACGTGGTGGTGGACGAGTTCCACCAGCACGACATCGCGGTCAAGGGGATCGCCCCGGTGCTGCTCGACTTCCCCGGTGAGCGCGACGGCCGGGCGGTGCTGTGGTGCTGGCTGGAGGGGGACACCGACATCAGGTGGTACCACCGGGTCGAGTGCGGATTCGCCGGCCGCCGCCCGGTCTGACCCCGCACAGTGGGTGACGCGCGCCGCGCCGTGCCGTCGGACGCCGGGGAACTGGTCCGGTTGCGAGGGCTGATGCTCGCCGGCATGAGCGGCGCGCCGACGCCGCCGGGCCGCTGGCAGGACGTGGCCCGGGACAATCTGCGCGCCTGGTTGGCCGAGCCGGACCCGTGGCTGGCCGCAGCGCACTGCTGGCCTGGTTCCGGGACCGGGGCGTGCGCCGGATCGACCTGCGGGCCTCGGCGGCCGGTCGGCCGCTCTACCGTGCCCTGGGTTTCCGGGAGACCGCCGACCCGGCGATGCGGCTGACGATCCCGGCGGAACAATCCTTCAGCCCGCTCCGCGAAACCGGCAACGATTTGTAGGCGTAAGTCGCTATACGCGCCCGGCCGCAAATCGGTGATCTTCCATGCGCTGTGATCTTATTGATATCTATCTCTCACCACCACTTCACGCCCCCAGGAGTGCGACGTGCGGAGATCCCGTCTTGCCACCCTCGCCCTGACCCTGGCCGCCTCGGTCGGGGTCACCCTGTCTCTGGCCGCCCCCGCCCAGGCGGCCCCGTCCGACCGCTACGTCGCGCTCGGCGACTCGTACGCCTCCGGCGTCGGCGCCGACAGCTACACGTCCGAGAGCGGTAACTGCCTACGCAGTACGAACGCCTATCCGGCGCTCTACAACGCCAACATCAAGCCCGCGTCGTACCGTTCGGTCGCCTGCTCCGGCGCCACCACGGCGGACGTCATCAACAGCCAGCTCTCCGCGCTCTCCTCCACCACCACGCTGGTCAGCGTCACGGTGGGCGGCAACGACGTCGGCTTCGCCAACATCATGAGCACCTGCGTGCTCCAGGGGGAGACCCAGTGCGTGGCGGCCGTGCAGTCCGCCATGAACGTGGCCCGCACCTCGATGCCGGGCCGCCTCGCCAACGTCTACAACGGCATCAAGAGCCGCTCGCCCTCGGCCCGCGTCGTGGTGGTCGGCTACCCGGTCTTCTACCAGCTCGGCACCACCTGCGTCGGGCTCAGCGCGACGTCCCGGGCGAAGATCAACGAGGGCATCAACCTGCTCGACGACATCACCCGTACGGCCGCCGTCTCGGCCGGCTTCAAATTCGCCGACGTCCGCTCCATCTTCGTCGGCCACCAGCTGTGCAGCGGCGGGACCAAGTGGCTGCACGCGCTGAACGTGCTGAGCCTGAGCAAGTCGTACCACCCGACGGCCGCGGGGCAGTCCGGCGGCTACTACCCGGTCTTCCGGTCCGCCGCCGGCTGACCCGGTCCGCGGCAGCGGCACGCCTCCCCGCGGGAGCGTGCCGCTTCGCCGTGCCCGGCGGCGGTGTGCCCGTCAGGCCGGCAGGACCTTCTCGATCGCCGCGCGCAGCTCAGGATCCTCGGGCGTGACCTGCGGGCCGAACCGGGCGGCCACCGTGCCGTCCGGCGCGACGAGGAACTTCTCGAAGTTCCAGCGCACGTCGCCGGTGTGCCCCTCGGCGTCCGGCGTGGACACCAGCTCCGCGTAGAGCGGGTGCCGGTCGGGCCCGTTGACGTCGACCTTCTCCGTCAGCGGAAACGTCACGCCGTAGTTGACCTGGCAGAACTCCTCGATCTCAGCGGCGCTGCCCGGCTCCTGGCCGGCGAACTGGTTGCACGGCACCCCGAGCACGGTCAGCCCGCGTCCGGCGTACGTGTCGGCGAGTTCCTGAAGGCCCGTGTACTGCGGGGTGAGGCCGCAGCGGGAGGCCACGTTGACCACGAGCAGGGCGCGGCCGCGGTAGCCGCCGAGGTCGGCCGGGCCGCCGGTGAGGGCGTCGATCTGGACGTCGAAAACGGTCATGGGACGAGGCTACGGGCCTTGGCGCCCACCGTCCCGCGCCACCCGTGAAATCGATGCATCGACATCTTGACTAAGTGGTGACGGCGTGAGTAGCGTCTCAGCAATCAATTTGGAAAGTTTCCTAACTATTGGAGGGACGCCGTATGAAGAGATCGCTCCGCCGGGCCCTGTGGGCCACCGGCGCCGTGGTCGCGCTCGCGGTCGCCGCGGTGCCCATGACCACCGCGTCGGCCGCCGGCAGCGTCACCGCCACGTTCGCCAAGGTGCAGGACTGGGGGACCGGCCACGAGGGACGGGTGACAGTCACCAACGGCACCAGCTCCACCGTCAACGGCTGGCGCATCGAGTTCACGCTGCCCTCCGGCACCTCGATCAGCAGCTCCTGGGACGCCGACATCACCCGCAGCGGTGACCGCTACGTGGCGGTCAACAAGAGCTGGGCGTCGACGCTCGCCCCCGGCGCCAGCTTCAGCTGGGGCTACAACGGCACCGGCGCGTACAAGGCGCCGGTGAGCTGCACGATCAACGGCGGCTCCTGCACCGGCGGCGGCACGCCGACGACCACCGCGCCCACCACGGCGCCGCCGACCACCGCGCCGCCCACCACGGCACCGCCGACGACCGCCCCGCCGACCACGCAGCCGCCCACCACGCCGCCGCCCGGCGGCAAGAAGATCGTCGGCTACTTCGCCGAGTGGGGCGTCTACGCCCGCAACTACCACGTCAAGAACATCCACACCAGCGGCTCGGCCGCGAAGCTGACCCACATCCTGTACGCCTTCGGCAACACCACCGGCGGCCGCTGCAGCATCGGGGACAGCTACGCCGACTACGAGAAGGCGTACACCGCGGCGGACAGCGTCGACGGCGTCGCCGACACCTGGGACCAGCCGCTGCGCGGCAGCTTCAACCAGCTGCGCAAGCTCAAGAAGATGTACCCGAACCTGAAGGTGCTCTGGTCCTTCGGCGGCTGGACCTGGTCCGGCGGCTTCACCCAGGCCGCGCAGAACCCGGCCGCGTTCGCCGACTCCTGCTACTCCCTGGTCAAGGACCCGCGCTGGGCGGACGTCTTCGACGGCATCGACGTCGACTGGGAGTACCCGAACGCCTGCGGCCTCCAGTGCGACAGCAGCGGCCCGAACGCGTTCAAGAACGTGGTCTCGGCCCTGCGGAGCAAGTTCGGCTCCAGCTTCCTGGTCACCGCGGCGATCACCGCCGACGGCAGCAACGGCGGCAAGATCGACGCCACCGACTACGCCGGCGCCGCGAACAACCTCAACTGGCTGATGCCGATGACGTACGACTACTTCGGCGCCTTCAACGCCCAGGGGCCGACCGCGCCGCACTCGCCGCTCTACTCCTACGCCGGCATCCCGCAGCAGGGCTTCTGGTCGGACGCGGCGATCCAGAAGCTCAAGTCCAAGGGCGTACCGTCCAGCAAGCTGCTGCTCGGCGTCGGGTTCTACGGACGCGGCTGGACCGGCGTGACCCAGGCCGCACCCGGCGGCAGCGCCACCGGCGCGGCACCTGGTACCTACGAGGCCGGCATCGAGGACTACAAGGTGCTCAAGAACAGCTGCCCGGCCACCGGCACCGTCGGCGGCACCGCGTACGCCAAGTGCGGCAGCAACTGGTGGAGCTACGACACCCCGTCGACCATCGGCGGGAAGATGAGCTACGCCAACAGCCAGGGCCTCGGTGGCGCGTTCTTCTGGGAGCTCTCCGGTGACACCAGCAACGGTGAGCTGATCGGCGCCATCAAGGGCGGTCTCGGCTGAGCCGAGGGCCGACGCACCACCCACCCGGCGGGGAGGGGCCGCACCGGCCCCTCCCCGCCCGCGTGCCGTCCTGGCCGAGCGCGCCGATCCGGGTCAGGATGGGGAGTCACCCGGCCACGCGGGCCGGGTGTGGCACACTCGCCGCTCGACGAGTCAACGCGACGGGAGGACAGATGGGTCGCAGCCACCGGGACCGGTTCGCCGGGCTCGCTCTCCTCGCGCTCCTGCCGGCGGCGCTGGCCGCCTGCGGCTCGGGCGGCCAGGACGGCGGAGACACCCCGCCCAGCGGGAAGGCGCCGGCCGAGGAGGCGGCGGCCAAGAGCCGCGAACGTGTGCAGGCGTACCTGGACGCGCTCACCGCCCGCGACGCCGCCGCCGGCCGCAGCCAGCTCTGCGCGCCCATGCACGCCGCCTTCGACTCCGCCGCCACCGGCCCGAACGGCGACTTCGCCGACCACTTCACGGTGCCCGAGGCGACGATCACCGAGGTCCGCTCCGGCCCGAACGGCCAGGAGGTCAGCGCCTCGATCACCGTTGCCGCCGGCTCGCGCAAGGCCGCCCGGTCGTTGCTGTTCACCGTCACCCGTAACGGGGCGGACTGGTGCATCTCCGGCGAGGTGCCCGGCGAGCGCGCGGTCGAGGCGACCGCCGACCCGGCGGAGCCGGCGCCGCCGGCGACGGCGCCCTCACCGGTTCCCTCCCAGTGACCGGAACCATCCCCCTCGGCGGCGAGTGATCGCGACGGTCGCCGTACGCTTTCCTTCATGCGCCATGAGTGGCATCAGCTGAGTCACCCCGCCGTGGGCAGCCCTGGTCTGCAGACCAGCCGCCCGACCGCCGACTCCGCCGAGGACGCGGCCCTCGGCCTCGACCGATGGCGGGAGCTGCCGCGCGCGCAGACCCCGCCCTGGGACGACCCGGCCCAGGTCGCCGAGGTCTGCCGGGTGCTGGACACGGTGCCGTCGGTGGTCGCGCCCTACGAGGTCGACCAGTTGCGGCAGCGGCTCGCGCTGGTCTGCGAGGGCAAGGCGTTCCTGCTCCAGGGCGGTGACTGCGCGGAGACCTTCGCCGACAACACCGAGAGCCACCTGCTCGCCAACGCCCGCACGCTGCTCCAGATGGCCATCGTGCTCACCTACGGCGCGTCGCTGCCCGTGGTCAAGGTCGCCCGGGTCGCCGGCCAGTACACCAAGCCCCGGTCCCTGCCGACCGACGCCCGGGGCCTGCCCGCCTACCGCGGCGACATGATCAATTCCCTTGAGGCCACGCCGGAGGCGCGGGTCGCCGACCCGCAGCGCATGATCCGGGCGTACGCCAACTCGGCCGCCGCGATGAACATGCTCCGGGCGTACCTGGCCGGCGGGCTGGCCGACCTGCACGCCGTGCACGACTGGAACAAGGACTTCGTCCGGCGGTCCCCGGCCGGCGAACGCTACGACGCGATCGCCCGCGAGATCGACCGGGCGCTGGCCTTCATCCGGGCCTGCGGAATGACCGACGACGAGGCGCTGCGCACCGTCACGCTGCACTGCTCGCACGAGGCGCTGGCGCTGGAGTACGACCGGGCGCTGACCCGGATCTCCAACGGCAAGGCGTACGGCCTGTCCGGGCATTTCCTCTGGATCGGTGAGCGGACCCGGCAGATCGACGGCGCGCACATCGACTTCATCTCCCGCATCGCCAACCCGATCGGCGTCAAGCTCGGCCCGACGACCACCCCCGACGAGGCGATCGAGCTCTGCGAGAAGCTCAACCCGGACAACATCCCCGGCCGGCTCACGCTGATCAGCCGGATGGGCAACCACCGGGTACGCGACGCACTGCCCCCGATCGTCGCCAAGGTCACCGCGGCGGGCGCCAAGGTCGTCTGGCAGTGCGACCCGATGCACGGCAACACGCACGAGTCCTCGAACGGCTACAAGACCCGGCACTTCGACCGGATCGTGGACGAGGTGCTCGGCTACTTCGAGGTGCACCGCGGCCTGGACACCCACCCGGGTGGCCTGCACGTCGAGCTGACCGGCGAGGACGTCACCGAGTGTCTCGGCGGCGCCCAGGGCATCGAGGACCTCGACCTGCCCGACCGGTACGAGACCGCCTGCGACCCCCGGCTGAACACCCAGCAGTCACTGGAGTTGGCGTTCCTGGTGGCGGAGATGCTCCGTGGGTGATGTGAGGAATCTGATCGATCTGCGGACGGACACCGTGACCCGGCCGACGCCGGGGATGCGGGAGGCGATGACCGCCGCCGAGGTGGGCGACGACGTCTACGGCGAGGACCCGACGGTCACCGCGCTGGAGACCGAGGTGGCCGCGCTGTTCGACCACGAGGCGGCGCTGTTCGCCCCGAGCGGCTCGATGGCCAACCAGATCGCGCTCCAGCTGCACGTACCGCCGGGCGACGAGCTGCTCTGCGACGCCGACGCGCACGTGGTCACGTACGAGGTGGGCGCCGCCGCCGCGTACGGTGGGATCTCCTCGCGGACCTGGCCGGCGGTGGGCGCGGAGCTGGACCCCGACGTGGTGGCCGGGATGATCCGGCCGGACGGCTACTTCGCGGTGCCCACGCGGGCGATCGCGGTGGAGCAGACCCACAACCGGGGCGGCGGCGGGGTGATCCCGCTGCCGACGCTGCGGCGGATGCGTGAGGTCGCCGACGAGCACGGGGTGGCCCTGCACTGCGACGGCGCGCGGATCTGGCATGCGCATGTGGCCGACGGGGTGCCGCTGGCCGAGTACGGCGTGTTGTTCGACACGCTCTCGGTCTGCCTCTCCAAGGGCCTCGGCGCGCCGGTCGGCTCGCTGATCGTGGGTAGCGCGGAGAAGATCGCCCGGGCGCGGTTCCTGCGCAAGCGGATGGGCGGCGGCATGCGGCAGGTCGGCATCCTGGCCGCCGCCGGCCGGTACGCGCTGGCGCACCACGTCGAGCGGCTCGCCGACGACCACGTGAAGGCGGCCCGGCTGGCCGAGGCGATCGCCCCGCACGGGGTGCTCGCGGCGGCGGTGCGGACCAACATCGTGCCGCTGGACCTGACCAAGCACCCGCTGGACGCGCACGCGCTGGCGGCGGCCGCGCGGGCGGAGGGGCTGCTGATCTCGGTGCTCGGCCCGCGTACCGCCCGGCTGGTCACCCACCTGGACGTCACCGACACGCAGATCGACCGCGCCGCCACCATCCTGAACACCGCCCTGCGCGCCTGACCCGCCCTCACCCTGCCGCGCCCCGCGCCCCTGCCGGAGTCCGGCGGGGGAGGGGCGCGTGGGCGGAACCGTCAGGGGTGGAGGCGCTTCAGGGTGGCTATGTCAGCGGCGTGGCCGACGTGCTTCTCCGTGGGGGTCTCCACCAGTACGGGCACACCGGCCGTCGCCGGATGGCGCATCAGCTCGGCGAACGCCGGCTCACCGATGGTGCCCTTGCCGATGTTCTCGTGCCGGTCCCGGGTGGAACCGCACAGGTCCTTCGAGTCGTTCGCGTGCACCAGCCGTAGCCGGTCCGCGCCCACTGTCGCGACCAGCGTGTCGAGCGTGGCGGTCATGCCGCCCTCGGCGGCAAGGTCGTGGCCGGCCGCCCAGGCGTGACAGGTGTCGAAGCAGACCCCGAGCATCGGGTGCCTGTCGACCGTGTCCAGGTAGGGGCCGAGGTGTTCGACCCGGGACGCCAGTGACCGGCCGCCCCCGGCGCTCGGCTCGACCAGCAGCATCGGTCCGCCGGTGGCCGCGACCTCGTCGAGCAGCGGGAGCAGTGCCTCCCGGACCTGCCGCAGGGCCGCCTCGGCGTGACCGGCGTCGACCGAGCTGCCGGCGTGGAACACCACGCCCTCGGCACCGATCGCCCGGCCCCGCCGCAGCGCGTGCGCCAGCGTCTCGGCCGACCGGGTCACAGTCGCCGGGGTGGGGGAGCCGAGGTTCACCAGCAGCGACGCGTGGATGAACACGGGCAGGCCGCGCTCGCCGCACCCGTCGCGGAACGACGCGTCCTGCGCCGGGTCCCCGGCCGGCAGCGCCCAGCCCCGCGAGTTCGAGACGTAGACCTGCACCACCTCGGACCCGGCCGCGTCCGCGTACGGCAGGGCCGCCCGGGCCAGGCCGCCGGAGGTGGGGGTGTGCGACCCCACCCGGCGGCGGCCGTCGCATCCGCTCACAGGCACGTCACCGTGATCGTCGTACCCGGCGGCACCGGCGTGTTCTCGGCCGGGTTCTGGATCCGGACGATGCCGTTCGGGTTGAGCTGGACGTTGACCGGGAAGCCCTGGCTCTCCAGCGTCTGCTTGGCCTGCTGGCACGGCATGTCGATCACCCGGGGCACGGCCACCTGCGGCGGGCCCTTGCTGATCTCCAGCTTGACCTGGGTGCCCTTCTCCACACCGGTGCCGTCGGCCGGGCTCTGGCCGAGGATCTCGTCCTTCGGCTTGTCGGAGTCCTTGACGTTCTCCACCGGCTTCAGCCCGAGCTGCGCGAGGATGGCGCGCGCCTCGGTGAGGCTCTTGCCGACCAGGTTGGGCACCGTCACCGGCGCGCGACCCTTGCTGAGGATCACCGTCACCTTCGCCCCGGGCTTGACCTCTGTGCCCACCTTCGGATCGGTGGCCAGCACCACACCCGCCGGCAGGGCGTCGTCGTACCGGGAGGAGCCCTTGGCCACGACCAGGTTGACGCCCTCCAGTTCGGCCTGGGCCAGCGCGTAGTCCTTGCCCACCACGTCCGGCACCGGCAGCCGCTCCGGACCGAGCGACAGGGTCAGCGTGATCGTGCCGCCCTTGACGATCCGCGCGGCCGAGCCGGGATCCTGCCCGAGCACCGTGTCCTTCGGGACGTTCTCGTCGTAGCGCGGTGCGGCGTACCGCAGCGTGAAGCCGCCGCGCTCGGCCCGCGCCTCCGCGTCGGCCTTGGTCAGGCTCACCAGCTGCGGCGCGACCGTGTAGCGGCCCACGCCGAACCACCAGCCACCCCCGGCGGCGACCAGGCCGAGCACGACGACCACCGCGGCGACGGCCAGCCGCCCGCGCGGTGAGCCCATGATCCGGGTACGCAGAGCGGCGAACCCGGTCCCCGGAACGTCCTCCTCGACGGCGCGGCGCCGGTGCGGGCGCTGCGCGGCGCCGCTCTCGGGCAGCCGGGCCCACGCCGGGCGCTCGACCGGCTGGAGCGCGGCCACCATCTGGGTCGGCTGGCTCAGCACCGCGGTGTCGTCGCTGAGCTGCGGCAGCACGGTGGTGTGCGCCTGCGGGTCGCCGAGCTGGTCGCGGACCGCCTGCACCTCGCTCAGCAGCGCCGCGGCGTCGGCCGGGCGGCCGGCCGGATCCCGCCGGGTGGCCCGGGCGACGAGCGCGTCGAGGGCCGGCGGCAGCGTCGGCACCAGCGTCGACGGCGCCGGTACGTCCCGGTCGACGTGCTGCCAGGCGACCTCCACCGGACGGTCGCCGTCGTAGGGCACCCGGCCGGTGAGCATCTCGAACAGCACGATGCCGGCCGAGTAGACGTCGGTCCGCGGGTCCGCGTGGCCCTGGGTGACCAGCTCCGGCGCCACGTACGCCACGGTCGCCATGAGCTGGTTGCCGTTCTCGTCCTCGGCGCTGGCCTCCACGGCCCGGGCCAGCCCGAAGTCGGCCACCTTGACCACGCTGTCGACAAGGTTGCGGCTGCCGCCGGTGGGCACCTCGGCGACCAGCACGTTCTCCGGCTTGACGTCGCGGTGCACCAGGCCGGCCCGGTGCGCGGCGGCGAGCGCGGCGAGCATCTGCTCGGTGATCGCCAGTGCCTCGTCCGGGTTCAGCCGGCGGCGCTCGGCGAGCACGTCGCGCAGCGTGCGCCCGCGGACGTACTCCATCACCAGGTACGGCAGGCCGGCGTGGATGCCCTGGTCGTAGACCGCCACCACGTTCGGGTGGGTGAGCCGGGCGATCGTCTTCGCCTCGTCGGTGAAGCGCTCGACGAACCCGGCCATCCGGGCCCGGGCCTGCGGCGCCTGGGTCGGGTGAATGATCTTGACCGCCACGGTGCGCTCCAGGCGCTCGTCGGTGGCGGTGTACACGGTCGCCATGCCGCCACGGGCGACGCGCCCGCGGATGCGGTAGCGCCCCTCGATCAGCGAGCCCAGCAACGTGTCGGCGACCTGTGTGTCCATCGGTAGGCAGTCTATGTGTCGGAAGGGTGAAGGTAGAACAGGATGCTACCGCCGGGTTGCGACACGGGGGGACCGCCACGGTGCGGGGTGCCGTGCGCCGCGTCCGGCGGGCACGTGGCAGGGTGGTCGGGTGACCGATTCCGTACCCGCCGAGACCGGCCCCGACCTGGCCGGACCGGCCGACCCGGCCGGCTGGCTGACGCTGCCCGACGTGGCCGAGCGCCTGGACCTGTCGATCAGCAAGGTGCACCAGATGATCCGCGACCGCGAACTGATCGCGGTGCGCCGCGACGGCGTCCGCCGGATCCCGGCCGACCTGGTGGCCAACCGCACCGTGCTCAAGCACCTGCCCGGCGTGCTCAACCTGCTCGCCGACGCCGGGTACGACGACGAGGAGGCGCTGCGCTGGCTCTACCGGGAGGACCCCAGTCTTCCCGGTACCCCCGCCGTGGCCCTCGGCGGCGACCTGGCCCGCGAGGTCAAACGCCGAGCCCAGGCCGTCGCCTTCTAGCCCTCACCCACCCGGACCCACCCCACCCCACCCCACCCCACCCCTCCCCTCCCGCCCGCCCTCGTCGATCATGAAGTTGACGGCGAAGTCGATCTCCGAAAGTGCCGCCAACTTCATGATCGACCGCTTCGGGGGCGGGTGGGGAGGGGGGAGGGGGTGGGGGTGGGGTGGGGTGGCGGTCAGGCGGGGCGGCGGGTGGCGGCGATGGCCAGGTCGACCAGGGCCTGGCGGGCCTCGGTGTCCAGGTCGACAGCGGTCAGCGCGGCCAGGGCGCTCTCGGTCAGCGCGGTGATGTGCCGCTCGGCCCGCTCCAGCGCGCCGCTCGTGGTGATCAGCTCGCGCAGCCGGTCCACCCCGGCCGCGTCCAGGTCCGGTGCGCCGAGCCCGGCCAGCAGCGCCTCCCGGCCGGACGGGTCGAGCGTCTCCAGGGCCGCCGCCACCAGGTACGTCCGCTTGCCCTCGCGCAGGTCGTCGCCGGCCGGCTTGCCGGTGCGCTCCGGATCGCCGAACACCCCCAGCACGTCGTCGCGGAGCTGGAACGCCTCACCCAGCGGCAGCCCGTACGCCGAGTACGCGGCGTGCACCTCCGGCGGCGCGCCGGCCAGCGCGGCGCCCAGCAGCAGCGGGCGCTCGACCGTGTACTTCGCCGACTTGTACCGGGCCACCTTCGCCGCCCGGTCCAGCGAGGTGTCCCCGGTGGCCTGGGTCAGCACGTCCAGGTACTGCCCGACGGTCACCTCGGTGCGCATCTCGTCGAAGACCGGCCGGGCTCGGGCCACCGTGGCCGGCGGCAGGCCGGAGGAGTGCAGCAGCTCGTCGGACCAGACCAGGCACAGGTCGCCCAGCAGGATCGCCGCGGCGTCGCCGAAGGAGTCCGCGTCGCCGCCCCAGCCGGCCGTACGGTGCCGGGCGGCGAACCGCCTGTGCATCGCCGGCTCGCCCCGCCGGGTGTCCGACCGGTCCATCAGGTCGTCATGGATCAGTGCGCTGGCCTGCACGAACTCCAGCGCCGCCAGGGTGGCGACGACCTGGTCGGAGTCGACCCCGCCGGCGCCCCGGTAACCCCAGTAGCCGAACGCCGGGCGCAGCCGCTTGCCGCCGCCCAGCACGAACGCCTCGATCGCCTCGGCGACGGGCAGCAGGCCGTCGTCGACGGCGGTCAGCCAGCCGCGCTGGCCGGCGAGGAACTCGGTGAGCGCCTTGTCGATCCGCTGGCGCAGGCCGGCACGGTCGACGGGGGATACGGGAGCAGCGTGGGTCACGCCACGACGCTAGCGGTTCACACCCGTTCCCGCCGTGCCCGGCGCCCCGGCGTGCCTCGTGGCTCACCTGCCCGGACGGTCGCGCAGGTGGCGCGGCACGCCGGACGGCAGGTACGGGCGGGCCGCGGTGACCAGTCGCGCGTACCCCCGGGTGGCCGGCGCGGGCGGCGCCTGGGCCAGGCCGCGCCGGAACGCGGTGAGCTGGCCGGTGGCCCGGGCGGACCCGGACCGGACCGCGTCGAGCAGCGCCTCGCCGGCCACCGCGCACGCCTCGGGCACCGCGCCCAGGCCCAGATGACCGCGGGCCAGCCAGCCGCCGTAGACGGCCGACCGGCGCGGGCGGCCCGGCGCGCCCACCACCGGCGTCAGCAGCGGCACGGCGGCGGCCGGGCGGCCCAGCGCGACGAGCGTGCGCCCGGTCATCGCCGCCAGTTCGGCCGCGTCGAGCCAGTACAGCCAGGGCGGCTCCCGGCCGGGCTCCGGCGTGCCCGCCCGGTCCGCCCCGGCCAGCGCCTGCCCGGCGGCGCGGGCACGCCCGGCGAGCGCGGCGGCGAGCGCCATCCGGTGCAGCAGCAGCGCCCGCAGACCGGGCGTGGCGTCGGCGCGGGCGGCGGCGTACCCGATCCGGGCCAGGACCAGCGCGCCGGCCGGGTCGCCGGCGTCGGCCAGCAGGTGACTGGCCGACGCGAGCACGTGCCCGGCCAGCGGCGGCTGCCCGGCGGCCACCGCCGCCCGCAGCGCCAGCCGGTACGCGACCAGGCCCCCGCCGGGGTCCCCGGCGTCGGCGGCCAGCCAGCCGGCGAGCTGCGCCGACTCGGCGAGCGCGGGCAGTAACCCGCGCCGGCCGGCGGGCCCGGCGCGCCGGTAGCCGCGGACCGCGTGCCGCAGCCGGCGGGCGCCGTGCCCGGCGAGGTCGCCGCCGCCGAGCAGGTCGTCCCAGCGCCGCAGCGTGGCGAGCGTCACCCGGTCCGCCGGGTGACCACGACCGGCGGGCTCGTCCGGCCCGCCCGGTACGCCGAGCGACAAGGCCTCGTCCGCCGGCGTGCCCCCGTCGTCCCGCCCGGGACGGCCGTGCCGCGGCGGCGCGGCGGCGAACGGACCGGTCAGCGTGCGGCCGCCCGGCTCGGCCGCCCAGCGGTACGCGAGCGTGAGCAGGGCCAGCCGGGCCCGGGAGCCGGCCGGGTCGACCATCGCGGGCGCCACGCCCAGCCGGCGGCTGCGGGCGGCGGCCTCGGCCAGCACCTCGCCCGGCAGCCGCAGAACGGTCGCCAGCCAGGCGGACCAGAAGTCGCCGGGAAGCCGCAGCTGGCGCTCCCAGCGGGACACCTCGTTGCGGGTCAGCGTGGGCACGCCGGAGGCGGCGCAGAGCTCGTCGGCCAGCCGCTGCTGGCTCCAGCCACGGGCGGCCCGCAACTCGGCCAGCAGCGGCCCGAGCAGGCGTGGGCCCGGCAGCGGGGACGGGATCATCGGAACCTCCGGGGCGACGGCGCGGATGGCGACGCGGACGCCCGGCCAGGTGGTGGCGCCGGCGCGTCGCCGTCGTGGCGACCCCCGCGCGGGCCCCCGGAACGGCCGTCGGCCGCCCCACCGCGCTGCCGCAGTTCTACCCCCGGGGTACGACGTCGCGCCGGGACAGGTGTTCGCGGGCTGGGAAGATTCCCGGTGCGGCGTGCCGTCCCGGTTACAGTCGGTCCGTGGCGCTCGGTCTTCCCTCGGTCCTTCCCAATCCCCAGCCGGCCATCGGGGAGCTGATCCGTGACGGCCGCCCCACGTTCTCCTTCGAGTTCTTCCCGCCGAAGACTCCGGCCGGGGAGAAGCTGCTCTGGCAGGCCATCCGCGAGCTGGAGTCGCTGCGGCCCTCGTTCGTGTCGATCACCTACGGCGCGGGCGGCTCGACCCGCGACACCACGGTGGCGGTGACCGAACGCATCGCCACCGAGACGACGCTGCTGCCGATGGCGCACCTGACCGCGGTGAACCACTCGGTCGCCGAGCTGCGGCACGTGATCGGCCGGCTGGCCTCGGTCGGGGTCCGCAACGTGCTCGCAGTGCGGGGCGACCCGCCGGGCGACCCGGGCGGCGAGTGGATCGCCCACCCCGAGGGCGTCCGGTACGCCGAGGACCTGGTCCGGCTGGTCCGCGACAGCGGCGACTTCAGCGTCGGCGTGGCCGCGTTCCCGTACAAGCACCCGCGCTCGCCGGACGTGGACAGCGACACCGCGCACTTCGTCCGCAAGTGCCGGGCCGGCGCGGAGTTCGCGATCACCCAGATGTTCTTCGACGCCGACGACTACCTGCGCCTGCGCGACCGGGTCGCCGCCGCCGGCTGCGACACCCCGATCCTGGCCGGGGTGATGCCGGTGACCCAGATCGGCACCATCGAACGCTCGGTGCAGCTGTCCGGCGCGCCGTTCCCGCCCGCCCTGGCGGAGCGGTTCGAGCGGGTGGCCGACGACCCGGAGGCGGTCCGCCGCCTCGGCGTCGAACAGGCGAGCGAGATGTGCGAGAAGCTGCTCGACGAGGGCGTGCCGGGGATCCACTTCATCACGCTCAACCGGTCCCCCGCGACCCGGGAGGTGTGGCAGCGGCTGCGCGCCGCCGCACGGGTGTGACCACCCGCCACACGACACCCGCGCCGTGCTTCTACGGTTGATCCGTGGTGGGCACACAGCTGAACTGGGACCAGTACGCGACCGCGTGGGCGCGGCTGCACGGCGGCTTCGATCCGCGTACCGCCGCGCCGGTGGTGCGCGCCTGGCTGCGCTTCGCCTACCACGTGGGCTACGTGCTGGGCCGGCTGCGCGTCGGCCCCACCCCGGTGACCGTGTTCGGGGTGCTGCTCTGCTTCTGCGTACCCCTGTTCGTGGAGCGGTCCGGCAACGGGCCGTTCCTGGGCGCGTTGTTCGTGCTGCTGGCGGCGGTGGCCGACAGCGTCGACGGCGCGGTGGCGGTCGCGACCGGCCGCACCACCCGGCTGGGCTACGTGTACGACTCGGTCGCCGACCGGCTCGGCGAGGTGGCCTGGCTGATCGCGTTCTGGCTGCTCGGCGCGCCGGGCGCGCTGGTCGCGGCGGCCGGTGGGCTGTCCTGGCTGCACGAGTACGTGCGGGCGCGCGCGGTCTCGGCGGGGATGCGGGAGATCGGCGCGGTGACGGTGGGGGAGCGGCCCACCCGGGTCTGCGTGGCGCTGGTCGGGCTGCTGGTCGCCGGGCTCACCGGGCTGATCGACGCCGACCTGACCGCCGGCACGATCACCATGGCCACCACGGTCTGGGTGCTGCTCGCCGGGTTCGGCCTCGGTCAGTTGCTCTCCGCCGTCCGCCGCGCCCTGGTCGACGCCGGCTGACCGCCGCGCGCCCGTGCGGCGGTCGTCGACCCCTCACCAGGCCGGGCCGACCGCCTCGGCGACGATCTCCGCGGACAACGTCACCATCGGCAGCCCGCCACCCGGGTGACTGGAACCGCCGACCAGCCAGAGCCCGGCCACCGGCCCCCGGTTGGCCGGGCGCAGCAGCCCGCCCGCGGTGCCGTAGATCGCACCGCCCGGCGCGCCGGTGGCCGCGTCCAGGTCGGCCGGGGTACGGATCTCCCGGAACACCAGCCGGTCCCGCACGTCGGCGCCGCGCTCGGCCAGCACGTCCAGGATCCGGTCCGCGTACGCCTCGGCCAGGCCCGGCCGCCGCCAGTCCACAGCGCTCGCGGCGGTGCCGTGGCGGGGCGCGTTGACGAGCACGAACCACGCCTCGTGGCCGTCGGGGCGGACCGCCGGGTCGTCGGCCGCGGTGACGAACACGGTCGGGTCGGGCGCCGGGCGGGCCCGTACCCCGCGACCCGGGTCGCCGAACACGGCGTCGAACTCGGCGTCGTAGTCGCGGGGGAAGAACACGGTGTGGTGGGCCAGCCCGGAGTCGCCGCGTACGCCCAGCAGCAGCACGAAACCGGCCAGGCTGCGGTCGGTGAGCGCGGCCAGCCGGCGCGGGTCGGGCAGCAGGTCCCGGTAGACGGTGAGCGCGTCCACGTTCGCCACCACCACGTCGGCGGGCACCGGTGC
This sequence comes from Micromonospora sp. ANENR4, assembly GCF_015354395.1. Lineage (NCBI taxonomy): Bacteria > Bacillati > Actinomycetota > Actinomycetes > Micromonosporales > Micromonosporaceae > Micromonospora > Micromonospora sp. ANENR4. The sequence goes on from NZ_JADKYQ010000008.1 coordinate 204,780, forward strand.
GGCGGCCCCGGCCACGCGTACCCCGTGCACCCGCCCGCCCGCGGCGTCGATGCGGGTGACTGTGGCGTCGGTGCGTACCACCACGCCGAGGTCGAGGCAGCGCGACAGCAGCGCGTCGGCGAGCGTGCCCAGTCCGCCGCGCAGGTACCAGCCGCCGTACGCCAGTTCGGCGTAGGGCACGGCGACGAGCGCGGCCGGGGCGCGGCGCGGGTCGGCGCCGGTGTACGTGGCGTACCGGTCCAGCAGCATCCGCAGCCGCGGGTCGGACAGGTGGCGGCGGCCCAGCCCGCGCAGGCTTCGGCCGGGGCCGATGGCGGCCAGGTCGCCCAGCCGCCAGGCCAGCGCGGCCAGGTCGCGGGGCGAGTCGACGGTACGGCGCAGGATGTCCCGGTGCGAGGCCGCCCACACCCGGTCGGCGCGCCGCCACAGCCCGCGCCAGTCGGCGGCGGACCGGTCCCCGAACGCGGCGCCGATCCGGGCGGCGAACTCGTCCGGGTCGGCGCAGGAGTCGAGTGCCTGCCCGCCGCCGGGGAAGACGTGCCGCACGATCGGGTCCAGCGGGACCAGGTCGAGGTATTCGTCGAGCTTCGCCCCGGTCGCCTCGAACAGGTCGTGGAAGACCTGCGGCAGGGTGAACAGGCTCGGCCCGGTGTCGAAGTGCCACACCCCCTCCGGGGTGTGGTGGGCGTACCGGCCGAGCTTCCCCCCGACCGTGCCGGCCCGTTCGAGGACGGTGACCTCGTGCCCGGTGACCGCGAGCCGGGCGGCGGTGGCTAGCCCGCCCACCCCGGCGCCGATGACCACGATGCGCGCCATGGCGTGCCCCTCCTAGGTGACCGGGCGACCCCGCCAGGTGAGCCGGTGTCGCTTCCGCAGATGGTACGACCGGACGGTCAGCCAACCGAGGACCACGACCGATACGGGGTGGCCCAGCGCGTCGGGCCACGCCCGTCCGCCGGTCGCGCGGGCGCTGACCACCCGCCCGGCGACGCCGGCCAGGTAGGCCAGGAACGCCACCGCGGCCACCGCCGGCGCGCCGGCGAGCAGCGCCCCGAGCGCCAGCAGCGGCGGCGCGACGTAGAGCGCGGCCAGCAGCGCCAGCACGGCCGCCGCGGCGGTGGGGTGCCCGAACGTCGCCCACAGCGACTTCGTGTAGCCGTCGCGCAGCTGCGGCCAGGTGTCGTACATCCGGCAGGACGCCAGCCGGGAGCCGTCGGCCAGCGCGATCCGCCCGCCGGCCCGTTTCACCGCCCGGGCCAGCTCGATGTCCTCCAGCACCTTGTCGGCCACCGCCGCGTGCCCGCCGGCCCGCAGGTAGCCGGCCCGGTCCACGACCAGGAACTGCCCGCCCGCCGCGGCCAGCGACGGCCGTCGCGAGCGTTCCATCGCGCGCAGCGGCAGGAACGTCAGCCACAACCACTGCAGCAACGGCTGCACCAGCCGGTCGGCCACCGTCCGCACCACGATCCGGGGGTACGGCGACAGCAGCGCCGCGCCGGCCGCGCGCAACTCGGTCACCGCCGCCGCCACCGCGTACGGGGTGAGCACCACGTCCGCGTCGACGAAGACCAGCACCGCCGGTTCCGGGGCGGTACGGGTGGCGAGCTGCCAGCAGGCGTGCGGCTTGCCCAGCCAGCCCGGCGGCGGGGCGACGCCGGTGAGCAGCGTGACCCGGGGATCGTCGCCGGCCACCGCGCGGACCACGTCGGCGGTGCCGTCGGTCGAGCCGTCGTCGAGCACCACGATCCGCAGGTCCGGCACGCCGCGCTGGGCGAGCAGCGCGCGCAGGCACGGGGTGACCCGCTCGGCCTCGTCGCGCAGCGGCAGCAGCACCGCCACCGGCTCGGTCACCTCGGCCGGGCCGGCGGTGGGACGGCGCAGCCAGGCGTACGCGTTGACCAGCGTGTGCCCGGTGAGCGCGGCGACCGCCACGGCCAGCGCGAGGACGGCGATCATGCCGGGGCGTCGACGCGCGGCGCCGGCTCCGGCGTGCCGGTCCGGTCCCGCCGGCGGGCCCGCCACAGCGTGACCGCCAGCGGCACCGCCGCCACCGCCATTCCGGCCGCGCCCCACAGCGCCGACGCCGGCAGCCGCAGGAACACCGCGTGCGCCAGCACGCTGGAGGCGTACGTCCAGAGGTAGAGCGCGAACATCGGGGCGTCCCGGCCGTCGACCCGGTCCACCGACGGGCCGGCGAGCGGGCGCAGCGCGACGGCGAGCAGTACCGCGAAGCCCAGCCAGCCCAGGTAGTTGCTGACCGGGATGCCGGGTAGCCCGGGCAGCGCCGGGGTGGCGTCGAGCCAGGTCCAGTAGCCCTCGGCCACCATCTGCGGGTCGAGGAACAGGTCCCAGGCGGCCAGCCCGACCGCCGAGAGCGCGATCCGGGCGACCCGGGAACGGACCAGCCGGACCGCGGTGAGCCATGCCGGCCAGGCCATCCAGGTCCAGGCGAGCGGGATGATCAGCGGCACCCCGGCCAGCTTCGGGCCCAGCTCGCCGGAGTAGTCGTAGCTGCCGAACGGGAACCCGGTGGCCACACCGATCGCCTCGACCGCGAACCCGCCGCCGGTGACGACCGCGACCAGCGCGACGGCGGTACGGACGCCCCGGGTGAGCAGCGCGTGACCGACCGAGAGCAGCCAGCCGAGCACCACTGTGGCCACCGTGAGCCCGGCCCGGGTCGCGCCGCCGGTGAGCGGGTAGCAGATCTGGGCGAGTACCAGCACGGCCAGCAGCGCCCAGGGCAGCCGGGCGCGGATCACCGCGCTCACGGGGCGTCCGGCGGGGGCAGCGGCAGGTCCCGGCCGAGCACGCCGAACGGCCGTTCGTCGCCGGGGAAGTGGAAGTGCCGCAGGACGTCGACGAAGCCGAACCGGCGGTACAGCCGCCAGGCCCGGGACTTCTCCTCGTCGGCCTCCGGCGTGGACAGCAGCGTGGTGTCGCCCTCGGCCACGGCGAGCAGTGCGCGCAACTGGCGGGCGCCCAGGCCGTGCCCCTGCGCGGGCGGCCGGACGTGCAGCTCCACCACCTCGAACGGGTGGGCCAGCCAGCGCTGCCGGTCCTGCGCGTTCAGCGCCCGGTGCACCTGGTCGTGCCACCACTGCCCGGTGGCGCCCCGGTAGCCGTACCCGAAACCGGCCAGGTGTCCCTCGCTGGTCAGGCTGGCGACGGCGCGGAAACCGGGCCGTCGGACGTGGGTGGCGATGTAGCCGCGGCGGGCCTCCAGCAGGTCGGGCCGGTAGCCCATCGCCTCGCCGTAGACGGCCACCACGTCGTCCAGCCGCCGGACCAGGTCGTCCGGTGTCCACCGCACCAGCCTCATGCGTGCCCTCTCGATGTTTCCGGGTCGCCTTCGGCGGCGGCCCAGCCCAGCACCGTACGGTCGCCGACCACGTCGCCCACCGCGAACCGCGCGAACAGTTCCTCCGCGTACCAGCCCTCGGTGGGGGTACGGGTGATCGCGGCGCGGTGCTCCGGGGAACGGTACGCGAACGCGACCAGGTCCGCCGGGTCGCGCCACACGCTCACCGTGCCCTGCCAGCCCAGCGGCGCCTCACCGACGCCGAAGCGGGCGAGCAGGCCGGGCGCGGCGTGCAGCTCGGTGGCGACCGGCGGGATCGCGCGCCAGAACGTGGCCGCCCGGCGGGCCCGCAGCCGGGCCCGGGTCAGCGCCAGCACCGGCCCGGTGACCCGGCCGCCGGCCGGCGCGCCGAACGGTTCCCGGCCGGACCACCGGCCGCGGCTGGTCAGCGGGCGCAGGTCGACCCGTACCGCGGCGTCGGCGATCCGGGCCCAGGAGCGGGCGACCGGGGAGGCGTCGAAGCCGGCCGCGTCGGCGGGGGAGTCCCACACCACGAGCGCGGCCCACCGGGTCAGGTCGGCGTCGCCGGGGCCGAAGCCGGTGCCGGTCCCGGTGCCGAGCAGCTTGGCGAAGCGGACCCCGGGCAGCCGGCGCAGCCGCGCCGGGTGGGTGGCCATCCGGCCCAGCACACCGGGTACGGCCCGGCGGGGCACACGCCACACGTGCAGCGTGACGAGTCCGGGGTTCACGCCACCTCGGCCGGGGTGCCGGCGGTGATCCGCAGCAGTTCCGCGTACGTGGTGGGGAACACCGCCCGGGGTACGCCGCCGGCGGCCCACACCTCGTCGTACCCGGCCAGGGCGGTGTCCACGACGGTGCGCAGCGGCGCGGGGTGGCCGACCGGTGCGACGCCGCCGATGACCTGCCCGGTGTGCCGCTTGACGAACTCCGGGGTGGCCCGGCGCAGGTGGGTCACGCCCAGCGTGGCGGCCAGCCCGGCGGTGTCCACCCGGTGCGCGCCGGAGGTGAGCACCAGCAGCGGCGCGTCGTCCGCGTCGAAGATCAGCGAGTTGGCGATGGCGCCGACGGCGACACCGAGCGCCTCGGCCGCCGCGGCGGCGGTGTGCACCGCGTCGGGCAGCAGTCGGACGAGGCTGGCCTCGCCCGATCCGTTCCGCGCGCCCGCGTCGTCGAGCGCGCGCTGCACCGCCTGCACGTTCGGGTGTGGCTGCATGCACCCATTCTTCCCCCACCCCGGTACGCCCCCGCCGGGGGCCGTCGCCCTCCCGTGCGTCCCCGGCGCGTCACACGTTGCGTTTTCGTCGGAGGGGAGGTGTACTGTCAGGGTAGTTAGAACGAGTGTTCGATTCGGCTCACACGGCAAGCGGCTCAGCTCCCCGGCTGGCCCGGCCTGATCCGAGCCGGTTGCGCACCCGTCGAACGCTCCGGAAGCGGTGTTTCGCGGCACCGGCTTCCGGGAGGTGCGGCACCGCGGGCCGCACCGGGTCTCGGACAGTCGCGAGTCCGGGCCCGTCAGGCAGGTCGTCGCCCGCCGCCCACGACCCCCGGGCGGCGGGCGACGGACCCGCCGGCACGCCGGCCGGGTGTGGGTGTGGGGAAGCGTCCACATCCGGCCGGCCGCCACCTGAAAGGGTGCGTCTTCCTCCGCACCGACCGCTCCGGGCGACCGGGCGACGTTCCCCGTCGCGCGACCGCCCGCCCCGGCCACACGCGGAGGAGAGACCCATGCCGACCAGTCCGGCCCAGGCGCCCACGGTGCCCGCGCACGTGCTGCCGCACCGCACCCCCGCCCAGTTGCTCGCGGTGGCCCGCGACGGGCTGGCCGAGGCCGCCCGCACCCGACCCGACGGCCTCCGGTACGCCGCCGCCCACCTCGCGGCGCTGCGCGCCGCCGCCGCCGTGCTCGCCGCCCGGGCCCGTCCCGCGCCCACCCGCCGGCACCGGATCACCAGCGTCTGGGTGCTGCTCGCCACCGTCGCCCCCGAGCTGGACGAGTGGGCCGCCTACTTCGCCGCCGGCGCGAGCAAGCGGGCCGCCGCCGAGGCCGGCATCCCCCGCGTGGTCACCGCCCGCGAGGCCGACGACCTGCTGCGCGCCGCCGAGGAGTTCGTGACGGTGGTGGAGACCGCGCTCGGCCTGGCCCACCAGCCGGCGCTCGACGGACTGCCCCGCCCGCTGCGGCCCGGCGCCTCCGGCTCCCCGCCCCGGCCCGGAGCAGCCGCCGCCTGATTCGTGGCGCCCGGCCGCCACCGGCGGGACCCCGGGTGGCCGGGCGCCGCACCCACGGCACACGCGTGCCGCGCACGACACGATCCACAGCACCATCCACGGGCGGGCCCGTGGCGAAACACGACGGGGGGTTGGTCCGATGGCGGGCCGCATGGTGGTCGGTTCCGCCGCCCTGGCCGATCTGGTCCGTCCGGCGAGCGCGCCCGACCCGGCCGGCGGCCACCGGGTGCTGCCCGTCCGGGCCGAGCTGACCGGGCTGCTGCCCAACCGTGGCCTGCGGCGTGGCAGCACCGTCGCGGTCGGCGCCGGCCAGCCCCGGCGCAGCGGCGCCACCTCGCTGATCCTCGCGTTGCTCGCCGAGGCGTCCCGGGCCGGCTCGTGGTGCGCGGTGGTCGGCGTACCCACCTTCGGGGCCGGCGCCGCCGCCGAGGCGGGCATCGCCCTGGAGCGGCTGGCCCTGGTGCCCGACCCCGGGCCGGAGTGGCCCACAGTGGTCGCCGCGCTCATCGACGGGGTCGACGTGGTGGTCACCGCCGTGCCGGCCACTGTCTCCGCCTCGGTCGCCACCCGGCTGGCCGCCCGCGCCCGGCAACGCGGAAGCGTGCTCGTCCCGTACGGGCGGTGGGACGGTGCGGACGTCACGCTCCAGGTGGTCCGGGGCGTCTGGCAGGGGCTCGGCGCCGGTCGCGGGCGGCTGCGCCGCCGTGAGGTGACCGTCTCGGCCCGGGGCCGGGGCGCCGCTGCCCGCCCCAAGGAGATCAAGGTCTGGCTGCCCGGCGACGAGCTGACCCGGGTGATCCCCCGCTCGGCGGGGCTCGGCGTCCCGTCCGCCGCGCCGTCGCGCCGGCTGCGCGTGGTCGCCCCACCCGCCCGTACGCTCGTCGCGGCCGGTCCGGCGTGAGCGGCGGACCGCAGCGGACGCTGCTGCTCTGGTGCCCGGACTGGCCGGTCCTCGCCGCCGAGATCGTCGACGGGGTGCCCGCCACCGACCCGGTCGTGGTGCTGCACGCCAACCGGGTGATCGCCTGCTCCGAGCGGGCCCGCGCCGAGGGCATCCGGCGTGGGCTGCGCCGCCGCGAGGCGCAGGGGCGCTGCCCGCACCTGACGGTGGTCGACCACGATCCCGGCCGGGACGTGCGCGCGTTCGAGCCGGTGGTGGCCGCCGTGGAGGAGGTGGTCGCCGGCGTCGAGGTGATCCGGCCCGGCGCCTGCGCCACGGCGGCCCGGGGGCCGAGCCGCTACCTCGGCGGCGAGGAGGCGGCGGCCGAGCGGATCGTGGAGCACGTCGCGCAGAGCTGCGCGGTGGAGAGCCAGGCCGGCATCGCCGACGGGGTGTTCGCGGCCGGGCTGGCCGCCCGGGAGGGCCGGATCGTGGCCCCCGGCGGCACCCGCGAGTTCCTGGCCGCCCGGCCGGTCGAGGCGCTCGGCCGGCCCGCGCTGGCCGACCTGCTGCGCCGGCTCGGCGTCCGTACCCTCGGCGACTTCGCGGCGCTGCCGGCCGGGGACGTGCTGGCCCGGTTCGGTTTCGACGGGGCGCTGGCGCACCGGCTCGCCGGCGGCCGGGACGACCGTCCGCTGGCGGTCCGGCAGCCGCCCGCCGACCTCACCGTCACCGCCGACTACGACGAGCCGGTCGACCGGGTCGACGCCGCCGCGTTCGCCGCCCGCATGCTCGCCGAGCGGCTGCACGAGCGGCTGGCCGGGTACGGCCTGGCCTGCACCCGCCTCGGCATCGAGGCGGTCACCGCACACGGCCAGGAACTGCACCGCGTCTGGCGGCACGACGGCCTGCTCACCGCAGCGGCCGTCGCCGACCGGGTCCGTTGGCAGCTCGACGGCTGGCTCTCCGGCAGCAACGGCCGGGGCGGGACACGTCCGGCCCGCCCCACCGCCGGGATCGTCCGGTTGCGGCTGGTGCCGGACGGGGTGCTCGCCCAGGCGGGCCTGCAAGCCGGGCTGTGGGGGGAGACCGGCGAGGAGCGGGAGCGGGCGCACCGCGCGCTGAACCGGGTGCAGGGCATCCTCGGTCCCGAGGCGGTGGTCACCGCCGTGCTCGGCGGCGGACGGTCCCCGGCCGACCAGGTGCGCCTGGTCCCGTGGGGCGACGAGCGGGTGCCCGCCCGCCCCGGCCCGCCACCCGCCGTAGCGCCTCCGGTCCCGGCGTCCCCGGCTCCGGCCGCATCGCCCGTCCCGGGTGTCGGGGCCGCTCCTGGTGCCGCGTCCGCCTCGGTCGTCGTACCGGCTGCGGGTGTGCGTGCCGGGCTGCGTGCCGGGCGGGGCCGGGCGGTGGCCGAGCCGCCGTGGCCGGGGCGGATTCCGCCGCCGTCGCCGGCCGTGGTGCTGCCCACCCCGCTGCCGGCCGACGTGCGTGACGCCGCGGGGGAGCCGGTCGTGGTGAGCGCGCGGCTGGCGGTCAGCGCGGCGCCGGCCCGGATCATCGTCGGCGACGGGCGCCCGGCCGAGATCACCGGCTGGGCCGGGCCGTGGCCGGTGGACGAACGCTGGTGGGCGCCGGTCGAGGCGCGCCGCCGGGCCCGGTTCCAGGTGAGCCTGGCCGACGGTGCCGCCCTGCTGCTCGCGGTCGAGGGCGGCCGGTGGCTGGTGGAGGCGATCTATGACTGAGAGCCAGGCGAGATCTTGGTACGAAAGCGCCCCTCCAGGGGCCGTCTCGTACCAAGATCTCGGGCGGTCGGGTGGTGGGCGAGGCGGGCGCCGGTGAGCTTCCACAACCCGAAGATGCCGTGGTCCAAGCTGGAGCAGGTGCTCTCCGGCCGGGCCGGGGGCGAGCGGCACCTGCACGTGGTCGACCCGCTCGCGGTCGACGCCGACGGCGGCGACTCACCGGCCTGGAGCCGCAAGCGCCAGGAATACCGGCCGCCGGAGCTGGCCCGCCCGGACGGCGTGGTGCCCTACGCGGAGCTGCACGCGCACTCCAACTTCAGCTTCCTCGACGGTGCCAGCCACCCGGAGGAACTGGCCGAGGAGGCGGCTCGGCTCGGGCTGACCGCGCTCGCCGTCACCGACCACGACGGCTTCTACGGCGTGGTGCGCTTCGCCGAGGCGGCCCGCGCGCTGCGGCTGCCGACGATCTTCGGCGCGGAGCTGTCCCTCGGGCTGCCCGGCCCGCAGAACGGCGAGCCCGACCCGCTCGGCCGGCACCTGCTGGTGCTCGCGCACGGGCACGAGGGGTACGCGCGCCTGGCCGCCACCATCTCCCGGGCCCAGTTGCGCGGCGGGGAGAAGGGCCGTCCGGTCTACGGCGAGCTGGAGGAGATCGCCGCCGAGCTGCGCGACCACGTGCTGGTGCTCACCGGCTGCCGCAAGGGGCACGTGCCCGCGGCGCTGCTCACCGAGGGGGTCGACGCGGCGGCCCGGGAACTGGACCGGCTCACCGCGCTGTTCGGCGCGGAGACGGTGGCGGTGGAGCTGACCGACCACGGCCACCCGGTCGACGCCGACCGCAACGACGCGCTCGCCGACCTGGCCGCCGCGGCCGGGCTGCCCACCGTCGCCACGAACAACGTGCACTACGCCACCCCGGGACGGCGTCGGCTGGCCACCACCGTCGCGGCGGTCCGGGCCCGGCGCAGCCTCGACGAGATCGACGGCTGGCTGCCCGCCGCGGCCACCGCCCACCTGCGCAGCGGCGCGGAGATGGCGGCGCGGTTCGCCGCGTACCCGGGCGCTGTGGCACGGGCCGCCGAGTACGGCGCGGAACTCGCCTTCGACCTGCAGCTCGTGGCGCCGCAGCTGCCGGCGTACCCGGTGCCGCCCGGGCACACCGAGATGAGCTGGCTGCGCCGGCTGACCATGGACGGCGCCCGCGAGCGCTACGGCCCGCCCGAGGCGCACCCGGAGGCGTACGCGCAGCTGGAACACGAGCTGCGGATGATCGAAGACCTCGGTTTCCCCGGCTACTTCCTGGTGGTCTACGACATCGTCGCGTTCTGCCGTGCGCAGGACATCTACTGCCAGGGCCGGGGATCGGCGGCCAACTCGGCGGTCTGCTACGCGCTGCGCATCACAAACGTGGACGCGGTCCGGCACCGGCTGCTGTTCGAACGGTTCCTCGCCCCGGAACGCGACGGCCCGCCCGACATCGACGTGGACATCGAGTCCGACCGCCGGGAGGAGGTGATCCAGCACGTCTACGCCCGCTACGGCCGGGAGCACACCGCCCAGGTCGCCAACGTCATCTCGTACCGGCCCCGGTCGGCGGTGCGGGACGTGGCGAAGGCGTTCGGCTTCTCGCCCGGCCAGCAGGACGCCTGGAGCAAGCAGATCGACAGGTGGGGCTCGGTCGCCGCGGTCGACGTGGCGGACATCCCCGAGCAGGTGGTCGCGTACGCCAACGAGCTGCAGACCTTCCCCCGGCACCTGGGCATCCACTCCGGCGGCATGGTGATCTGCGACCGGCCGGTGATCGAGGTGTGCCCGGTGGAGTGGGGCCGGATGCCCGGCCGCAGCGTGCTCCAGTGGGACAAGGACGACTGCGCCGCCGTCGGCCTGGTCAAGTTCGACCTGCTCGGCCTCGGCATGCTCTCGGCGCTGCACTACGGCTACGACCTGATCGGCTCCCGCCTCGACCTGGGCGACATGACGCTGGACGACCCCGAGGTCTACGACATGCTCTGCCGGGCCGACTCGGTGGGCGTGTTCCAGGTGGAGAGCCGCGCCCAGATGGCCACGCTGCCCCGGCTCAAGCCGCGCGAGTTCTACGACCTGGTGGTGGAGGTGGCGCTGATCCGGCCCGGCCCGATCCAGGGCGGCTCGGTGCACCCGTACATCAGGCGCAAGAACGGCCAGGAGCCGGTCACGTACGCGCACCCGCTGATGCGCAACGCGCTGGAGAAGACGCTCGGCGTGCCGCTGTTCCAGGAGCAGCTCATGCAGCTCGCCATCGACCTGGCCGGGTTCGACGCGGCGGGTGCCGACCAGCTGCGCCGGGCCATGGGGGCGAAGCGGTCGGTGGAGCGGATGGCGCAGATCGCCGACCGGCTCTACGCCGGGATGGCCGAGCGGGGCATCACCGGCGAGCTGGCCGACGACGTGTACCGCAAGCTCACCGCGTTCGCCAGCTACGGCTTCCCGGAGAGCCACGCGATGAGCTTCGCCTACCTGGTGTACGCCAGCTCGTGGCTCAAGCGCTACCACCCGGGCCCGTTCCTGGCCGCGCTGCTCAACGCCCAGCCGATGGGCTTCTACTCGCCGCAGACACTCGCCGACGACGCCCGCCGGCACGGCGTGGAGGTGCGCCGGCCGGACATCAACGCCAGCGGCGCCAAGGCGGTGCTGGAGTCCACGCCGGAAACCCGGTGGGGCAGCGTGCCGGGGGAGCCGCCGCACGCCTGGGGGCTGGGCGGCCCGGCGGTACGGCTCGGGCTGGGCAGCGTCCGTACCCTCGGCGAGGACGTGGCCGAGCGGATCGAGGCGGAACGCGCCGCGCACGGGGCGTACCGGGACATGCCGGACCTGGCCCGCCGCGTCGGTCTCACCGCCACGCAGCTGGAGGCGCTGGCCACCGCCGACGCGTTCGCCTGTTTCGGGCTGACCCGGCGGCAGGCCCTCTGGGCCGCCGGCGCGGCGGCCCAGGACCGGCCCGGCCGGCTGCCCGGCACGGTGACCGGCGCGGACCCGCCCACCCTGCCCGGCATGGCCGCGGTGGACCGCCTGGTCGCCGACGTCTGGGCCACCGGCCTGTCCCCGGAGAGCCACCCGGCCCGGTTCATCCGGGACCGCCTCGACGAACTGGGCGCGGTGCCGATCGCCCGCCTCGGCCAGGTGCCACCCGGGCAGCGGATCCGGGTCGGCGGGATCGTCACCCACCGGCAGCGCCCGGCGACCGCCGGCGGCGTCACGTTCCTCAACCTGGAGGACGAGACCGGGATGCTCAATGTCACTTGCTCCCCCGGGCTGTGGCAGAGATACCGTCGAATCGCCCGCACCAGCGGAGCACTCGTGGTGCGGGGCCGGCTGCAGCGGCACGAGGGCGTCACGAACCTCACCGCGGACCGGCTGGACGCGATCGAGCCCCCCGTCACACCGGCATCCAGGGATTTCCGTTGATGGAGTGATCCACATTACGGTTTCCGTGAGCCGGAGGCGGGAGACTCCCGACGCGGGTGGGCAGAGTGGCCCACCCGGGGTATGGGGGATGAACAGATGACCTTTCACCGCACGAACGCCGGTGGCGTGGCGAACGCCCGACGGACCCGCCTCGGCGCCGACTGGGCGCCCACCCACGAGGCCGAGCCGCGGGAATACCAGGTGACCGACGGCCCGGTGGCCAACCACCAGCGTTCCCGCGCCGAGGACGACCCCGCCGGCGGCGGCGAGTCCTGAACCCGGGCCGGGGGGTGACTAGGCTCGGCGCGTGGAGCAGATCCGAACCCTCACCCCCCGCACCGCCGTCATCTGGTCGGTGCTCCGGGCCGAGCTGGACCGGCGGGCCGGCGAACGACTCTCCGTGCTCGACGTCGGCGGCGGGACCGGCGGCTTCGCCGTCCCGCTCGCCGAGGCCGGTCACCGGGTCACAGTGGTCGACGCCAGCCCCGACGCGCTCGCCGCGCTGACCCGCCGGGCCGCCGAGGCCGGGGTCGCCGATCGGGTACGCGCGACGCAGGGCGACGCCGACGCGCTCACCGGACTCGTCGAACCGGCCACCGTGGACCTGGTGCTCTGCCACTCCGTCCTCGAGGTGGTCGACGACCCGGAACCGGTGATGTCCGCGCTGGTCACCGCGTTGCGGCCAGGTGGCGCGGCGAGCGTGCTCGTCGCCGGCCGGGCCGCCGCCGTGTTCGGCCGGGCGATGAACGGGCAACTGGACGCCGCCGCCGCGCTCGCCGCCGACCCGCACGGCACCACCGGCAGCCGGGACACGCTGCGCCGCCGCTACGACGCCACCGACGCGACCGCGCTGCTCACCGCCGCCGGCCTCGTCGTGGAGGAGATCCACGGGGTACGCGTGCTCGCCGACCTTCTCCCGGCCGCGGTGGCCGACGGCCAGCAGGCCGCCCTGGTGGAGCTGGAGCGCGCCCTCGCAGCCCGGTCCCCGTACCGGGATCTCGCCGCCCAGCTGCACCTGTTCGCCCGCCGCCCGGCATGACCGGTCCGGCTCCCGATCCGACGCCCGGCCCGGCTCCCGGCCCGCTGGACCGGGTGGCGCCGCGCTACGACGGCGGCGCCCTGACCGACGTGCTGCCCAGCGCGCTGGCGCTGCTCGGCGTACCGGGCGCGGCCGACCGGCTCGGCCTGACCCCGCGCCTGGCCGGGGTACGCCGGATCGCGGTACTGCTCATCGACGGCCTCGGCTGGTACCAGATCCCCACCGCCGCCCCGTACGCCCCGACGCTCGCCGGCCTGGCCGCCACCGCCGGCCGGCCGCTCACCACCGGCTTCCCGTCCACCACCCCGACCAGCCTGGTCAGCCTCGGCACCGGCACCCCGTCGGGCGCGCACGGCGTACTCGGCTTCACGGTCCGGGTGCCCGGCACCGACCGGGTGCTCAACCACGTCGACTGGGCCGGCGACCCCGATCCGGTGAGCTGGCAGCCGGTGCCCACCTGGTACCAGCGGGCGCGCGCCGCCGGGGTCGCGGTGACTGTGGTCAGCCGTCCCGAGTTCGCCGGCAGCGGCCTCACGCTCGCCGCCAACCGGGGCGGCGACTACCGGGGCGCGGCAGGCGTGGACGCGCTCGCCGCCCGGATGCTGGCGGCGCTCGCCGCCGGGAACGGGCCCGCACTCGTCTCCGGCTACCACCCCGACCTGGACCGGCACGGGCACCTCAGCGGCGTCGACTCCGCGCCCTGGCGGACCGCCGCCGCCGAGGTGGACATCCTGCTGGCCCGGCTCGTCGACGGGCTGCCGCCGGACGCCGCGTTGCTGGTCACCGCCGACCACGGCCAGCTCGACGTGCCCGCCGGGCACCGGATCGACCTGGACACCGACCCCCGGCTGCGGGCCGGGGTACGGGTCGTCGCCGGTGAGCCCCGGGTCCGCTACCTGCACGTCGAGCCGGGCGCCGAGGCCGACGTGGTGGCCGCCTGGACCGAGGTGCTGGGCCCGGCCGCGCAGGTGCTGACCCGCGCCGAGGCGGTGGCGACCGGCTGGTTCGGGCCGGTGCCCGAGGCACACCTGACCCGCATCGGCGACGTGGTGGTGGTCTGCCGGGACACGTACGCGGTGGTCGCCACCCGCTCCGAACCGCCGATGGCGTCGCGGCTGGTGGCGTACCACGGCGCGGACACCGCCGCCGAGATGACAGTCCCGCTGCTTGTGGTCCGGGGCTAACGGGCCCGGTCCTGGCCGGTGCGTGGGGTGGCGCCTCGGTGGCCGTGGGCTGGGCGGTGGGGTTGTCGGACCGGCGGGCTAGCCTGCTGGCATGGGCCGCAGCCAGTCGTTGCCCCGAGGCGGTGACCCCCGCTTCGGGCCGGACGCCGACGACACCGGCTGCACCATCCTGCACGTCGACATGGACGCGTTCTACGCCTCCGTGGAGGTGCGCCGCCGCCCCGAGCTGCGCGGCCGGCCGGTGGTGGTGGGCGGCGTCGGCCCGCGCGGCGTGGTCAGCTCCGCCAGCTACGAGGCCCGGCGGTACGGCGTCCGCAGCGCCATGCCCACCGCCCGCGCCCGTGCGCTCTGCCCCGGCGCGGTCTACCTGCCGCCCGACTTCACCGCCTACACCGCGGCGTCGCGGGCGGTCATGCGGATCTTCCGGGATGTCACGCCGCTGGTCGAGCCGCTGTCGCTGGACGAGGCGTTCCTCGACGTGGCGGGCGCCCGACGGCTGTTCGGCCGGCCCGCCGACATCGCCGCGCTGATCCGCCGCCGGGTCGCCGAGGAGCAACAGCTGACCTGTTCGGTGGGCGTGGGGCCGAGCAAGTTCGTGGCGAAGCTCGGCTCCACCCGGGCCAAACCCGACGGCCTGCTCGTGGTCCCGGCCGCGCAGGTGCTGGAGTTCCTGCACCCGCTGCCGGTGTCCGCGCTGTGGGGCGTGGGGGAGCGTTCCGCGGACGCGCTGCGCCGCCTCGGCCTGCGCACCGTGCGCGACCTCGCCGAGGCGCCGGCCGGCCTGCTGCGCCGGGCCGTGGGCGAGGCGTCCGCCGCCCACCTGCACGAGCTGGCCTGGGGGCGTGACCCGCGTGGCGTCACGCCCGACCAGGTGGAGAAGTCGATCGGCGCGGAGGTCACGTTCGACACCGACGTGACCGACGCGGACGAGATCCGGCGGTCCCTGCTCGCGCTCGCCGACAAGGCCGGCGCTCGGCTACGGGCGGCCGGGCAGGTGGGCCGTACGGTGTCGCTCAAGGTCCGTTTCGCCGACTTCCGGACGATCAGCCGCTCCCGCACGCTCGCCGTGCCCACCGACACCGCCCGGGAGATGTTCGACACGGCCTGGGCGCTGTGGGGCGCGCTCGCCCCGGGCGAGCCGGTTCGGCTGGTCGGGGTCCGGATGGAAGGTCTCGCCCCTGCCGGGGAGACCCCGCAGCAGCTCACCCTCGGTGCGCCCGAGCGCGGCTGGCGCGAGGCGGAGGCGGCGGCCGACGCGGCGGCCGCCCGATTCGGGCGGTCCGTCATAGGTCCGGCCAGTCTTCTCGGCCGTCGTGATACACGACAAGTCGAAAAACCGACCCGGCCGTAGGTCGTCCCGCTTTCCGACGCGCGGGGGCCCTCGTAGACTTGCGGGTAAGCAGCCGGTTGGCTGCCACGGTCTGTCGGCCCGCCCGGGCCGACCAACGTGACCGGGGAGGAGTGCCGTGCCGCTCTCGGAGCACGAGCAGCGGCTGTTCGAGCAGATCGAGCGGTCGCTTGCCGAGGACCCCAAGTTCGCCTCGGCCGTGCGCGCCAGCGACCCGCGTTTCCACGCGCGGCGTCGCGTGCTCGTCGCTGCCGGCGTGGTCGTCGCTGGTCTGGCCCTGTTGATCTACGGTGCCGTGATCAAGATTCCCGCGGTGGCCGTGGCGGGTTTCGTCGTCATGCTGGCCTCGTTGGGCTACGCGGTGCAGTCGCACCGCCGATCCCAGTCGCCCGACCTGCACGTGGTCGGCGGCACGACGAGCCGGCGTCGTCCCCGTGGCCGCAGTGGTGGTGGTCGCCGGGGCTCCTTCCTCGATCGGATGGAGGACCGCTGGCGGCAGCGCCCGGAGGGCCACCGCTGACCGCGTCCCGCCCCTGACCCGGGGCGGGAACCGGCGGCGCCTCCGTAACCGGCCGGCCAGCGCCGCCGGGGCGTATTGCTGCCGGTCGCCGGGCAGCGCGGGCGAGGGCCCGCGCTCCGTCATGCCCGCGATCGACCCACCCACCGTCCCCGCCACTCGACGCACCCCCGCGGCCCGCCGCCTCTGCACACCCTCGGACGTCTCCAGCCGGCACGTGCTGCCGGGTCCGCCCCACACATGAGCGTGTGCACCGCGCCCGGAACGCCCCGCACGTGAGCGTGCGCACCGCGCCCCGGTCGCCCCGCACGTGAGCATGCGCACCGCGCCCGGGTCGCGGCAGGGCAGCTCCCCGTCGTGCCCAAACCTCCCCGCCTCAGCGCCACGCCAAGCGCCTCCTCGCGCCCGCCAGCAGGCGCCACACCCGCCCTCACCCGCGATCTTGCACTTTCGGTCCGAGCGGTGCCCCGAATGTCCCCTTCACCCGGGCGCAAACTGCAAGATCGCCGGGCCGGGCCGGGCCGGGGCGGGCCGGGCGGGCCGGGGCGTCCAGCTCACCTGATCAGCCATGCGCGCCCGGCAGGCGGGATGCGCTGCCCGTAATCCGGGAGCCGCCGTAGATCTTGGTAGGAAAGGGCCCCTATGGGGGCCGTTTCCTACCAAGATCTACGGCGCGTCCGGGCCAGAAGCGGTGATCAAGGAGGTTGTGTCTTCAGCGGGGCTCGATTCGGACACAAACTCCTTGATCACCGCCGAAGGGCGGGCGGGCCGCGCGGGAGGGGAGGGCCGGGGGCGGGTGGGAGGGGCAGGGCGGGTGGGTCAGCGGGTGGGACGGTGGGCCAGGAGGCGGCGCGGGCTCCAGCGGGTCATGTGCTGCCGGACCTGACCGCTCGTGGTCACCACCATCGCCGACCGCTCGGCCAGGGCGGTACGCCAGCGTTGCAGCACCGACGGGGGCAGCAGCGCGGCCAGCAGCCGGGTACGGCGGCCGGCACCCGCCGCCAGCGCGCCCCTGACCGTACGCAGCGCCGGCTGCAACTCCGCGTCGGTCAGCGGGTCACGGGCGTAGCGGGCGCGTTCCTCGGCGCGGCCGAGCAGGCGTACCCCGGTCGCAGCGTCCCCGCGCTCGGCGAGTGCCTCCCGGGCCAGCCGCTCGGCGGTGGCCCGCGGGGTCTCCGTGCGGTCCACCTGGACGTGGAAGTCGACGAGCGTGTCGAGCAGCTCGTCCCAGGCGGCGTGCGCGTCGGCGCGGGCCGCCTCGGCGTCCACACCGACGACGACCGGCCGCGTCTCGCCGCGCTGGCCCGGCACCGGCAGCGCGGCGGCCGCGGGCGGGACCGCCCGGACGCGCCGGCGTCGGCGCAGCGCGGAGCGGCGCAGGGCCGGTACGGCGAGCAGCGCCAGCAGCGCCAGCGCACCGGCCAGCCACCACGGCCAGACGGGGCTCTCCTCGGCCGGGCCGCCCTGGTCCAGCGTCAGGCCCTGATCGGTGTCCTTGTCCAGCCGGTCCGCCTCGTTCGGCCCGGCCGACGGGCCGGCCGCGTCGGGCGCGCTGGTGCTGCCGGCCGACGGGGTGACCTCCTCGGGGGCATCGATGTCCGGCGCCCAGGCGGAGCGGACCGAGCCGGGCACGGCCGCCGCCGGGGTGGCGTCGAAGGGCACCCAGCCGATGCCGTTGAAGTTGACCTCGGTCCAGGCGTGCAGGTTGCGGTTGGTCAGCACGTACGTGCCGTTGTCGGCCTTGCTGCCGTTGGTGAAGCCGACGGCGACCCGGGCGGGGATGCCGGCGGCCCGGACCAGCCAGGCCATCGCCGCGGCGTACTGCTGGCAGTAGCCGACCTTGGTGGCGAGGAAGTCGGTGATGTCCTCGCCGCTGCTGCCGTTGCGGGTGGACAGCGCGTAGGCGAAGCCGTTGTCCACGGAGAAGTAGTCGTAGATCGCCCGGACCTTGTCGTAGTCGTTCGACTTGTCCTTCACCAGCTCGGCGACGAGTTCCTCGACGGCCGGGACGGACGGCCGCTCGGTCTGCTGCCGCATCACCGGACTGTCCGAGGGCAGCGAGCGGGCCGCCCGCAGCGCCGCCGGGCTGAAGGTGGACCGGACGTAGTCGAACGAGTAGCTCTTGCCACGGGCGCTGTCCCGGTTGGAGAAGACGACCTGCTGATTCGTGTCGTACAGCCAGTTGCCGTTGAGGTCTTCGGTCTTGACCGGCTCGGTGTAGACCGGCAGCAACGGCATGTTCAGGTTCTTCGTCACCTCGACCGTGGCGCGGTAGCGCTGCCGGTCGACACCGCGCGGGGCGTCGTCCCCCGGGTCGGGCAGGGAACGGGCGACCGACTTCCCGGTCGGCACACGTGCCTGGAAGCCGCTCGGCCGCAGGTCGTCCACCACGCCCAGGCGCAGGTAGAACGGGGTCGTCTCGTTGGTACTGACCTTGACCAGCTCGATTTCCTCGCTCTGGTTGAGCTGGCCGCTGAGCGCCGCGAACAGGTCGACCCTGCCCGAGCTGCCGCCCTGGCCCGGGCGCCCGTTGCCCTCGCCGGGCCCGGCGCCGACGTTGTTCAGCAGCCCGCCGGTCATGCCGGGCACTGCGAGCGGCAGCGCCACCGCCACGATCACGCCGACCACGGCGAGCCGCCGTCCGGCCGCGGCGAGCGGGGACGCCTCCCAGACGTCCACGTCACGGCCCTCGCCGGTGAACCGGCGGCCGAACCGGCGCACCCGGTCGACGTTGTCGGTGACCAGCAGCCAGAGGTAACCGGCGGCGCCCACAACGAACGGGGTGGCCGGGACGCTGTCCACGTAGACCGCGACCGGCACCGAGTAGATGGCGAGCATCGGCAGGCCGGCCAGCGCCGGACGGCGCAACCCGACCGCGAGCACGTCCACCACCACCGCGACCGCGCCGATGCCGAGCACCGCGAGGAACAGCAGCGAGTCGACGTCCGGCACCTTCACGCCGTACGAGCGCATGTCCTGCAACGACGTCTGCAGCAGGTCGCCGAAGTGCCCGAACGTCGCAGGGGTCGGCACGAACGCGAGCAGTTCGGTGCCGCCGGGGAAGACCCACGTCAGGCCCAGGGTCAGCCCGGCCAGCATGGCCAGCACCTGTCCCCACAGCGGCATCCGGCCCAGCCGGCTCAACGCGGCCGATCCGGCCACCACGGCGACCACGACGGCGGCCTGGATCAGCCAGGTCCAGCGTTCGAAGATCGCCGACAGCGGGGCCGCCGCCAGCAGCGTCGCCGCCGCGGCGACGAACCCGATGTTGCGGTGCGGGGTCACAGGACCATCCCTCCGGTCATCGTCGTCCGCCGGCCACCGTCTCGGCCATGGCCGCCCGCAGCGCGAAGCCCTGCGAGCCCCGTCCGGCCTGCGGCCACAGCATCGGCAGCCGGGTGCCGTGCTCCACCCCGATGACCCGCCAGCCGCTCTGCAGCAGCGTGAGCGCGGCGGCGCCGTGTGCCCGCTCCGCCTCGGCCCGGGCGTTCGGCGGCAGGTTGAGCCAGGTGTTGCTGTCGAGCAGGAACGCCACGCAGGTGGCCCCGTTGCCGCGCAACCCGGCCAGCAGTTCCGCCTCGGCGGTGCCGAGCGTGCCGAGCAGCGCGATGATCAGGCCGCCGTCGGCCCGCTGCCGGACCTGCTGCACCAGCGTGGTGATCTCACCGCGCCGGTCCAGGTGCACGTCGGCGAGGTGGTCGAGAAGCAGTCCCTCGCCGCCCGCCTCGGTGGCACCGACGTCGGCGCCGTTGCCGGTGACCAGCCGCAGCTTGTAGCCGGCCTCGCGCAGGTGCACGGCGATGCTGGCGGCGGCCGAGACCGCCCACTCGAAGCTGGCCGTCGGGCCCTCGCCCCGGTGCCCGGCGGCGCGGGTGTCCAGCACCACCGTGGCCCGGCTCTCCCACGGCTGCTCCTCGCGGCGCACCATCAGCTCACCGGTGCGGGCGGTGGACTTCCAGTGCACCCGGCGCAGGTCGTCGCCCATCCGGTACTCCCGGGTGGCGGCGTCGTCCTCGCCGTGCACCGCCACCGAGCGGGCCCGGCTGTCGCCGCTGCCGGCGTACTCGCCTGGTAGCCGGACCGACGGCAGCGGGGTGACCTGCGGGATCACCGTGAGGTGGTCGGTGCTGGGGAACGACCGGGTCAGCTCGCACAGGCCGAACGGGTCGGTCAGCCGGATCACCAGCGGCCCCACCTCGTAGCGGCCGCGCACGTCCGCGCGGACCGTGTACGCCACGGAGCTGGCCTGGTGCGCGCCCAGCCGCTCCAGCACCACCCGGGGCCGGCTACCGAGCGCGTACGGCAGGCGGTCCTCCAGCAGCAGCGTGCCGGTGGGCAGCCGGGACAGGTTCTGCAGCCGCAGCACCACCCGGGAGCTGGCACCGACCGGCACGCGGTGCGGCTCCAGCGACCTGTTGCAGGCCAGCTTGTACCGGCTGCGTCCGACGTACGCGGCGGCCAGCAGCGGCAGCACGGCGAGCAGGACCGCCACCCGGAGCAGGTCCTTCTCGCCGAGGATGCCGGCGGAGATCGCGGCGGCCACCGCGGCCGCCAGGAAGGATCGGCCGCGGGTGGTCAGCCCACGCAGGCCGTCGCGCACGTCACGGCCTCCGCGGCTCGTACGGCCCGCGGCCGTTGTTGCCGCCGCCGGGCCGGGTGTCGTACGGCGAGCGCTGCCGGTCGTGCGGGAGCGGCAGGCGGTGCACCAGTTCGGAGACGATCGCGTCGGTGGTGCGCCGGGCCAGCTGCGCGTCGGCGGTCGGGATGATCCGGTGCGCCAGCACCGGCACCGCGAGCACCTGGAGGTCGTCCGGCAGGACGTAGTCGCGGCCCTCCAGGGCGGCCACCGCGCGGGCGGTGCGCAACAGCTGGAGCGTGGCCCGCGGGGACGCGCCCAGGCGCAGGTCGGGTGCCTCCCGGGTGGCGGTGACCAGGTCGATCGCGTACTGCTTGACGGCGTCGGCGACGTGCACCTGCCGGACGTGGCCGATCAGCCGGCGGACGGTGGCCGCGTCGGAGACCGGCCGCAGCCCCGGCAGCGGGTCGGTGGCGCCGTGCCCGTCGAGCATGGCCAGCTCGGCGCGCGGGTCCGGGTAGCCCATGGCGATGCGGGCGGTGAACCGGTCGCGCTGCGCCTCGGGCAGCGGGTAGGTGCCTTCCATCTCGATCGGGTTCTGCGTCGCGATCACCATGAACGGCGTCTGCAACTGGTAGGTGACCCCGTCGACGGTGACCTGCCGCTCCTCCATGCACTCCAGCAGCGCCGACTGGGTCTTCGGCGAGGCCCGGTTGATCTCGTCGCCGACCACCAGGTTGGCGAAGACCGCGCCGGGGCGGAACTCGAAGTCGTGCGTCTCCTGGTTGTAGACGCTGACGCCGGTGACGTCGCTGGGAAGCAGGTCGGGGGTGAACTGGATCCGCCGGACCGAGCAGTCGATGGACCGGGCCATCGCCTTGGCGAGCTTGGTCTTGCCGACGCCGGGCACGTCCTCGATGAGCAGGTGGCCCTCGGCCAGCAGCACCGCCAGGGCGAGCCGGACGGTGGCGGTCTTGCCCTCGATGACCTGCTCGATGTTGGCCACGATGGCCTCGCTGGCGGCGCGGAACTCGTCGTGCGGCAGCAGACCGCCCACCTCGTCCCAGGTCTGTTGTGTCACGGGCCTCCTCCTCGTCGCCTGGACGGCAGCTCTTTATAGAGCACCTGGACCCGCCGTTGGGTTCGCGACGCCGAGCCTCGTCTGCCGCAGAAATCTCATTGGCCTCTCAGGCTAACCATGTTTGTCGTTACTGCCGACTCCCGCAGGTGGTCGGTCGGTTACGCCCGGAATATTCGCCGGACCGGGGGACCGGCTGCCGCGGGTGGAACGGGCGCGCCACCGCCGAGGGGTGCGAGGTACACTGCCTGCATGGCCGGGTTCTTCCTGCTTCTTACCGAGCCGTGTTGATGCGCTGAAAGCGCGACAGCACGGCCGCCCCTCCTGCGCGAGGGGCTTTTTTGTGCCCGCAGCAGACCGCCCACAATTTTTTCGAATCGATCCGCGCCGAGGAGACGCCATGAGTGAGGCAGCCGCACCGGCGACCGACATCCCCCCGTTCCGGTACACCGCCGCCCTGGCCGACGAGATCGAGCACCGCTGGCAGGACACCTGGGCGCGGGAGGGCACCTTCCACGCGCCGAACCCGGTCGGCCCGCTGGCCGACCCGGACCACCCGCGGGCGGGCGCCGAGAAGATGTACGTGCTGGACATGTTCCCGTACCCGTCCGGTGCCGGCCTGCACGTCGGTCACCCGCTGGGCTACATCGGCACCGACTGCTACGCCCGTTACCAGCGGATGGCCGGGCGCAACGTGCTGCACGCGATGGGCTTCGACGCGTTCGGCCTGCCCGCCGAGCAGTATGCGGTGCAGACCGGCACCCACCCGCGGACCACCACCGAGGCCAACATCGAGCGGTTCAAGGCGCAGCTGCGCCGGCTGGGGCTGGCCCACGACGAGCGGCGCTCGGTGGCGACCATCGACACCGACTTCTACCGCTGGACCCAGTGGATCTTCCTGCAGATCTTCAACTCCTGGTACGACGCGGACGCGAAGAAGGCCCGGCCGATCGCCGAGCTGATCGCCGAGTTCGAGGGCGGCACCCGCGCCACCCCGGACGGGCGTCCGTGGGCCGAGCTGACCGTGGGGGAGCGGCGGCGCGTCGTCGACGACCACCGGCTGGCGTACGTCTCGGAGGCGCCGGTGAACTGGTGCCCGGGCCTGGGCACCGTGGTGGCCAACGAGGAGGTCACCGCCGACGGCCGCTCCGAGCGCGGCAACTTCCCGGTCTTCAAGCGCAACCTGAAGCAGTGGATGATGCGGATCACCGCGTACGGGGACCGGCTGCTGGAGGATCTGGACACACTGGACTGGCCGGAGCCGATCAAGCTGCAGCAGCGCAACTGGATCGGCCGGTCGACCGGCGCGCACATCGACTTCCCGACCGACGCCGCCCCGGTGCGGGTGTTCACGACCCGGCCGGACACCGTCTTCGGTGCCACCTACATGGTGCTGGCGCCCGAGCACGAGCTGGTCGACGTGCTGACGCCGGCCGCCTGGCCGGAGGGCACCCGGGACGCCTGGACCGGCGGCCACGCCGGCCCGCGTGAGGCCGTCGAGGCGTACCGGAAGGCCGCCTCGGCCAAGACGGACGTGGAGCGGCAGGCGGACAGCAAGGAGAAGACCGGCGTCTTCGTCGGCGCCTACGCCACCAACCCGGTGACCGGCGGGCAGATCCCGATCTTCATCGCCGACTACGTGCTGGCCGGGTACGGCACCGGCGCGATCATGGCGGTGCCGGCCCAGGACGAGCGGGACTGGGCCTTCGCCGAGGTGTTCGAGCTGCCGATCGTGCGGACCGTGCAGCCGCCGGAGGGCTTCGACGGCAAGGCGTACACCGGTGACGGCCCGGCGATCAACAGCGCCGCGCCGGAGCGCGGCATCGACCTGGACGGTCTGGGCGTGGCCGACGCGAAGGCGCGCATCATCGAGTGGCTGGAGGCGAACGGGCACGGCGCCGGCGCGGTCACCTGGCGGCTGCGCGACTGGCTGTTCTCCCGGCAGCGCTACTGGGGCGAGCCGTTCCCGATCGTGTACGACGAGACCGGGGCGCCGATCGCGCTGCCCGAGTCGATGCTGCCGGTCGAGCTGCCCGAGGTGGAGGACTTCTCGCCGAAGACGTTCGACCCGGAGGACGCCGACAGCACCCCGGAGACCCCGCTGTCGCGGCGGCGCGACTGGGTGGAGGTGGAGCTGGACCTGGGCGACGGGCCGAAGCGCTACACCCGTGAGACGAACGTGATGCCGCAGTGGGCCGGCTCCTGCTGGTACGAGCTGCGCTACCTGGACCCGGCCGACTCGCAGCGCTTCGCCGACCCGGAGAACGAGGCGTACTGGATGGGGCCGCAGCGTCCGGGCGACTGCGGTGGCACCGACCTGTACGTCGGCGGCGCCGAGCACGCGGTGCTGCACCTGCTGTACGCGCGCTTCTGGCACAAGGTGCTGTACGACCTGGGCCACGTCTCGTCGTACGAGCCGTTCCGCCGCCTGTTCAACCAGGGCATGATCCAGGCGTACGCGTTCGTCGACCCGCGCGGCGCCTACGTGCCCGCCGAGGAGGTCGTCGAGGTCGACGGCCGCTGGTTCCACGGCGAGACCGAGGTCCGGCGCGAGTACGGCAAGATGGGCAAGTCGCTGAAGAACGTGGTCACCCCGGACGACATGTGCGCGGCGTACGGCGCCGACACGTTCCGGGTGTACGAGATGTCGATGGGCCCGCTGGAGGTGTCCCGCCCGTGGGACACCCGGGCCGTCGTCGGCTCGTACCGGTTCCTGCAGCGGGTCTGGCGCACCGTCGTCGACGAGCAGACCGGCGAGCTGCGGATCACCGACGAGCCGGCCGACGAGGCGACCCGGCGGCTGCTGCACAAGACGATCGACGGGGTCCGCGCCGACATGGACGGGATCCGCTTCAACACCGCCATCGCCAAGCTGATCGAGCTGACCAACGGCCTGACCCGGCTGACGCGTACCCCGCGCGAGGTGGCCGAGCCGCTGGTGCTGATGGTCGCCCCGTTCGCCCCGCACATGGCCGAGGAGCTGTGGCGCAAGCTGGGCCACGACACCTCCCTGGCGTACGCGGACTTCCCGGTCGCCGACCCGGCCCTGCTGGTGGCCGAGTCGGTCACCTACCCGGTGCAGGTCAACGGCAAGGTCCGGGGCCGAATCGAGGTGCCGGCCGACGCGACCGAGGAGACCGTCCGCGCGGCGGCGCTGGAGGCGGTCACCGGCGCGCTGGGCGGCAAGGAGCCGCGCAAGGTGATCGTGGTGAAGGGCCGGATGGTCTCGGTCGTCGCCTGACCGTCCACCGTGTGCTTGAGGCGCGTCCCGTTCGCGGGACGCGCCTCAACCCGCCGGCCGGACCGTGTCGGCCGCCTTCGCCGCCGGGTCAGCCGGCCGGTCCGGCAGACCGGCGCCGTTCGGCCCGCCACCAGCGGTGGATGATCAGCAGACTGGCGATCAGGCCGAGGCTCGCAGGCGCGGCCGCGTACCAGTTGATCGAACCGGGCGTGGTCACCGCCGCACCGATCGCCGCGTAGCCGATCGCGGTCGGGGCGGAGGCGATCACGCTGCCGGCCAGGAACGGCGCCACCCGGGCGGCGGTGGTGCCGTAGCCGTAGCTGACCAGGCCGAACCCGGCGATCGGCAGCAGCCGTACGGTGATCACGCCGAAGACGCTCTGCCGGGCGAACCAGCCGTCGAGGCGGGCCAGCCGGCCGCGTACCCGCTCGGCGACGAAGTCGCGGCCGAGCACCCGGCCCACTGTGAAGCCGATGGCCGCCGCGAGCAGCGCCGCGCCGAGCGCGTACGCGGCGCCCTGCACCGGGCCGAAGATCGCGCCCGCGGCAAGCGTGACGAATGTCCGCGGCACCAGCGCCACCAGCAGCAGCGCACCGCCGATCACCGCCGCGGGCGGGCCGTAGCCGCCGAGCGAGTCGGCGAACCGGGGCAGGTCGGCCGGGTCCGGCCGGGGCACCAGCAGCAGCGTCACGCCGAACCCGGCGAGCAGCAGCAGAAGCAGCCCGAACCGGCGCGCCGAGGGCTGCCGCAGCAACCCGGCGAGCCGGCGGGCCACCGGTCGCCGCCCCGGCCGGGCGGCGCCGGTCACGGCCTCGGGGCGGCGGCCACCGCGGTGCGGCGCTCGGAGCGGAGGCGGTCGGCCCAGGTGTCGTCGAGCGGCGGGAGCTGGTGGATGCCGGTCGCCCAGCGCAGCAGCAGGTCCGCCAGGTCGGGGTTGCGCGCCAGCGCCGGGCCGTGCGAGTAGGTGCCGAGCAGCTTGCCCCGCCAGGCGCCCTCGGTGGCGCCGTCGTTGCCGACGCCGGTGGTGACGCGGGCCAGCGGGGACACGCCCGGGCCGAGGTGGGTACGGCCGCCGTGGTTCTCGAACCCGGACAGGTGCGGGATGCCCAGCCGCGGGTCGACCTCGCCGGCCAGCTCGCCGACGGCCCGGGTGGGCCCGCGGTCGGAGGAGAGGTCGAGCAGCTCCAGGCCGGCGCAGCGGGTGCCCTTGGCGAAGAAGGAGGTGCCGAGCAGCTGGTAGCCGGCGCAGACGCCGAACACCACCGAACCCTGGGCCACCGCCCGGTGCAGGCCGCCGTCGGCGATCAGGCGCTGGGCGCCGAGCGCCTGCGGACCGTCCTCACCGCCACCGAGCAGGTAGATGTCGGCGGTGGCGGGCAGCCGCTGGTCGGAGCGGACCTCCAGCACCTCGACCGGCATGCCGCGCAGCTGGGCCCGGCGGGCCAGGATCAGCGCGTTGCCCCGGTCGCCGTAGGTGGACAGCAGGTCGGGATAGATCCAGACGATGCGCAGGCTCTCAGTTGACACGGTCCAGCTCCGCTCGGATGTCCTGGAAGGCGGTGTAGTTGGCGATGACCTCCAGCCGGCCCGGCGGCACCGCGCGGACGGCCTCGTCGAAGCTGCGGACGTGCTGGAACGGCACGCCGTTCACCTCCAGCCGCACCGCCAGGTCGTACGCCCGGTCGCCGGTGATCAGCACCTGCCGGCCGGTCAGCGGGGAGAAGTCCACGTCGAACAGCCAGGAGGTGTCCAGCCCGTCGGGGTCGCGGGCGTTGATGGACAGCAGTGTCGGCGCGACGTCGGCCATGTCGAACGCCTCCAGCCAGCTCGCCGGGTTCTTCGCCAGCAGCAGCCGGATGTTGCGCCCGTCGCGGTCGACCTGGGCGTAGCGGCCGGCCACCGAGGTGACGGTGCCGAGCCGGGACACCGCGTCCACCGGGCGTACGCCGAACTCGGCGGCTACGGCCAGCGCGGTGGCCGCGTTGCCGAGGTTGACCTTGCCGGGGAGCTGGAGCTGGATCTTGTGCCAGGCGCCGGTGGGGTCGAGCACGCCGTCGTCCTCGACCGTCCAGTTCGGCTCGGGACGGCGCAGCGGGCAGCCGGTGCACCACCACTGCTCGCCGGAGCGCTGGATGGTGGAGCCGCACTCGGGGCAGACCCAGGAGTCGTCGTGCCAGCGCTGCCCGGCGCTGAACCAGGTGACGTGCGGCGGCACGTGGCCCTGGGCCGGGTCGGCCGGCGGGCAGGCGGCCCACACCACCATCGGGTCGTCGGCGTTGGCGACCACCCGTACCCGCGGGTGCCGGACCAGGGCGGCGCGCCAGAGCTGCGCCATCATGGCGACCTCCTTGGCGCGGTCGAGCTGGTCGCGGGAGAGGTTGAGCAGCGCCACCACGTGCGGCTCGGTCGCCTCCAGCACCTGGGCCAGGTAGTGCTCGTCCACCTCCAGCACCGCGTACGGCGTGCTGCCGGCCTTTGCCAGCGCCGAGGTGTGGCCGGTGGGCATGTTCGCGCCGAAGGAGTTGGTGGCGACCCGGCCCAGCACGCCGACCGCGGCGGTGGTGAGCCGGGTGGTGGTGGTCTTGCCGTTGGTGCCGGACACCAGGGCGATGGCCCGCCCGGCCGAGAGGTGGGCGAGCAGGTCCGGGTCGATCTTGAGGCCGATCCAGCCGCCGATCACCGAGCCGTCGCCACGGCCCGCGGCCCGCGACAGCGCCGCGGCGGTGCGCGACACGGAGCTGGCCACCTTTGCCCGCAAGGGCATCTTCGCGTCCGTCACGCGAGCGAGGTTACCGGACCGCCACCTCCACCAGATCGCCGCCGACGGCGAACCGTTCGGCCGGGGACGGCCCGGCGGACGGGCGGAGCGCGTGGGGCCGGACGGCGGCGGTCGATGTCGGGTAGCGGACGGTGTGGGGCGCGCCCCACCCCCTCCACTCCGCCCCACCCGCGTTGACGTGCGGTTTTGCGCGCGGAAACGCCACGCCACGCGGGCGATTCTGGTTGCAGGTGGAGGGAAGTGGAGTAGAGTGGGGCGCGATGGTGAGGCCGGGAGGGCCACACCGGCCCGGGGGGTCAGCGGCGCCGCGAACGCCGCTCAGGGCGAGGGGGTTGGGCCGATGTTCCTCGGCACCCACACTCCGCGCCTGGACGACAAAGGCCGGTTGATCCTGCCGGCGAAGTTCCGGGACGAACTGGCGGGGGGTGTCGTGATCACCAAAGGGCAGGAGCGCTGCCTCTACGTCTTCCCGATGCCCGAGTTCCAGCGGATCGCGGACCAGTTGCGCGCGCAGCCGATGACGAGCAAGGCGGCCCGGGCCTACAGCCGGGTCTTCTTCGCCAGCGCACACGACGAGGTGCCGGACAAGCAGGGGCGGGTCACGATTCCCGGCCACCTGCGGTCGTACGCGGCACTGGACCGGGATCTGGTCGTGATCGGAGCGAGCACCCGGGTGGAGATCTGGGACAGGGCGGCCTGGGAGGCCTACCTCGCGGAGAGCGAAGACGACTTCGCCGACATCGAGGAGGGGGTGCTGCCCGGCGGTCTGTAGGGCGTGACGGCGCCCGACGTACTGCGAGATCTCCAGCCGCTTTCGAGTTCCTGGCACCCCTTCCCCGGTGCCAGGCGCACGATCCGACACGGAGGGCCGCGGCCTCCGGCGGGCGGGAGCGGATGGGGATCTGGCGGTATGGCGAGGCGTCGTGGCGACGACGGACACGTGACGGAACGGTTGGCGAACGGGGTGGGGGTCGAGATGGGGGAGCTACGCGGCACGCACGTGCCGGTGCTGCTCGAGCGGTGTCTCGAGCTGCTGGCCCCCGCACTGGGCCGGCCCGGTCGCACCGTGCACGTCGACGCCACGCTCGGCCTGGCCGGGCACGCCGAGGCGGTGCTCTCGGCGCATCCGGACACGGTGCTGATCGGCCTGGACCGGGACACCGAGGCGCTCGCCCACGCGCGGGTCCGCCTGGCCCGGTTCGCCGACCGGATCCACCTGGAGCACGCCGTCTACGACGAGCTGCCCGAGGTGCTCGACCGGCTCGGTTACCCGGCGATCGACGGGGTGCTGTTCGACCTCGGCGTCTCGTCCCTGCAACTGGACGCGCCCGACCGCGGGTTCGCGTACGCGCAGGACGCGCCGCTGGACATGCGGATGGACCAGACCCGGGGGGTGACCGCCGAAGAGGTGGTCAACACGTACTCCCACCCGGACCTGGCCCGCCTGCTGCGGGTGTACGGCGAGGAGAAGTTCGCCGGGAAGATCGCCTCGGCGATCATCCGGGAACGGGAGCGCAACCGGATCACGTCCTCGGCCCGGCTGGCCGAGCTGGTCCGCGACGCCATTCCGGCACCGGCCCGACGAACCGGTGGACACCCGGCAAAGAGAACGTTTCAGGCTTTACGGATCGAGGTAAACAGAGAACTGGCAGCGCTGGAGACGGCGCTGCCGGCTGCTCTGGACAAGCTCACAGTGGGCGGCCGCATGGTGGTCCTGTCCTACCACTCGCTGGAGGACCGGCTCACCAAGCAGGCGCTCGCCGATCGGGTCCGCAGTAAGGGCCCGATCGACCTCCCGGTCGAACTGCCCGGGTCGGGCCCGACGTTCCGGCTGTTGAGCCGGGGCGCCGAGCTGCCCGGGGAGGCAGAGGTGGCCGCGAACCCGCGTGCCGCCTCGGTGCGGCTGCGGGCCGCGGAACGGCTCGACCCGGAGGCGGCCCGGCAGGGGCGTACCGACCGCGAACGGTACCGCCGCCGGGTGAAGGCGATGCACCAACCGGGGACGGGGTCACCGGGGTCCGGCGAGGACCCGCGGTCGGCCCCGGGGGACGCGAACGGGACGGACGAGGAGGGGGAGGGGACATGAACGTCGAGAAGCGCGACGGCCGGGGAGCCGTCGGGCAGCGCGCACCGCGGTCGGGGGGCCGGACCGCGGCGCAGCGCACCACGCGGGACACGACCGCGACCGACCGCCGGGAGCAGGCTCGCGCCCGGGGGGCGCGCGAGTTTCCGACGCAGGGCAGCGCCGCGCTGCGGCCGGCCGAGCGTACCCGGGTCACCGGTGCGCCCGCGCCGCGCCTGCGGGTCGCCCCGCCGGCGCCGATCCGGGTGCCCCGGGCCCCGTTCGTCGCGCTGATCCTGGTGCTGGTGGTCGGCGGGGTGCTGGGCATCCTGGCGGTCAACACCAAGATCAACGAGAACGCGTTCAAGCTGGAGAAGCTCCAGCAGCAGCAGGCCAAGCTGGACGTGGACGAGCAGGAGCTGCGCAAGGAGATCGCCAAGCAGGAGGCGCCCGGCAACCTGACCGCCAACGCCCGGCGGCTCGGCCTGGTCGAGTCCGAGGACCCGGCCTACATCCGGCTGCCGGACGGCCAGACCATCGGGGTGCCGCACCCCGCGCAGGGCGACCCGTCGGTCACCAGCCGGCAGGGCAACGGAGGCTGAGTCATGCCGCCGAGATCGGATGATCCGCGCCGGGACGCCACGGGCTCCCGGCGCGGATCGTCGCGGGGGTCGGAGCCGCGCGAGCCGGGCCTCGGGGGGATCTCCGACGCCCGGGCGTACACCCCGCGCGGGCGGACCGTGCGCGAGGGCGGCGGCGCCGAGCAACGGCGTACCCCCCGCAGCACCCGGTCCGGCGACCCGTTCCGGCCCGCGTTGCAGGTGCTCGACGGCGGCCGGGCCGGGCGGGCCGGCACGCGTGAGCCCGCC
This sequence comes from Micromonospora sp. ANENR4, assembly GCF_015354395.1. Classification (NCBI taxonomy): domain Bacteria; kingdom Bacillati; phylum Actinomycetota; class Actinomycetes; order Micromonosporales; family Micromonosporaceae; genus Micromonospora; species Micromonospora sp. ANENR4. The sequence goes on from NZ_JADKYQ010000008.1 coordinate 235,090, forward strand.
ACCGACGGCGCCCGGTCCGGCCGCCGGTCCACCGCCGCGGGCGGCCGGGCCGGCGTGGTGCGGACCGTCTCGTCCCGGCCGGTGCGTGAACCGTTCGACGACGAGGAGGACGCGCCGCCACCGCGCCGCCGGTCCCAGCCGCGCCGCCCGGCCGCGCAACCCCGCCGGCCGGTACGCAAGCCGCGCCGGCCGCCGCGACTCGGCGACCCGCGCCGGCGGCTGCGGCTCGGCACCGTGCTGGCGCTGGCGCTGTTCGCCAGCATCGGTGTGCGGCTGGTCTACCTCCAGACCGTGGACACCCCGGCGTACGCCGACGGCGGCCTGCCCGACCGGCTCGCCGTGGTCGAGCTGCCGGCCCCGCGCGGGGCGATCCTCGACCGCGACGGCGAGCCGCTGGCGCACAGCGTCGAGGCCCGGTACGTGTTCGCCGACCCGACCCTGGTCAAGGACCGCGCCGCCACCGCGCGGGAGCTGTCCCCGCTGCTCGGTGTGCCCGCCTCCGATCTGGAGGAGAAGATGCGCCCGCGCACCCTGCCCGGCACCGACACGCAGTCGCGGTTCGTCTACCTGGCCCGCGGCGTCGAGATCAGCACTGCGAAGAAGATCATGGCGCTCGACCTGGCCGGCATCAACGTGCACCGCGACGAGCGGCGCGAGGTGCCCGGCGGCGACCTGGCCGCCAATCTCCTCGGGTTCGTCAGCCAGGACATGAACGGCCTGGAAGGGCTGGAGGCCAAGTACGACGACGTGCTGCGCGGACAGGCCGGCAAGCGGACCTACGAGGTGGGCCTCGGTGACCTGGCCGCGCCCATCCCGGGCGGCTACAGCCGCACCACCCAGCCGCAGCCGGGCAGCTCGCTGAAGCTCACCGTCGACCGGGACCTCCAGTTCATGACGCAGCGGATCCTGGCCAAGCAGACGGCCAAGGTGAAGGGCAGCGTCGGCGCCGCGGTGATCATCGAGGTGCCGAGCGGTGAGGTGCTGGCGCAGGCCAGCCAGCCGACGTACGACGCGGCGAACCCCACCAAGGTCGGCTCCCCGGCGGACCGGGACGACGCGGCCACCACGTTCGTGGTCGACCCCGGCTCGATCCACAAGGCGATCACGTACGGCGCGGCGCTCCAGGAGGGCGTGATCACGCCGGACACCAAGTTCCCGGTCTCCGACACGATCGTCCGGGGCGGCGTCACCTTCCGCGACACCCACCCGGCCGGCGGCCGCACCATGAGCATCCCCGGCATGCTCGCCTTCTCGTCGAACGTCGGCACCATCGAGATCGCCGAGAAGCTGGGCAAGGACCGGCTGTTCGACTACCAGAAGCGGTTCGGGCTGGGCGCGGCGACCGGCGAGGGTATGCCCGGCGAGGCCTCCGGCCGGCTGCTCCCGCCGGACCAGTGGAGCGGCTCGGCGTACGGGTCGGTGCCGATCGGGCACAGCGTGGACGCCACGCCGCTGCAGATGGCCGCCGCGTACGCCACCATCGCCAACAACGGCACGTACGTGCAGCCGCACCTGGTCAAGGAGACCATCGGCGCGGACGGCAAGCGCAGCCCCGCCGCCGCGCCCACCACCCGCTCGGTGCTCAGCCCCGACAACGCGGCGGCGCTGCGCCGGATGATGGAGGCGGTCACCACTGTCGACGGCCCGGACGGCCAGGCCACCGGACTGGCCGCCGCCGTGCCCGGCTACCGGGTGGCCGGCAAGACCGGCACCGGGCTGCGATACGAGAACGGCAAGGAACAGCCCGGGCCGGTCGGCTCGTTCATCGGCATGGCCCCGGCGGAGAACCCCCGGTACGTGGTGGCGGTGTTCGTCTGGAGCCCCGGCGGCGAGGGCGGCGCGGTTGCCGCGCCCGCGTTCCGGGAGATGATGGGCTTCACTCTCCGCCACTACCGGGTGCCGCCGTCGCTGACCAACAAGTCCCCGAAGTTCGAGGTCTTTCCGCGCTGAGCGGGGGCGGCGGGACATCATCGGTGAGTGGCGACGAACCACCGGGGCGGCTGTGCGGTCGGAACCGGACGACCGGGTAGGGTCTGACGCCGTGCCCGGCAATCCACGTCCCACAACCGTGCGTCCCGTACGGCTCGGCGACCTCGCCGCCCGCGTGGCGGCGACTCTGCCGGAGGAGGCCGACGAATCGGCCGTCACCGGCGTGACCCACGCCAGCCAGGAGGTACGCCCCGGCGACCTGTACGCCGCCCTGCCCGGTGCCCGCCGCCACGGCGCGGAGTTCGCCGCCGCGGCGGCGGAGGCGGGCGCGGTGGCCCTGCTGACTGACCCGGCCGGCGCGGCGCTCGCCGCCGGCACCGACCTGCCCGTGCTCGTCGTCGACGACCCGCGCGACGCGCTCGGCGAGGTGGCCGCGATCGTCTACGGCGACCCGACCGCCGGCCTGACCGTGATCGGGGTGACCGGCACCGCCGGCAAGACCTCCACCAGCTACCTGGTCGAGTCCGGGCTGCGCGCCGCCGGGCACGTCACCGGGCTGGTCGGCACCGTGGAGACCCGCCTCGGCGACCTGGTGATCGACAGCGTCCGGACCACCCCGGAGGCCACCGACCTGCACGCCATGCTCGCCGTGGCCCGCGAGCAGGGGGTGGACACGGTGGTGATGGAGGTGTCCAGCCACGCGCTGGCGATGGGCCGGGTCGGCGGCGTCCGGTTCGACGTCGGCGGCTACACCAACTTCGGCTCCGACCACCTGGACTTCCACGCCGACGAGGCGGACTACTTCGCGGCCAAGGCCAAGCTGTTCGACGGCCGCTGCCGGGTCGAGGTGCTCAACCACGACGACCCGGCGCTGCGCCCGCTGGACAAGCCCGGCACCGTCACCTACTCGGCGGCCGGTGACCCGGACGCGACCTGGTGGGCCGAGGGCATCGACGGCGAGGGGTACGCCCAGCGGTTCACCCTGCACGGCCCGGACGGGCTGACGCTGCCCACCGGCGTGGCGCTGCCCGGCCGGCACAACGTGGCGAACGCGCTGCTCGCGGTCGCCCTGCTGGTCGCCGCCGGGGTGGACCCGGAGACCGCGGCGCGCGGCGTGGCCGCCTGCGGCGGCGTGCCCGGCCGGCTGGAACTGGTCAGCGGCGACGCCCCGGTACGCGGGGTGGTCGACTACGCGCACAAGGCCAACGCGATCGAGGCGGTGCTCACCGCGCTGCGCGGCCTGACCGAGGGCCGGCTGATCTGCGTGCTCGGCGCGGGCGGCGACCGGGACCGGGGCAAGCGGCCGGTGATGGGCGGCGTGGCCGCGCGCGGCGCCGACGTGGTGCTGGTGACCGACGACAACCCGCGGACCGAGGACCCGGCCGCGATCCGGGCCGAGGTGCTGGCCGGCGCGTACGCCGCCGCGACCCCGGCCCGCGTCATCGAGGTGCCCGGGCGGCGGGCGGCGATCGAGGAGGCGGTCCGGGTGGCCGAACCGGGTGACGTGGTGGCGGTGCTTGGTAAGGGCCAGGAACGCGGCCAGGAGATCGGCGGCGAGGTGCTGCCGTTCGACGACCGGGTGGAGCTGGCGGCGGCGCTGCGCGCCCGCTTCGGTGACCTGGTGGGGCAGCGGTGATCCCGCTGACGCTGGCCGAGGTGGCCACCGCCGTCGACGGCCGGCTCGTCGGCGCCGACCCGGACGCCCGGGTCACCGGCACCGTCGAGTTCGACTCCCGCAAGGTGAACCGGGGCGGGCTGTTCGTCGCCTTCCCCGGCGAGCACGTCGACGGCCACGACTACGCGGCCGGCGCGGCCTCGGCCGGCGCGGTGGCGGTGCTCGGCACCCGGGAGCTGCCGGGCGTGCCGATGGTGCTCGTCGGCGACGCGCTCGACGCGATGGGCCGGCTGGCCCGCGCGGTGGTGGACCGGCTGCCCGGGCTGACGGTGATCGGGCTGACCGGCTCGTCCGGCAAGACCACCACCAAGGACCTGATCGCCCAGCTCGCGGTCCGGCTCGGCCCGACCGTGGCGCCGCCCGGCTCGTTCAACAACGAGCTGGGGCACCCGTACACCGCGCTGCAGGCCACGCCGGAGACCCGCTACCTGGTGATGGAGAAGGGCGCCCGCGGGGTCGGGCACGTCCGCTACCTGTGCGACGTGGTGCCGCCGCGGATCTCCGTGGTGCTCAACGTCGGCGTGGCGCACCTGGGCGAGTTCGGCTCGGTGGAGACCATCGCGCTCGCCAAGGGGGAGCTGGTCGAGGCGCTGCCGGAGGACGGGCTGGCGGTGCTCAACGCCGACGACCCGCGGGTCGACGCGATGGCGTCGCGTACCCGGGCCCGGGTGGTGCGCTACGGCGAGTCGGAGCGGGCCGATGTGCGCGCCGTGGACGTGACGCTCGACGGCCGGGGACGGCCCTCGTACACCCTTGTCACCCCGGAGGGCAGCGCGCCGGTACGGCTCGGGCTGACCGGCCGGCACCAGGTCTCCAACTCGCTCGCCGCCGCGGCGGTCGGCCGGGAGCTGGGCCTGCCGCTGCCCGAGCTGGCGGCGGCGCTGAACGAGCTGGGCCTGGTCTCGACCCGGCGGATGGACGTCTTCGAACGCCCCGACGGGGTGACCGTGATCGACGACTCGTACAACGCCAACCCGGCCTCCACCGGCGTGGCGCTGCGGGCGTTGGCCAGCATGCGCGGCGACGGGCGTACCGTCGCGGTGCTCGGCTACATGGCCGAGCTGGGTGACTTTGAACGGGAGGGCCATCAGCAGGTCGGCCGGCTCGCGGCCGAACTGGGAGTGGACCGGCTGCTCGTGGTGGGCGAGCCGGCGGCGCCGATCCACGAGGGCGCGACAGCGGTAGGCAATTGGGGAGGAGAGTCGGTGCTGCTCACCGATCAGGCGGCGGCCGTCGAGGTGCTGCGGAGCGAGCTGCGTCCGGGAGACGTGGTGCTGGTGAAGGGCTCCCGGTACCGGACCTGGGAGGTGGCCGACGCGCTGCGCGCGGACGCCCGGGAGGGTGCGACGGAGGGCGGCGCCGCATGAGGGCGGTCATCGTCGCCATCGGGGTCGCGTTCCTGATCTCGCTGTTCTGCACGCCGATCGCGATCAAGGTGTTCGCCCGGCTGAAGGCCGGCCAGCCGATCCGATCGAACCTCGGGCTCGCCAGCAACGAGGGAAAGAAGGGCACGCCGACGATGGGCGGCGTGGTCTTCATCCTGGCCACCGTCATCGCGTACGTCGCCGGGCACCTGGCCCTGACCACGCTGCCGGACGCGCAGATCGCGCAGGTCGAGCCGACCATCACGGCGCTGGTGCTGCTGGGGCTGATGGTGTTCTCCGGCGCGGTCGGCTTCATCGACGACTTCCTGAAGGTGCGCAAGCGGCACAGCGGCGGTCTCAACAAGCGGGGCAAGCTGGCCGGGCAGATCCTGGTCGGCGCGGTCTTCGGCGCGGTGGCCGTCTACTTCCCGTCGAGCATGACCGACGCCGGCGGCAACGCGACGAACACCGAGACCGTGGGCAGCACCACGCTGAGCTTCATCCGGGACATCCCGGCGCTGGAGATCGGCAAGATCGGCGCGGTGATCGTCATCATCATGGTGGTCATGGCGGCCACCAACGGCGTCAACCTCACCGACGGCCTGGACGGCCTGGCCACCGGCGCCTCGGTGATGGTGCTGGCGGCGTACGCGCTGATCGCGTTCTGGCAGTACCGGCACTGGTGCGCCGACCCGAACTACACCGAGTCGTACTGCTACGCCGTGCGCGACCCGCTGGAGATCGCGCTGATCGCCGGCGCGGCGGCCGGCGCCTGCGTGGGCTTCCTGTGGTGGAACACGTCCCCGGCGCGGATCTTCATGGGCGACACCGGCGCGCTCGGACTGGGCGGCCTGATCGCCGGCATGGCGATGTCCACCCGCACCATCCTGCTGCTGCCGATCCTGGGCGGCCTCTTCGTGATCATCACGATGTCCGTGGTCATCCAGATCATCTCCTTCCGTACCACCGGCAAGCGTGTGTTCCGGATGTCGCCGTTGCAGCACCACTTCGAGCTGGCCGGCTGGAGCGAGGTCAACATCGTGGTCCGGTTCTGGATCATCGCCGGTATCGGGGTGGCCATCGCGCTGGGCCTGTTCTACAGCGAGTTCCTTGCCGCGGTCAGCTGACGGCTCGGGTGTAAGGAAGGGCCCCTCATCAACAGACGTCTGTTGATAAGGGGCCCTTGCTTCAGATCCGACACGCCGACCGGGCGGTTGCGCCACGGGCGGGCGGGTCGACCGGCCATGATGGGCCTGTGGGGGAGGGACGAGACATCCAGGTGACCAGCGACCCGCCGGCCCGCCGTGCCCCGGCGGCCACGCCACCGGCCGAACCGCCGGCCGCACGCTGGGATCCGGCCGGTGGCCTGGCCGCGCTGCGCGGCCTGCTGGCCCGGCCGCTGGCCTCGTACTACCTGCTGCTGTCCAGCGCCGGCCTGCTGCTGCTGATCGGCCTCACCATGGTCTTCTCCGCCACGAGCGTGAAGGACTTCGCCGAGGGCGGCGACGCGTCCGCGTCCCTGACCAAGCAGGCCGTGTTCGCGGTGATCGGCATCGGCGCGTTCTGGGCCTGCCAGCGGCTGCCCGCGCGCACGTTCCGGGCGGTCAGCCGCCCGGCGCTCGGCGTTGCGGTGGCGCTGCTGCTCACGCTCAACCTGCTCGTCGCGCTGAACTCGCTGTTCGGGGTGACCTCGATCGGGCCGCTGAAGGCCGAACTGCTGTGGCTCTCCCTCGGCCCGATCTCGCTGCAACCGGTCGAGGTGGCGAAGTTCGCGCTGGTGCTGTGGGCGGCGCACGTGCTGGCCCGCAAGGGCGCCGCGCTGGGCTGGTGGAAGGAACTGGCCACGCCGCTGTTCCCGGTGGTGGGCCTGCTGTTCGTGCTCGTCGGCTACAACGACCTGGGCAGCATGCTCTGCCTGCTGGCGCTGGTGGTCGGGATGCTCTGGGCGGCGGGCGTACGGGCCCGCGTCTTCGCCGCGCTGTCCACGATCGGCCTGGCCGGCGTCGGCCTGCTGGTGGCCGCCGCCTCGCTCGGCGCCGGCTCCGGCTCCCGGGACGCCGACAACTACCGGCTGGGCCGCCTCACCATGTGGCTCGACCCGCCGGACCCGAAGACCTGCTTCGAGCAGCAGCTCGACTACTGCTACCAGCTCGTGCAGGCCCGCTACGCGATCGGCAACGGCGGCTGGTTCGGCGTCGGCCTCGGGCAGAGCTCGCTGAAGTGGAACTACCTGCCCGAGGCGCACAACGACTTCATCTTCGCCATCGTCGCCGAGGAACTGGGCGTGGTCGGCTGCACAGTGGTCCTGACGCTGTTCGCCGTGCTCGCGTACACCGGGATGCGGATCGCCCGCCGGGTCGAGGACCCGTTCCGCCGGCTCGCCGCCGCCGGCGTGACCGCCTGGCTGGTCGGCCAGGCCGTCATCAACATCGGTGGCGTGACCGGACTGCTGCCGCTGACCGGCGTACCGCTGCCGTTCATCTCCGACGGCGGCAGCGCCCTGGTGGTGACGCTCGCCGCGATCGGCATGCTCGCCTCGTTCGCCCGCGCCGAGCCGGATGCGGCGCGAGCGCTGCACGCCCGTCCGCCCGCCCGATGGGTCCGACTAGTGTGGGCCCCGTTGCCGCCGCTTCCCGGCCGGCGCCGCCGACCGGCGCCGCCCCCGGCCGACCGAGGGTCCGTGCCCCGGTCCCGTCAGCGGCGGCAGGACGACCAGGCCGCGCCCCGCGGCGCCCGGTCCGACCGGGCGCGCGCCGGCGCGGCGAGCGAGAGGAGACGCTGATGGGTCCGCTGCGTTCGGTGGTGCTCTGCGGAGGGGGTACGGGCGGGCACATCTACCCGCTGCTCGCCTTCGCCGACTGCCTGCGCCGACACGACCCGAGCGTCCGGATCACCTGTCTGGGCACACCCAAGGGGCTGGAGAACGAGCTGATCCCGCCGGCCGGCTACGACCTGCGGCAGATCCCGGCCTACCAGCTGCCCCGGTCGGTGAACATGAGCCTGGTGCGTACCCCGGACCGGATGTGGAAGGCGGCGCGCGCGGCGGGCAAGGTGATCGACGAGGTCCAGGCCGACGCCGTGGTCGGCTTCGGCGGGTACGTCTCGGTGCCCGGTTACCTGGCCGCGTGGCGGCGGGAGCTGCCCATCGTCATCCACGAGGTGAACGTGCCGCCGGGCGTGGCGAACCGGCTCGGGATGAAGTTCACCAAGAACGTCGCGGTGGGCTTCCCGCACCAGCCGGCCCAGGCCGAGGCGCTGCGCGACGCCCGGGTGGTCGGTGTGCCGCTGCGCCGGGGCATCGCCGGGCTGGACCGGGCCGCGCTGCGGGACGCCGCGCGCGCCCACTTCGGACTCCGCCCCGACCTGCCGGTGCTGTTCGTCGCCGGTGGTTCGCAGGGTGCCCGCTCGATCAACCTGGCCGTCTCCGGCGCGGCGAAGGAGCTGGCCCGCAACGGTGTGCAGGTGTTGCACGTCATCGGCGCCCGTAACGAGCCGGTCTCCGTGCCGACCGACCTGCCGGTGCCGTACGTCACGCTGCCGTACCTGTCCGAGATGGAGCTGGGCTACGCCGCGGCCGACCTGATGCTTGCCCGGGGCGGCGCGATGACCTGCGCCGAGGTGGCCGCGATCGGCCTGCCCACCGTCTACGTGCCCTACCCGCACAGCAACCAGGAGCAGAAGCGCAACGCGCTGCCGGTGGTGGAGGCGGGCGGTGGCCTGCTCGTCGACGACGCCGAGATGACCCCGGCCTGGGTGGAGCGGACGGTGATCCCGCTGATCCGGGACCCGCAGCGGCTGTACGCGATGAGCCACGCCGCAGCCGGCTACGGCCGCCGCGACGGCGACGTGGCGTTGCTGAACTTCGTCTACGAGGCGGTCTCCCGCTGATGAGGGACACCGCGACGGGAAGGTACGTCTGATGAACACCGCGCAGTTCACGCCCGCCGGCACCATGACGGCGGAGGACCTGGGCCGGATCCACCTGATCGGGGTGGGCGGGGTCGGGATGGCCGGGCTGGCCCGGCTGTTCCTCACCCGGGGCCTGCCGGTCTCCGGCAGCGAGCTGCGGGAGTGGCCGTCGCTGGCCGGTCTGCGGGCGCTGGGCGGCACGATCCACTCCACGCACGAGGCGTCCAACCTCGACGGGGTGGACACGGTGGTCTACTCCTCGGCGATCCCGCAGGACCACCTGGAGATGGTCGAGGCGCGCCGGCGCGGGCTGCGGGTGCTGCACCGCTCCGAGGCGCTCGCCGCGGCGATGACCGGCCGCCGCACGGTGGCGGTGGCCGGCACCCACGGCAAGACGTCCACCACGTCGATGGTCACCATGGTGCTCCAGCAGGCCGGTACCGACCCGTCGTTCGTGATCGGCGGCGAGATCTCCGAGGTGGGTTCCGGCGCGCACCACGGCACCGGCGAGCACTTCGTGGTCGAGGCGGACGAGAGCGACCGCTCCTTCCTCATCTACCGCCCGTTCGTGTCGATCATCACGAACATCGAGGCGGACCACCTCAACACCTACGGTGACCTGGCCACCCTGGAGGCGGCGTTCGCCGAGTTCGCCCGGCTCACCGACCCGGCCGGCTTCGTGATCACCTGCGCCGACGACGCGGGCGGGCGCCGGCTGGCCGAGACGCTGCGGGCCGAGGGCCGCCGGGTCTGGACGTACGGCGAGTCCGCCGACGCCGACCTGCGGATGAGCGAGGTCGTCTCGTCCGCGCACGGGGTGCGCTACCAGGCCGAGGTCGAGGGCCGGCCGCTGGGCGAGATCCGGCTGCCCGTACCGGGCCGGCACATGGCGCTCAACAGCGCCGCCGCGGTGCTCGCCGCGTACCTGTTGGAACTGCCGGTGGCCGCGGCGGAGGCTGCGCTCGGCGCGTTCCCCGGCGTGCGGCGGCGCTTCGAGCGCAAGGGCGTGGCTGACGGCGTGCTGGTCTACGACGAGTACGCCTACCACCCGACCTCGATGACGCTGGCGTTGCAGACGCTGCGCGAGGTCGCCGGCGACGGCCGGCTGATCGTGGTGTTCCAGCCGTACCGGCTCTACCGCACCCGGGACAACCAGGCGGAGATCGCCGCCGCGCTCGGCATCGCCGATGAGGTGGTGCTGCTGGAGGTCTTCGGCCCCGGCGAGACGCGCCGCCCCGGCGAGGGCTCGGCCGCACTGATCCAGGAGGTGTCGCTGCCGGCCGAACGCAAGGTGTTCGTCGAGTCGTGGGACGACGTGCCGGCCGAGGTGGCCCGGCGGGCGCGGACGGGCGACGTGGTGGTGACCATGGGCGCGCCGCCGATCTCGCTGATGGGTGACCAGTTGCTCGACGCCCTGCTCGCCCGCTCCGCCGGGGGCACGGGGCTCGGCGCCGGCGTCGACCCGGACGGCGCGGCGACCCGGGCCGGATGAGTCCCGGTCCGGCCCGCGGCCGTACCCCTGGACCGGACGGTGGCGGCGGGCGGCGCAGCCCGGCCCGGCGCTGGCAGCTCGTGCGGGCGAACGCGGACGCGGTGCCGCCGTCGACCCGCCGGTTCATGGCCCGGGCCCGGCAGCGGCGGATGCGCGCGGCGCTGCCGTGGGCGGTCGCGGCGGCGGTGCTCGCCGTGGTGGGCCTGGTGGCGTGGACGGTGCTGGGCACCGGCCTGTTCGGCGTCCGTGAGGTGCGGGTGGTCGGCGCGCGGCTGGTCACCCCGGTGCAGATCCGCGACGCCGCGGCGGTGCCGGACAACGCGCCGCTGGCCCGGGTGGACCTGGACGCGACCGCCCGCAAGGTCGGCACGCTGCCGCCGGTGGCGGACGCCACTGTGGAACGGGAGTGGCCGGGCACGCTGGTGATCCGAGTGCGGGAGCGCACCCCGGTGGCGGCGGTGCCGCAGGGCGAGGGCTTCGTGGTCGTCGACGGTTCGGGCGTGGTGTTCCAGCGCCTGGACCGGGCGCCGGACGGGTTGCCGCAGGTCCGGGTGGCCCGGCCCGGCCCGGACGACCCGGGTACGCGGGCCGGGCTGGCGGTGCTCGCCGCGCTGGGGGAGAAGCTGCGCGCGGAGCTGGTCGCGGTGGATGTGGCCGGGCTGGCCCGGATCACGCTGCTGCTGCGCGGCGAGCGTCAGGTGTTCTGGGGCGACGCCTCCCGTGGCACCGACAAGTCGACGGTGGCGACCGCTCTGCTGAGCCGCAAGGCGGACCGGATCGACGTCAGCGCGCCGGACGTGGTCACGTTCGAGTGACCCGCGGCTCAGCGAGCGGGCGATGTGTCCCCTGTCGCTCGGTCGGCGACACGCCGGAACAGGTCCTTGGCTCCTGGCGCGGCGGCGCATACGTTGCCCCGAAGAGATCAGTGGTTGACATAACTCTAAGCCTCTAGTAGAGGGTGAGGGTTCAGCCGTTCGGAGCCACCGGGGGAGTGTCCGGCCGCTGATCCGGCCAAGCCGTGTGGGGTCGGCCCATGCCAATCTCGAAGGGAAAGGACCGGAGATGACACCTCCGCACAACTACCTGGCGGTCATCAAGGTCGTCGGCATCGGGGGCGGCGGCGTCAACGCCGTCAACCGGATGATCGAGGTTGGGCTCAAGGGCGTCGAGTTCATCGCGATCAACACCGACGCGCAGGCGTTGCTGATGAGCGACGCCGACGTCAAGCTCGACGTGGGCCGGGAGCTGACCCGGGGGCTCGGCGCGGGCGCCAACCCGGACGTCGGCAAGAACGCCGCCGAGGACCACCGCGACGAGATCGAAGAGGTACTCAAGGGCGCCGACATGGTGTTCGTGACCTGCGGCGAGGGCGGCGGCACCGGCACCGGCGGCGCGCCGGTCGTGGCGAACATCGCCCGCAAGCTCGGCGCGCTCACCATCGGTGTGGTCACCCGGCCGTTCTCGTTCGAGGGCAAGCGCCGGCAGGTCCAGGCCGAGGCGGGCATCGAGGAGCTGCGCAACCAGTGCGACACGCTCATCGTGATCCCGAACGACCGCCTGCTCGCGCTCGGCGACCGCAACATCTCCATGATGGACGCGTTCCGCACCGCCGACCAGGTGCTCCTCTCCGGTGTCCAGGGCATCACCGACCTGATCACCACGCCGGGTCTGATCAACCTGGACTTCGCCGACGTGAAGAGCGTGATGAGCGGCGCCGGCAGCGCGCTCATGGGCATCGGGAGCGCCCGGGGCGAGAACCGCGCCGTCGAGGCGGCCGAGGCGGCCATCTCCAGCCCGCTGCTGGAGCAGAGCATGGACGGCGCGCGCGGCGTGCTGCTCTCCATCGCCGGCGGGTCGGATCTCGGCCTGTTCGAGATCAACGACGCGGCGCAACTGGTCACCGACGCGGCGCACCCGGACGCGAACATCATCTTCGGCGCGGTCATCGACGACGCGCTCGGCGACGAGGTGCGTGTGACGGTGATCGCGGCGGGCTTCGACGGGGGCGCGCCGGCGTACAAGGCGGTCGAGCCGCCGCGCAAGAGCAACCAGAACCCGCCGGCCCAGCCGAACGCTCCGGTGAGCCCGCCGGCCACCATGCCGGCGCCGCAGCAGCCGTCGCGCCGGGTGCTGTTCGACGACGTCGACGTGCCCGACTTCCTCAAGAACGGGTCCTGAGCCGCGCCGATGACGGAGTCACAGACGGCGGTGCGGCCCGAGCGGCGCGCCGAGCTCGCGGCCGGACTGGCCCGGGTCCGGGCCCGCATCGCCGACGCCTGTGCGGCGGCCGGGCGGCCGCGCGACGAGGTCACCCTGGTCGCGGTGACCAAGACGTACCCGGCGGCGGACGTGGTCGCGCTGGCCGGGCTCGGCGTGACCGACGTCGGGGAGAACCGCGACCAGGAGGCGGCGCCGAAGGCGGAGGCCGTGGCAGAGACCGGGGCCGCACCGCGCTGGCACTTCATCGGCCAGTTGCAGCGCAACAAGGCCCGCTCGGTGGTCCGGTACGCCGACGTGGTCCAGTCGGTGGACAGCGTCCGGCTGGCCGCCGCGCTGGACGCCGCCGCCGGGGCGGTCCGGGACCGGCCGCTGGACGTGCTGGTGCAGGTGAGCATCGACGGCGACCCGGCCCGGGGCGGCGCGCTGCCGGGCGTGGCCGATCCGCAGCGCGGGCTCGACCCGGTGGCCGCGGCGGTGGCCGGGGCCACCGGGCTGCGGCTGGCGGGCCTGATGGCGGTGGCACCGCTGGGCTGGGAGCCGGACCGGGCGTTCGCCCGGCTGGCCGAGGTGGCGGAGGCGCTGCGGGCCGACCATCCGGGCGCGACGGTGCTGTCGGCGGGGATGAGCGGCGACCTGGAGAGCGCGATCGGTCACGGCGCGACACATGTCCGTGTCGGCAGCGCGTTGCTCGGAATGCGCCCTGCGCTGCGGTAGCCTCACCACGACGGAAGCAAATTACATCAGTGTTGTTCAGGACGGCGTTCCCGTAGCCGGGGGCCGTGACGGGCGGACCGCGAACCGCACGTCAGGGGATTGCCGATCCGGTCCGGTGGGCATGATCGTCCACTCGTGATCAAGCGACACGGCACGGGGGCGCGTGCCGCACGGCGGACGGAAGGGCGCGGGGATGGGTGCACTGCGCAAGGCGGGGGTCTGGCTCGGTCTCGTCGAGGAGGACGACGAGCGGGCGTACGAGGACGGTGGCTACGACAAGGGTGGCTACCGGGACTCGTCGCGCTACCGGTCGAGCCGGTACGCCGAGGAGTTCGCCGACGAGGACGACGACGAGGCCGAGGAGCCGCCGACGACGCGTAGCCGGCTCGGCGAGCGGGGCCGGCTGTCCGAGCGCGCCTCCAGCCGCGCCGCCGACGTCGACCGGGCTGAGACCGAGCGCCCGGAGCGGGCCGAGCGGTCCAGCGTGCGGTCGATCACCCGGTCCTCCGGCGGTGACACCTCTGGTGCCCTGAGCTACCACACCCGGGACAATCTCGCGCTCGCGCCGCAGGCCCAGCCGCGCGAGCGGGAGCGTGTGGCGCCGGAGGACGAGCAGCGCTACCAGATCACCACGCTGCACCCGACCACGTACCGCGAGGCGCGGACCATCGGCGAGCACTTCCGCGACGGCGTACCGGTGATCATCAACCTCACCGAGATGGACGAGGCGGACGCCCGCCGGCTCGTCGACTTCGCCGCCGGGCTCGCGTTCGGTCTGCGCGGTACGATCGAGCGCGTGACCAACCGGGTGTTCCTGCTCTCACCGGCCAACGTCCAGGTCACCGCGGAGGACAAGGCCAAGATCGCTGAGGGCGGCTTCTTCAGCCTGAGCTGAGCCGCACGACCGAGGGACGTCGCCTGCCGTGTTGTCGATCCTGTTCCAGGTGCTCTACCTGCTGCTGTACATCTTCCTGATTGTCCTATTGGCGCGATTTGTTCTCGGGGCGGTGCTGGCCTATGGTCGCCGCTGGCAACCGGGACGGGGAGCGTCGGCGGGACTGGAAGTCGTGTGGAGCGTCACTGATCCGCCCCTGCGAGCGTTGAGGCGTGTGATCCCACCACTGCGAATTGGTACCGTGAGCATCGACCTGGCCTCCCTTGTGCTCCTGGTTATCCTGTTCGTGCTGATGGAGTTCGTGTTTAGGCGCCTGATCTTCGCGTTTGCCTGACCAGAGCGCTTTCGCGGCCGCAACTGACCCGAGGAGTTTCGATGCCGCTGACCCCGGCCGACGTCCACAACGTCGCCTTCAAAAAGCCGCCGATCGGCAAGCGGGGGTATGACGAGGAGGAGGTCGACGCCTTCCTGGACGAGGTCGAGCGCGAGCTGGCCCGTCTGATCGAGGAGAACAACGAGCTGCGCGCCCAGGTGGAGCGCGGCGGTCGGGGTGGCGCTCCCGCCGGCCCCGGCGGTGACGCCCGCCTCGCGGCGGAGCTCAACGACGTCAAGGCCCAGCTCGACCGGGTGCAGCGCGACAAGGCAGCCGCCGAGCAGGCGGCCCGCGCGATGCAGGCCGAGCTGGAGCAGGTCCGCACGCAGGGCGGCCCGGCCGGCGGCGTGACCGGTGACGGCGAGCAGCAGGCGCTGCGGGTGCTCATGATGGCCCAGCGCACCGCCGACGACCACGTCTCCGACGCCCGTCGCGAGGCCGACCAGCTGCTCTCCGAGGCCCGTTCGAAGGCCGAGGAGGTCACCCGGGAGGCGCGCGCCAAGGCCGACGCCCTGGAGCGGGACGCCCGCCAGCGGCACCAGGAGGCCATGGGCGGCCTGGACGCCAAGCGCACCGCGCTGCAGAAGCACATCGAGGAGCTCAAGCAGTTCGAGCGCGAGTACCGCACCCGCCTCAAGGCGTACCTGGAGAGCCAGCTGCGTGACCTCGACGGTCGCGGCCAGGGTCTCGAGGTGGAGATGAACCGCTCCGAGGGCAACCGTGCCACCGGCAGCAACGGTCTCGCCGCGGCCGGCCTCGCCGGCTCCTACGGCGGTGGCCGCGCGGGCTCGCTCGAGTCCGGCCGCTGATCCCGCGTCGGTGGCCGTCCCCGTGACGGCCACCGACCGCCCAGACCGACACGACGCGGCCGGGGGTGAGCCGTGGTAGCCGCCAGCATCCTGCTCATCCTCGTCGCGGTCGTGCTGCTGATCGCCGGTCTCGCCGGCGGGTCCAGCCTCCTGCTCATCGTCTCGATCGCGGCCAGCCTGTTGTCCGCCGTCGCCTTCGTCGCGTTCGCCCGCCAGGCTGCCGCGGCACGGGCCACGGCCGGCCGGGAGACCGGACCGCGACCACGGACCACGCACACCGTCCCGTCCCCGGACGAGCCGGTGAGCCCGGTCCCGCACCACACGTCCACGGTCGGCGCCGGCGGATCCGGGTGGCGGCAACCGCCCGGATCGCCGGTGACCGAGCCGGACGACGCCCCGCCGCCGGCCGCGTACTCGCCGCCGGCCGAGCCCTCCGACGCCGGGCCGTACGCGCCCGCCGCCGGGCCGTACGAGGCCGGGCCGTACACGCCGGCGTCCGACGCCGAAGCCGGGTCGTACACACACGCGTTCGATGCCGAGCCCGCCGGGCCGTACGCGGCACCGCTGGACACGGATCCGGCGTACGCGGACCCGGTCGTCGCGGACGCGACGCCCTACTCGCCGCCCGGCCCGCGCGTGGCGGAGACCGCCCGGCCCACCTCGCCCGCGCCGGGCGAGGCGTTCGACGGCGACCCGCCCGCCGAGTACCTCTCCACCGGCGACGTCGCCCGGCTGGTCCGGCTACCGGGCGACGTGCTGGTGGTCGACGGTCATCCCCGCTTCCACCTGCCCGGCTGCTCGCACCTGGTGGGCCGGGAGGACGAACCGCTGCCGGTCGCCGAGGCGGTCGCGCTGGGCTTCACCCCGTGCGCGCACTGCGAGGCCGCCACCACCCTGCTCGCCGAGGGCCGGCCGCGCTGACCATGACGATCGCGGACGACACACTCACCGTCGCGGTGCGGGTGAAGCCCGGGGCGGCCCGCGCCCGGGTGGGCGGGCGGTTCGACGGGCCGTACGGTCCCGCGCTCGTCGTCGCGGTGCACGCGCCGGCGGTGGACGGCCGCGCCACCGAGGCGGCCCGGCGCGCGCTCGCCGACGCGCTCGGCGTCCGGCCGGCGACCGTGTCGCTGCGCTCCGGCTCGTCCAGCCGGGACAAGCTGTTCCTGGTCGAGCGCCCGCACGACGGGCTGCCCGAGGTGCTGCGCCGGCTGCGCGACGGCAGCACGGCGTGAGGTCCGGTCGGGCCGGACGGCGATGACCCACGGGCTCGACGTCGCGCTGCTCGTGGGCGCCGCCGTGCTGCTGGTCGCGGTGGGCGCGGTGCGGTTCTCCACCCGGCTCGGCGTACCGAGCCTGCTGGTCTACCTGGCTCTCGGCGTGCTGCTCGGCGAGGCCGGCCTGGGCATCCGGTTCGACGACGTCGAGCTGACCCGGGTGCTGGGGTTCTGCGCGCTCATCGTGATCATCGCGGAGGGCGGCCTGACCGCGCGGTGGACCACGTTGCGGCCGGTGCTCGGCCTGGCCGCGGCGCTGTCCACGGTCGGTGTCGTGGTCAGCATCGTGGTCGTCGGCGTGGTGGTGCACCTGCTGCTCGGCCTGGACTGGCGGCTGTCGCTGCTCTACGGCGCGGTGCTCTCCTCCACCGACGCGGCGGCCGTGTTCGCCACGCTGCGCCGGCTGCGCCTGCCGCCCCGGCTGGTGGCCGCGCTGGAGGCCGAGTCCGGGGTGAACGACGCCCCGGTCGTGCTGCTGGTGCTGCTGCTGTCCCGCGCCGGGGTCGAGGCCGCCCACCCCTGGTGGTACGAGGTGCTGCTGCTCGGCTACGAGCTGAGCGCCGGCGCGGCGGTCGGGGTCGGCGCGGGCCTGGCCGGCCGGTACGCGCTGCGCCGGGCCGCGCTGCCGTCGGCCGGCCTGTACCCGATCGCGGTGGTCGGCTTCACCGTGCTGGCGTACGCGGCCGGCTCGGTGATGCACGCCTCGGGCTTCCTCGCCGTGTACGTCGCGGGCGTGCTGCTCGGCAACTCCCGGCTGCCGCACCGCCAGGCGATCCTCGGGTTCGCCGACGGGCTGGCCTGGCTGGCCCAGATCGGCCTGTTCGTGCTGCTCGGGCTGCTGGTCTCGCCGAGCCGGCTGGACTCGGCGGTGCTGCCGGCCGTGATCACCGGGCTGGCGCTGCTGCTGCTAGCCCGGCCGCTGTCGGTGGCGGTCTCCGCGCTGCCGTTCCGGGTGAACCTGCGCGAGCAGGTGTTCCTGTCCTGGGCCGGGCTGCGCGGCGCGGTGCCGGTCGTGCTGGCGACCATCCCGCTGTCGCTGCACGTGCCGGGGGCGGACCGCCTGTTCGACGCCGTCTTCGTCCTGGTGGTGATCTTCACGTTGCTCCAGGCCGGGACGCTGGCGCCGGCGGCCCGGCGGCTGGGTGTGACCGCGCCGGCCGAGGCGAGCGAGATCCTGCTGGAGACGGCCCCGCTGGAACGGATGCGCGCCGACCTGCTCCAGCTGGAGGTGCCGGCCGGGTCGCGGCTGGCCGGGGTGCACGTGGACGAGCTGCGGCTGCCGGTCGGCGCCGCGGTGACGCTGGTGCTGCGTGACGGGGTCGGCTTCGTGCCGGGCGCTGACACCCGGCTCAAGGTCGGGGACAGCCTGCTCATCGTCGCCACCGCCGGAGTACGGGACGAGACCGAGCGGCGGCTGCGGGCGGTGAGTCGCCGGGGGCGGTTGGCGAGGTGGTTCGGGGAGTACGGCGAGGAGAGGGCCCGCTGATCTGCTACCGTTCCTTTTGCCCCGATTGATGGCAGTCCGGGGCGGATACGTGGGACGACGGTGCGGCACGTTGTCGGACGCCTGTACGTTCCGTATTCTTGCCAACCTCCGGAGTGCACGGCGGGCCCGCTCGCCGTGCACCCTTCCGTACGCGGACGACGCCGACGACGGCGTCCCGCCCACGCACCGCTGACCGCCGCTCCGCGCGGCTGAGGGAGCTGACGATGGCGAAGCCAGCCGACACCAGGACCGCCGGTCGCAAGCCGGTGGCGAAGGCCACCCGCAGCGCGGCGGAGACCGAGAAGATCCGGGCCGCCCTGGCGGCACGGCGGGACGAGCTGAACGCCGAGTACGATCAGACGCTGAGCGAGATCACCGAGCTGCAGCGCGACCGGCTGACCGACTCGGCCGGGGACGACCAGGCCGACACCGGGACCAAGACGTTCGAGCGGGAGCAGGAGATCTCTCTCGCCAACAGCATCAAGGAACGGATCACGCAGGTCGAGCGCGCGCTGGAGCGCCTCGACGAGGGTGGCTACGGCTGGTGCGAGCGGTGCGGCAACCCGATCCCGGTGGAGCGGCTCGCCGCGTTCCCGTCGGCCACCCTCTGCGTGACGTGCAAGCAGCTGGAGGAGCGGCGCTGATCACCGCTCCCCGGCGGCCGTACGGCAGACGGTGACCGCACCGTCTCGCGAGCGTCGATGGGGAGCAGATGACCGCAGCACCGCCCGCCGGGGCCGGCACCACCGAGTCGGGCGCCGGCGCGCCTCGCCGTAAGGCCGTCGGCCTGCTGCTCGGCGTGTCCCTGTTCTCGCTGCTGGCGGATCTCGGCACGAAGCAGCTCGCGCTCGCCGAGCTGACCGGCCGGGAGCCGGTGTCGCTGCTCGGCGGCACCGTCTACTTCAGCCTCACCCGCAACAGCGGCGCGGCCTGGAGCATCGGCTCGGACCACACCTGGGTCTTCCCGATCATCACGTTCGTGGTGATCGGGTGGATCACCTGGATGGCGCTGCGGCTGCGCTCGCTGCCGTGGGCGGTGTCGCTGGGTCTGGTGCTGGGCGGCGCGCTGGGCAACCTGATCGACCGGATCTTCCGCGCGCCCGGCCATTTCGTCGGCCACGTGGTCGACATGATCAGCCTGTTCGACCCGTACGGCCAGGTCTGGCCGGTGTTCAACCTGGCCGACAGCTCGCTGGTGTGCGGCGTGGTGCTCGCGGTCTTCCTGGAGCTGACCGGCCGGCAGCGAGACGGCTCCCGGCTGCGCGACGAGAAGCGCGACGACACCGCCCCGGCCGAGCAGCGGGAGAGCGCATGACCTCCGCCTTCGCCGCCGGCGGCGACACCCGTTCCCTGCCCGTGCCCGACGGTCTCGACGGTATGCGCCTGGACCAGGCCGTGTCCCGCCTGTTCGGGCTCTCCCGCACCGCCGCCGCCGGCCTGATCGACGCCGGGGACGCGCTCGTCGACGGCGTGGCCCGGCCCAACTCGCACAAGGTCAAGGCGGGCTCGTGGCTGGAGGTCACGCTGCCCGCGCCGGCCGCGCCGCCCGTCGTGGTGCCGCAGGCCGTACCCGGCCTGACCGTGGTGTACGCCGACGACGACATCGTGGTGGTGGACAAGCCGGTCGGGGTGGCGGCGCACCCGAGCCCGGGCTGGACCGGCCCGACTGTGATCGGCGGCCTGGCCGGCATCGGCCACCGGATCTCCACCAGCGGCGCCGCCGAGCGGCAGGGCGTGGTGCACCGGCTCGACGTCGGCACCACCGGGATCATGGCGGTGGCCAAGAGTGAGCGCGCCTACACCGCGCTGAAGCGGGCGTTCAAGTACCGCGAGGTGGAGAAGCGCTACCACGCCGTGGTGCAGGGCCACCCGGACCCGCTGCGCGGCACCATCGACGCGCCGATCGACAGGCACCCGCACCACGACTACCGCTGGGCGGTGGTCTCCGGCGGCAAGCCGAGCATCACCCACTACGACACGCTCGAGGCGTTCCCCGCCGCCAGCCTGCTCGACGTGCGGCTGGAGACCGGGCGTACGCACCAGATCCGGGTGCACTTCTCCAGCATGCGGCACCCCTGTGTGGGCGACCTGACCTACGGCGCGGACCCGACGCTGTCGGCCCGGCTGGGGCTGTCCCGGCAGTGGCTGCACGCCCGCTCGCTGAGCTTCGCGCATCCGGGCACCGGCGACGAGGTGACGTTCGTCAGCGAGTACCCGGACGACCTGGCCCGGGCGCTGGAGATCCTGCGCGACTGACGTGAGCGACGATCCCGCGCCGCCGCGCCGGTCCCGGTCCGCCGCGCTGACCTGGGTCGCGCTGGCCTGCGCGCTCGTGGTGCTGATGGTCGCGGTGGCGCAGCGGCGGGACCGGCCGGTGAGCGACCGCACCGTGGGCGAGGTGACCCGGGTCGGCGTGACCGACGGCGCGAGCATCCCGGCGTACCTGCGCGCCGCCGGGGACGAACTGGCCGGCCTCGACGCTCCCGACGGCTACGCGCTCGTCTCGTTCGACGGCTACCTGACCCCGGCGCGGGCGGCCGCCGCGCTGGACGGCACGCGGGTCTCGGCGGTGGTGGCGCGGGTGCCGCTGCCCGGCCGGCAGACCGAGATCGTCCGGATCGCGGCGCTGCGCCTGCCGCAGGACGTGGTGGCCGGGATGGCCGGCGTCGCGACGCGCAAGGACCGGGAGGCCGTTGACTACCGCTCGCGCGCCGCCGCGACCACCGCGGATCCGGAACTGCGCCGGGTGTACGACAGCGGCGCGGAGGTCGCCGCCCGCGAGGCCGAGGCGTACCGGACCGGCTGCGCCTGCGTCTACGCCGCGGTCGTGAGCGCCGCGCCGGACGCCCTGCGCGCGCTCGCCGGGCGTCCGGGCGTCCGGGTGGTGGACCCGGCGCCGGAGGTGCGCCGCCTGGACCGGACCGTGTTCACCCCGCCGCTGCCCGAGCAGCGCGACGTGGTCCGGCCGCCGTCCGACACCGGACCGGCCGAGGCAGGCGGAATGGGCGATTCGTCGGAAGCCGCACGGACGGTGAGCGGACCTTCACCCACCGCCCCCGCGCCCGCCGCCGGCTCCGGGACGCCCAATCCCGCTCCCACCTCCTGAGACATCGGGGTACGCGGCGACCCGGCCGATCCCACGGTGCGGCGGACCACCGGGCGATGTGCGGCGCGGGGAGTGGTCCGAATAGGGTTTCGTTCGTAGCCTGTCAGGCGGAGATCGATGGGCTGGGGGAGGGCGAATCCTTGGACGGCAGCGAGACCGGCTGGGGTCGGCAGGGCGAGCCGGCACCGCGGTGGCGGGCGCTGCTCGACCGGGCCCGGCTCGGCGGTCGCGGCGCGGAGCACGCCGACGCCGACCGGCACGTCGAGGAGCAACCGGCGCCGCCGCCCGACCCGCTGCCCCGTCGTGGCGCGGGCGCCGGGTGGACCGGGCGCGCCACCGCCGTCGGCCGCGCCCCCGACGGGTCGTACGGCGCCGAGCCCGGCTACCGGGCCGAGGCCACGTTCCGGGTCGACCCGGCCTTCCGCGCCGATCCCCGGCACGACGGCGAGCCCGCGTACCGGGCCGAACCGGCCTACCGCAGCGATCCGGAGCCGTCCTGGCGCGCCGGGCAGCCCTACCCGCCCGACCCGTCCTGGCGCGCCGACCCGTCGTTCGCGCCCGAGCAGCCCCTCACCGCCGAGCCGCGCCCGGAGCCGTCCTGGCGGCCCGACCCGGCCCGTCCGGAGCCGCGCGGCCGGGCCGAGGCGCCGGCCGAGTCCCGGTACTCCCTTCTGGACGGCGGCTATCGGCCCGCGCCGCCCCCGCCCGAGTCCCGCTACGCGCTGCTCGACCGGGGCCGCTACCGGCCGGACACGCCGCCCGCCCCGGAGCCGGTGGTGCCCGCGCCCCGCCGCCCGCTGGACGGCCGCTCCGGCCGGGTCGACGCGGCCCAGGTGCAGTGGCGCGCCCCGGAGCCGGACCCGGAACTGGAACGGGCGACCAGCGTGCTGCGGCGCGAGCTGGGCACCCCGCGGGTGCTCGCCTTCGCCAACCCCAAGGGCGGGGTGCACAAGACCACGGCGACGGTGCTCGCCGCCGCGACGGTGGGCAGCGTGCGCGGACGCGGCGTGCTCGCCTGGGACGACAACGAGCTGCGCGGCACGCTCGGTCTGCGGGCCGGCAGCGCCCGGCACGCCCGTACCATCCGGCACCTGATCCACGACCTGGCGCAGATCGAGATCCTCGAGGGCAACACGCTGCTGTCGCACCTCGACGACTACCTGCGGCACGCCTCCGACGGCTCGTACGACGTACTGGCCGGCGAGGAGAGCCCGCGCTTCGCGCAGCGGCTCGACCAGTTCACCGTCAAGCGGGTGCTGGAGCTGCTGCGCCGCACCCACGAGGTGGTCTGCGTGGACACCGGCAACAACGTGGAGAGCCCGAACTGGCGCACCGTCATGCAGGCCGCCGACCAGCTCGTGGTGACCACCGTGCCGCGCGAGGACGCGGCGTTCAGCGCGGACTGGATGCTCGACCTGCTGCACGAGGTGGGCATGGGCGAGCTGGCCGACAACGCGGTCACGCTGATCTCCTGCCCGACGCCGGGGCGTACCTCGTTGCAGGACGACCTGGAACGGCACTTCGCCACCCGGACCCGGGCGGTCGCCGTGGTGCCCTACGACCCGGCGCTGGAGACCGGCTCCTCGATCGAGTACCACCAGCTCCAGGCCGAGACCCGCAACGCCTGGCTTAAGGCGGCAGCGGTGATGCTGGAACCGTTCGCGCGCTGAGCGGCGACCACCGCCCCGCGCCGTGCCCGGGCCTGAGAGGATCAACGGGTGAGTCCGGACACCCCTGAGCCCGAGCGGGCGCGCGAGCGCACCGACGGCACCGACGCGCGTACCGGCGAGGCCCCGCGGCCCGGCGGCGACGTGTGGCCCGAGCACGCTCAGCCGCCCGGCTGGCCCGGCGGCCTGCCGGTACCCACCGGCACGCCGGTCACCGCGCCCGGCGCCGACCCGCTCGCCGGATACCCGGGCGTGGTGGCGGAACTGCCCGGCGCCGGCGTCGACCGGTCCCGCCGCCCGCTGCTCACCGCGCTCGGCGTGATCGCGCTGCTCACCGCGCTCGGCGCGCCACTGGGCCTGCTGTGGGCGTGGGCGGCGCCCGCCACCCCGGTCCGGCAGACCCCCGCCGGCACGGTCTACGCGACCACGCAGCCGGAGCAGCCGATCGCCGCGGACGGCTGGTTCAGCCTCCTGACGCTCGGCTTCGGCGTGCTCGCCGCGATCGCCCTGTGGGTGCTGCTGCGGCGTCGGCGCGGCCCGGCCGGCCTGCTCGCGGTGACGCTCGGCGGTCTCGGCGCGGCGGTGGTGGCCTGGCAGGTCGGCCGCCGGATCGGGCTGTCGACGTTCCAGCGGCTGGTGGACACCGCGCCGCCGGGCACCGCCTTCACCAAGCCCGTCGACCTGCGCGCCGGCGGCGTCGACTGGTACGGCCCGCTGCCGGTGCCGCACGGGAACCTGCTGCTCGCCGCGTTCGGCGCCGCCGTCACGTACACGCTGCTGGCGGGCTGGTCGCGGTGGCCGTCACTGCGGCCGGAGCCGGAGCCCGACGCGGCCTGGCCGCCGCCCCCGCCCGGGTTCAGTTCGGCGCCGGGGGACCAGCCAGCTCGCTGAGCGGCACCGGCACCGCGCGCACCTGCCGCAGCAACGCCGTCTCCCGGTTGAGCAGGCGCAGCTCGGCGCGTAGCCGCCCGGCCGTGTCGTCGGCGGCGAGCAGCCGCTGCCGGTCGGCGACGGTCAGCGCGGCGGTCGCGGCGACCAGGTGCGACAGGACCGTCGGATCCTCCGGCAGCTGCTCGGTGATCTCCTGCTGGTCCGGCCGGATCAGGCCGAGATATTGCCGGAACACCGAGATCACCCGGGCCGCCAGCAGGTCGGAGACCTCGTCCGGGCCGTCCGGCTCCGGCAGCCACTCCACCTCGGCGGTCAGGTACGGCGTGGCGGAGGCGTCCACCTCGGCGACCCGGAACCGCCGCCGCCCGACCGTGACGATGTCGAAGCCGCCGTCGGCCAGCTCGGTGACCTGCCGCAGCTCGGCGGTGCAGCCGACCTCGTGCAGCGTGACGTCGCCGCCGGCCGGCCCGGAACGACCCGGCGGCCCGGCCGGCGCGACCTCCCAGCCGGCCTGGATCGCCACCACGCCGAACTCGCGCGGCACGCCCTCGGGCAGCCCCACGAGGTGGCGCACCAGCGCCTTGTAGCGCTCCTCGAAGATGTGCAGCGGAAGGACCAGCCCGGGGAAGAGGACGGTCCCGAGCGGGAACACCGGCAGCCGTGCGCTCACGTGATCGAGCGTATCGCCAACCCGCCCGCCCGCGCGTGTCCCGGCTCACCGTCCCGGCGTGCGGGCGGGCCCGGCCGGCGACACCGGCGGCGGCCTAGACTCGCAGGCGTGCTGAATCGGATCGACCTGCGCGGCGGGAACCGTGACCCGCGCCGCCTGCTGCCCCGTGCCCAGCTCGACGTCTCCGTGGCGGTCGAGCGGATCCGCCCGCTCGTGGAGGCGGTCCGGGACCATGGGTACCCGGCGATCCGGGAGGCGAGCGAACGGTTCGACGGCGTCTCGCCGGAGCGGCTGCGGGTGCCGGTCGAGACGATCCGCGCCGCCGAGGACGAGCTGGACCCGCAGGTCCGCGCCGCGCTGCTGGAGTCGATCACCCGGGCCCGCAAGGTCCACGCCGACCAGCGGCGTACCGACCACACCACGACCGTGGTGCCGGGTGGCACGGTGACCGAGCGGTGGGTGCCGGTCGACCGGGTCGGTCTGTACGTCCCCGGCGGCCTGGCCATGTACCCGTCGACGGTGGTGATGAACGTGGTCCCGGCCCAGGCGGCCGGGGTGCGCTCCCTGGTGGTGGTGAGCCCGCCGCAGAAGGACAACGACGGCCTGCCGGACCGCCGGGTCCTGGCGGCCTGCGCGCTGCTCGGCGTGGACGAGGTGTACGCGGTCGGCGGCGCCCAGGCGGTCGCCATGCTCGCGTACGGCGCGGGCGTCGACCCGGCCGGCGACGAGCGCTGCGAGCCGGTCGACATGATCACCGGCCCGGGCAACATCTGGGTCACCGCCGCGAAGCGGCTGCTGCGCGGCGTGGTCGGCATCGATGCCGAGGCCGGCCCGACCGAGATCGCGATCCTGGCCGACGACACCGCCGACCCGGCGCACGTGGCCGCCGACCTGATCAGCCAGGCCGAGCACGACCCCCTCGCGGCGAGCGTGCTGGTCACCCCGTCCACCGCGCTGGCCGATGCGGTCGACGCGGAGCTGGCCCGGCAGGCGCCGGCGGCCAAGCACGCCGAGCGGATCGGCACCGCGCTGCGCGGCGAGCAGAGCGGCGTGGTCCTGGTCGACGACCTGGAGGCGGGTCTGCGGGTGGTCGACGCGTACGCGGCCGAGCACCTGGAGATCCAGACCGAGAACGCCCGGGAGTGGGCGCTGCGGGTGCGCAACGCCGGTGCGGTGTTCGTGGGCGCCTGGTCGCCGGTGTCGCTCGGCGACTACTGCGCGGGCTCCAACCACGTGCTGCCCACCGGCGGCTGCGCGCGGCACTCCTCCGGGCTGTCCGTGCAGTCGTTCCTGCGCGGCGTGCACCTGGTCGAATACACGCAGGACGCGCTGCGCGAGGTGGCGCCGCACGTGGTCACGCTGGCGACCGTGGAGGACCTGCCCGCACACGGCCAGGCGGTCAGCGTCCGGTTCGGCGAGGGCGGCGCGTCGTGACCACGCTCGACGACCTGCCGATCCGCGACGACCTGCGCGGGCGGACGCCGTACGGGGCGCCGCAGCTCGACGTGCCGGTGCGGCTGAACACCAACGAGAACTCCTACCCGGTGCCCGAGCCGGTGGTGGAGGCGATCGGCAAGGCGGTCGCCGCCGAGCTGCGCGACCTCAACCGCTACCCGGACCGGGACGCGGTGGCGCTGCGCGCCGACCTCGCCGCGTACCTGGGACACGGGCTCACCGCCGACCACGTGTGGGCGGCGAACGGCTCCAACGAGATCCAGCAGCAGCTGCTCCAGGCGTTCGCCGGTCCCGGGCGTACCGCGCTCGGCTTCACCCCGGCGTACTCGATGCACCCGCTGCTGGCGCTCGGCACCGGCACCCGGTGGGTGCCCGCCCGGCGCGGCGCGGACTTCGGTCTCACCGCCGGCGAGGCGGTGGCCCAGGTCCGCGAGCACCGGCCGGACGTGGTGTTCCTCTGCTCGCCGAACAACCCGACCGGCACCGCGCTCGACCCGGCGGTGGTCGCCGCCGTGCTGGACGAGGCGCCCGGCATGGTGATCGTCGACGAGGCGTACGCCGAGTTCGCCCGGCCCGGCACGGTGAGTGCGCTCGCCGTGCTGCCCGGCCACCCGCGGCTGGTGGTGACCCGCACCATGAGCAAGGCGTTCGGGTTCGCCGGCGGCCGGCTCGGCTACCTGGCCGCCGACCCGGCGGTGGTGGACGCGGTGCAGTTGGTCCGGCTGCCGTACCACCTGTCCGCGCTCACCCAGGCCGCCGCCCGCGCGGCGCTGGCGCACCGCGACGCCCTGCTCGGCACCGTGACCGCGATCATGGAGCAGCGGGACCGGATCGTCGCCGAGCTGCGCGCCCGGGGCCACCGCGTGGCTGACAGCGACGCCAACTTCGTGCTGTTCGCCGTCGAGGGGGACCAGGCGGTGGCCTGGCGTACCCTGCTCGATGCCGGCGTGCTGGTGCGCGACGTCGGCCTGCCCGGCTGGCTGCGCGTCACCGCCGGAACCCCGACCGAGACCGACGCCTTCCTCACCGCGATGGAGACAGTTTCATGAGCCGGATCGCCCGGATCGAGCGGGTCACAAACGAGACGAAGGTGCTCGTCGAGATCGACCTCGACGGCACCGGCAAGGCCGACATCGAGACCGGCGTCGGCTTCTACGACCACATGCTCAACCAGATCGCCCGGCACGGCGGCTTCGACCTGACCGTGCACACCGTCGGCGACCTGGAGATCGACGCGCACCACACGATGGAGGACACCGCGCTCGCGCTGGGCGCCGCGTTCGACCGGGCGCTGGGCGACAAGGCCGGCATCCGGCGGTACGGCTCGGCCACCGTCCCGATGGACGAGGTGCTGGTCCGCGCCGCCGTCGACCTGTCCGGCCGCCCGTACGTGGTACACGACGAGCCGGCGCTGGCCCCGTACATCGGGCCGGTCTACCCGACGAGCATGACCCGGCACATCTGGGAGTCGTTCGGTCAGTCGGCCCGGATCACGCTGCACGTGGACGTGCTGCGCGCGGCCCGGCCCGGCGGCCACCCGGACGCCCACCACGTGGTCGAGGCGCAGTTCAAGGCCGTCTCCCGCGCGCTGCGCGAGGCCACCGCGATCGACCCGCGTAACGCGGGCGTGGTGCCGTCCACGAAGGGCGCTCTCTGATGAGCGCGAGGAACGCAGCGCAGCGGAGTCCCGCAGTCGCGAATGAAAGGCGGCTCTGATGAGCGCGAGGAACGCAGCGCAGCGGAGTCCCGCAGTCGCGAATGAAAGGCGGCTCTGATGAAGGTGCTGCCCACTCTTCTGTTGATCGTGGCCGGCCTGTTGGTCGGCGGGACGTGGTCGCTGCTCAAGCAGGGCGCGCCCCGCGCGGCCGTGGTGATCACCGGCCTGCTGGCCCTGCTGGCGACCGCCGCCGGCGTGCTCTGGCTGCTGCCGGGGGAGAGCTGATGGCACGGGTGGTGGTGCTCGACTACGGCTCGGGCAACCTGCGGTCGGCCGAGCGCGCGGTGGCGCGGGCCGGTGCCGACGTGACAGTCACCGACGACCTGGACGCCGCCGCGTCCGCCGACGGCCTGGTGGTGCCGGGCGTCGGCGCGTTCGCCGCGTGCATGGCCGGGATCGAGGCGCTGGGCGCCGGGCCGGTCATCGCCGACCGGGTCGCCGCCGGGCGGCCGGTGCTGGGCATCTGCGTCGGCATGCAGATCCTCTTCGGGCACGGCGAGGAGCACGGGGTGGTCACCAAGGGGCTCGGGCTGCTGCCGGGCGGCGTGACCCGGCTGCCCGCGCGGCGGTTGCCGCACATGGGCTGGAACACCGTGCGCCCGCCGGCCGGCTCGGCGTTGTTCGCCGGGCTGCCCGAGGGCACGCGGTTCTACTTCGTCCACTCCTACGGGGTGACCGACCCGGCGGCGCTGGCGGAGGCGGGTGCCACGGTGACCACCGCGCACCACGGTGCGGACTTCGTCGCGGCGGTGGAGCGGGGGCCGCTCTCGGCCGCGCAGTTCCACCCGGAGAAGTCGGCCGACGCCGGGGCCGCGTTGCTGCGTAACTGGCTCGGCACGCTGTGACCGGCCCGCTGCCGGGCACGCGGGCGTCCGCGTGAGCAAGGAGCGGGCCCGCCGTCGCGCGGCGCGCGAGGCCGAGCAGGAGCGGGCGCGCGCCGTCCGCGCCCGCCGGGTGGCACGCCGGGAGCGGCGTCGTTCCCTGGTACGCCGGTTGACGCCGTCGCTGCGGCGTGGCCGTACCGGGCGGCTGCGCCGGCACACCCGCCGCGAGCGGGCGACGATCCTGGTGCTCACCGCCGTGGCGGTGGTGGCCATCTGGACTCTGGTGGACGACCTCGCACTGCGGCTGGTGCTGGTCGCGTTGTTGTTGCTGGTCCTGCCCGCGATCGTGGTGATCGCGCTGGACCGTCGTTGAGGATCCGAGGAGAGAAGCGTTGAGCCTCACCCTGTTGCCCGCCGTGGACGTCGCCGACGGCCAGGCCGTCCGGCTCGTGCAGGGCGCCGCCGGTAGCGAGACCGCGTACGGCGACCCGCTGGACGCGGCTCTGGCCTGGCAGTCCGACGGCGCGGAGTGGATCCACCTGGTCGACCTGGACGCCGCGTTCGGGCGGGGCTCCAACGCCGCGCTGCTCGCCGAGGTGGTCGGCAAGCTGGACGTGAAGGTGGAGCTGTCCGGCGGTATCCGCGACGACGAGTCGCTGCGGGCGGCGCTCGGCACCGGAGCGGCCCGGGTCAACATCGGCACCGCCGCGCTGGAGGACCCGCAGTGGTGCGACCGGATCTGCGGCGAGTACGGCGACCGGGTGGCGATCGGGCTGGACGTGCGCGGCCGTACCCTGTCGGCGCGCGGCTGGACCCGCGACGGCGGTGACCTGTACGAGGTGCTGGCCCGGCTCGACGCCGCGGGCGCGGCGCGGTACGTGGTCACCGACATCACCAAGGACGGCACGATGCGCGGGCCGAACCTGGATCTGCTGCGCGAGGTGTGCGCCCGCACCGACGCCCCGGTGATCGCCTCCGGTGGTGTGTCCACGCTTGACGACCTGCGGGCGCTCGCCACGCTGGAGCCGGTGGGGGTGGAGGGCGTGATCGCCGGCAAGGCGCTCTACGCAGGCGCGTTCACAGTCGCCGAGGCGCTGGCGACGCTGCGGGCCGGCGCGTGACGGCCGAGCCGTCCCCCGACGCCGGGGTGGTGACCCGGCTCGGCTCGGGCGGCCCGTGGGAGGCGCTCTACGGCTACTCGCGGGTGGTCCGGGCGGGTTCGCTGGCGATCACGGCCGGCTGCACCTCCACTGTGGACGGCCGAGTGGCGCACGCCGGTGACGCGGCGGCGCAGACCGCGCAGGCGATCCGGATCGGCCTGGACGCGCTGGCCGAGGTCGGCGCCGGGCCGGGGGACGTGGTGCGGACCCGGATGTACGTGACGGACCGGATCTTCGCCGACGAGGTGGGCCGGGCGCACAACGCGGTGTTCGGCCCGGTGCGCCCGGTCGCCACGATGGTGGTGGTGGCCGGGCTGATCGACCCGGATCTCCTGGTCGAGGTCGAGCTGGAGGCGTACCTCCCGGAGCGCTGACCGGTGCCCGGGTGACCGGCGCCGCACCGTTCCACGGCCCGATAAGTTGTGCACAACTTAATTGCGCGCTACCGTTCTGGGCGTGACCGATGATCTGGTACTTCGCCGGCAGGTGTGCTTCGCCCTCTACGCGGCGTCGCGCGCCCTGACCGACGTCTACCGGCCCATCCTCGACGAGCACGGCCTGACCTACCCGCAGTACCTGGTGCTGCTGGTGCTCTGGGAGCACGACGACGCCCCCACGGTCTCCGAGCTCGGCGCCGCGCTCCGGCTCGACTCCGGCACGCTCTCCCCGCTGCTCAAGCGGCTGGAGGCGGCCGGCCTGGTGGTGCGTACCCGATCGGCGGCGGATGAGCGCCGGGTCGAGGTGGGCCTCACCGACCGGGGCCGGGCGCTGCGGGAGCGGATGGGTGACGTGCCGCGCCGGGTGGCCACCGCCACCGGGCTCTCCGAGGAGGAGCTGGTCTTCCTCCACGGCATCCTCACCCGGGTCACCGAGACGATCCACCGACAGAAGGAGCAGTGACATGCAGGTGCTCTACACCGCCTCCGCCCGCGCCACCGGCGACGGCCGCGACGGTCACGTCCGGACCTCCGACGGCACGGTCGAGCTGGACCTCGCCGTACCGAAGGAGATGGGTGGCGCCGGTGGCGCGGCCAACCCGGAGCAGCTCTTCGCGGCCGGCTACGCGGCCTGCTTCCACTCCGCGCTGCGCGTGGTGGCCCGCCAGGCCAAGGCGGACGTCTCCGGCTCCGTCGTCGAGGCCGAGGTGGGCATCGGCCCGAACGGCAGCGGCGGTTACGGCCTGGCTGTGACGCTCGTGGTGGACCTGCCCGCGGTCGAGCGCGCGGCCGCCGAGCAGCTCGTCGACGCGGCCCACCAGGTCTGCCCCTACTCGAACGCGACCCGTGGCAACGTCGAGGTGACCCGCACGGTCCGCGAGGCCCGATGAGCGGGACGAACCGGGAGATCCATCTGGCGTCCCGGCCGCAGGGCTGGCCGACGCCGGAGAACTTCCGGCTGGTCACCACCGAGGTGCCGACCCCGGGCCCGGGACAGGTGGTGGTCCGCAACCGGTTCATGTCCGTCGACCCGTACATGCGCGGGCGGATGAACGACGTCAAGTCGTACGTGCCGCCGTTCGCGCTCGACGCCCCGCTGGACGGCGGCGCGATCGGTGAGGTCGTGGCCGGCGAGGCCGGTGGCGTCAAGCCCGGCGACACCGTGCTGCACGGGCTCGGCTGGCGCGAGTACGCGCTGGTGGACGCCAAGGGCGTACGCAAGGTCGATCCCGGCCTGGCGCCGGTCACCGCGTACCTGGGCGTGCTCGGCATGACCGGGCTGACCGCGTACGCCGGGTTGCTGGACGTGGCGGCGATGAAGCCGGGGGAGACGGTGTTCGTCTCCGGCGCGGCCGGTGCGGTCGGCAGCATGGTCGGCCAGATCGCGAAGCTGCGCGGCGCCGGCCGGGTGATCGGCAGCGCCGGCTCCGCGGCGAAGGTGGAACGGCTCACCGCGCTGGGCTTCGACGCCGCCTTCGACTACCACGACGGCCCGGTGTCCAAGCAGCTGCGGGCCGCCGCCCCGGACGGCGTCGACGTGTACTTCGACAACGTCGGCGGCGACCACCTGGAGGCCGCGATCGGGGCGATGAACCTGCACGGCCGGGCCGCCATCTGCGGCATGATCGCGCAGTACAACGCCACCGAGCCGCCCGCCGCGCCGCGCAACCTGGCGCTGGTGATCGGCAAGCGGCTGACGCTGCGCGGCTTCCTCGTCGGTGACCACGGTCACCTGCGGGAGCAGTTCGTGCAGGAGGTCGCGGGCTGGCTGCGCGAGGGCCGGCTGTCGTACGACGAGACGATCGTCGACGGCATCGAGCAGGCCCCGGAGGCGTTCCTCGGCCTGCTGCGCGGCGAGAACCTCGGCAAGATGCTGGTCCGTCTCTGACCGGCGCGAGCGCGCACCACAGCGGGCGGTGGTGACCGGCCTCACCGGCGGGTCACCACCGCCCGCGCGTTCGTTAGGCTCGGGGCATGACGGTGGCGGTACGGGTCATCCCGTGTCTGGACGTGGACGCCGGGCGCGTGGTCAAGGGGGTCAACTTCCTCGACCTGCGCGACGCCGGCGACCCGGTGGAGCTGGCGGCGGCGTACGACCGGGCCGGCGCGGACGAGCTGACCTTCCTCGACGTCACCGCCTCGTCCAGCGACCGGGGCACCATGCTCGACGTGGTGCGGCGCACCGCCGAGTCGGTCTTCATCCCGCTCACCGTCGGCGGCGGCGTCCGCCGGGTCGCCGACGTCGACACGCTGCTGCGCGCCGGGGCGGACAAGGTCGGCGTGAACACCGCCGCCATCGCCCGGCCGGAGCTGATCGCCGAGATCGCCGACCGGTTCGGCCGGCAGGTCCTGGTGCTCTCGCTCGACGTGCGCCGCGCGCCGGACGGCACGACCCCGAGCGGCTTCGAGGTGACCACGCACGGCGGCCGCCGGGGCACCGGGCTGGACGCGGTCGAGTGGGCGGCGCGCGGCGCCGAACTGGGCGCGGGCGAGATCCTGCTCAACTCGATGGACGCCGACGGCACCAAGGCCGGGTTCGACCTGCCGCTGATCCAGGCGGTCCGCGAGGTGGTCGACGTGCCGGTGATCGCCAGCGGCGGCGCGGGCGCTGTGGCCCACTTCCCGCCGGCCGTCGGCGCCGGGGCGGACGCGGTGCTCGCGGCGAGCGTCTTCCACTTCGGCGAACTGACGGTCGGCGAGGTCAAGGACGCGCTGCGCGGCGCCGGGCACCCGGTGCGCTGAGCCGGCGCTCACTGCCGGCCGGAGTGCCCCTCGGGGGAGCGGCGCGGCATCGGGATCGACCGGACCACGTACTCCTGCACGGCGGCGGCGTGGTCGTCCTCTGCGAGCTGCCACTCGGACTCGGCGGGCGGGTGCCGCCGGGTCAGCACGCCCTGCACCGTGTCCACTGTGGTGCCGAGCCCGGCGCTGGGCCGGGTGCGCCAGAGCCGCTCACCGTCCGGGGTGACCCGGAACCAGCCGTCGGCGACGCTGACCAGGCCCGCCCCGACCAGCCGCCGGACCGCGCCCTCCACCTCGTGCCGTTCCGGGATGGCCTGGTTGAGGTGGTCGGCGGTGGAGAGGACGTCGGCCAGCCGTACGCCTTCGGGGCGACGTGTGGCGGCGGCCCGCCGGTGCCGGCCGGCGCCACTGGCGATGACAAGCGCGACGAAGATCCAGGCGTCGCTCCAACGCCATCCGTTCTCCCCCATGCAGGAATGATGCCCGGCCGCGACGGCAGAGGAAACACCTGGTTTCCCTGTTGTGCGTCGTCGCAGCTCAGCGCGTTGCGGATCGAACCGGTCCGTGGCGGTCGGCCCGACTGCGCTCACGTAGCGTAGGCACCGGCCGCCGGCCTTGCGGGCAGCGCGAAGACCGGGATGAAGAACTGGGCCAGCGGGCCGATGGTCAGCGCGTACGCCACGGTGCCGAGGCCGACGGTGCCGCCGAGCAGCCAGCCGAGCGCCAGCACGGTGACCTCGATGACGGTGCGGACCAGCCGGACCGAGAACCGGGGGTGGCGGGCGACGAAGCCGGTCATCAGCCCGTCGCGTGGGCCGGGGCCGAGCCCGGCGCCCAGGTAGAGGCCGGTGGCGGCCCCGTTGGCGACGATCCCGGCGACGAGCAGCGCGACCCGGACCGGCATGTCCTCCCCGGGCGGCAGCACGGCCAGGGTGGCGTCGACGACCAGTCCGATCACCACGACGTTGCTGACCGTGCCGAGGCCGGGCCGCTGCCGCAGCGGGATCCAGAGCAGCAGTACGAGGGCGCCGACGGCGATGGTGACGGTCCCGAAGGACAGGCCGGTCTGCCGGGCCAGCCCCTGGTGGAACACGTCCCACGGGTCCAGCCCCAGCTCCGAGCGGATCATCAGCGCCATGCTCACGCCGTAGAGGACCAGCCCGGCGTAGAGCTGGGTGAGCCGTCGCGCCGGCCGGTGCCGGAGATTGCCAAGCTGTGCCATGCATGCCACCCTAGGGGCCAATCGTGGACCTCAAGCGTGCCAATTTCGGGGGTGTGGCTATGACCAGTCAGGTGCGCGGTGTCCAATTGGCGCGGCTCCTCGGCCAGTGGCACGCCCTGCCGGGCCGCCGGCGCAGCCCCGACTACGCCGCGCTCGCCGGCGCCGTCCGCGGCTTGCTCGCCGACGGGCGGCTCCCACTCGGGGTACGCCTGCCGGCCGAGCGGGAACTGGCCGAAGCGCTGCGGATCAGCCGGACCACAGTCACCGCCGCGTACCGGGAACTGCGGGAGAGCGGCCACCTGGCCAGCCGCCGGGGAGCGGGAAGCTGGACCATGCTGCCCGGCGGGCACCGGGTGGCCAGCACCGGGCTGTGGACGCCGCTGGACGACCGTGACATGATCGACCTCGGCGTGGCCGCGCTGTCCGCGCCCCCGCAGCTCGTCCCGGCCGCCCGGGCCGCGGCCGAGGACCTGCCCCGCTACCTCGGCGGCGCCGGCTACCACCCGACCGGCATCATCGAGCTACGCGAGGCGGTGGCCCGCGCGTACACCGACCGGGGACTGCCCACCAGCCCGGAGCAGATCATGGTCACCAGCGGCACCCAGCACGCGCTGGACCTGGTGCTGCGGCTGGCCCTGTCGCCCGGCGGCGGCGTGCTCGTCGAGTCGCCCACCTACCCCAACGCGTTGGCCGCGCTGTCCGCCCGCCGGGCCCGGATCGCCACCCACGGCCTGTCCGACGAGGGCTGGGACGCCGAACTGCTGCTCGGCAGCCTCCGGCAGACCCGGCCGAAGCTCGCGTACGTGATCCCCGAGTTCCAGAACCCGACCGGCCACCTGATGGCCGCCGACCTGCGCGAGCGGCTGGTCGGCACGGCCCACGCGGCCGGCACCGACCTGGTGGTCGACGAGTCCTTCGTCGACCTGCCGCTGGACGACACCACGCTGCCGCCGCCGGTGGCCGTCTTCGACAGGCACTCCCGGGTGATCAGCATCGGCGGCATGAGCAAGCCCTACTGGGGCGGGCTGCGGATCGGCTGGGTCCGCGCCTCCGCGCCCCAGGTCCAGCGGCTGGCCGCGGCCCGGGTCGGGGTGGACATGGCCAGCCCGGTGCTCGACCAGCTCGTCGCCGTGCACCTGCTCACCGAGGCGCCGGCCATCGTGGCCGCCCGCCGGGCCCAGCTCGTCGCCCAGCGGGACGCCCTGGTCGCGGCGCTCGCCGACCGGCTGCCCGACTGGCGGGTACGGGTGCCGAGCGGCGGCGTCACGCTCTGGGCCGAGCTGGACGGGCCGATCTCCAGCGCGCTGGCCCGGGCGGCCGAGGAGGTCGGCGTACGGCTGGCGCCCGGACCCCGGTTCGGCCTGGACGGGACGCTGGAGCGTTTCCTGCGGCTGCCCTTCACGCTGCCCGCCGACGAGCTGGTGGAGGCGGTGGGCCGACTCGCGGCGGTCCGCTACGACCTGGACCGGACCAGCCGGCCGCAGTGGCGGGAGCCGAGCGTCATCGCCTGAGCGGGCGGTGCCCGTTCCGGTGGTGAATGGGCCGAACGGCGGCTGCGGGACGGCCCGTGCCCGCAGACTGCCCGGGTGGGGAACGGGAGGGGAGTCCGGCGGTCGTGGAGCGTGCGGTCCGCCGCCCCGGGATCCCGCACCACCCGGCTGGAGCTCTTCTACGATCTGGTCTTCGTCTTCGCGTTCCTGAACGTCACCACGCTCACCGCCTCGGAGCTCACGCCGGCCAACCTCTACCGCTTCCTGCTGGTGCTGGCGCTGCTCTGGTGGTCGTGGACCGGCTTCGCCCGGATGGGCAACTTCTTCCGCGCCGACCAGGGCGTGCTGCCGCTGGTCGGCTTCGTCACCGTGGCGGCGACGTTCCTGCTGGTGCTCAGCGAGCCCAGCGCGTTCGAGGACCTCCCCGGCGGGTTGCCCGGCCCGCTGGTCTTCGCCGGCTGCTACTTCGTGATCCGGATGGCCCAGCTCACCGTCTTCGGCTGGGTGGACCGGGCCGACCCGGTCCGGCACCGCCGGCTGCTGCTGCGCGCCGCGTTCCCGGCCGCCGCCACGGTGCTGCTGGTGATCGCCGGAACCGTGCCGACGCGGCTGCCGCAGGAGCGGTTCGCGATCCCGTTGCAACTGGCGCTCTGGACGCTGGCGCTGCTCGTCGAGTACATCGGCGGCGTGACGCTCGCCCGCCAGTGGTGGGTGGTGGTCTCCGCCGGGCACTGGGCCGAACGGCACGCGCTGATCGTGCTGGTCGCGCTCGGTGAGTCGATCATCGCGCTCGGCTTCGGTCCGAAGCACGGGCTGCCGCTGACCGGGCCGGTGGCGGTGTCGGCGCTGCTCGGCATCGTGGTCGTCGCGGCGCTGTGGTGGGCCTACTTCGACACGCTCGCCTTCGCGATGGAGCAGGCGCTGCACCACGCCCGGGACGAGGCCACCCGGGTCCGGATGACGCGCGACGTGTACACGTTCATGCACCTGCCGATGGTGGCCGGAATCATCCTCTACGCGCTCGGCCTCAAGGACCTGCTGGCCGAGGCCGCCGACCCGAACACGCCTTCCTGGGGACTGCCGCTGGGCGACTTCTGGGGCGCGATCCTGTTCGGCGGGGTGGCGTTGCACCTGCTCAGCCTCGCCGGGTGCTGGTGGCTCGCGCTGCGCGAGGTGCACCGGCCGCTGCTGCTCACTGTGGTGGCGCTGGCGGTCGTCGGCCCGTTCGTCTTCCGTGTCCCGGAGCTGATCGCGCTCGGCGTGCTCGCGGTGATCACCGGCGCCGGTGTCGCCTGGGAGACGCGCTCCGAGGACGGCCACCGGCGCCGGGTACGCCAGCTCGCGCTGGAGGAGCAGATCGCCGCCGAGGCCGAGCAGAGCCACTGGCGGCAGCAGCATCTGTGAACGGCACGCGGCCGTGCCCCGGGACGGTGGGGCACGGCCGGCGCGACCGTACGGCGGTGCGGGTCACAGCTCGGCGAGCGTGCCCTCGTACATCTTGTCGATCTCGGAGGCGAAGTTCGTCTCCACGCTGCGGCGCTTGATCTTCAGCGACGGCGTGACCTCGCCGTCCTCGATGGTCAGGTCACGGGGGAGGATGGCCACCTTCTTGATCGTCTCCCAGCGGTTGAGCTTGGCGTTCAGCTCGGCCACGTACGCCTCGACCATCTCCCGCGCCTGCGGCGAGGTGACGATCGTGGTGTAGTCGCTGCCCTCCAACGGGGTGCCGGCGGCCCAGCCCTTGATCGCGTCCGGGTCCAGCGTGACGAGCATGGTGCAGTAGTTGCGCGCCTGCCCGATCACCACCGCCTGCGAGGTGTACGGGCACACCGCCTTGAACATGCCCTCGATGTGCGACGGCGCCACGTACTTGCCGCCGGACGTCTTGACCAGGTCCTTCTTCCGGTCGGTGATGCGCAGGTAGCCGTCGGCGTCGAGCGTGCCGATGTCACCGGTGCGGAAGAAGCCGTCCTCGGTGAACGCCGCGGCGGTCTCCTCGGGCAGGTTGTGGTAGCCGCGCATGACCGGCTTGCCGCGCAGCAGGACCTCACCGTCGGTGTCGATCCGGCACTCCAGGTCGCCCATGGCCCGGCCCACGCTGCCGATCTTCAGCCCGTCGGGCGGGTTCACGAACGCGCCGGCGCTGGTCTCGGTCAGGCCGTAGCCCTCGGAGATGGGCAGGTTGGCGGCGGCGAAGAAGGTGGCGATCTCCTTGCTCAGCGGCGCCGCGCCGGAGACCAGCACCCGCATCCGGCCGCCGAGCCGGGCCTGGAGCTTGCTGAACACGAGCTTCTCGGCCAGCGCGTACTTCATCCGCAGCCCGGCCGGGACCGGCTTGCCGGCCTGCTCCAGCGCGACCTTCTCCTTGCCGACCCCGACGCCCCAGGCGAAGATCTTGGCCTTGGCCCCGCCCGCGCCCTGCGCGGTGGTGACCGCCTTGTTGTAGACCTTCTCGAAGACCCGGGGTGCGCCGCACATGAGCGTCGGCTGCACCACGCCGAGCAGGTCGACGAGCTTGTCCACCCGGCCGTCGACGTACGTGGGCAGGCCGACGTGGGTGGCGCCGCAGAGCAGCGTCTTGCCGAACGAGTGCGACAGCGGCAGCCACAGGTACTGCAGGTCGTCGACGCGCAGCAGGCCCAGCTCAGCCTGCGCCACGCCCTCCCAGCACCAGCCGCCGTGCAGCAGCTCCACGCCCTTCGGGCGGCCGGTGGTCCCCGAGGTGTAGATCAGCGTGGCCAGGTGGTCCGGGCCGATGCCGGCGACGAGCATGTCGATCAGGTCCGGCTCGGCGCTCAGCGCGGCGGCGCCGCGTTCCTCCAGCTCGGCCAGGGTGAGCTGCGGGACGGCCGCCGCCGGGTCGGGCGTGCCGTCGAAGAGCACGACGTGGGTCAGCGCGGGCAGGTCCGCCCCGGCGATCTTCGCCGCCTGGGCCGGGTTCTCCGCGAACAGCACCTTCGAGCCGGAGTCGGCGATGATGTAGACCGCGTCCTCGGGCTCGGTGGTGGGGTAGACGGTGGTGGTGGCACCACCGGCGCACATGATGCCGAAGTCGGCGAGCACCCAGTCCAGGCGCGTGTTGGCCAGGATCGCCACCGGGTTCTCCAGGCCGACACCGAGCCCGTGCAGCCCGGCGGCGATCGCCTTGGCGCGCTGCCCGACCTGCTCCCACGTCAGCCAGACCGGGCCCGAGTCGTCGGGTGCGGGGTGGGCGAAGGCGTGCCGGTCGGGGGAGTCCGCCACGCGCTTGAGGAACATGTCGGGTACGGAACGGTACGGTACATCGAGAGCCATCGCTGTAGCCGCCTTCAGGGGTGGAGGGACGTGACGGGGGTCACGCCGGTCTGCGGTTACCGAAGGGTATTGCGTGCACCCGGCCAGCGGCTAGCCCCGATCGGCCGAGTCGCCGGCGGTCCCGCCCTGCTGGAACCGGTCAGGCGTACCGGCCGGCCGCGCGGGACCAGTCGTAGGTGGCCCGGATCCAGTCCCGGCGGGTGTCCAGGAAGACCCGCATCCCCTCGTCGGCCACCGCGCTCAGCGCCGCGTCCCGCTCCGCGTACGTGGCGAGGGCCGTGTTGAACCGGTCCGCCGCCGCGTACAGCGCCGCCGTCTCGTCCCGACCGGTCTCGCCCGCGATCGTGGTGACCAGGTTGTGCGCCTCCGGGGCGGCGCCCCGCTCCTTGCCGTAGGAGAACAGGTCGTTGCACCAGCAGACCAGGTCCGTGGCCAGCGCGTCCAGCGCGGTGAGCGCCGGCGCGACCCGCTGGTCGGCCCGGGGCGCGGACGGGCGGGCCAGGTCGGTCACCGTGAAGCTGGGGCGCACGCCGCCGGTGTGGCGGCGCATCTGCGTGTACTCGGCCACCCCCGGCACCCGGTGGCGCTCCCGGTTGGCGGCCTCCCAGAGCAGCGCCAGCAGGTACTCCCGCAACTGGCTGACCAGGCGCAGCAGGTGAGCCGGGCGGCCCCGGTCGCGGGCCCGGCGGCACAGGTCGTGCAGCGCGAGGGCGATCGGACCGCCCTCGGTGGGTGCGGGCGCCTCCGGGTCGCCGTGCCGGTCGAGCACCGCCAGCAGCGCGGCCAGCGTGGGCGCCAGCAGCGTGGGCGTCGCGCCGAGCCCGTCGTCGTCGCAGGCGTCGTCCACCACGAACAGCCAGTTGATCAGGTCGGTGAGCATCCGCAGCCCGGACGGCGACGCCTCGGGGCAGGCGCGTGCGGCCAGCTCCGCGGCGTGCGCGCCTTCCAGGCGCCGGCGCCCGGCCTGGTCCTTCACCAGGCCGAAGTCTCGTACCCAGGCGGCGCTCTCCGCGGCCGCCACGTCGACGGCGGGGTGGCGCCGGGAGGGAAAGGGCGGCTCGTGCAGTGCCGAGAGGGCGAAGTCGCGCATCGTCGTCCCCTGTCCGCCGCCCCGCGGGGTCGGGCCGGTGCGCAGGAGCGTACGGGAGTTCGTAACCGTTATCGAAGTCCGGGTGTCCACTTTCCACTGTCGGCGAGCGAGTGGCTACCCGACCTCGGTCACAGACCCAGCTCGGCGGTGCGCAGGCGCTCGGCGCGGTCGGCCGGACCGTCCACCTGGACCCGGGCCACCCGCTGCCGTCCGGTGAGGAACAGCACCAGCTCGCCCGGCGCACCGACCAGCCGCAGCCGTTCGCCGCCGGCGCCGGCCCGCAGTTCGCCGTACCCCGGCGCCTGCACCAGCACCTCGGCCGGGAACCGCCGCAGCGCCATCCGGGCCAGCAGGGACACCCGCTTCCACAGCACCGCCTGCTGCCCGGCCGGCAGGTCACGCGGGTGCCAGCCCGGGCGGGCGCGCCGCACGTCCTCGTGGTGGATGAAGAACTCCATCCCGTTCGCCAGTTCGTCGGTGAGCGGGTTGCTCACCGGGCTCCACACCGGGGGACGGCGCACCCGGGCGATCAGGTCGGCGTACGGCCCGGCGGCGACCCGCTTACGGACCGACTCGCCGTAGCCGCGCAACGGCGGCAGCAGGATCCCGCCCGCCGCGTCCGGCCGGCGCTCCCGCACCAGCAGGTGCGCCGCCAGGTCACGGGTCGACCACCCCTCGTTCACAGTCGGTGCGTCCGGTCCCAGTTCCAGCATCAGGTCGGCGAGCGCCTCGCGCTCCGCTCGGGCGTACCGCGGCATGGCCCGATCGTAGGCCGGTCCCGGCCGATCGGCGCGCCACGCCCGGCGGGATCCGGCCGCCGGATCGGTCCCGGCCGTCGTCCGCGCAGCTCCGGTGGGAACGTGACGGCGGACATATCCCGGCCGGGTCGGCGGAGTCGGCGCCGAGCGGTAAGGATGGGGGAGAAAACTGCGGCTTACGGCGGGGGAGAGCGTGGCGAGCGGGACAAGTCGGGACGTCCTCGGCAGAGGGCTGCGGGTGCTCGGCCGGGCCATCCGGGAACAGCCACGGATCTTCGCGGTCGCGGTCAGCGGCAGCGTGCTGTTCGGCCTCCTGGTGATCGCGAGCGCGTACGTGGTCGGCGCGGTGGTCGGCGACGTGGTCGTGCCGGCCGTGGAGCGCGGCGAGGTGGCCGGCGGGGCGCTGGCGCTCGCCGCGGCGGCGCTGTTCGGCATCAGCGTGCTGCGGGTGGTCGGCATCTTCGGCCGCCGGCTCGGCGCCGGATACATGCAGTACCGGCTCCAGGCCGCCTACCGCCGCCGGGTCACCCGCCGCTACCTGGACCTGCCGCTTTCCTGGCACCACCGCAACTCCACCGGCACGCTGCTGTCGAACGCCAACTCCGACGTGGAGGCGGCCTGGTACCCGATCGCCCCACTGCCGTTCGCGGTCGGCACGCTGGTGATGCTCGTCGGCGCGGTGGCCTCGCTGTTCTTCACCGACTGGGCGCTGGCCCTGGTCGGCCTCGCGGTGTTCCCCGCGCTGTTCGCGCTCAACGTCGTCTACTCCCGCCGGATGGCGCCCCGGCAGGCCCGGGCGCAGCGTCTGCGGGCCGAGGTCAGCGGCATCGCGCACGAGAGCTTCGACGGCGCGCTGGTGGTCAAGACGATGGGCCGCGAGGCCCAGGAGACGGCCCGCTTCGCGTCCCGCGCCGGTGAACTGCGCGACGCGCTGATCTCGGTCGGCCGGCTGCGCGGCGTGTTCGACCCGATGCTGGAGACGCTGCCCAGCCTCGGCACGCTCGCCGTGCTGGTGGTCGGCGCGATCCGGCTGCGGCAGGGCGCGATCAGCGTGACCGAGCTGGTCAGCGTCGCGTTCCTGTTCACCGTGCTGGCCTTCCCGGTACGCGCCATCGGCTGGGTGCTGGCCGAACTGCCGCGCAGCGTCGCCGGCTGGGACCGGGTCCGCCGGGTGCTCGACGCGACAGGTGAGATGCCGTACGGCACCACGACGCTCGACCCGGCCACCCGCGAGCCGGCCACGCTCGGCTTCGACGACGTGCACTTCGCGTACGAGCCGGCCGAGGCACACCTGCCCGGTGCCAAGGTGCTCGGCGAGGTGACGTTCACCGTGCCCGCCGGGAAGACGGTCGCGCTGGTCGGCCCCACCGGCGCGGGCAAGTCGACGATCGCGTCGCTCGCCGTGCGCCTGGTCGACCCGGGCGCCGGGCGGGTCACGCTGGACGGCGTGGACGTGCGGGAGCTGACCGCCGCCTCGCTCGCCGGCAACGTGGCGCTGGTGGCGCAGGTGCCGTTCGTCTTCGACGACACGGTCCGGGCCAACATCGCGCTCGACCGGGCCGGCATCGGCGACGACGAGGTGTGGGCGGCGCTGCGGCTCGCCGAGGCGGACGGGTTCGTGGCCGCGCTGCCGGACGGGCTGGACACGATGGTCGGCGAGCGGGGCACGTCGCTGTCCGGCGGTCAGCGCCAGCGGCTCACGCTGGCCCGGGCGCTCGCCGGGCGGCCCCGGCTGCTGGTGCTCGACGACGCCACCAGCGCCGTCGACCCGCGGGTCGAGGCGGCCATCCTGGCCGGGCTGCGCGCGCCCACCGATGGCGGTGCCCCGGCGTCGATCCTGGTGGTGGCGTACCGCCGGGCCACCATCGCGCTCGCCGACGAGGTGATCTACGTGGAGCAGGGCCGGGTGGTGGCCCGCGGCACCCACACCGAGCTGCTGACCACCGTGCCCGGCTACGCCGACCTGGTCACCGCGTACGAGCAGGCCGAGCAGGAACGCGAGCAGAAGCAGACGTACGACGAGGTCACGCCGCTGGCCTCCGGCCTGGAGGTGGAGCGGTGAGTACGGCCACGGGGGAGAGCACCGGGACCACAGAGACCACCGAGTCGACCTGGCAGACGCTGCGGCGCGGGCTGGCGCTCTCCCCGGAGTTGCGCACCGGCCTCGCCGGCACGCTGGCGCTGGCACTGGTCTACATGATCGGCCGGGTCGCCGTGCCGGTGGCGGTGCAGCGCGGCATCGACCACGGCATCGTCGGCGGGCTCGACCTGAACGTCATCTCGCTCACCGTGGCGATCACCGCCGGGGTGCTGGTGGTCACCACCGCCTGCGGCTACCTGATGATGCGCCGCCTGTTCACGGTCAGCGAGACCGCGCTGGCCGGGGTGCGCACCCGGGCGTTCCGGCACGTGCACGACCTGTCCATGCTGCACCAGCAGTCCGAGCGGCGCGGCTCGCTCGTCTCCCGGGTGACCAGCGACGTCGACCAGATCACCCAGTTCCTGCAGTGGGGCGGCGTGATCCTGATCGTCAACCTGGGCCAGTTGCTGGTGACCACAGCGGTGATGCTCGCGTACTCCTGGCAGTTGACGCTCGTGGTGCTCGTCGCGTTCGCACCCGCGGTGCTGGTGATCCGGCAGTTGCAGCGCCGCCTCGCCGGGGCGTACGGGCTGGTGCGGCAGCGCACCGGCACGCTGCTCGGCGCGATCGGCGAGAGCGTGGTGGGCGCGCCGGTGATCCGGGCGTACGGCATCGCCGGGCGCACCGCGCGGCGGCTGGACACGGCCATCGACGGGCAGCGGGTGGCCCAGCAGCGGGCCATCCGGATCAGCATCATGGGCAGCTCGGTGGGGGAGCTGGCAGCCGGGCTGGCGCTGGCCGGCGTGGTGGTGGTCGGGGTCAGCCTGGGTGTCGACGGCACGCTGTCGATCGGCCAGCTCACCGCGTTCCTGTTCCTGGTCACGCTGTTCATCCAGCCGGTGCAGATCGCCACCGAGGTGCTCAACGAGGCGCAGAACGCGATCGCCGGCTGGCGCCGGGTGCTGGACGTGCTGGACGTCTCCCCGGACGTGGCCGACCCGGGCGAGCAGGGCCGGGAGCTGCCGTCCGGGCCGCTGGACGCCCGGTTCGCCGGCGTGACGTTCGCCTATCCGGGCGGGCCGCCGGTGCTGCACGACGTGACGCTGGACATCCCGGCGAAGAGCCGGGTGGCGGTGGTGGGCGAGACCGGAAGCGGCAAGACCACGTTCGCCAAGCTGCTCACCCGGCTGATGGACCCGACCGAGGGCGCGGTACTGCTCTCCGGCGTCGACCTGCGGCAGGTGCGCTTCGACTCGCTGCGCTCCCGGGTGGTGATGGTGCCGCAGGACGGCTTCCTGTTCGAAGCCACGGTCGGGGAGAACGTCCGCTTCGCCCGCCCCGACCTGACCGACGAGCGGCTCACCGCCGCCTTCGCCGAGCTGGGCCTCTCCGACTGGCTGGACGGGCTGCCGTCCGGGCTGGACACGCCGGTCGGTGAGCGCGGGGAGGCGCTGAGCGTCGGCG
Source organism: Micromonospora sp. ANENR4 (assembly GCF_015354395.1). Classification (NCBI taxonomy): domain Bacteria; kingdom Bacillati; phylum Actinomycetota; class Actinomycetes; order Micromonosporales; family Micromonosporaceae; genus Micromonospora; species Micromonospora sp. ANENR4. Next base: position 279,297 of record NZ_JADKYQ010000008.1, read on the forward strand.
AGCGGCAGCTCGTGGCGCTGGCCCGGGCGTACGTCGCGGACCCGGACCTGCTGGTGCTGGACGAGGCGACGAGCGCTGTCGACCCGGCCACCGAGGTCCGCCTGCAACGGACCCTGGACGCGGTGACCCGGGGCCGGACCACGCTCGCCATCGCGCACCGGCTGTCCACCGCGCAGGCGGCGGACGAGGTGATCGTGGTGGACCGGGGCCGGATCGTGCAGCGCGGCCCGCACGACGAGCTGGTCCGCGACGCCGACTCGGTGTACGCCCTGCTGTACGCCTCCTGGTTGGAACAGACCCGCTGATCTTGCGGGTCCACCAGGGTTGGAGCAGACCCGGTGACCGGTCAGCGCGAGTAGAACTCCACCACCAGCTGCTCGTCGCAGACCACCGGCACCTCGTGCCGGGCCGGTTCGCGTACCAGCGTGGCGCGCAGCTCGGCCGGCTGCGCCGACAGGTACGGCCGCGGCTGCGCGTCGGCGTGCGCCCCGGCGGCGGCGAGCTGGAACGGCGGCAGCGTGCGGCTGCGCTCGCGTACGCCGACCACCTGGCCGGGCCGCAGCCGGTACGACGGCCGGTCGACCTTGCGCCCGTCCACTGTGATGTGGCCGTGTGCGACGAGCTGGCGGGCCTGGTAGACGCTGCGCGCCAGCCCGGCCCGCAGCACCACCGCGTCGAGGCGGCGCTCCAGCAGCGCGACGAGTGTCTCGCCGGTCTTGCCGGCGCCCCGGGCGGCCTCGTCGAACAGGCGGCGCAGCTGGGCCTCGCTGACGTTGTACTGGTGGCGCAGCCGCTGCTTCTCCAGCAGCCGCACCTGGTAGTCGGAGGTGGTGCGGCGGGACCGGCCGTGCACGCCCGGGGGATAGGGGCGCCGCTCGAAGTACCGCACGCACTTGCGGGTCAGCGGGATGCCGAGGGCGCGGGAGAGCCGTGCCTTGGGCCGGGGGTGGTTCACGTCGACGTCTCCGATCGTCTAGCCTGCTTCTTAGGTAAGCCTAACCTATATTGAGGAGGTCGGGATCATGCGGCCCAGCCCGGCGGAGATCGTGCGAACCCTTGTCGCGGGCCGGTTGCCCGCCCTCGTCCACCTGGCCCGGCACCCCGGCCCGCACCAGGTCCGGCACGCCGTCGACCCGGACGGGCGGGTGCTGCTGCTCGTACCCGTGGTCAGTGACCTCGCCGCGGCGCTCGTGCCGCCGGCGGGCGACGCCGACGTGGCCACCGTGCTCGACGTGCTCGACCTGCCGCCCGCGGCCGGGGCGCCCTCGCTCGGCCGGGCCTGGGTCTCCGGCTGGGCGACGCGGCTGGACGGCGACGAGGCCCGCGACGCGGCAGTCGACTTCGCCGCCACCGACCCGACCGGCGACCTGCTCGACGTGGGCAGCCGGTTCCACCTGCACCGCTTCGAGGTGGCCGAGGCCCGCTGGGAACGCGCCGGGCGCGTGCGCCGGGTCGACCCCGAGGCGTACGCGGAGGCCGAGCCGGACCCGCTGCACCCGGTCGAGGCCGACCTCCTCGCGGACCTGGCCGACCACCACGCCGAGCAGGTCGGCGACTACCTGCGGCGGCGGCTGGACCTGACCGGCGACCAGGTGCCGCGGGTGGTCCGGATCGACAGGTACGGCCTGCTGGTCGCGCACGGGCGGCCCGGCGCGACCCGGCGGGCCCGGCTCGCCTTCCCCCGGCCGGTCGCCGACGTGGCGGAGCTGTCCCGCCTGCTGCACCCGATGCTGTGCCCCCGGGCGGCGGCCTGAGCCGGGTGTGGGCGTCTCAGGTGATGTCGCCGGTGAGGTACCGCTGGACCGTGGGACCGATGGCCGCCACCAGCGTCGCCGGCTCGGCGGTGGCGACCGCGTCGAGGCGGAGCACGTACCGCATCATGGCCAGCCCGGCGAGCTGCGTGGCGACCAGCCCGCCGCGCAGCGCGCGCTGCGCCGGGTCGACGTCGAGCTGGTCGAGCACCCGCCGCAGCACCTGCGTGACCAGGAACTCGCGCAGCAGGCGCGCGGTCCAGTCGTTGCTGACGGCCGAGCGCAGCAGCGCCACCGCGGCGGTGCCGGTGGGGGAGTCCCAGACCTCCAGGAACACCCGGACCATCCGCTCGCCGGCCGCGTCCGGGCCGCCGGCGAGCACCGCCGGCAGCAGCCGGCCCGGGTCGGCCGGGAACGCCGTCGCGGCGCGGAACAGCACCTCCTTGCCGCCGAAGTAGTGGTGCACGAGCGCCGGGTCCACGCCGGCCGCCGCAGCGATGGCCCGGATGGACGCGGCGTCGAACCCGCGCTCGGCGAACGCCTGCCGGGCCGCGGCGAGGATCGCCTCGCGGGTGTCCGGGGTGCCGGGCCGCCGCCCGGTGCGCCGCGCGTTCACCCGCTGCGCCGGCGCAGCGTCGCGGCGGCCAGCACCAGCGCCGCCACCGCCGCCCCGGCCACGACCGCGACGTCCCGCCACATCGTCCCGGTCGGTTCGGCGTGCGCGCCGACCTCCTGCAACGCCTCGACCGCGTACGACAGCGGCAGCGCGTCGCTGATCGCCTGGAGCCAACCGGCCATCTGGTCGCGCGGCACGAACAGGCCGCACAGCAGCAGTTGCGGCGCCACCACCACCGGCATGAACTGGACCGCCTGGAACTCGGTGCGGGCGAACGCCGAGCAGAACAACCCGAGCGCCACCGCGAGCACCGCGTTCACCCCGGCGATCAGCACGACCAGCCACGCGCTGCCCGCGGTCTCCAGCCCGAACACCCGGTACGCGACGAGCGAGGCGACAGTGGACTGGAGCACCCCGGCCAGGCCGAACGCGATGCCGTACCCGAACAGCAGGTCGAGCTTGCCCAGCGGCGTGGTGAGCAGACGCTCCAGCGTGCCGGTGGTGCGCTCGCGGAGCATGGCGATGCTGGTCACGAGGAACATGATGATGAACGGGAAGAAGCCCAGCATGATCAGGGCCACCCGGTCGAACGTGCTCGGCCCGCCGGGCGGGGCGGGCTGGTCGACGTACATGTAGTAGACGAGCGTGAGCAGCACCGACGGCACCACGACGAGCAGCGCCACGGTCCGCCGGTCGTGGCGGAGCTGGCGCAGGATGCGCCCGGTGGTGGCGGCCAGGATCCGTCCGTTCATCGCGCCTCTCCCTCGGCGTCGCGGATCAGGCGCAGGAACGCCTCTTCCAGGTCGTCGGTCCCGGTGGCGGCGCGGACCGCGGCCGGGGTGTCGTCGGCGACCAGCCGGCCCTCGCGGATCAGCAGCAGCCGGTCGCAGCGGGCGGCCTCGTCCATCACGTGGCTGGAGACCAGCAGCGTGGTGCCGTTCGCGGCCATCGCGTGGAACCGGGCCCACAGGTCGGCCCGCAGCACCGGGTCCTGGCCGACAGTGGGTTCGTCGAGGACGACGAGTTCCGGTTCGCCGACGAGCGCGCAGGCGAGCGAGGCGCGGCTGCGCTGACCGCCGGAGAGCGTGCCGACGAGCTGGTCGGCCGCCTCGGCGAGGCCGACGTCGGCCACCGCACGGTCGGCCTCGGCGCGGCCCCGGCCCTGGAGTACCGCGAAGTAGCGGGCGTTCTCCCGCACCGTCAGGTCGGCGTAGACGCTCGGCGCCTGGGTCAGGTAGCCCACCCGGCGGCGCAGGTCGGCCGAACCGGCCGGGCGGCCGAGCACGTCGACGGCACCGGAGCCGACCGTCTGCACGCCGACCACCGCGCGCATCAGCGTGGTCTTGCCGCTGCCGCTGGGCCCGAGCAACCCGGTCACCGTGCCCCGGGGCACCGCGCAGCTGATGCCGTGCAGCACCCGCCGTCCGCCCCGGTCGACCACCAGCTCGCGGACCGACACCGCGTCGTCCATGCTCGCCTCCATCAATTCATCACCCGTTGAACTCAACGGTAGGTGAATTCCGTCGGCAGGGCAATGAGGGACTTGACTTCGAGTGCGCTCGAACTGGAAGCCTGGAGGGCGTGGACATCAGCACGCGGGAGACGAGCCTCACCGTGGGTGAGGCGGCGGAACGGGTCGGCCTGACCACCTACACGCTGCGCTGGTACGAGCAGGAGGGCCTGGTGGGCCGCGTCGGGCGGGACTCGTCCGGTCGCCGGCGCTACACCGAGTCCGACGTCAACTGGCTGTTCCTGCTCACCCGGCTGCGGCGGACCGGGATGCCGGTACGCGACATGCGCCGCTACGCCGAGCTGGCCCGGCACGGGGACAGCACGCTCGGCGCGCGGCGGGCGCTGTTCGAGGCACACCGGGCCCGCGTACTGGCCCGGATGGCCGAGCTGGAGGAGGACCTGAAGGTCCTCGAACACAAGATCGACGCGTACCGCCGGGCGGAGGAGGAGTCGGGCTGACCGCGCCCGACGGCGGACAGGGAGTCCGGCACCGGAGGATCGGAGCTCGGCACCATGACGCGGTGGGTCCAGCTCCGTTGCCCGGAACCGGGTTCCTCGACGACTGGGCCGCCCGACTCCGGCAGGTCGCGGACCGGCCGGTCGTCGGGATCATGCTGCGCGGCAGCCACGCCCGGCGGGCCGCCACCGAGCACAGCGACGTCGACGTGGACGTGCTCGTCGCCGCCGACGACGGACGCCCCGCCGGCGGAGCCCGGCAGCCCACGTCCCGCCGCGGCACCCCGTACGCGGCCCGGCGGGCGTACCTGGCCGAGTTCGGCGGCCGCCTCGTGCACGTCTCGGTGGCCGCCCGCGACATCCGCTCCTGGGTGCGCCGCCTGGGCCAGCCCGCCGACTGGGCGTTCGGGCTCCCGGTCACCGCGCCCGCCCGGCTGCTCTGGGCCGCGCCGGAATGGCGCCGCCGGATCGACCTGCCGGTGCTCTGCCAGCCCGCCGACGATCCGCGCCTGGAGGAGCTGATCGCGACGCTGGGCAAGGTCGCCGCGGCCCGGGCGGCCGACGACCCGGCCGGGGTCCGGCTCGCCGCGGCCGACCTGGCGCGGCTCTGTCCGTCGGTGCTGCGGCCGGCCAACCCGTCGGTACGCGTGGTGTCCCGCCGGGCCGCCCTGACCGCCGCGCTGGACCTGCCGGTCGCCCCGCCCGGCTACCGCGACGACATGCTGCTCTGCCTCGGCTCGCGCCCCGGCGACCCGGCCGAGGTCGGCGCCGCCGCCGGACGGCTGGTCACCGGCATCCTCCCGCTGATCCGCCCGTACGCCGACGAGATCGCCGCCACCCACGGCGCGGACCTGGCCGAGGCGCTCGCCGACGGCCGGGTGGACCGCTACCTCGCCCAGCTGGGCCGGGCCCTGGGGCCGGTGACGCCCGCCTCCCGGGACACGTCGGCGGTCCCCGGGCCGCGTGCGGGAGAATGGTCAACCGTGCCCGCCCCTGACGCGCCGCTGACCGGCGCCCCCACTCCCGGCCCGGCCCGGCCGTCCCGGCTCGACCCGGCCATCGCGGCCAAGCTCCGCCGCACCCCGGACGGCCTGGTCGCCGCCGTGGTCCGCGCCCACGACACGGGCGAGGTGCTGATGGTCGCCTGGATGGACGACGAGGCGCTGCACCGCACCCTCACCACCGGCCGGGCCACCTACTGGTCGCGCAGCCGCGCCGAGTACTGGGTCAAGGGCGCCACCTCCGGCAACCACCAGTACGTGCGCTCGGTGGCACTCGACTGCGACGGCGACGCGCTGCTGGTCAGCGTCGAGCAGGTCGGCGCGGCCTGCCACACCGGGCAGCGCACCTGCTTCTTCACCGAACTGCCGGTCAGCTCCCCGGAGGTGACCCCGTGACCGACGGCACCGTCAGCCCGGACCGGTCCACCTTCGCCGGCCTGGCCGCCCGCTGGCGGGTCGTACCGGTCACCCGGCGGCTGCTCGCCGACGCGGAGACGCCGGTCGGGGTCTACCGCAAGCTGGCCGGTGGTCCCGGCACGTTCCTGCTGGAGTCCGCGGAGCAGGGCGTCGGCTCGGCCGGCACCGCCTGGTCGCGCTACTCGTTCATCGGCGTCCGCAGCAGCGCCACGCTGACCGAGCGCGACGGCGCGGCGAGCTGGACCGGCACCCCGCCCGCCGGGGTGCCCACCGGCGGCGACCCGGTGACCGTGCTGCGCGAGACGGTCGCCGCGCTCGCCGGGCCGGGCTGGGATCCGGCCGGTGACATGCCGCCGCTGACCGGTGGCCTGGTCGGCTACCTCGCCTACGACCTGGTCCGCCGCTTCGAGCGCCTGCCCGAGCTGACCGAGGACGAGCTGGACGTGCCCGAGCTGGGCATGATGCTCGCGACCGACCTCGTGGTCCTCGACCACTACGAGGGCTCCGCGATCCTGGTCGCCAACGCGGTGCTGCCGCCGCTGGACGACCCCGACCGGGCGGAGCTGGTGGAGGCCGCGTACCACCACGCCGTCGGCCGGCTCGACGCGATGACCAGCGCGCTGTCCCGGCCGATTCCGCCCATGGTCTCGACAGTGGACCGGCCCGGCGTGGGCGAGGTGGTCAGCCGCACCCCCGAGGGCGGCTACCCGAAGGCGGTGGAGACGGCCAAGGAGGCGATCCGGGCCGGCGAGTGCTTCCAGATCGTGCTCAGCCAGCGCTTCGAGCGCCCCACCGACGCCGACCCGCTCGACGTGTACCGGGTGTTGCGCACCACCAACCCCAGCCCGTACATGTACCTGCTGCGCTTCGACGGCTTCGACATCGTCGGCTCGTCGCCGGAGGCGCACCTCAAGGTCAGCGCCGGCCCGGACGGTCGGCGGCGGGCGCTGCTGCACCCGATCGCCGGCACCCGCCCGCGCGGCGGCTCCCCGGACGGCGACGCGAAGCTCGCTGCCGAGCTGCTCGCCGACCCCAAGGAACGCGCCGAGCACGTGATGCTCGTCGACCTGGGCCGCAACGACCTGGGCCGGGTGTGCCGGCCGGGCACCGTCGAGGTGCCCGAGTTCGCCACCATCGAGCGCTACAGCCACGTCATGCACATCGTCTCCACAGTCGTCGGAGAGCTGCGCGACGACCGCACCGCGTTCGACGCGCTGGCCGCGACGTTCCCGGCCGGGACGCTCAGCGGCGCGCCCAAGGTGCGGGCCATGGAGATCATCGAGGAGCTGGAGCCGGTCCGGCGCGGCGTCTACGGCGGCACCGTCGGCTACTTCGCCTTCGGCGGTGACCTGGACATGGCCATCGCGATCCGTACCGCGCTGATCCGCGACGGCCGCGCCTACGTGCAGGCCGGCGCCGGGATCGTGGCCGATTCCGACCCCGCCGCCGAGGACCGGGAGACGCGCAGCAAGGCCGCCGCCGTGCTCGCCGCCATCGCGGCCGCCGAGACGCTGCGGGCCGCCCGGTGAGCGCGCCCGGCACCACCGCGCCGCCGGCCCGCGGGCGGCGCGAACTCGCGTACGCGGTGCTGCTCTGCCTGGCCGGCGCGGGCCTGGCCTGCTGGGCGGTGACCCGGACCTGGGCGGTGGAGGCGACCGCCCGGGGGTCACTGCCGTCCGGGCGGGCCGGGCGCACCGGTACGGAGCTGCTGCCCTGGGTGCTGGCGCTGACCTACGTGGGGCTGGCCGGCGGTGGCGCGGTGCTCGCCACCCGGGGCCGGCTGCGCCGGCTGCTGGGTGTGCTGCTGGCCGGCGTCGGGCTGGCGGTGGCCGTCGGCGGCGGGATCGGCCTGACCGAGGCGGGGGTGAGCCGGCAGTGGCCGGCGCTGGTGCTCGCCGGTGGCCTGGCCCTGGCGGCCGGTGGCGCGTTCACCGCCCTGCGCGGGGATGGCTGGCCGGCGATGGGCGCCCGGTACGAGCGGCGGTCCGCTCCGGCCGACGAGCCCGGCCGACCGGCGGTCGAACGTGGTACCCGGGACGCGTGGGACGCGCTGGACCGGGGCGAGGACCCGACGGTCAGCTGACCGGCTGCGCCTCGCGGGCGTCGCGCCGCTGCCGGGCCGCGGCCCGCGCGGCGGCCAGCTCGGCCACCAGCCGCTCCAGCTCACGGCGCTGGGCGGCGCGGGCCCGGTCGGCGCAGACGGCCTCCCAGGCGTTGCCGCGGGCGGTACGCGCCCGGCCGTCGCCGGCCACCGCGCGTTCGAGCGTGTCCACCACGCCGACGGCGAGGGAGGCGACGGTACGGGAGATGGTGGTCAAGCCGATGGTCTGGGTCGGCCCGTTGGCGCTCATGGTCACCCCATACGAGATCGTTGGCGACGGTCGGCAGCCGCCGGCGTCGAGTGTGCCCGACGACGATGCTTCCGGGCGGACGTTTCGCCGCCGTGAAGCACAGGTCAACGCTGCCGCACCGGGGACGACCTGGGCAGGGCCGGAGGTCCTTGAGCTTGGTCACAGCCCATCGCCGGAACCCGTCCTGCGGGCCCGGAACGATCGTGGTGAGATAGGGGATGGGTGACGGTCGATGCCAGCGGTGGCGCTGCGTGACATGGCGTTCACCGGAAGTCGGCCATCATGCCACAGCCCATGTCGTGAGGTGCGCCATACCCCCCGGCACTCGTCGCCAGGTGGCGCCCCCTAGCATCGGCCCATGACGCCCGGAGAGGGGAGTCCGTTGGTGACTGCTGAGCATGCGCACGCGGAGGGGGACGACGCCGGAGCGGCGCCGTCCGCAGGGGTGCTCGACGAGATCCTGGCCGGCGTGCGGGAGGACGTCGCCCGGCGCCAGGAGCAGGTTCCGCTGGAGCGGATCCGTGAGCTGGCCGCCGCCGCGCCGCCACCGCTGGACGCGTACGCGGCCCTGCGCCGCCCCGGCGTCGCGGTGATCGCCGAGGTGAAGCGCTCGTCGCCGTCCAAGGGGCGGCTGGCCGAGATCGCCGACCCGGCCGACCTGGCCGGTGACTACGCGGCCGGTGGCGCGCGGGCGATCAGCGTGCTCACCGAGGGCCGCTGGTTCGGCGGGTCGCTCGACGACCTGGCCGCCGTGCGGGCCGCGGTGAACGTGCCGGTGCTGCGCAAGGACTTCGTGGTCTCCAGCTACCAGGTGCACGAGGCCCGGGCGCACGGCGCCGACCTGGTGCTGCTGATCGTCGCCGCGCTGGAGCAGAACGCGCTGGTCGGGCTGCTGGAGCGGATCGAGTCGCTCGGCATGACCGCGCTGGTCGAGGTGCACACCGAGGAGGAGGCGGACCGCGCCCTGGAGGCCGGCGCGCAGGTCATCGGCGTGAACGCCCGCGACCTGCGTACCCTGGAGGTCGACCGCTCGGTGTTCGAGCGGATCGCGCCCGGCCTGCCCAGCAGCGTCGTCAAGATCGCCGAGTCCGGGGTGCGCGGTCCGCACGACCTGATCCGGTACGCCTCCGCCGGCGCCGACGCCGTGCTGGTGGGTGAGGGCCTGGTCACCCAGAAGAGCCCGCGCGAAGCGGTGGCCGAGCTGGTCAACGCCGGTAACCACCCGGCCACGCCCCGCCCGGTGCGCTGAGCCGCCGGGCACCCGATCCGAGAGGACGCCCGCGATGAGCGCCGCACCCGCAACCGGCCCGGTCCCCGACGCCGCCGGTCACTTCGGCCGGTTCGGTGGCCGGTTCGTCCCCGAGGCGCTCGTCGCCGCGCTCGACGAGCTGGACGCGGCGTACCGGAAGGCGATGGGCGACGAGGACTTCCTCGCCGAGTTCGACGCGCTGCTGCGCGACTACGCCGGCACGCCCTCGCTGCTCTACGAGGCCCGGCGGTTCTCCGCGCAGATCGGCGCGCGGGTCCTGCTCAAGCGCGAGGATCTCAACCACACCGGCGCGCACAAGGTCCGCAACGTGCTGGGCCAGGCACTGCTCACCAAGCGGATGGGCAAGCGGCGGGTCATCGCGGAGACCGGCGCCGGGCAGCACGGCGTCGCCACCGCCACCGCCGCCGCGCTGTTCGACCTGGAATGCGTCGTCTACATGGGCCAGGTGGACACCGAGCGGCAGGCGCTCAACGTGGCGCGGATGCGGATGCTCGGCGCCACAGTCGTCCCGGTGACCACCGGCTCGCGCACGCTCAAGGACGCGATGAACGAGGCGATGCGGGACTGGGTCGCCAACGTCGAGGACACCCACTACCTGATCGGCACCGCCGCCGGCCCGCACCCGTTCCCGGAGATGGTCCGGGACTTCGTGCGCGGCATCGGCGAGGAGGCCCGCCGGCAGTGCCTGGACCTGACCGGCGCGCTGCCGGACGCGGTCGCGGCCTGCGTCGGCGGCGGCTCCAACGCGCTGGGCATCTTCCACGCGTTCGTGCCGGACACCGGCGTGCGGCTCTACGGCTTCGAGGCCGGCGGCGAGGGCGTCGACACCGGCCGGCACGCCGCCAGCATCACCGGCGGCTCGTCCGGCGTGCTGCACGGCACCCGCACGTACGTGCTGCAGGACGCCGACGGGCAGACGATCGAGTCGCACTCGATCTCGGCCGGCCTGGACTACCCGGGCGTCGGCCCGGAGCACGCCTGGCTGCACGACAGCGGCCGGGCCACCTACCTCCCCGTCACCGACGACGAGGCGATGGCCGCTTTCGAGCTGCTCTGCCGCACCGAGGGGATCATCCCGGCGATCGAGAGCGCGCACGCGCTCGCCGGGGCCCGCGCCGTCGCGCCCCGGCTCGCCGAGGAGCTGGGCCGGGAACCGGTGATCGTGGTCAACCTGTCCGGCCGGGGCGACAAGGACGTGCACACCGCCGGCGCGTACTTCGGCATCCTCGACAAGGAGTGACAGCGTGAGCCGCATCGGGGTCGCCTTCGACAAGGCGCGGGCGGACGGGCGGGCGGTGCTGGTCGGCTGCATGCCGGCGGGCTTCCCGACCGTCGAGGACAGCATCGCCGCCATGAAGGCGATGGTCGAGGCGGGCGTGGACGTCATCGAGGTGGAGATCCCGTACTCCGACCCGGTGATGGACGGCCCGGTCATCCAGAAGGCGAGCGACATCGCGCTCGCGGGCGGTGTCCGCGTCGCGGACGCGCTGCGCGTGGTCGAGGCGGTCGCCGCGACCGGGGCCAGCGTGGTCACCATGACCTACTGGAACCCGATCGAGCAGTACGGTGTGGACGCCTTCGCCCGCGACATGGCCGCTGCCGGCGGCACCGGCCTGATCACGCCGGACCTGATCCCGGACGAGGCCGCCGAGTGGCTGGCCGCCTCCGACGCGCACGGCCTGGACCGCACGTTCCTGGTCTCGCCTTCGTCGACCGACGCGCGGCTGCGGATGACCGTCGAGCACTGCCGCGGGTTCGTCTACGCCACCGCGATCATGGGCGTCACCGGCGCCCGGGCGCAGACCTCCGAAGCGGCGCCGATCCTGGTCTCCCGGCTACGCGAGGTCACCGAACTACCGGTCGGCGTCGGGCTGGGCGTGGGCACCGGCGCGCAGGCCGCCACCGTCGCCGGGTACGCCGACGCGGTGATCGTGGGCAGCGCGCTGGTCCGCTGCGTGCTGGACGCCCCGGACCAGGCCGCCGGCCTGACCGCCCTGCGCAAGCTCAGCGCGGAGCTGGCCGACGGAGTCCGCAACCCCGCTCGCTGACGCCCGGGGTCCGCTCCGTCGCCACCCGCTTGATCGACTCCATTTCGCCGAGCTGGCGTGGTCCAGGACGCCGGGACACCGCCACCTCGCCGAACTGGTGTCGATCATGCGTGAGCGCGACCCGGCCGGCGGCGCGGGCACCCGGGGGTCGGTGACCCGGTGGAGGCCGACCAGGTCGGCCGGCGCCACCGCCCAGCCGGTCTCGGCGCGGACCGCCCGGACGACGGCGTCCGCCGGGCTCTCGTCGTGGCGCAGCCGCCCGCCCGGCAGGCCCCAGCGCCGGGCCCTCTCGGACCGGCGGCAGAGCAGCAGCCGGCCGGATGCGTCGGTGACGACAGCGGCGACCGCCCAGGTGAGCGGGCTCATGGACAAACAGCCTACGACCGTGCAAACCAGAAGTCATCGACCCGCGCGGCAGGCGGCCCGGGGTGCCGCACACACAGTCCGCACCGGTACCGTGTGCACCCGTGACCCTCGCCCCGATGACCCCACTGGCGGCCATGCCCAGCCCCAGCACCGCCGTCTGGCAGCTCGGTCCGGTTCCGATCCGGGCGTACGCGCTCTGCATCATCCTCGGCATCGTGGTGGCCTGCGTGGTCACCGAGTACCGGCTGCGCCGCCGCGGTGTGGCGCCCGGCGCGGTACTCGACATCGCCGTCTGGGCCGTGCCGGCGGGCATCATCGGCGCGCGGATCTACCACGTGATCACCTCGCCGGAGAAATACTTCGGTGCCGGCGGTGAGCCGATCAAGGCGCTCTACATCTGGGAGGGCGGCCTCGGCATCTGGGGCGCGGTGGCCGGTGGCGCGGTCGGCGCGTGGCTCGCCGCGCGGCAGCTCGGCATCCCGCTCACCGTCGTCGCCGACGCGCTGGCGCCGGGCCTGCCCCTGGCGCAGGCCGTCGGCCGGCTGGGCAACTGGTTCAACAACGAGCTGTACGGCGGGCGGACCACGCTGCCGTGGGGCCTGGAAGTGCACGTGATGGACCCGGACAATCCGGGTCACGCGCTGCGCGATGACGCCGGCAACCCGGTGCTCCAGCCCGGGCTCTACCACCCGACGTTCCTCTACGAGGCGCTCTGGAACGTCGGCGTCGCCGCGCTGGTGCTGTTCCTCGACCGTCGCCTGCGGCTCGGCCGCGGCCGGGCGTTCGCGCTCTACGTGATGGGTTACACGGCGGGCCGGTTCTGGATCGAGCTGATGCGCACCGACGAGGCGAACCTGATCCTCGGCGTACGCCTCAACGTCTGGACCGCCGCGCTGGTCTTCCTCGGCGCGCTCGCCTACTTCATCCGGGTCCGTGGCCCGCGCGAATACCTGGTGCCGGTGGGCGAGCCGGCCCCCGCCGCCGGCCCGGCCGGTGACGTGTCCCAGGTCGACCTGTCCGCCCGGGAGGCCGCCGCACGGCCGGCCGCGCCCGAGGGCTACCGGGTGGTGACCGAGGAACAGTTCGAGGCGTACCGGAAGACCGGCGAGTTGCCCCCGGAGCCGGCGGCGGACGACGAAGCGGCACGGGCCGAGCCCGCCGACGATGCCGCGACGGGCCGCACGGACGACGACGGCGCCACGGCCGAGCGGACGGACGGCGACGACACCGAGGACGACACGGACCCGGAGCGGGCGGACGCCGAACGGACGAACGCCGGCCGGGCCGACGGCGGGCGCCCGGCGGACCGGGACAGCTGAGCGGGGGAGTCATGCGCAGCGCGGTGGTGGTCGGCGCCGGCCTCGGCGGAATGGCGGCGGCTGGTGTGCTGGCCCGGTCGGGCTGGCAGGTCACGCTGCTGGAGCGCGCCGACCGGGTCCGCCCGGAGGCGACCGCCGTGGTGCTCTGGCCCAACGGGGTACGCGCGCTGCGCGCCCTCGGGCTGGGCGACGGGCTGGACGCGATCGCCACCCCGCTGCCCGACGGCGGCGTGCGCCGCCCGGACGGCCACTGGCTGGTGCAGGCCCGGTCCACGCCGGCCGAGCGGATGCCGGTGGTGGTGCACCGGGAGGACCTGCACGACGCGCTCATCGCCGGTCTGGGTGACCGGGTCGAGCTGCGAACCGGCGTGACAGTGGGGACGGTGCGCGCGGCGTCGGGCGAGCGCCCGGCGGTGGGCGACGGCCGGCACACCTACGAGGCGGACCTGGTGGTGGCCGCCGACGGCACGGACAGCGAGATCCGCCGGCACCTCGCCCCGGAGACCGCAGTGGTCAGCTCCGGCTGTGCCGCCTGGCGGGCCGTGATCCCCTGGTACCGGGCCCCGCAGCTACCCGACGACCAGCCGGTGCACGGCGAGACGCTCGGCGCCGGCTACCGCTTCCTGGCCGCCTCGCTCGGCGAGCGGGGCACCGCGGGCGCCTCCCGCCGGGGCGGCGTCTACTGGGTCGCCACCGCCGCCGGCGCGCCCCGGCCGGAGCCGCCGGAGATCCAGCTCGCGCTGCTCAAGCGCTGGTTCGCCGGCTGGCCCGCGCCGATCGGCACGCTGCTGGAGGCGACCGATCCGGAGGACGTGGTCCAGCAGGAGATCCGCGAGCTGCGGCCGCTGCCGAAGGCGTACGGCTTCCCGGCCGGCCCGGGTGGCGTGGTGCTGCTCGGCGACGCCGCGCACGCGATGCCGCCGCACCTCGGGCAGGGCGCCTGCCTGGCGTTCGAGGACGCGGCGACGCTGGCCGGGCTGCTGCGGGAGTCGCGGCTGCCGGATGCGGTGACCGCGTACGACAGGTTGCGCCGCCCCCGCGCGGCCACGATGGTCCGGCAGACCCGGCGGATGTCGGCGGTCCTGCAGGCCCGGGGCAGGCTGGCGCTGCGCGCCCGGGACGCCGCACTGGGCACGATCAGCCCGCGACTGCGCAACACCGCCGCGGCGGCGGCCGCCGCCTGGCAGCCGCCGTCCTGACCGTCCTGACGCGGCCCTCGGCGGCGCGGTCCCCGCGCGGGCGGGCGGCCCGCGCCGGTGCTCAGATGACGGCTGCGGGCTCGGCGATGCAGGCGGTGCCGATCCGGCGGAACCCGACCCGCAGGTAGACGCGGGCGATGTCCTCGCTGCCGGCGCTCAGGAAGATCAGGTCGGTGCCGGCGGCGCGCAGTTCCCGCGCGAGCGTGGCGGTCACCGCCGCGCCCAGCCCACGTTGCCGGGCGGACGGCAGCGTGGCCACCCCGGCGATCTCCGCCACGTCGTCGACCCGCATCGCCATCCCGCTGGCGAGCGCGCCCTCGTTCGGTGTCTCGGCGAGCACCGAGATGCGCCGTCCGTCGGCGACCCGGGTCGCCTCCTCCTCCAGCGCGGCCACGTCCAGCTGGGCGAGGGCGGCGTCCCGCTCGGCCGGTCCGGCGTCGCCACGCGCGGTGCCGCCGTTGGCGAAGCCGACCGCCGCGACCGCCCGGCGCAGCGCGATGTCCGCCGCGAAGCCGGGTTCGGCGGGGTCCAGCACCCGCACCGGTACGTCACTGAACGTCCCCGGATCGGGCAGCCGCTCCGGTTCCAGCAGCATCAGCGGCGCCTCCAGCACGCTGAGCCCGGCCGAGCGGGCCACCGCGAGCAGGTCGGGCTGGTGCTCGTGCACCCACTCGAACGCCTCGGGCAGGCCCAGTTCCCGCTGCCGGGCGCGGACGGCGGTGACGTCGGCGAGCGTGGGCGCCTCGTCGGCGTCGAGTCGGGGCCGGGCGTAGAACGGCCATCCGGCGCCGTCGCGGACGAACAGCACCAGGGCGCCGTGATCCTCGGTCCGGGCCCCGTCGCGGGGCACCGCGTCGTAGAACCGCTCCAACCGGGCGAGTACGTCAGCGCGTGCGAGATCCACCGCGCGAGACTACACGTCCCAGCATCTGGAAGTGTGATCAATCTGAACTGGCCTTGCGCCGGAAGCCCTAACGTAGACTCAATAAACCGCAGAGGGCCGACGTCGTCCCCATCATGATCCATCCTGAGTGACGACAGGAGGCCCGGTGGCCTTTCCGTACCCTCACAGCCCGCAGTCGGCCCCGCGGACGACCGGGCTCTACGACCCCGCGTACGAGCACGACGCCTGCGGCGTGGCCTTCGTGGCCGACCTGCACGGGCGGCGCTCGCACCAGGTCGTCGCGAACGGCCTCGGGGCGCTGTGCCGGCTGGACCACCGGGGCGCCCGGGGCGCGGAGCACAACACCGGGGACGGCGCCGGCATCATGATCCAGGTGCCGGACGCGTTCCTGCGCGCCACCGTCGACTTCCCGCTGCCCCCGGCCGGCCAGTACGCCACCGGCCTGGTGTTCCTGCCCGACGACGACGCGGCCGAGGCCCGCGCCCGCCAGGTGGTGGACAAGTACGCGCTGGTCGAGGGCGCCGACGTGCTCGGCTGGCGCGAGGTGCCGACCGAGCCGTCCGGCCTGGGGGAGACCGCGCTCGCGGCCATGCCCCGGGTCCGGCAGCTTTTCGTGGCCGCGCACCGGCTGACCGACTCACCGGCCGGTCCGGCCGGCTCCCCGCTGACCGGGCTCGACCTGGACCGGGTGGCGTTCTGCCTGCGCAAGCAGGTCGAGCGGGAGACCGCCGAGCGGGGCGTGCCGGCGTACTTCCCGTCGCTGTCCGGCCGCACGATGGTGTGGAAGGGCATGCTCACCCCGGACCAGCTCCCGGCGTTCTACCCGGAGCTGACCGACGAACGGGTGGTCAGCGCCATCGCGCTGGTGCACTCGCGCTTCTCCACGAACACGTTCCCGTCCTGGCCGCTGGCGCACCCGTACCGATTCATCGCGCACAACGGCGAGATCAACACGATCCGCGGCAACCGCAACTGGATGCAGGCCCGCGAGGCCCTCCTCCGCAGCCCGAGCATCCCCGGCAACATCCGCCGGGTCTTCCCGGTCTGCACCCCGGCGGCGTCCGACTCGGCCAACTTCGACGAGGTGCTGGAACTGCTGCACCTGGCCGGGCGGAGCCTGCCGCACGCGGTGCTCATGATGATCCCCGAGGCGTGGGAGAACGACCCGGACATGCGCGCCGACAAGCGCGCGTTCTACCGCTTCCACGCCAGCCTGATGGAGCCGTGGGACGGCCCGGCGTCAGTCGCGTTCACCGACGGCGAGATCGTCGGCGCGGTGCTGGACCGCAACGGCCTGCGGCCGGGCCGCTGGTGGCACACCGCCGACGGCCTGGTGGTGCTCGGTAGCGAGGCGGGCGTGCTCGACCTGGACCCGGCCACCGTGGTCGCCAAGGGCCGCCTCCAGCCGGGCACGATGTTCCTGGTCGACACCGTCAACGGCCGGATCGTCTCCGACGACGAGATCAAGACCGAGCTGGCCGCCGAGCAGCCGTACCAGGAGTGGCTGCACGCCGGCCTGATCGAGCTGGACGACCTGCCGCCGCGCGAGCACACCGTCTACACCCACGACTCGGTACGCCGCCGCCAGCAGACGTTCGGCTACACCGAGGAGGAGCTGAAGATCCTGCTCGGCCCGATGGCCCGCAGCGGCGCGGAGCCGATCGGCTCGATGGGCACCGACACGCCGATCGCCCCGCTGTCCACCCGGCCGCGGCTGCTCTACGACTACTTCCATCAGCTCTTCGCGCAGGTCACCAACCCGCCGCTGGACGCCATCCGGGAGGAGCTGGTGACCAGCTTGGCGTCCACCATCGGGCCGGAGGGCAACCTGCTCGACCCGGGCCCGGCGAGCTGCCGGCAGATCGTGCTGCCGTACCCGGTGATCGACAACGACGAGCTGGCCAAGATCCTCTCCATCGACGAGGACGGCGACCTGCCCGGCTTCAAGGCGGTCCGGGTCTCCGGGCTCTACCGGCTGCGCGACGGCGGCGCCGGCATCAAGGCCCGGCTGACCGAGATCTGCCGGCACGTCTCCGAGGCGATCGAGGACGGCGTCCGCATCCTGGTGCTCTCCGACCGGGACTCCAACGCCGACCTGGCCCCGATCCCGTCGCTGCTGCTCACCGCCGCGGTGCACCAGCACCTGGTCCGCGAGCAGACCCGCACCCAGGTGGCGCTGATCGTCGAGTCCGGCGACTGCCGCGAGGTGCACCACGCGGCGGTGCTGATCGGGTACGGCGCGGCGGCGGTCAACCCGTACCTCGCCTTCGAGTCGGTGGAGGACATGATCTCCACCGGCGGGCTGGCCGGCGTCGACCGGGTGAAGGCGGTCCGCAACTACGTCAAGGCGCTCGGCAAGGGCGTCCTGAAGATCATGTCGAAGATGGGCATCTCGACCGTGTCGTCGTACTGCGGCGCGCAGGTGTTCGAGGCGGTCGGCCTGGACACCCGCCTGGTCCACAGGTACTTCCGCGGCACGCCGAGCACCATCGGCGGCATCGGCCTGAACGAGATCCACGCCGAGGTGGCGGCCCGGCACGCGCGGGCCTGGCCGGCGCCGGGCGCGCAGGCCACCGACCGGCTGGAGGTCGGCGGCGAGTACCAGTGGCGCCGCGAGGGCGAGCTGCACCTGTTCAACCCGGAGACGGTCTTCCTGCTCCAGCACGCCACCCGCAGCCGCCAGTACGACGTGTTCCGGCAGTACACCGCCAAGGTCGACGAGCTGGCCGCGCAGGCGGGCTCGCTGCGCGGGCTGTTCACGCTGCGCACCGGCGTCCGCCCGGCGGTGCCGCTGGACGAGGTCGAGCCGGCCACCGAGATCGTCAAGCGCTTCGCCACCGGTGCCATGTCGTACGGGTCGATCTCGGCGGAGGCACACGAGACGCTCGCCGTCGCGATGAACCGGCTCGGCGGAAAGTCCAACACCGGAGAGGGCGGCGAGGACGTCGAGCGGCTGCACGACCCGGCGCGGCGCTCCGCGGTCAAGCAGATCGCCAGCGGCCGGTTCGGCGTGACAAGCGAGTACCTCGTCAACGCCGACGACCTTCAGATCAAGATGGCGCAGGGCGCGAAGCCCGGCGAGGGCGGGCAGCTACCAGGCAACAAGGTCTGGCCGTGGATCGCCCGGACCCGGCACGCCACCCCCGGCGTCGGCCTGATCTCCCCGCCGCCGCACCACGACATCTACTCCATCGAGGACCTCGCCCAGCTCGTCCACGACCTGAAGTGCGTCAACCCGGCCGCCCGGGTGCACGTCAAGCTGGTCAGCGAGGTGGGCGTGGGCACCGTCGCGGCGGGCGTGGCCAAGCTCAAGGCCGATGTCATCCTGATCTCCGGGCACGACGGCGGCACCGGCGCGTCCCCGCTCAACTCGCTCAAGCACGCCGGCACCCCGTGGGAGCTGGGCCTGGCCGAGGCGCAGCAGACGCTGCTGCTCAACAAGCTGCGCGACCGGGTGACGGTGCAGGTCGACGGCCAGCTCAAGACCGGCCGGGACGTGCTGATCGCGGCGCTGCTCGGCGCCGAGGAGTTCGGCTTCGCCACCGCGCCGCTGATCGTCGAGGGCTGCGTGATGATGCGGGTGTGCCACCTGGACACCTGTCCGGTCGGCATCGCCACCCAGAACCCGGTGCTGCGCGAGCGCTTCACCGGCAAGCCGGAGTTCGTGGAGAACTTCTTCCTGTTCCTCGCCGAGGAGGTCCGCGGCTACCTGGCCGAGCTGGGCTTCCGCAGCATCGACGAGGCGATCGGCCACACCGAGCTGCTCGACGTGGCCGGCGCGATCGACCACTGGAAGGGCCACGGCCTCGACCTGAGCCGCGTGCTGCACCTGCCGGAGCTGCCCGGGGGCGCGGCCCGCCGGGGCGTACGCGCCCAGGACCACGGCCTCGACGCGGCGCTGGACAACCGGCTCATCGAGCTTGCCGGGCCGGCGCTGCGTGACCGTACCCCGGTCCGGGTCGAGGTCGAGGTCCGCAACGAGCACCGCAGCGTCGGCGCGATGCTCGGCGGCGAGGTCACCCGCCGCTTCGGCGGCGCCGGGCTGCCCGACGACACGATCGAGTTCCGGCTGCGCGGCACCGCCGGCCAGTCGTTCGGCGCGTTCCTGCCGCGCGGAGTCACGCTGCGCCTGTACGGCGACGCCAACGACTACGTCGGCAAGGGACTGTCCGGCGGCCGGATCGTGGTCCGGCCGGACGCCGACGCGCCGTTCGTCGGCGTGGACGCCACGCCGGGCCGCCGCGCCGAGGACCAGATCATCGCCGGCAACACCATCCTGTACGGCGCCACCGGCGGCGAGGTCTACCTGCGCGGCCGGGTGGGGGAGCGGTTCGCGGTCCGCAACTCCGGCGCGGTCGCGGTGGTCGAGGGCCTCGGCGACCACGGCTGCGAGTACATGACCGGCGGCACCGTCGTGGTGCTCGGGCCGACCGGGCGCAACTTCGCCGCCGGCATGTCCGGTGGCACCGCGTTCGTGCACCGGCTCGACCAGCGGCTGGTGAACGCCGAGCTGGTCGACCTGTCGCCGCTGCGCGACGAGGAACGCGACCGGCTGCACGAGCTGGTCCAGCGGCACTTCGCCGAGACGGACTCGGCTGTCGCCGAGGACCTGCTCAAGCGCTGGCCGCAGGCGGTGGAGGAGTTCACCGCAGTGGTGCCCCGCGACTACCGCCGGGTCATGGAGATCATGCGGGCCGCCGAAGCCGCCGGCCGAGACGTCGACGACGCGGTGATGAGCGCGCTCAGCGTGCCGTCGGCCGCGCCGGTACCGCCCGCGCCCCGGGCGGTCGCCCAGGAGGTGGCTCGTGCCTGACCCGAACGGTTTCCTGCGCTACGACCGGCGGCTGCCGGCCCGCCGTCCGGTGCCGGTACGCATCTCCGACTGGCGGGAGGTCTACCCGCCGGCCGGTGAGGGGCTGATCCGCGAGCAGGCCACCCGGTGCATGGACTGCGGTATCCCGTTCTGCCACGACGGCTGCCCCCTGGGCAACCGCATCCCGGACTGGAACGACCTGGTCCGCACCGGCAACTGGGACGCCGCGGTGGAGTCGCTGCACGCCACGAACAACTTCCCCGAGTTCACCGGCCGGCTCTGTCCGGCGCCGTGCGAGGCGGCCTGCGTGCTCGGCCTCGGTGGCCAGCAGCCGGTCACCATCAAGCAGGTCGAGGTGGAGATCGCCGACGCGGCGGTGGCCCGCGACGGCCTGCGGCCCCGGCCCGCGTCCGCCCCGACCGGCCGGTCGGTGGCCGTGGTCGGCTCCGGCCCGGCCGGGCTGGCCGCCGCGCAGCAGCTCGCCCGCGCCGGTCACACGGTCACCGTGTACGAGCGCGACGACGCGATCGGCGGCCTGCTCCGCTACGGCATCCCCGACTTCAAGCTGGAGAAGCAGCACATCGACAAGCGGCTGGCCCAGCTCACCGCCGAGGGTGTGCGGTTCCGGACCGGCGTCGAGGTGGGCGTCGACGTGACCGCCGAGCAGGTGCGCGCCGAGCACGACGCGGTGCTGCTGGCCTGCGGGGCGTTGCAGGGCCGGGACACGCCGGAGACGCCGGGCCGGGCGCTGCGCGGTGTGCACCAGGCGATGGCGCACCTGGTCGCCGCGAACCGGGTGGTGGCCGCCGCCGGGGACGGGCGGCCCGCGCTCGCCACGCTGCCCGACGGTACGCCGATCGACGCCGCCGGCAAGCACGTGGTGATCATCGGCGGTGGCGACACCGCCGCCGACTGCCTCGGCGTGGCGCATCGGCAGGGCGCGGCCGGCGTCCACCAGCTCGACCTCTACCCGGAGCCGCCGGCCGAGCGCGACGCGGCCCGGGACCCGTGGCCGACCTGGCCGTGGGTGCTGCGCAACTACCCGGCGCACGAGGAGGGCGGCGAGCGGGTCTTCGCCGTCGCGGTGCAGGAGTTCGTGGACGACGGCACCGGTCAGGTCCGCGCGGTCCGGATCGCCGAGGTGACAGTGGAGAAGGTGGACGGCCGCCGCATCGTCACCCCGCTGCCGGGCTCCGAGCGGGAGATCCCGGCCGACCTGGTGCTGCTCGCCATCGGCTTCGAGGGCACCGAGGAGCAGCCGCTGCTGGCCCAGTTCGGGGTGACCCGCAACCGCCGGGGCGCGATCGACTCCGGCCCCGACTGGCAGGCCGCCGACGGCGTCTTCGTCGCCGGTGACATGCACCGGGGCGCCTCGCTCATCGTCTGGGCGATCGCCGAGGGACGCGCCGCCGCGGCGGCGATCCACGCGTACCTGGGCGGGGTGGGCGAACTGCCCGCCCCGGTCGACCCGGCCCGCCAGCCGCTCGCCGCGCGCTGACCCCGAACCGGCCGGGCCGCCCTCCGTCGCGGGGGAGCGGCCCGGCCGGCGCCGGTCAGCGGCCGAGCAGGTCGTGCGCCGCCCGGATCTTCGCCCACGAGGCCGGCTGCGCCGGTGCGGCGCTCGTCCGTGCGGCGGTGGCCACGGCGGGCCGGCCGGGGGTGAACAGCCAGGTGGTGAACACCGCGTCGAGGTCCCGTCCGGAGATCCGCTCGGCGAGCGCCTGGAACTGCGCGACGGTGCCGTTGCCGTACTGCCGCTTGGCCGTCCAGGTGCGCAGGATGCGGAAGAACGCGGCGTCGCCCACGGCGCGCCGGATCTGGTGCAGCGCCATCGCGCCCCGGTCGTAGACGGCGGCGTCGAAGATGCCGCCCGGGCCCGGGGCGCCGGGGCGTACCTGCCAGAACTCGGAGTCGGCCGGGTAGCTGTCGTAGGTGAAGTCGAACAGCTCCTGCGCGGTGCCCTCGCCCTGCTCCTCCGACCAGAGCCACTCGGCGTACGACGCGAAGCCCTCGTTGAGCCAGATGTGCCGCCAGTCGGCCACCGACACCGAGTCGCCGAACCACTGGTGGGCGTTCTCGTGCACCACCACGTACGTGTTGGCGCCGCGCCGCCAGAAGCCGGGGCCGTACACCGGGCGGGTCTGCGTCTCCAGGGCGAAGCCGATGCCGTCGACCGGCCCGGCCACGCCGCCCTGCGCCTCGAACGGGTACGGGCCGAACAGCCCGCTCTCCCACTCGACGATCTCGGCGGTGCGTTCGATGCTGGCCCGCGCGGCCGGCAGGCGCTCGCCCAGCGTGGTGCTGTACGCGTTCACCACCGGCTGCCCGTTCGGCGCGACGTCGGTGACGATCTCGTACTGCCCGATGGCCAGGAACGCCTGGTACGTGGCGCCGGGCTTGACGCTGCGCCAGCTCCACCGGGTGCGGTTGCCGGCCTCGGGCAGCGGGTCGCGCGGCTGCACGCCGTTGCTGACCACCTCGACGCCGGTCGGCACCGACACCGAGATGTCCCAGGTGGCCTTGTCCTTCGGGTGGTCGTTGCTCGGGTACCACCACCAGGCCGACTCGGGCTCGTTGACGGCGAGCGCCCCGTCGGCGGTTCGCGTCCACGCGGTGTAGCCGTAGACGGTGGTCTGCGACGGCACGCCGGCGTACCTCACCACCACGGTGAGCTGCTGGCCCTTGGTCAGCGGCCGGGCCGGGGTGACGACCAGCTCGTGGTCGCCGGCCCGGGCGAACCCGGCGGTCCACCCGTTCACCCGCACCGACTCGACGTCGAGGGCGAAGTCCAGGTTGAACCGGGACAGGTCCTTCGTGGCGGTGGCGAGGATCGTGGTGGTGCCGCTGAGCCGGTCGGTGGCCGGTTCGTAGCGCAGCCGTATGTCGTAGTGGCCGACGTCGTAGCCGCCGTTGCCGTAGTCGGGGAAGTAGCTGTCGCCCAGCCCGGGGCTGCCCGGCGTCGGGGTGGCCGCCGCGGGTTGCGGCCGGCCCCATCCGGTGGGGGCGGCCTGGCCGGGGGCACCGGTCACCGTGGTGCCGGCCGTGGTGAGGGTCAGGGCGGCGATGGCCGCCGTGAGTGCGCGTCGCACGGTGGGACTCCCTCCGTCGGGTGTCGTCACCGTCAAGCTAATCGACACATGTGAACGTATCTGTCCTGTCCGGTCGATCGGGGCTATTCAATTTCGACGAATGTTTCGATAGCATTACCGACCAGTAACAGCACCGATCCCTCGGCCACGCGCGCGGTCAACGGGCTCCACCACCCCTGCCCCGTGGAGGCTCTGCCATGCCCCGTCGCGTCCGTACCGTGTTCGCCGCCCTCCTGGCGGCCGTACTCGGCGCCGTGCTCCTGCCCGGCGCCGCCCGGGCGGCCACCGTCAACTACGTCGCCCTCGGTGACTCCTACTCCTCCGGGGTCGGCGCCGGCCCGTACGACCTGTCCACCTGCCTGCGCAGCCAGAAGTCGTACGCCCCGCTCTGGGCCGCCGCCCATTCGGTCACCAGCTTCAAGTTCCCGGCCTGCGGCGGCGCGGTCACCGCCGACGTGCTGGCCGACCAGGTCGGCCAGCTCAGCAGCAGCACCACGCTGGTCACCATCACCATCGGCGGCAACGACGCCGGCTTCGCCGACGTGATGACCAGTTGCCGCTTCGGCAGCACGTCCAGCTGCGAGAGCGCGGTCAACGAGTCGAAGGCGTTCGCCACCGCGACGCTGCCCGCCCGGCTCGACGCCACGTACACTGCGATCCGCAACCGGGCCCCGAACGCCCGGCTGGTGGTGCTCGGCTACCCGCGGCTGTTCGAGACCGGCTCCTGTGGACTGCTCGCCATGAGCAGCTACAAGCGCACCATCCTCAACCAGGCCGCCGACACGCTCAACGGCGTCATCTCCGGCCGGGCCGCCGCCGCCGGCGGCACCTTCGTCGACGCGCGGCCGTTCTTCGCCGGCCACGGCGTGTGCGCCGCCGACCCGTGGATCCGGGACGTCAGCGGCGTCATCGAGGCGTACCACCCGAACGCGAACGGCTACCGCTACGGCTACCTGGCCGCGCTGACCGCCGCCATCGGCTGATCCGCATGTGAGGAGAGGGCCCCGCTCGACACCCGTCCGTCGAGCGGGGCCCCCGCCGTGCCGGGTTGCATCGAACGTCGACAATGGTGCGACACCCCGTGCGACCCGGAGGTGACCATGCGTGAACGGGCGACCCGGCTGCGGCCGGTCCGTGAGCAGCTCCCGGCCGGCGGCCCGGAACTGCTCACCCTGCTGGCCCGGCTGCTGCGGCGTCCACGCCGCGGTGACCGCCGGCTCCCACTGCTCTGGCTGGTCCGGCCCACCGGGGACGGCGCGGTCGCGGCCCTGCTACGGCGTTTCGCGGCGCTCCGGGCCGGGCGGCGGGTACCGCACGCCGTGCTGGACCTCACCGGCCGGCCGGCCGGCGACGACGTCGCGGCCGTGCTGCGCGAGCTGCACCGGCAACTCTCCGTGGAGGCGTTCGGCGCGCCCCGGCTGCGGTTCCGGCACTACCCGCTGGCCGACTGGCTGATGCACCAGACGCTCGCCGTGGACCTGGACGCCGCCGACAGCGGCCGGGCCGCGCTGGTGCGCCGGCTGCGGGACTGGCGGGGACGGCGTGCCGGAGAGGACCCCCAGGTCGGCGGCGACTCCGGCCTCGGTGCCGCGCTGCACCTGCTGCTCTGGCTGCTGTGGCGGGCCGTACCCGGCGTCGTGTTCCGGATCGCCGTCTCCGGCCGGGTGCCGCTCGTCGGACGGCAGTACCGCTGGTTCATGCGCCAGCAGTACCTGGCGCCCCGCCAGTCGGTGACGTTCCTCGGCTTCGCCGAGCGGCTCACCGCCGGCTGGCGCGACGGCGAACACCCGGCCCAGGTGGAGAAGCTGCTGCAGCACGCGTTCCTGGAGGACCTGCGCCTGGCGTACCGGCGGCGGTTCTGGCGGCCCGGGGACTGGCGCCGCACCGCCTATCCGGTGCTGGTGCTCGACGGCGCGCGGCCGGACAACGTCGGGCACACGCTGGTCCGGCTCGTCGACGAGGTCCGCAACGAGACCGGCCGCAACGACCCGTTGCTCGTCGTCGCGGTCGCCGCCGACCCGCCACCGGAACCGGCAGCGGCCCGGCCGCTGGCCGAGGCCGAGGAGGCGTACGAGGAGTGGGCCGAGGCGCTGCCGGAGAACCGCCGGCTGCGTCGCCCCGGCGCCTGGCTGATGCTGCTGGAGGCGGACGACCGGGACGTCGACGCGCCGGTGGGAGGCGTCCCGCCGGCCCTTGTCGCACCCGACCCGCCCTGGTGGGCCCGGCGGTTCCTGCCCGCCGCGGTGGCCCTGGCGCTCGTCGCCGGGCTGGGCGTGTGGGCGCACGGGCGGTGGGCGCCGGACTGCCGCCCCTGGCCCACCGACCGGGTCACCGTGCGGCTCGTCGGCGGGGAGTGCGTCGGCTACAGCGACACCGCCGGGCAGGTCTTCAACAGCGAACCCGGGCAGGACCGGCTGCGCGCCGTGCAGCGCCGCATCTTCGCCCAGAACCGGGCCGCCGAGGAGGTGTGGCGGCGCAGCGAGCACCGCCGCCCCTACCTGACGCTCGTCTACCTGGGCAGCCTCACCGGCAACCGGACCCGCGCGGACGAGGAGTCCTACGTCTCCGAGCGGGAGGAACTGGAGGGCATGGCCACCGCCCAGTACGCCCTGCTCCAGGAGTCGGCGGCGGCGGACGACGCGGCGCTGCTGCACATCGTGGTGGCGAACGCCGGGCGGCAGATGCGACACGCCGACGACGCGGTACGGATGCTGGAAGGGCTGGCCCGCGACGACCCCACAGTGCTCGGCGTGGTCGGCCTGGTGGACAGCCGCACCAGCACGGCGGCGGCGCTGCGCGAACTCAACCGCGTCGGCCTGCCGGTGCTCGCCCCGACGCTGTCGGCCGACCGGATGGACGCCAACTCCAGCCTCTACCTGGCCATGTCGGCGCCGAACCGGGACCAGACCCGGATGGTCGAGGCGTACGCCCGGCAGGTGCTGCGGGTGGGGGAGGCGCACGTCTACTGGACCACCGGCGAGGGCAGCTCGCTCACCGACGACCTGTACGTCGCCACCCTCGTCGACGGCCTGCGGGAACGCTTCGGCGACCGGCTCACCCGGCTCGACGAGTGGCGCAGCGGGCGGCGGCTCACCCAGGAGTGCGGCTACCCGGGGATGCTCTTCTTCGCCGGCCGCTGGTCGGAGTTCGACGGGTTCATGCGCGCGCTCAAGGAGTGCGGCGCGAACCCGCCCCGGCACCTGGTCGCCGACGACTCGGTGAACCGCTACATGGCCAACCCGGGGCTGCGCGCCAGCGCGCCGGGCAACCTGCCGGTCACGTACGTGTCGAAGGCCGCGCTGGCCACCTGCGCGTCGCTGCGGGCCGCGCAGGCCGGGCGCGACGACGCCCGGGGCAGTTTCCTCACCTGGATCGGCGCGGACGGCCTGCTCGACCCGCCCCGATGCCGCGCGGGGACCGGTCCGCCGGTCGGCGAGCGGGTCAGCCTGGCCTACGACGCCACCATGATGACGGTACGCGCGCTGGAGAGCCTCGCCGCCCGCCTGCGCCACGCCGACACCGGCCGCCGATGGGAGCCCCGCTCGGTCAACCCGGTCGGGGTGCACGCCGAGGTGCTGCGGCAGAACGCTGCCGGCGGCTACCCGGGGGTCAGCGGCCTCATCCGGTACGCCCCGGACTCCGGCGAGCCGGTGGCGAAGCGGTTGGCGCTGCTCACCGTGGCGAAGGTGCCCGACGTGGACGCCGCCCCGGTCGAGGTGTTCCACTGCGGCGTGGCCGACGCCGGCCCCGACCCCGGCTGCCGCGTCGCCCCACGCTAGACGAGATCTTGGTACGCGCACGCCCCGCAAGGGGCGCCCGCGTACCAAGATCCACGGAACGAGAGGGCTCAGGTCAGCGGGCCGGGACCAGCTCCGCGGCCGGCGCCGGCGCCAGGTCCGGCACCGCCGGCCCGATCCGCCGCCGGGGCCACCGGCGGCGGCCGGAGGGTACGGCGAGCGCGGCCAGCGCCGCGGCCACCGAGATGCCGGTGAGCAGCAGGAAGCCCGCGGTGAAACCGGCCTCCCGGGGCAGCCCGCTCGGCTGCGGATTCGCGGTGATCACGGCACTGGCGAGCGCCGCGCCGATCGCGCCGCCGATGGTACGGATGTTGGCGTTCATGCCGGTCGCCGCGCCGGTCTGCCCGGCCGGCACGTTCGCCACGATCAGGTTGGCCATCGAGGCGAACGCCAGCCCGATGCCGAGGCCGACCAGGCCACCGGCGACACCGACCTGCCAGCGGGTGTCGTGTGCGACGGTCAGCATGGCGGCGGCCGCCACGTTGAACACCGCGCCGGTGCTCAGCTGGGCCTTGGCGCTGAACCGGGACTGCAGCCGTCCGGCCAGCAGGCCGGCCACGAACATGCCGACGAGCATCGGCAGCATCAGCAGCCCGGCCTGGGTGACGCTGGCGCCGAAGCCGTAGCCGGCGCTGGTCGGGATCTGCGCGAACTGCGGCAGGAACGCGTACACGGCGAACATCGAGGCGCCGTAGAGCAACCCGACGAGGTTCGTGGTCCAGACCGCGGGCAGGCGCATCATCCGCAGGTCGATCAGCGGGTTCGCGGCTCGGGCCTCGGTCGCCAGCCAGGCGGCCGCGAGCACCGCGGCCAGCGCCAGCAGCCCGACCACCCGGCCGGAACCCCAGCCCCACGCGGCGCCCTTGCTGACCGGCAGCAGCAGCGCCACCAGCCAGCCGGACAGGAGTACGGCGCTGAGCCAGTTGATCCGGCCCGGGGTGCGTACCGGCGAGCGCGGTACGAACCGGTGCGCGGCGAGCGCGGTCAGCCCGACCACCACCAGCGGGATCCAGAACAGCCACCGGTAGCCCAGGGTGGCCACGATCGGCCCGGCCAGCACCACGCCCAGCCCGCCGCCGACGGCGACGACCGCGGAGACCGAGGCCACCGCCGAGCTGACCCGGGCGGCCGGGAACTCGTCGCGGATGATGCCGAACGAGAGCGGGAAGACGGCGCCGCCGATGCCCTGCACCACGCGGGCGGCGATCAGCACGCCGATGCTGGGGGCGACGGCTGCCAGCAGGCAGCCCAGTGCCAGCGCGGCGAGCGAGAAGACGAGCGTCTTCTCCTTGCCGACCATGTCGCCGACGCGGCCGATGACCGGCGTGAAGACGGACGCGGAGAGCAGGTAGGCGGTGAGCACCCAGGTCACCGTGTTGGGCGAGGTGTGCAGGTCGTGCTGGATGGTGGGCAGCACCGGCGTGATCAGCGACTGGAGCATCGCGAAGAATCCGGTGCCGGCGGCCAGCACGAGGAAGGTGAGCCGGCGTGAGCCGCGCCCTGATGAGTGGATCATGTGGGAGAACTCCCCGTTGTCGGTACGAGACTGGTGGCCGCTCGCGCAGTCCTGCGGCGGTGGCGGCCGGGTCGTGCGGGCGCTCAGCGGTCGGCGGGCATGGTGGGACCTCCCGGGTCCGTGTCGTGGCGCGAGGATCGCGTGGCCGGAGGGCGGCCGGAAGTCCGGAGTAAGCTATCCGGAGGGGTGGCTCCGGTCAGTAACCGGAGGCGTGCCTCCATTAACCTAGCGGAGGGGTGCCTCCGGTTGCAAGACGGAAGGGGTGACGCGCGTCATGACCGACGCCGACGTGCCCGGTGAGGTCTTCTCCCGCCGCCCGAAACGGGCCGACGCCCGCCGCAACTACGACGCGCTGATCGCCGCCGCCCGCGAGGTCTTCGGCGAGCACGGCGCGGGCGCGTCGCTGGAGGAGATCGCCCGCCGGGCGGGCGTGGGCATCGGCACGCTCTACCGCAACTTCCCCCAGCGGCGGGACCTGTTCGAGGCGGTCTACGTCGAGGAGGTGCGCGCGCTCAGCGCCTCCGCCGCCGACCTGGCCGACGAGCCGCCGTGGGACGCCCTGGTCGGCTGGCTGCACCGGTTCGTCGCCTATGTGGCCACCAAGCGGGCGCTGGCCGAGGAGCTGGTGCACGACTCCGAGGTGTTCCGCAGCTGCCGCACCGAGATCTACGCGACCGGCGAGCCGCTGCTGCGCCGCGCCCAGGAGGCCGGCGCGGCCCGGCCGGACGCCGGCTTCGACGACGTGATCCGGCTGATCAGCGGGCTGGCCGCATATCAGTTCCCGGACCCGGCCCAGCGCGACCGCGTCCTGGCCATCGCGCTGGACGGCCTGCGCCCGCCGGCCCGTGTGAACTGATTCGTCTCGTCGCCCGGCCATCTGTCGACGTGACGCATCAAGGGCTGCTCTGCGCGGGAGGAAGTGGCGGGCACGGCCGTGCCCAGCCGACGAATCGAGCGAACAACACTTGTGGGCTGGGAGCCTCGTACGGGTTGAGGCGATGTAGCTCGTGGGCTGCGTCATAGAGCTGCCCACACAGGTAGATCGACAGGGCCACACGATCGTTCGCGTACTCGGCGAGCAGTGCGAGTCGAGCCTCTGCGCACGGCCACGGATAGGCGCAGCGTTTGCAGATCCAGAGCGGGCGCATGGGCAGATGCGGGCGTGCGCCGGTGCTCACCCCAGCCCTCGCAGCCGCGTGGCCGCGTAAGTGCGGCTGCTGCTGGACATGCGCTCCCGAGTTGTTGATTCCAGTCGGCGCAGACCAGCCAAATACACGAAAAGCTCCCGTTTGGCGACTGCGGTGCCTCGGGCGTTCAACTCGTACGCCTCGATCCATGCCCAGCCGTCGTACGGCTGGCGATCCTCGATCTCCCGGATCACGCGAACGGTGATCGGGCGAAAGAACTGAACGCTTGCCCTGCGGTCGAGGCGGAGGAGGTCTCCCGCGTTGAGCGGGCTGTCATTCGCCGTTGCGTCGCGTCGACCCGTCCTCGGCCTGCTGTCGGGCATGAGTTTCCTCTCCTGCCAGGGGCTGCGTCGGGCGGCTCGCCCGACGTCCCTGGTCCTGTGGCCGGCGGACGTCCGAGCACCGGCTGTGCCGCCTGGAGGTCAGCTTGCCGAGAGCTATAGGACCAATACACAGCGTTGATGTATGGTGCCGAGACGTTCGGGACGTCCATGAGGGAGGAAGGATGAACCACGCGCTCAAGGTGGCGATGGCCGAAGCCGGTGAGACGGCGGAGAGCCTTGCAGCTCAGACCGGCGTGGATCCGAAGACGGCGGCCCGTTGGGTCTCTCCGGGACGTATTCCGCAGCCTCGGCGACGTGCCCAGGTGGCGGAGCTCCTCGGCCGGGACGTCGGGGACCTTTGGCCGGACGTCCTCAAGCGCCGTGAACCGCCGTGGCTGCGTGAGTGGGTCGACTGGGAACGGGACGCCGTGTCGATCCGCTGGTTCGAGCACACATGGGTGCCCGGGCTGTTGCAGACCGAGGCATATGCACGTGCGACGTTGACCGGCGAGGCGCTGACCGCAGCGGAGATCAATGAGCTGGTCGCCTCGCGGCTCGAACGACAGGCGATCCTCCGTCGGGACAGGCCGCCCCTGGTCGTCGCGGTCATCTTCGAGGGCGTGCTGCATCAGTCGGCCTACGGCGACAGTGAGCTGATGCGGGAGCAGCTTGAACATCTGATCCGCTGCGCAGCCCTGCCCGGTGTGCAGATGCATGTCGTGCCGAGGGACATCGGCATGTATCCGGGGCTCGGTGGTGGCTTCATCCTCGCCGAACTGCCCACCGGTGAACATGTCGCGCACGTCGACAGCCAGGCGTCCGCGCAGCTCCTTAATCAGGCTGCGGCCGTTGCTACGCTCAGCCGTAGGTGGGAGCGCATCAGGGGCGAGGCCCTCTCTCGAACCCAGTCACTGGACCTGATCAGGGAAGCGGCAGGATCATGGACATGACCGCTGCGCACTGGCGCAAGAGCACGAAGAGCGGTAACAACGGCGGCTCTTGTGTGGAGGTCGCCGACAACCTCGCGGGCGTCGTGCTGGTCCGGGACACCAAGGACCGGGCCGGCGCGACGCTGGCCTTCGCACCGGCGGCGTGGCAGGGATTCGTCGACCTGGCCAAGGAGATCGGCGTCAGTGAGCACCGATGACACCAGCACCGACGCTCGCTGAGGATCTCGATGCCGAACTGGCCCGGCGGGGGATGGCCGTCTCCGCCGAGGGCCGCGCTCGCGCGCGGAAGCTACGCGTCAAGGTGGAGCAGCAGAGGCCTCGCGGTCGGCGAGTGATGCTGCGCGAACGCTCAAGCCAAGCGGCGCAGGAGATGTCCCGCCATGATCTATGACTGAGAGCGTGGCTCAGCTGATCCGCCGGACGACCGGATCGAGCGCTGCCGTCAGGAGGTCCGTCTCGCCGGTGTTCAGGTGCTGGACGCAAGCGGCGATGTTGTCCGCCGCGTCGAGTTCTGACCAGTCGAGCAGGTAGCCGGCCGCGGCGCCGAGCTGGCGCAGGAAGGCGCGCAGGGTCCGTCCGTTGCCCTCCCGGAACGGATGGCAGACGTTCAGCTCCCCGTAGTAGTGGGCGAGCGACTCGACGAACGCCTCGCGCCTCAACCCGAGCAGGAAGCCGTCCTCGGACAGTCCGGTGAGGACGGTACTCACCTGGTCGTCGATGAACCGCCAGTGGCAGAAACGGGCGCCGGGCTTGCTGATGTCGACAGTACGGGTCTGACCCGCCCACTTGTACAGGTCACCGAAGAGATGGCGGTGGAACGCCTGGAGGTGACCCAAACCGTAGTTGCCAGGGATGATGGTCCGAGCGGCCTGCACGTCCCGGACCGAGACGAGGCGAAACTCGGCGTCGCGTAGGGCGGCGGCATCCCTCAGGCCCAACTTGTTGGCCAGGCAGTCCGTACCCGGCCAGCAGTACGGATCGGTCATCCGCGCAGGCGGGCGATCTCGTCGGCGATCAGGTCCTCGGCGCTCACCAGACCCGAGGCCACATCGCGAAGGCGCTCCTGCCACTCCTCGTCGAACTCCTCGCCCTCGATCGCGGCGTTCGCAGTGGCCAGGGCGACAGCCGTTTCTGTGCTCGCCATCTGCCTCGCGTAGTAGGTCCGCATCAGGTCGGTGTCGAGAGGTTCGGAGGAACTTGCGGACTCGGGCAGTGCCCCCCGAGCGGCTCGCCACGGCAGCTCGTTGTGCGTCATGGTCGACAACTCGGCCGCCGAGAATTTTCCGTACTCGCGGGTGACCCAGCGGACACAGTCGAGCTGGGCGTCCGTGAGCCGGGAGGCATCCCCGAGCGGCCAATCCGACACGTAGAGCTGCTGGCGGTGCTGCCGGTAGAGCAGGGGAACGACAGGGCCTTCCCGCCAGGCCTCGATCGGCTCGGCGAACAGCGGTGCTCCGGTGCGGGCCAGATGCCACCCCTGGCAGTAGTAGACGAGCTTCTCCAGCTTCATCGCCGTGACGCGACCAACCTCGGCGAGCACTGCCGCGGCGACGTCGTGTGCGTTGGCCATCGGGGGACACCTCCTTCTTCGACCCTGCTCAGAGCGTACCGATGATCCGCCTGGCCAGGCGACCCGCGGAGCTGTGTCGAATGGGACGTCCGCCGCAAACCGGCACGGCCCGGCCGGCGGCTCCCGAGCGAGAACCGCCGACCGCTCGCTGTCCCGTCAGCGGTGCCCGTTACCCGGCCGCCCCCACGGCCCGGTGATCGCGAACACGTACCCCGGCGACTGGATGTTGGCGAACAGCGTCTTCCCGTCCGCACTGAACGTCGGCCCGGTGAACTCGCTGTCGTTCAGCTCGTTGCGCGCCAGCGGATACGCAGTGCCCTGCTCGGTGACGCCGACCAGGTGCGACACGCCCTCGCCGTCCTCGGCCAGGATCACCCCGCCGTACGGCGACACGGTGATGTTGTCCGGCCCGTCGTAGTTGCCGTGGTCGGCCTCCGGGTCGGTGTTCACCCCGAAGATGGTCTTCAGCGTGACCGTCTGCCGGCGCGGGTCGTAGAACCACACCTGCCCGTCGTGCTCGTTGGCGCTGCCGTCGTCGTGGCGGGCGTAGCTGGCCACGAAGTACGCGCCGCCGTCGCCCCACCAGGCGCCCTCCAGCTTGCGGCTGCGGGTCACCTCGGCGTCGGTGAACTGCTTGCGTACGGAGACGGTGCGGGCGTCGCGGTCGGGCACCTCGACCCACTGGACCCGGTAGCGGGTGCCGGGCGTGGTGGCCTCGGACAGGTCGGCCACGTGCGTGTCGCCGTGCAGGCAGCGCATCGCGGCGAGGCTGCCGGCGGTCCCGCCGTCGGGCCGCTGGGCGAGCGCCCGCAGCGCGCCCTTGCCGGCCCGGAAGCCGGGCGGCGGCGTCCACCGGAAGTACAGGCCGTTGGGCCCGCTCGCGTCCTCGGTCAGGTAGATCGAGTGCGTGTACGGGTCGACCGCGACCGCCTCGTGGGAGTACCGCCCGAGGAACGTCAGCGGCACCGGGCCGGTGTTGGCGGACCGGTCGTGCGGGTCGACCTCGAAGACGTACCCGTGGTCCTTCAGATATCGCCCACCGGCCCGCTGCTCGGTCTCCTCGCAGGTCAGCCACGTGCCCCACGGGGTGATGCCACCGGCGCAGTTGTTGTGCGTGCCGGCCACGCTCACGTACTCGCGCAGCCGCCGCCCGTGCCGGTCCACCTCGATGGTGGTGGTGCCGCCCCGGGCGCCCGGGTCGTAGGTGAGGCCGGGTAGCGGCGGCACCGGGTACGGCTCGTCGCCGCCGATCTCGTGGTTGTTGACCAGCACCGAGCCGTGCGGGCCGCGGAAGCAGCCGGTACCGTCCGCGTCGCTCGGGGTGGGCTGCCCGGACTCCAGCAGCGTCGCGCCCGCCTGCGCGACGACCGTGTACGAGAAGCCCGGCGGCAGCGCCAGCAGGCCGGCCGGGTCCGGCACCAGGTCGCCGTAGCCGACGGCGGGGCGGCACGCGGGCCGGGCCGCCGCCGGGCCGGCGATCGCCTCCAGGCTGCCGGCCACCATGATGCCGAGTCCGCCGGCCACGCCGCCGCGCAGCAGGGACCGCCGGGGGAGAGGTGAGGTGGTCACGTCGTCGCCTTCCTGTGCGCACGATTGCCTGACCGAAGGCAAGCGGGGCCGGGGGAACGGCGGGCGGCGCGTCCGTCGGTAGCCGGGTGAACAGTGGACGAATCCCCGGTGCGGAGCGCCCCGTGCCGGTGCGGCGCGCGTCCGTTAGGGTTCCCTTCGATCGCAAACGTCGGAGGGCGGACGGTGGGCAGACTCGCGGCGGCGTACCGGCAGGCGGTCGATCGGCATCGGCGGGCGGTGCGGCACTGGGAGGCGGCCCGGCGGCTGCTGGGCGCTGCGGGCCCGGCGCCGGTGGGCAGCCCCGAGCTGGTGGCGCGGCTGGCCCGCCTCGGCGGTGAGCTGGCCGCCGCGGTGCCCGGCACGGCCCGCGTCGCGACCCACCCCGTTCCGGTACGCCTCGGCGCCGCGTCCACTGTCGACGGCGCGTTCCCGGTGCTCGTGCCGGTGGGTGCGGGCGCGCACCTGGCCGTCGACGCGGACGCCCGTGACCCGCGCGTCGGCGAGCTGCTGCGGGCGGTGGTGGTACGGCTGCTGACCGCCGCTCCGGCCGGTGCGATCCGGGTGGCCGGCATCGACCAGGCGGCCTTCGGTGCGGCGTTCCTTCCGCTGCGCCCGCTGCACGACGCCGGGGTGCTCGCCCCGGCGGCGACGACCGAGGCGGAGACGACGGCCCTGCTCGACCTGGCCGAGCGGCATGCCCGTACCGCCCAGCGGTCCGCGCCGGAGGACCGCGAGCTGCTGGTGGTGGTCGCCGCGTCCGCGCCGCCGCCCCGGGAACTGGCCCGGCTCGCAGCGCTCACCCACGCCGGCCCGGCCGCTGCGGTCTGCGTGCTGCTGGCCGGGCACCCACCGGCCGGGCCGTCCGCCGCGCCGCCGCTGGGCGCCACCACCCAGCTGCGCGTCACCGAGCGGTACACGCTCGTCGGCGACCCGCCCGGGCGCCCGTTCAGCACCGACGGCAGCGGGCTGGCCGCGCCGGTGGTGCTCGACGGCGACCCGTCGCACGCCACCGTCACCGCGCTGGCCCGCCGGTACGCCGAGGCCGCCGACCAGGACGGCGTCACGTTCACCGACCTGCTGCCCGCGCAGCGCTGGGCCGGGTCCGCCGCCTCCGGGCTGCGTACCGTGCTCGGCCGGGCCGGACGCCGTCCGCTGAGCGTGGCGTTCGACGACGCCACCCCGCACTGGCTGATCGGCGGGCGGACCGGCGCGGGCAAGACGGTCCTGCTGCTCGACGTGCTCTACGGGCTGGCCGCCCGCTACTCCCCGGCCGAGCTGCGGCTGATGCTGCTCGACTTCAAGGAGGGCGTCAGCTTCACCGAGTTCGTGCCCACCGACCGTGACCCGTCCTGGCTGCCGCACGCCGACGCGGTCGGCATCGAGTCCGACCGCGAGTACGGCGTGGCGGTGCTGCGCGAACTGCGCGCCGAACTGGGCCGCCGCGCCGACCTGCTGAAGCGGCACGGCGTCAGCCGCCTGGCGGACCTGCCGCCCAACGCCCGGCCGCCCCGGATCGTCACAGTCGTCGACGAGTTCCACGTGCTGTTCGCCGGCAACGACGCGCTGGCCCGGCAGGCCGTCGACCTGATCGAGGAACTGGCCCGCAAGGGCCGCTCGTACGGCCTGCACCTGGTGCTGGCGAGCCAGAGCACCACCGGCATCGAGGCGCTCTACGGCCGGGCCGAGGCGATCTTCGGGCAGTTCCCGCTGCGGATCGCGCTACCCGGCGGCGACGCCGTGCTGGACCCGCGCAACGACGCCGCACGCGGGCTCACCGTCGGCACGGCGGTGGTGAACACCGGCGCGGGGGCGCCCGGCTCGGACGCCGAGGTGCGGTTCCCGGACGCGCACGCCGCCTCGGCCGACCTCGCCGCGCTGCGCCACGAGCTGCACGCGGCCCGCCCGGCCGGGTCGCGCCCGCCTGCCGTCTTCCGGGGACACGAGACGCCCCGGCTCACCGACGACAGCGCCTGGGCGGCGTTGACGCCCGGCGCCGACCCGCCGTACGCGCTCGTCGGCCGCGTAGTGGACGTCCCCGGCAGCCCGGCCGGGTTCGCGCTCGACGCCAGCCCGGGCCGGCACCTCGCGGTGGTCGGCACCGCCGCGGGCGGCGCGGACGTGCTCCGGTCGGCCACCCTGTCCCTGGCCCGCCAGCACGCCCCCGGCACCGCCCGGTTCCTGTTCGCGCCGCTGGCGCCGGGCACCACGGACGCCGCCGACGACCTGGCCATGACGCTCGCCGCCGCCGGGCACCAGGTCCGACGCCTCGACGCCGGTGCACTGCGCACCCAGCTCACCGAGGCCGCCGCCGGCGACAGCCCGGCGTCCGGGCGCACCTACCTGGTGGTGTTCGGCATGGACGCCGCGGCCACGACGCTGGCCGCCTCCGACCCGGCGACGTTCCGCTCCGGGTACGACGACCTGCGCGCCGTGCTGCGCCAGGGGCCCGCGCGCGGCACGCACGTGCTCGGCTGGTGGCGCGGGCTGCGCCGGCTCGCCGACGACCTCGGCGGCAGCGGGCACCGCGACGACGTGACCGGCCTGGTCGCGCTGAACGTCCCCGCCGCCGACCTGGGCCTGCACCTCGGCGTGCACGACCTGGCGTACGTCCCGCGCGAGGGGCGCGCCCTGCTGGTCGACCGGCACGAGCACCGCACCGCGCTGATCGTGCCCTTCGCCGCCGCGGGAGAGCCGTCATGAGCGGATTCGACGAGTACGCGGCGCTGCTGCGGGAGCTGTCCACCCGGCAGCGCGGCGGGGAGCGGGAGATCGCCGCCGAGGCGGAGCGCCGCCGTGGCCTCCAGTCCGCCGTCGACACGCTCGGGCAGCGGCTCGCGACCCAGGGCCAGCACCTGGACCGGCTCGGGCAGGCGATCGGCGTGCCGATGACGTCGGTACCGGCGGAGGCGCCGGCGCCGGCGATGGCTGCCGGTGGGGGAGCGCCGGGTCCCGCACCCGGGCCGGGGGACGGGGTGACCGGCGGCGCAGCCGACGCGCCGGGGCGGCCGGACGTCGGGGCGTACCCCTCGGGGGGTGTTCCGGCGCCGCGGGCCGGCGACCCGGCGGCGGAGCTGGCGGCGGCGGGGCGGCTCGCCGAGGAGGCCGACGTGTTCGGGCAGCAGGCCGATGCGCTGGCCCGCACGCCGGTGCTGCTGCCCACCTGGTCGGCGCCGGCGCGGGCGGTGGTGGTGTACGCGGGCTGTGCGCTGGTCGGCTCGCTGCTGATGCTGATCGCGATAGTGGGTTCGTCGCTGCCGGTGACCGGGCTGGACCTGGTGGCGGCGCTGAGCTGCGCGGGCGTGCCGTTGATGTCCTTCGTGGCCGGTCAGGCGGTGCTCGCCCGCTGGGGCCGCCCGGCGGTGGAGGGCGACGCGCCCCCGGCCGGACGCTACGTGCCGCTGGGTTTCGTGATCTGCGCGCTGGTCTCCCCGTCCTTCTTCTGCCTCTACCTCCTCCTCTTCCGCCTCCTGCGCTGACAGCGAGGCGGGGTGGGGCGGTAGGCTGCGCGCGGGTCGGTGAGCTGGGGGAGGGCGTGTGAGCGCGGCGGAGATCATCGCCAGGCTGGCGGCGGCGGCACAGAAGCTGGACGAGGCCAAGGCACGCACCGCCGCCGCCGCGCAGGACGCGGCCGAGGCGCGGGCGCTGGTGGCGGGCGCGCTGGAAGGTGCCACGGCGGGGCCGCTGATCGGCGCCATCGACTCCTACCGGCAGGCGCTGGCACAGGCCGCACAGGGCGGGGAACCGGCCCGGCAGCACGTGCAGGAGACCATCGCGAAGGTCCAGGCGCTGGGCAACTGAGCCCGGTCCGGCATGCCGGTTTGCGCGCAGGGCGCGACAAGGGTTACCGCCGCGTAACTTTTCATTGACGTGTGTGAAATCGGACACGCATCATCGTGTCCACGATCGATCGGATCCCACCCGTCCCCCCGGGTACGCCCGGGTGCCTCCCCCCGGAGGTGCAGCCCATGCTGCTCCGAACGATCCTGGCCGTCACCACCGCCGCCACCGTCCTGCTCGTCCCGGCCGCCGCCCAGGCCGCCACCGCCGAACCCGCCGCCCCGTCTGCCACGGCCACCGTCGCCACCGCCGCGCAACGGGCCGCCGCCGCGGCCGCCGACCCGGTGATCGTGGTCGGCGGCCTCAGTGGAATCTCCATCGCGTACGAGCCGATCGCCGCGCGGCTGCGCGCCGACGGCTACCGGGTCTCGATCTTCCAGTTGCCGAACCTCGGTCTCGGCGACATCCGCGAGTCCGCCCGCGCGTTGTCGTCCTACGTGGACCGGGTGCGCGCCGGCACCGGTGCGGCCCGCGTCGACCTGGTCGGCCACTCCGAGGGCGGCCTGGTCAGCCGCTGGTACGTCAAGTACCTCGGCGGCGCGGCCACCGTCGACCAGTACGTCAGCCTGGGCAGCCCGCAGTACGGCACCTACGTCGCCAACCTGGTCGCCTTCCTCGGGCTGGGCAGCTGCGCCGGGGTGATCGCCTGCCAGCAGATGACCATCGGGTCGAGCTTCCTCGCCGACCTCAACGCCGGGGACGACACCCCCGGCCCGGTGCGGTGGGCGACGGTGCGCACCTGGCAGGACGAACTGGTCCGGCCGGTCGACAACGCCGTGCTCGCCGACGGCGCGACGAACATCCTGGTGCAGGCGTGGTGCCCGCTGCGGGTCGTCGGCCACCTCGGGCTGGTGCTGGACGGCACCACGTACACGGCGGTACGCCAGGTGCTCTCCGGCGCCGCGGTCCAGCCGAACTGCTTCGCGGTCTGAGCCACGTGCCCGGGCCCGCCGTCGGGCAGGCCCGGGCACGTCCGGCCGGGCCGTCGCTCAGTCCGCGTCCCGGTCCGTGATCACGTCGGCGGCCCGCCAGGCCAGCGCGGTCACCGGGGCGCTGGTCCAGCCCGCCACCATCACCGGCAGCACCGACGCGTCGACCACCCGCAGCCCCTCCACGCCGCGGACCCGCAGGTGCGGGTCGACCACGTGATCGTCGCCGTCGCCCATCGCGCAGGTGCCGATCGCGTGGTAGCCGCAGTAGCCGCGTGCCACCGCCGCCTCGACGATCTGCGTGTCGGTGGTAGCCGCCGTCCCGGGCACCGTCTCGGCCCGGATGCGCTTCGCGATCGGGCCGGTGCCGAAGAACTCCCGCATCCGGCGGAACAGGTCCACCGCCACCCGCCGGTCGTGCTCGGTGGCGAGGTAGTTCGCCACGATGGCCGGCGGCGTACGCGGGTCCGCGTCGGTGATCGTCAGGCTGCCCTCGCTGTCCGGCCGGGTCACCGTGCCCAGGCACATCAGGCCCGGTTCCCGTTCCAGTTCGAGGGCCTTGCCGGGCCGGGGCGGGGCGGCCGAGAACGGCGCCATCAGCAGGTGCGCGTCCGGGCGGTCCAGCTCGGGGCGGGACTTGAGGTGGGCCGCCACGTCCAGCACCGGCAGGGCGAGCGGGCCGCCCCCGGTGAGCAGCCAGCGCAGCGTGGCCCGGGCCTGCCCGAGCGGGCTGCCGATGGTCATGTTGTGGCCGCCGCGTTCGGCGAGGCGGTACTGGAGCACCATCGACCGGTGCTCGCGCAACCCGGCGCCGACCCGGGGCCGGTCGAGCAGCACCGGCACCCCTGCCGCGCGCAGCGTGTCCGCCGGACCGATGCCGGAGACCTGCAACAGGTGCGGAGTGGCGAGGGCGCCCGCGGCGAGGATCACCTCACCGGCCGACCGGTACGTGGTCTTCCCGCCGCCGCGCGCCACCCGTACGCCGGTGGCCCGGCCGCCCTCGACGAGCACCCGCAGGACGACGGCGCCGACCTCGACGGTCAGGTTGGGCCGGCGCCGCACCGGGTGCAGGAACGCGTCGGCGGCGCTGACCCGGCGTCCGGCGTGGATGGTGGCGGTGGGATAGCCGATCCGCTCGTCGTCGTGGGCGTCCAGGTCGTCGGCGCGGCGCCAGCCCAGCTCGGCGCCGGTCGCCACCATCTCCTCGGCGAGCGGGTCGGTGCCGGTGGCGATGGACAGCCGCACCGGGCCGCCGGTGCCCCGGTGCGGCGCGGACCCGAGCGGGTGGTCCTCCAGCCGCGGGAACACGCGGCCCATGACCGACCAGCCCCAGCCCAGTGGTGCTAGGGCGTCCCAGTCGCGGGCCGCGCCGCGGCTCCAGATCATGCCGTTCACCGACGTCGAACCGCCGATCATCCGCCCGCGCTGCCAGATCTCCTGGCGGCCCGGTCCGGTGGTGGCCGGGTAGTGCCAGGCGGTGCGCTGGTCGTCCATCAGCCGGGAGAACGCCTTCGGCACCCGCACGTACGGGCTGCGGTCCCAGCCGCCCGCCTCCAGCAGCAGCACCCGCGTCCCCGGATCCTCGGTGAGGCGGTTCGCCAGCACGCACCCCGCCGCGCCGGCCCCCACGATGACGTAGTCGAACTCCTCCACAGCGGACCCCCACTCGCGAGAATCCCTCTGACAGTAGTTGCTCGATCACATTCCGCGAAAGGGCCGGGCGCGTCCGGGTCAGGCGGCCTTCGCCAGCGCCTCGAACTCGTCGTCGGTCAGCTCCACCTCGGCCGCCGCCACGTTCTCCTCCAGGTGCGCCACCGACGACGTACCCGGGATCGGCAGCATCACCGGCGACCGGCGCAGCAGCCAGGCCAGCGCGAGCTGCGCCGGGCTGGCGCCGTGCGCGGTCGAGATCGCGTCCAGCGGTCCGCCGGGCCGGGCCAGGTTGCCGGTGGCGATCGGGAACCACGGGATGAACGCCAGGTCGTGGCGCTCGCAGTGCTCCAGCACGTCCTCCGCGCTGCGGTCGGCCAGGTTGTAGAGGTTCTGCACGGACACGATCGGCGCGATCGCCCGGGCCGCCTCGATCTCCTCGACGCTGACCTGGGACAGCCCGATGTGCCGGATCTTGCCCTCCTGGCGCAGCAGCGCCAGCTCCCCGAGCTGGTCGGCCAGCGGCACCTTCGCGTCGATGCGGTGCAGCTGGTAGAGCGGGATGCAGTCCAGTCCCAGGTGGCGCAGGCTCAGCTCGCACTGCTGGCGCAGGTACTCCGGGCGGCCCACCGGCCGCCAGTCGTCCGGGCCGGAGCGGGTCAGCCCGGCCTTCGTCGCGATGACCAGGTCGTCGGCGTACGGGTGCAGCGCCTCGCGGATCAGCAGCTCGCTGACGAACGGCCCGTACGAGTCGGCGGTGTCGACGAACGTGACGCCCAGCTCGTACGCGCGGCGCAGCACCCGTACCGCCTCGGCCGGATCCTTCGGGTCGCCCCAGACGCCGGGGCCGGTGAGCTGCATCGCCCCGTAGCCGAGGCGGTCGACCGGCAGGTCGCCACCGATCCGGTAGCTGCCCGACGCCTTGGCGGGCTGGGTGCTGGTGGCCATTCGCGGTCCTCCTGTGCTCGTTCGTGCCTCGCAGGGCGGTGTTGCGCCCCGACCACTGGACATTCCCCGAATCGTGACGGCGAAGCACTGGTAGTTGCGGCGAGCGGCCCCGGCGCACCGGGCCGCCGTGGGAGGCTGGGTGGGACGGTGCTCAGGAGGTGCGCATGGCCGCGACGCCACGGCTCGACTTCGCGCTGGACACGTACGAGTGCATCGTGCTCTACCCCGGGCCCTCGGGACGGGCCCTGCCGGACGAGACCGTGCAGCGGCTGCAGGCCGAGCACCTCCAGCACATGCGGGCGCTGCAACGGCGCGGCATCGTGCTCGTGGACGGGTCGGTCGACGGCCCGGCCCGGGAACCCGACCCGCCGATCGGTTTCGGCCTGGCCCGGACCGGTTCGGTGGACGACGTCCGCAGCGTCATGGAGGCCGACCCGGCGGTGCAGGCCGGGCTCTACCGGGTCGAGGTGCTCACCTTCCTCTGCCCGGCCGGCTCACTGGAGTTCCCGCTGGTCAAGACGGAGAGCTGAGGCGCGACGCCCGCCCCTCCGACGGCACCGGTCGCTGCCGCGTACCCGGTGCCCGCCCACGCCCGGCCGGCCGAGCGCGGCGGCCCCACAGTGCCCCCGGCCGGTCCGTGACGGGGAGCGGTACGATTTCTCACCGCGCGGTCGCCGATGCCCGCCACACGACGTTCCGGTGCGGTACGCCTACCGCCCGCCCACGCGGTTGACGCGCGTCGTTGGACAAATGTTCCGCAGTCCGCAAGGGGTCGGCCGGGAGGCCGATCCGGAGGAGAGACTAGCCTGATGGGCGTGACACGCCGCGCGAAGATCGTCTGCACTCTCGGCCCCGCAACCGCGTCCCCGGAGCGTATCCGCGGCCTCGTAGAGGCGGGCATGAACGTGGCGAGGCTCAACTTCAGCCACGGCAGTCACGCCGACCACGAATCGGTCTACCGGCTGGTCCGCGAGGCGGCCGAGGCGGCCGGCCGACCGGTCGCCGTGCTCGCCGACCTCCAGGGCCCCAAGATCCGTCTCGGCCGGTTCGTCGACGGCCCGCACGAGTGGCGCACCGGCGACTCCGTGGTGATCACCGGCGACGAGGTGGAGGGCACCAAGGAGCGGGTCTCCTGCACCTACCGCAAGCTGCCGCAGGAGGTGAAGCCGGGCGACCGGCTGCTGATCGACGACGGCCGGGTCGCGGTCGAGGTCAGCGACGTCACCGGCAACGACATCCGGTGCCTGGTCACCGAGGGCGGCCCGGTCTCCAACAACAAGGGCGTCTCGCTGCCGAACGTCGCGGTGAGCGTCCCGGCCCTGTCCGACAAGGACGCCGAGGACCTGCGCTTCGCCCTCGGCCTCGGTGTCGACCTGGTCGCGCTCTCCTTCGTCCGCTCGCCGGAGGACATCAAGCTCGTCCACTCGATCATGGACGAGGAGGGCGTACGGCGCCCGGTCCTGGCCAAGGTCGAGAAGCCGGAGGCGGTCGACCACCTGGAGGCGATCGTGCTCTCCTTCGACGGGGTCATGGTCGCCCGCGGCGACCTCGGCGTCGAACTGCCGCTGGACCAGGTGCCGCTGGTGCAGAAGCGCGCCGTGCAGCTGTGCCGGGAGAACGCCAAGCCGGTCATCGTGGCCACCCAGATGCTCGACTCGATGATCGAGAACTCCCGCCCGACCCGCGCGGAGGCCTCCGACGTGGCGAACGCGGTGCTCGACGGCGCGGACGCGGTGATGCTCTCCGGCGAGACCAGCGTCGGCAAGTACCCGGTGCTCACCGTCAGCACCATGGCGAAGATCATCACCACCACCGAGGCCGGCTCGATCGCCGTCCCCCGGTTGCAGCACGATCCGCGTACGCACGGCGGCGCGCTCACCGTCGCCGCCTCGTCGATCGCCCGGGCCATCGGCGCCAAGGCCATGGTCGCGTTCTCGCAGACCGGTGACACCGTCAAGCGGCTGGCCCGGCTGCACTGCGACCTGCCGCTGCTGGCGTTCACGCCGGTGCCGGAGGTGCGCAACCAGCTCGCGCTGTCCTGGGGCGTGGAGACGTTCCTGATGCCGTTCGTCCAGCACACCGACGACATGTTCCGCCAGGTCGACCAGGCGCTGCTCGGCCTCAACCGGGCCAACCCGGGCGACTACGTGGTCATCGTGGCGGGCAGCCCGCCCGGCACCCCCGGCTCCACCAACACGCTGCGCGTGCACCAGCTCGGTTCGCTGGTCGACGCCGCTTCGGCGCGAGCCCTCCAATGAGTGGTGTGGCCACCGGGCAGGCGGCGGTCGACCAGCTGCTGGAGGTGCTCGACCTCGCCCGTACCGGGGAGATGACCTTCCGGGGGATGAGCCCGCCGGTGGGCCCGCAGCGGGTCTACGGCGGGCAGGT
Organism: Micromonospora sp. ANENR4; assembly: GCF_015354395.1. Taxonomy (NCBI): domain Bacteria; kingdom Bacillati; phylum Actinomycetota; class Actinomycetes; order Micromonosporales; family Micromonosporaceae; genus Micromonospora; species Micromonospora sp. ANENR4. The sequence continues at coordinate 323,073 of NZ_JADKYQ010000008.1, forward strand.
CGCCGGCCAGGCCCTGGTCGCGGCCGGCCGCACCGTCGACGCGGAGCGGGCCGTGCACTCCCTGCACGGCTACTTCGTGCGCCCCGGCGACCCGGCCGAGCCGATCGAGTACCAGGTGGAGAACGTCCGCGACGGCCGCTCCTTCTCGGTACGCCGCTCGGTGGCGTTGCAGCACGACAAGCCGATCTTCTTCATGTCGGCGTCGTTCCAGCGCCAGGAGGAGGGGCTGGACCACCACGCCCCGCTCCCGCCGGACGTACCCGGCCCGGACGACGTGCCGACGATGGCCGACCGGCTGTCCCGCTACCCGGAGCGCCTGGGCATCTGGGGGATGATCCCGCGCCCGATCGACGTGCGCTACGTCGGCGAGCCCGGCTGGGTCCGCCCCGGCGACCGCCCGGCCGAACCGCACCAGCGGGTGTGGATGCGCCTGGACGGCAAGCTGCCGGACGATCCGCTGCTGCACGCGTGCGCCCTCACGTACGCCTCCGACCTGACGCTGCTGGACTCGGTGCTGTCGGTGCACGGCGAGGTGTGGGGCCCGGGCGGTGTGGTCGGCGCGAGCCTCGACCACGCGCTCTGGTTCCACAGGTCGTTCCGCGCCGACGAGTGGTTCCTGTACGACTGCTGGAGCCCGTCCGCGTCCGGCGCCCGCGGCCTGGCCACGGGCCGGATGTTCACCACCGACGGCCGGCACATCGCCAGCGCCGTCCAGGAGGGGCTGCTGCGGCGCGTCGGCGACTGACCGCCCGGGCGGTGATCGCCCGGCCGGTGATCGTCCCGGCGCGGGTCGGGCGGCAGGTCCGCACCGCAGCGGACTAACCTGGCCGTATGCGTCTTTCCGCCCGGGTCGACTATGCCCTCCGCGCGGCCGCTGAGCTGGCCTCGGTCGCGGACGGGGGAAGCACCGGACGGAGCCGCCCGGTGACCGCCGAGCAGATTGCCCGCGCGCAGGACATCCCGCCGAAGTTCCTCGAGAGCATCCTGCTGCAACTGCGCCGGGGCGGCATCGTGCACGCCCAGCGTGGCCCCGAGGGCGGCTACTGGCTGGCCCGGCCGGCCGGCGAGATCTCCCTGGCCGAGGTGATCCGCGTCATCGACGGTCCACTCGCGCACGTGCGCGGGCAGCGCCCGGAACAGCTCGGCTACCAGGGCGCGGCCCGCGCGTTGCAGGACGTCTGGATCGCGCTGCGGGCCAGCGAGCGGGAGATCCTGGAGCTGGTCACCATCGCCGACGTGGCCGCCGGCGCGCTGCCCGGCCGGGTCAACGAACTGGCCGCCGACCCGCGCGCCTGGAGCTGACCACACCGTCCGGCGTCTCCTACCAACCGGATGGGGGACTTGACCCGGGGTGCCCTCGTGCCGCATTGTCGACCAAGTTGATAGGAGATACCGAAAAGTCAGGGGGCGCTCGTGCGCAAGCTGCTGGTCCTCGCCCTCGTCGGGCTCGCCGCGCAACTCGTCGACGGCGCGCTCGGCATGGCGTACGGGCTGACCTCCTCCACGCTTCTCCTGTTCGCCGGCGTGGCACCGGCCGCGGCATCCGCCTCGGTGCACCTGGCCGAGATCGGCACCACGCTCGCCGCGGGCGTCTCGCACTGGCGATTCGGCAACGTCGACTGGAAGGTGGTCGGCCGCATCGCGTTGCCCGGCGCGATCGGCGCGTTCGCCGGGGCGACGTTCCTCAGCTCCATCTCCACCGAGGCGGCGGCGCCGTGGATGGCAGCCATCCTGTTCACGCTCGGCGCGTACCTGCTGGTGCGGTTCTCCCGGCCGCTGCGCGCCAACCGCGCCGCCGGCCGGCTCCGTAGCCGCTTCCTCGCCCCGCTCGGCCTGGTCGCCGGCTTCGTCGACGCCACCGGCGGCGGTGGCTGGGGCCCGGTCGCCACCCCGGCCCTGCTGGTCTCCGGTCGGATGGAACCCCGCAAGGTCATCGGCTCGGTGGACACCTCCGAGTTCGTGGTGGCCGGCGCGGCCAGCATCGGCTTCCTCATCGGCCTGGGCTCCGAGGGCTTCCTGCTGCCCACAGTGGCCGCCCTCCTGGTCGGCGGCCTGATCGCCGCGCCGATCGCGGCCTGGCTGGTCCGCATCGTCCCCGCTCAGCTGCTCGGCGCCGTGATCGGCGGCGTGATCGTGCTGACGAATGCCCGCACGCTGCTGAGCGCCGGCGGCGTGGGCGGCTCGGTGCCGGTGGTGGTGTACGTGCTGCTCGGCACCGCCTGGCTGGTCGCCGTCGGGCTGGCGGTGCGCGCCCTGCGCCGTACCCGCCGGGCCCGCGCCACTGTCGACGCGGCCCTGGCCGCCGCGCCGCCGGCCGAGGCCGCGCCGGCCTCCGCGTCGGCGGCGGAGGACGCGCAGTCGGGGCAGGTCCCGGAGCCGGCGGCCACCGCCGAGGCCGCCGAATCGCGGAAGCTCGCCGCCGCCGTCGAGGGCTGAGCCGCCCGCGGCCTGAACCGCGCGCCTCGCCTGGCCGTGCCGTCGCCCGGGAGAGAAGATGTCCCGCTGACCGGTATGCCTCTCGGTCATATTTATGACTCTGAGGTATATCGGCTGTCGGGCCATTCCTTCGCGCCGCCCGACCGCTCCGCCGCGCTTGTGGTGCGTCCAGTGGCGACCTAGGCTGACGAAGCGCGGAGCCGAATCACCGACGTCGATGCGTTGACGTCGCCCGTCGCGTCAGGGCACGTATCCGCCGGTCCGGGCAGGCCGGCGCTCGTCGCGTGCCTGACCTCCGCGAAAGGCGTTCCCCGTGCACCCCACCACCCCTCGCCGCCGGATCGCGCTGCTCGCCGCGGCTTCGGCGGTCACCCTGTCGGCCGGCGCGCTCACCACGATGACTGCTGCCGCGGCGGCCGTCGCCTGCCGGGTCGACTACCGGATCACCAACCAGTGGAGCGGCGGCTTCGGCGCCGACGTGACAGTCACCAACCTCGGCGACCCGGTCAACGGCTGGACCGTCGGCTGGAGCTTCGCCGCCGGCCAGCAGGTCGTCCAGGCGTGGAACGCGACGGTCAGCCAGTCCGGCGCGCAGGTGAGCGCCCGCGACGCCGGCTACAACGCGGCCATCGGCACCGGCGGCACCGCGAACTTCGGCTTCAACGGCTCGTGGAACGACGCGTCGAACCCGGTTCCGGCCGCCTTCACGCTCAACGGCACCGCCTGCACCGGCGCGCCGTCCACCAGCGCGCCGCCGACGACCCCGCCACCGTCCACCACACCTCCGCCCACGACCCCGCCGCCGACCACACCCCCGCCCACCACGCCGCCGGCCGGCGCGAAGCAGATGGAGGACCTCGACCGAGGGCTGATCAGCGTCCGCTCCGGCAGCGGGAACCTGGTCTCCTGGCGGCTGCTCGGCACCGAGACCACCGGGGTTTCGTTCAACCTGTACCGGGGCGGTACCAAGGTCAACGGCAGCCCGATCACCGGCGCCACCACGTACCTGGACAGCGGCGCGGCGGCCGGCTCGGCGTACACCGTGCGGGCCGTGGTGAACGGCGCCGAGCAGGCGGCGTCCGCGCCGGCGCTCCAGTTCGCCAACGGTTACCTGGACGTGCCGATCCAGCCGCCGCCCGGCGGCACCACCCCGTCGGGGGAGGGGTACAGCTACTCGGCGAACGACGCGAGCGTCGGTGACCTCGACGGCGACGGCCGCTACGAGTTCGTGCTCAAGTGGGACCCGTCGAACGCCAAGGACAACTCGCAGTCCGGCTACACCGGCAACGTCTACGTCGACGCGTACACGCTCGCCGGCACCCGGCTGTGGCGCGTTGACCTGGGTCGCAACATCCGCGCCGGCGCCCACTACACCCAGTTCCAGGTGTACGACTACGACGGCGACGGGGACGCCGAGGTGGCCATGAAGACCGCCGACGGCACCCGCTCCGGCACCGGCCAGGTGATCGGCAACGGCTCGGCCGACCACCGCAACTCCAGCGGCTACGTGCTAGCCGGCCCGGAATACCTGACCATGTTCGACGGCCGCAACGGCGCGGCGCTGTCCACTGTCGACTACGACCCGCCGCGCGGCACCGTCTCCTCCTGGGGCGACTCGTACGGCAACCGGGTCGACAGGTTCCTCGCCGGCACCGCGTACCTGGACGGGCAGCGACCGTCGTTGATCATGGCGCGCGGCTACTACACCAGGGCCGTCGTCGCGGCCTGGGACTTCCGCGACGGCACGCTGCGCAAGCGCTGGACGTTCGACTCGAACGCCTCCGGCAACGGCGCCGCCGCCGGCCAGGGCAACCACCAGCTCTCCGTGGCCGACGTCGACAACGACAGCCGCCAGGAGATCGTGTACGGCGCCGCCACCATCGACGACAACGGCCGGCTGCTGTACTCCACCGGCAACGGCCACGGCGACGCCCTGCACGTCGGTGACCTCGACCCGTCCCGCTCCGGTCTGGAGGTGTTCAAGGTCGACGAGGACGCCAGCAAGCCCAGCTCCTGGATGGCCGACGCGCGTACCGGGCAGATCATCTGGCAGACCGCGCCGAACGGCGACAACGGCCGCGGCGTCTCCGGTGACGTGTGGGCGGGCAGCCCGGGTGCCGAGTCCTGGTCGTCGGCGGTCGACGGACTGCTCAACACCCGGGGGCAGAACGTCGGGCGCAAGCCGTCGTCGGCGAACTTCCTGATCTGGTGGGACGGCGACCCGGTCCGGGAACTGCTCGACGCCACGAAGATCGACAAGTACGGCACCGGCGGCGAGACCCGGCTGCTCACCGGCAGCGGCGTCGCCTCCAACAACGGCACCAAGTCCACCCCGGCGCTCTCCGCGGACCTGCTCGGTGACTGGCGGGAGGAGGTCGTCTGGCGCACCTCCGACAGCACCGCGCTCCGGATCTACAGCACGCCGTCGACCACCGGTCTGCGTCTGCCGACGCTGATGCACGACCCGCAGTACCGGGTGGCTGTGGCCTGGCAGAACACCGCCTACAACCAGCCGCCGCACCCGGGCTTCTACCTGGGCGACGGCATGAGCACCCCGCCCGCGCCGAACATCTACCTGCGCTGAAACGGCAGGCACCGGGTCGCCGGCCGCGGAATCCGCTCCGCCGGCGACCCGGTGCACCACACCGCAGCATTCCCGACCCGTCCCGACCGGGAATGCCGTACCACCACCGGGGACAAAGTTATGCGTCCCGCGCGACGCTGCGGTGACGTGGCTATGAAGAGCGTGTTTCAGCCCTCCCGGCGCAGCCCGCCCGCCACCTTCTCGGCGATCAGCTCGAACGAGCGGACCCGGTCCGCCACGTCGTACACCATCGTGGTGAGCATCAGCTCGTCCGCGCCGGTGCGCTCCAGCAGCTCACCGAGCTGCCGGGCCACCGTCTCCGGTGAGCCGGTCGCCTGGCCGTCGCGGCGCTGGGCGACGAACTCCCGCTCGAACTCCGAGTACGGGTACGCCGCCGCCTCCTCCGGCGTGACCAGCGGCTCCGGCCGCCCCGACCGCAGCTTCAGGAACGACAGCCCGGCCGGCCCGGCCAGCCACTCGGCCCGCTCGTCGGTCTCCGCGCAGACCGCGTTGACCGCCACCATCGCGTACGGCCGGTCCAGCCACTGCGACGGCCGGAAGTTCTGCCGGTAGAGCTGCAACGCCGGAATCGTGTTCTGCGAACTGAAATGGTGCGCGAACGAGAACGGCAGCCCGAGCAGACCGGCCAGCTGCGCGCTGAAGCCGCTGGACCCGAGCAGCCACACCTGCGGCGACTGGCCGCGGCCCGGCGTCGCCGTGATCGGGCCCGGCTCGGCACCGGAGAAGTAGTTCATCAGGTCGGCCAGCTCACGCGGGAAGTGCTCCGCGGACAGGCCCTCCATCGTGCGGCGCAACGCCAGCGCGGTCACCTGGTCGGTGCCCGGCGCCCGGCCGATGCCCAGGTCGATCCGGCCCGGATGCAGCGCCTCCAGGGTGCCGAACTGCTCGGCCACCACCAGCGGCGCGTGGTTGGGCAGCATCACCCCGCCCGAACCGAGCCGGATCGTGCTGGTGTGCGCCGCCAGGTGCGCGAGCAGCACCGCCGGCGCGGAACTCGCGATCGCGGGCATGTTGTGGTGCTCGGCCACCCAGAACCGGCGGTAGCCCAGCTCCTCGGTGCGGCGGGCCAGCTCCGTGGTGTACCGCAGCGCCTCACCGGCACTGCCGGTCGCCGCCACCGGGGCAAGATCAAGAACAGACATGGGTACGTCGATCACAGGGAGGTGCAACAGGCGACGTGCCGGAATTGTTCCGCCGGGTGCGCTACCCCATACCCCGCGCCTGCTCGAAGATCAGGCTGGTCTGCGTGTGCTGCACCGCCGGATCGACTGCGAGATGATCGAGGACGAAGTCCCGCAGCGCGTCACCGGAGGCGGCCCGCACGTGCAGCACGTAGTCCTCCGCGCCCGCCACGTGGAACACCGACACCACCCCTGGCAGCCGCACCGACCGGGCCCGGAACGCGTCCACAGCGGCCCGCTCGTGCGCCGTCAACCGCACCGACACCAGCGCCTGCAACGGCAGACCCACCGCCGCCGGGTCCACCTCGGCGTGGAACCCGCGGATCGCACCGCACTCCCGCAGCGCCCGGGTACGCGTCAGACACGTCGACGGCGCCACCCCCACCCGCTCGGCCAGCGCGTTGTTCGGCAGCCGGCCGTCCGCGGCCAGCTCGGTGAGGATCGCGCGGTCGATGTCGTCCAGGCCGGCGAACGGCCGTACATCATTCGGTGCGGCAGGCATGTGACCATCCTTCACCGAATCACCGCCGAACGAAAGCGTGACTCCCAGAATATTCTTCGCTGCTATTGCCTCTAGCCATCGTCATGTTCGACAGTTCCGGCATGACTTCCGTGGACACCGCAGCCGTACACGCCGGGCGCGCCGACCTCGCCGGGCTCGGCGTCCACGTCCCGCCGATCGACCTGTCCACCACCAACCCGCTGCCCTCGGTCGCCGGCGGTGGAGACGACTACGAGACGCTCGCCACCGGCGGCACCCTCCCGGCCGGCGGCAGCGCCGTCTACCAGCGCCTCTGGAACCCCACAGTGGCCCGGTTCGAGACCGCGCTCGCCCAGCTCGAAGGCACCGCCGAAGCCGTCGCGTTCGCCAGCGGCATGGCCGCGCTCACCGCCACCCTGCTCGCCGCCACCCGCGACGGCAAGCGGCACGTCGTCGCCGTCCGTCCCCTCTACGGCGGCACCGACCACGTCCTCGCCACCGGCCTGCTCGGCACCGAGGTCACCTGGGCCACCACCGCCGACGTGGCCGCCGCGATCCGCCCCGACACCGCAGTGGTCGTGGTCGAGACGCCGGCGAACCCCAGCCTCGACCTGGTCGACATCGCCGCGCTCGCCGACGCCGCCGGTGACGTCCCGCTGCTCGTCGACAACACCGTCGCCACCCCGGTGCTCCAGCAGCCCGCCCGCCACGGCGCTGCGCTCGTGCTGCACAGCGCCACCAAGAGCATCGGCGGCCACGGCGACGTCCTCGCCGGCGTCGTCGCCTGCGGACCCGAGTGGGCCGCCCGGCTGCGCCAGGTCCGTGCCGTCACCGGCGCCGTCCTGCACCCGCTCGGCGCGTACCTGCTGCACCGCGGCATCCAGACCCTCCCGCTGCGCGTCCGCGCCCAGCAGGCCGGCGCGGAGAAGCTCGCCGCCTGGCTCGCCGGGCACCCCGCCGTCGAGCGCGTCCACCACCCGTCGCTGCACGACCCGGCCGGGCTGGTCGGCCGCCAGATGTCCGGCACCGGCAGCCTGCTCGCCTTCGAGGTCCGCGGCGGCGCGCCCGCCGCGGCCGAGGTCGCCGGCGCGTGCGAGCTGATCACCCACGCCGTGTCGCTCGGCGGCGTCGACACGCTGATCCAGCACCCGGCCTCGCTCACCCACCGGCCGGTCGAGGGCGACGCGAAGCCCTGCGGCGGGCTGCTGCGCGTCTCGGTGGGCCTGGAGGACCCGGAGGACCTGCGGGCGGACCTCGCGCGGGCACTGTCGCGGATCTGACGTCGCCCGGCCGCTGTCCCGCGCGCCGTGGCCGGGTCACGACTTCGGGCCCACGTGCCGGTCGAGGGCGGCGACCGCCTCCCGGCGGGCCACCGACAGGGAGTTGCGGCGGTTCATTCGCCAGGCGATGCCGAGCCGGTCGAGCGCCTGCTGACAGAGGCCCATGATGTCGGCGGACTCGTTGGCGAACATGTAGCGCGGATAGACGTAACGCTTGCCGCGCACGACCACCTGATTGGCGAAACGGCAGCCGTCGGAGTGGAACAGGCCGCGCAGGAAGTCGCCCGCCTGGGCCTCGACAATGGGTCGCTGCCAGTCGGTCAGAACGATCGGGCCCTCGTGCTTCTTGCCGGGCCCGTGCTGCGGTAGTAGGCACGGCCAGTGCTTCCCGTAACTCTGCACGCTGACGCAGCCCGGTTTCTGGACCCGCTGCACCTTCTCGGCCAGCACCGCCCGCATGGCGTCGTCGCACGCCTCGATCAGGCCCGGCCAGCAGTCGCTGCAGGCGATCCGGAGCACCGGCACCCGGGCCTTGGTCACGAGGTGCCCGTCGCCGAGGTAGAGGCCGAGGAGATAGGCGTAGGCCGCCGGGTCTGTCGGGACCTGCATGTCGTCACGACAGCGGAAGCACCGCAGTGCGGTGCCCTGCTGCTTCGGCACCGGCCGATCCTTGCACCAGTGGCGGACCGTCGGATAGGAGAGCCCCACGGCCCGCGCCACCTCAGCGACGGTCGCGCCGTCGAGGTAGAGACGTCGCGCCCGGGCGCGCAATTCGGGTGGATGCACAGCCCCATGTTCGAACGCCTGTATGACATTCTGGTGCCCTCGGTGGGATTCGAACCCACACTGTATGGAGTTTGAATCCATTGCCTGCTGCCAGTTGGGCTACGAGGGCGTTCCGTGATTCGGCCTCGACAGCCTACCCGCTAGGCTGAAGGCGGCGACACCCGGCAGGGCGGGTGTCGGGCTCGAACCGGTGGGAGTGGCTCGTGGGCGAGATGCAGGCGGACGCCGAGCGCAAGCGCGTTCTGATCGCCGAGGACGAGGCGCTCATCCGGCTGGACCTGGCCGAGATGCTTGTCGAAGAGGGCTACGAGGTGGTCGGCGAGGCCGGTGACGGCGAGACCGCCGTCAAGCTCGCCGAGGAGCTCAAGCCGGATCTGGTCATCCTCGACATCAAGATGCCGATCATGGACGGGCTGGCCGCCGCCGAGCGGATCGCCGGCGCGCGCATCGCCCCGGTGATCATCCTGACCGCGTTCAGCCAGCGCGACCTGGTGGAGCGGGCGCGGGCGGCGGGCGCGATGGCGTACCTGGTCAAGCCGTTCCAGAAGAGCGACCTGGTGCCGGCGGTGGAGATCGCGCTGTCCCGCTACTCGGAGATCGCCGCGCTGGAGTCGGAGGTCGCCGGCCTCACCGACCGGCTGGAGATCCGCAAGACCGTCGAGCGCGCCAAGGGCGCGCTGATGACCACGTACGGGATGACCGAGCCGCAGGCGTTCAAGTGGATCCAGCGCACCGCGATGGACCACCGGATGACCATGAAGGAGGTCGCCGAGCGGATCCTCGCCGAGACCGCCGGCGGCGAGGTGGAGCAGCCCACGCCCTGACCTGCCCGGGAGGCGTCCGATCGATAGGATCGGATGCATGTCTCCCGCGCGTGCCCGGCCGGCCCTCGTCGCCGCTGCCGCCGCGCTGCTCCTGGCGGCCTGCCACACCACGCCGCGACAGCTGCCCGAGCCCGCGCCGGTACGCCCGCAGTGGCAGCCCGTCGAGCTGGCCCTTCCCGCCGGCGCCACCGGACGGCCGGTGCTGCGCGACGCCGCGCGGTGCGCGGGCCGGTGGTACGTGGTGGGCGGGCTGGTCGATCCGGCGGGGGAGACCCGGCCGGCGGCGTGGTCCTCATCGGACGGCGTGACCTGGTCGCCGATTCCGGTGCGCGCGCAGACGTTCTACGGCCGCCAGCACGTGCTCTACGCGGTGGCGTGCCGCGACGACGGGATGGCGGCGCTGGGCGCGAAGACCGGTGGCGTGCACGGCAATCCGCGTACCGGAACGTGGGTGTGGGGTCCGGGTGGGCCGTTGCGGGAGGTGCCGGCGGCGTTCGAGTTGTTCGGCGGTCCGCGCGCGGTGAGCGCGTCGCGGCTGGCGGCGGGTCCGGGCGGCTGGCTGGTGGCAGGGGCGCGCGCGGACGGCGCGGCGGTGTGGTCGTCGCCGGACGCCGAGGGGTTCGTCCTGCGCGAGGGCGTCGCGGAGCTGGCCGGCGACGGCCGGGGCCGGACGGCGGCGTACGACGTGGCGGCGGTGGGGTCGGGCTGGCTGGTGGTGGGGTCGTTGCTGCCGCCCGGCGGGACGGCCCGGACGCCGCTTTCGTGGTTCTCGGCCGACGGCCGGGTGTGGCGGCGGGTGGCCCTGCCGGTGCCGGCGGGGGCGGCCGGGGCTGCCGAGCGGGTGGTGTCGGCCGACGGCGGGCCGGTGGCGGTCGGCCCGGTGGGTGACCGCTTCGCGGTGTGGCGCGGGTGCGACGACTGCGGCTCGCCGTCGGCCGGTTCGGCGGGTGCGAATCAGGGGTGGCGGCGGGTAGGCGGGTTCGGCTCGGCGGGCCCGGGGGTGTCGTCGGTGGACGCGTTCGTGGCGTCCGGTGGGCGGCTCGTCGCGGTGACCGGGGACGGGGGTCAGCGACGGCTCTGGATGTCGCGTGACGGCGGCGCGTCGTGGCTTCCGGTGATCACGCCGGTGCAGGTGCCGGACGGGGGCGACGCGGCGCTGGCGGTGGCGGTCCGCGACGACCGGCTGCTCGTGGTCGCCGATGACGGGAAGACGTCCCTTGCCTGGTGGGGGGCGTTGCCGACCGTCGATCGGTAGCGGGTGGGGAGGGCATGGCTCATTACCGAGGAATAGTCGGCGAAAGCCTTTGCCCGCCTTCGGTTCTTACGCCGATGGGCTTGAATCCGCCACGGCGTGTAACGGTTCGGTCAACCCCGCTTTCCAGGTCTTACGCCACCGCTCACGGTGGGATAACGTCCCGCCCCAGACCGGCGACGACGGTCTTGGTTCGTCCACCCCGCAAGGGCCAATCAGCGGCGGGTGGTTCGGATCATGGACGGAGGAGGGTTCGGGCCTTGAGGCAGAAGCTCGCACGCGTGATCGGCGGGGTCGCCATGCTGGCGCTCGTCGCCGGTGGCACCGCTTGTTCCAGCGGCAGCGACGATGAGGGTTCCGGGGGCAGCGCCTGCGGGAGCAAGATCGCTTTCTTCGGCGCGCTGACCGGTAGCTCGGCCGCGCTGGGCATCAACGAGAAGAACGGCGTCAAGCTGGCCGTCGACAAGTACAACAAGGAGAACCCGGACTGCAAGGTCGAGCTCGCCGAGCTCGACTCGCAGGGCAGCCCGGACCAGGCGCCGGGTCTGGCCCAGAAGGCGATCGACGACACCAAGATCCTGGGTGTCGTGGGTCCGGCCTACTCGGGCGAGTCCGAGGCCGCCGGCCCGCTGTTCAACGAGGCCGGTCTGGTCACCATCACCCCCTCCGCGACCCGTCCCAGCCTCGCCGAGCAGGGTTGGAAGACCTTCTTCCGCGCGGTCGGCAACGACCTGAGCCAGGGCCCCGCCGCCGGTAACTACATCAAGAACGTGATGAAGGCCGACCGGGTCTACGTCATCGACGACCAGTCCGCGTACGGCGCCGGCCTGGCCGACGAGGTCAAGAAGGTCCTCGGCGCCTCGGTCGTGGGCAGCGACAAGGTCCAGGGCGAGGGCAAGCAGACCGAGTTCTCGGGTGTGGTCACCAAGGTCAAGGCCGCCAACGTGAAGGCGGTCTTCTACGGCGGCTACTACCAGGAGGCCGGCCTGATCCGTAAGCAGCTCACCGCTGCCGGGGTCACCGCTCCGCTGGTCGCCGGTGACGGCGTGAACGACGGCGCGTACATCACCTCCGCCGGTGCCGCCGCCGCCGAGGGCACCATCCTCACCTGCCCCTGCGCTCCGTCCACCGAGGCCCGCGGCACCTTCGCCGCCGACTTCAAGGCGCTCAACGGCACCGACCCGGGCACCTACAGCGACACCGCCTACGACGCGGCGAACATCCTGCTGGCGGGCATCAAGGCCGGCAAGAGCAGCCGTGCCGACCTGCTGGAGTTCGTGAAGGGCTACAGCGGCGAGGGCGTTGCCGCCAGCTACAAGTTCGTCGAGGGCGGCGAGCTCGACCCGGCGCAGGTCAAGGTCTGGGCGTTCAAGGTGCAGGGCGGCAAGGTCGTCCCGGACCAGGAGATCCCCAAGTCCTGATCGTTCGATCGCTGGACTGGCGATTGAGTAGTGATCGCGGGTGCGGCCGGGAGCTGGCTCCCGGCCGCACCCTCTTTTTCTCTTGAGCGACGGAGCGTCCCTCCCTTGGACTTCGACGGATTGTTCTCCAACTTCGGGGAACTCACCACGACCGGCTTGACGCAGGGCGCCATCTACGCCCTGGTCGCGCTCGGCTACACGCTTGTGTACGGCGTGCTCAGGCTCATCAACTTCGCCCACTCCGAGGTCTTCATCGCCGGCGCGTTCGCCGCGATCTGGACCTGGAACGGCTTCGGACTCGACCAGAACTCCCAGGTCAGCGGCATCGGCTCGATCCTGTTCTACCTGCTGGTGGCGATGATCGTGGCGGCCATCGCCTCGGCGGGCACCGCGACGGTGATCGAACGGGTGGCGTACCGGCCGCTGCGCAAGCGCAACGCGCCGCCGCTGGCGTTCCTCATCACCGCCATCGGTGCCTCGATCGCCATCTCGGAGGCGTTCGGCGTCTACACCCGGCGGCGGCCGGAGGGCGCACCGATCCTGGTCAGCTCGGAGCCGCTGTTCCACATCGCCGGGGTGCCGATCGACGCGGTGCAGCTGCTCACCATCGGTTCCGCGCTGGTGATGATGTTCGCGCTGGACCAGTTCATCAACCGCAGCCGTACCGGCCGCGGCATCCGGGCGGTGGCCCAGGACGCCAACACGGCGGCCCTGATGGGCGTCAACAAGGACCGCATCATCCTGATGGTCTTCATCGCCGGTGGCACCATGGCCGGCGTCGCGGGCCTGCTGTACGACGTGCGGATCCAGACGCTCACCTACAGCGTCGGCTTCCTGCTGGGCCTCAAGGCGTTCACCGCGGCGGTGCTCGGCGGTATCGGCAACCTGCGCGGCGCGCTCGTCGGCGGGTTGCTGCTCGGCGTCGTGGAGAACTACGCCGCGGGCCTGTTCGGCAGTCAGTGGAAGGACTTCGCCGCGTTCGCGGTGCTGGTCGTGCTGCTGATGTTCCGGCCGACCGGTCTGCTCGGCGAATCACTGGGGAGGGCACGCGCATGACGACCACCATCGACCCGCCGGAGCGGCGGGAGACGGCGGCGGACAAGCTGCGGCAGGGCCGGCACGCGATCTCGGAGCGCTGGCACCACGCGCCGCGCTGGGTGCGCTGGGTGCTGCTGGTCGCGGTCATCGCGTTCTTCTACGCGCTGCCGAACAAGGAGTTCTACCAGTACCTCGGGCCGATCCCGACCCCGGGAGCGAACTTCACCCAGGTGATGTTCACGGTCTCGATCTACGTGCTGCTGGCGGTCGGGCTCAACATCGTGGTCGGCTTCGCCGGCCTGCTCGACCTGGGCTACTTCGGCTTCTTCGCCGTCGGCGCGTACACGGTGGCGGTGCTGACCTCGCCGAGCAGCGACCTCAAGACGCTGTGGCCGTGGCTGGCGGTGGTGCCGATCGCGATCGGCCTGACCATGGTCTCCGGCGTCATGCTCGGCACGCCGACGCTGCGCCTGCGCGGCGACTACCTGGCGCTGGTGACGCTCGGCTTCGCCGAGATGATCCGGATCGCGGCGGTCAGCTCCGAGTTCCTCAAGGGACAGCGCGGCTTCAACCAGATCCCGCACCCGCCCGGCGAGTACGCCGACGGCCGGCCGTGGTTCGGCGTGCTCGACGCCCGCCCGTACTACTGGCTGGTGCTCACGCTGATCATCCTGGTGGTGATCGGGGTGCGGAACCTGACCCACAGCCGGGTCGGCCGGGCCTGGATCTCGATCCGCGAGGACGAGGACGCCGCCCAGCTGATGGGTGTGCCGACGTTCAAGTTCAAGCTGTGGGCGTTCGCCTCCGGCGCGGCCATCGCCGGCCTGGCCGGTGCGCTGTTCGCCGGCAAGCAGAACTTCGTCAACTCGCAGAACTTCGAGCTGCTCAACTCGATCATCATCCTGGCCGCCGTCATCTTCGGCGGCTCGGGCAACATCGTCGGCGCGATCGTCGGCGGTGGCCTGGTGGCGTACATGATCGAGCGGTTCCGTGGCATCGAGCTGTTCGGCGTGGAGCTGTACGAGTACCGGTTCCTCTTCTTCGGTCTGGTGCTCGTGGTGATGATGATCTTCCGCCCGCAGGGCCTGATCCCGAACCGGCGACGAGCGGCGGAGTTCAAGGACCGCCGCAAGGAGGTGATCGTCGGTGAGTGACACCGAGCAGACCCCGGCCGTTCCGGCCCAGGCGGCGGCCCCCGCCGTCGAGACGGTCGACAAGCGGGAGCCGTTGCTGGAGGTCGACCACGTCACGCTGCGCTTCGGCGGTGTGGTGGCCCTCAACGACGTGGACTTCACCCTCTACAAGGGTGAGATCCTCGGCCTGATCGGCCCGAACGGCGCCGGCAAGACCACCTGCTTCAACGCGATGACCGGCATCTACCAGCCCACCGAGGGGCAGATCCGGTTCCTGGGCCAGAAGATCAGTGGCAAGAAGCGCCACCAGATCACCCGGATGGGCATGGCCCGTACCTTCCAGAACATCCGTCTCTTCCCGGAGATGACCGCGCTGGAGAACGTCCAGGTCGGCGCGGACGCGCACCACAAGACCAGCGTGATCTCCGCCCTGTTGCGCCTGCCGCGGCACTGGAAGGAGGAGCGCGAGGGCCGGGAGAAGGCCGAGCGCCTGCTGGAGTTCGTCGGCATCAGCAACCGGATGCACGAGTTCGCCCGCAACCTGTCCTACGGCGAGCAGCGGCGGTTGGAGATCGCCCGCGCGCTGGCCACCGACCCGAAGCTGCTCTGCCTGGACGAGCCGGCCGCCGGCTTCAACCCGGCGGAGAAGGAGGAGCTGCTCCAGCTCATCCGGCAGATCCGGGATCAGGGCGTGACGGTGCTGCTGATCGAGCACGACATGCGCCTGGTGATGGGCGTGACCGACCGGATCGTGGTCCTGGAGTTCGGAAAGAAGATCGCCGAAGGGCTGCCCGCCGAGGTGCGGGACAACCCGAAGGTGGTCGCGGCGTACCTGGGGGTGCCGGACGATGCTGCTTGAGATCGAGGACGTGAGCCTGCTCTACGGGCGGATCCAGGCGCTGCACGGCATCAGCCTGACCGTGGACGAGGGGGAGATCGTCGCGCTGATCGGCGCGAACGGCGCCGGCAAGTCCACCACCATGCGGGCGATCTCCGGCATCCGGCCGGTCGCCTCCGGCACGATCAGGTTCGCCGGTGAGGACATCACCAAGCTCCGGGCCGACCTGCGGGTGCGGCGCGGCCTGTGCCAGGCGCCCGAGGGCCGGGGCATCTTCCCCGGCATGTCGGTGCTGGAGAACCTCGACATGGGCGCGTACACCCGGCGCGACAAGGCCGGCATCGCGCAGGACCTGGCCCGGGTGCTGGACCTGTTCCCGCGGCTGGCCGAGCGGCGCAAGCAGGCCGGCGGCACGCTCTCCGGCGGCGAGCAGCAGATGCTCGCGGTCGGCCGGGCGCTGATGAGCCGGCCGAAGCTGCTGCTGCTCGACGAGCCGTCGATGGGTCTCGCGCCGATGCTGATCCAGCAGATCTTCACGATCATCACGGAGATCAACCAGCAGGGCACCACGATCCTGCTGGTGGAGCAGAACGCCCAGCAGGCGCTGGCGCGCGCCCACCGGGCGTACGTGCTGGAGACCGGCCGGATCGTCAAGAGCGGCACCGGCGCGGACCTGCTGCACGACCCCTCGGTCAAAGAGGCCTACCTCGGCGTGGCCTGACCGGCCGACCCCTCGCAATAAGGAGTACAGCCATGTTCCACCCCAACCCCGGACGGCGGGCGGCGCTCGGCGTCGCCGGTGCGGCCGTCCTGCTGCTCTCCCTCGCCGCGTGCGGCGAGGAGGAGAGCACCGAGCAGCCCGGTGGCGGCCCCAGCGTCTCGTCGTCTGTCGACGCCGCGCTGGCCGCGAAGGTCCCGGATGCGATCAAGTCGGACGGCAAGATCGTGGTGGGCACCGACTCCACCTACGCCCCGGCGGAGTTCCTGGACACCGACGGTAAGACCGTGATCGGCTTCGACGTCGAACTGTTCACCGCGGTGGCGGCCAAGCTGGGCCTCAAGGCGGAATTCGTCTCGGCGCCCTTCGGCGACATCATCAACGGCGTCAACTCGGGCAAGTACGAGGCGGGCGTCTCGTCGTTCACCATCAACGACGATCGCAAGGCCCAGGCGAACATGGTCAGCTACTTCCAGGTCGGCACGCAGTGGGTGACCAAGAAGGGCAACCCGGCCGGGGTCGCGCTGGACAACGCCTGCGGCAAGAAGATCGCGGTGCAGAAGGACACGGTCCAGGTCGAGGACATCCAGAAGCGCTCCAAGGCGTGCACCGACGCCGGCAAGCCGGCGATCACCGTCGACCAGTTCCCGGGCCAGGACGCCGCCACCGCCGCCGTCGTGTCCGGCAAGGACGACGCGATGCTGGCCGACTACCCGGTCGGCGTGTACGCGGTGACGCAGTCCAACGACGCCCTGGAGCTGCTGGACAAGCAGTACGAGGCGGCGCCGTACGGCTACGTGCTGGCCAAGGAGCAGACGCAGCTGGCCGAGGCGGTGCGTGACGCCACCAAGGCCGTGATCGCCGACGGCTCCTACAAGCAGGTGCTGGACAAGTGGAAGGTGGGAGACGGCGCGATCACGGACCCCGCGATCAACCCGTGACGACATGACCACCGAGGAAGCGACAACCGCACGGGCACGGCCGGAACCGATCAAGGCCGTGCCCGTGCGGCACCCCGGACGATGGGTCGCGGTGGCGGTGCTCTCCGTCCTGGCCGCGATGTTCGTCCACCTGCTGGTGACCAATGAGGCCTTCAACTGGTCCTTCATGGTCGACAAGATGTTCCGGCCGCCGATCATCGAGGGCCTGCTGCGCGGCACCGTGCTGATGACGGTCAGCGCGATGCTGATCGGCGTCACGCTCGGCGTGGTGATCGCGGTGATGCGGCTGTCGGACAACCCGATCCTGCGCGGCGTGGCCTGGCTCTACACCTGGTTCTTCCGGGCCGTGCCCCGGCTGGTGCTGCTGGCCGTCTTCGGCAACATCGGCATCCTGTGGAGCCGGGTCGAGTTCGGGGTGCCGTTCGACACCCAGATCGGCCAGCTGTTCGGCATCGACAACCTGCAGCTACGGCTGTTCGGGTTCTCCTCCCGCGATATCCTCACCGGGTTCATGGCCGGTCTGCTCGGCCTCGCGCTCTCCGAGGCCGCGTACATGGCGGAGATCGTCCGGGCCGGCATCCAGTCGGTCGATCCCGGCCAGACCGAGGCCGCCCAGGCACTCGGCCTGAGCCGCGCCCAGTTGCTGCGCCGGGTGGTGCTGCCGCAGGCGATGCGGGTGATCATCCCGCCGACCGGCAACGAGACCATCGCCATGCTCAAGGACACGTCCCTGTTGCTCTACGTGCCGGTGAGCGTGGAGCTGTTCTTCCAGCTCGACGCGGTCGGTAAACGGACGTTCCAGATCTTCCCGATGTACGTCGCGGCCTGCCTGTGGTACCTGTTCCTGACCAGCATCCTGCTCGTCGGGCAGTACTACCTGGAACGCCACTTCGGCAAGGGCTACGGCGTGACCGGACGGGCCCGGCTGAAGCTGCGCGGGATGACTGCCGAGGCCGGCGGCGGCGCGGGGGTGGTGAAGTGACCGAGCTGATCGTGCCCGCGCAGGCCACCGCGCCGGCCGCCGAGTCCGGGCTGATGGTCCGGGCCGAGCAGGTGCACAAGTCGTTCGGGCCGCTGGAGGTGCTCAAGGGCATCGACCTGGAGGTCCGCTCCGGCGAGGTGTGCTGCCTGCTCGGACCCTCCGGCTCCGGCAAGTCGACGTTCCTGCGCTGCATCAACCACCTGGAGAAGATCGACGCCGGCCGGATCTGGGTGGACGGTGACCTGATCGGCTACCGGGAGCGCGGCGGCAAGCTGTACGAGATGCGGGACAAGGAGGTCGCCGCGCAGCGCCGCGCCATCGGCATGGTGTTCCAGCGGTTCAACCTGTTCCCGCACATGACGGTGCTGCAGAACGTCATGGAGGCCCCGGTGCTGCTGCGCCAGGCCAAGAAGACGGAGGCCCGGGAGCACGCCGCGCAGCTGCTGGACCGGGTGGGACTGGGCGACAAGCTCGGCGCGTACCCCGGTCAGCTCTCCGGCGGCCAGCAGCAGCGGGTGGCGATCGCCCGGGCGCTGGCCATGCGGCCGAAGCTGATGCTGTTCGACGAGCCGACCAGCGCGCTCGACCCGGAGCTGGTGGGCGAGGTGCTGGACACGATGAAGGACCTGGCCCGCGACGGCATGACGATGATCGTGGTGACCCACGAGATCGGCTTCGCCCGGGAGGTGGGCGACCACCTCGTGTTCATGGACGGCGGCGTCGTGGTCGAGCAGGGCGACCCGCGCGAGGTGATCTCGGCGCCCCAGCACGAGCGGACCAAGGCGTTCCTGGCCAAGGTTCTCTGACCTCGGCCTCCGGTGCGGCGCGCGCCGCACCGGAGGCCGGAGTTGTCGGGCGTACGGACTAGAGTCGCAGCCGTGACAGCTACGACGCCGCGCCTGCTCCTCGTCGACGGACATTCCCTGGCATACCGGGCGTTCTTCGCCCTGCCTGTGGAGAACTTCTCCACCACCACGGGGCAGCCGACCAACGCCGTCTACGGCTTCACCTCGATGCTGATCAACGTGCTGCGCGACGAGCAGCCGACCCACATCGTCGTGGCGTTCGACGTCTCCCGCCGCTCCTTCCGCACGGAGAAGTACTCCGAGTACAAAGCCGGCCGCAGCGAGACCCCCACCGACTTCAAGGGCCAGGTCAGCCTGGTCAAGGAGGTCCTCGCCGCGCTGCGCGTGCCGGTGGTCGAGAAGGAGGGCTACGAGGCCGACGACGTCATCGCCACGCTCGCCTGCCAGGCCCGCGACCAGGGCATGGACGTGCTGATCACCACCGGCGACCGGGACGCGTTCCAGCTCGTCGGCGAGCGGGTGACGGTGCTCTACCCGCGCAAGGGCGTCTCCGACCTGGCCCGGATGGACCCGGCCGCGGTCGAGGCGAAGTACGGCGTCACCCCTGATCGCTACCGCGACCTGGCCGCGCTGGTCGGCGAGACCAGCGACAACCTGCCCGGCGTGCCCGGCGTCGGCCCGAAGACCGCGGCCAAGTGGATCAATCTGTACGGCGGCGTCGAGGGCGTGGTGGCCCGGGCCGACGAGATCAAGGGCAAGGCCGGCGACAGCCTGCGCGAGCGGCTCGCCGACGTGATCCGCAACTACGAGATCAACTGCCTGGTCTCCGACCTGGAGCTGCCGGTCCGCCCCGAGGACGCCCGCTGGCAGGGCTGGGACCGCGAAGCGGTGCACCAGGTCTTCGACACGCTCCAGTTCCGCATCCTGCGTGACCGGCTCTACCAATACCTGGAAGCCGTCGAGCCGGAGGCCGAGGCGGGCTTCGATCTGGCCGGCGAGGTGCTCACCGAGCCGGGCGCGCTCGCGGGCTGGCTCGACACGCACGCCCCGGCGGGCGCACCGGTCGGCCTGGCGGTGACGCTCGACACCGGCCCCAACCGCCGGCACACCGCCACGGTTACCGCGATGGCGCTGGCCACCGCCGCCGGGGCGGGCGCCTGGTTCGACTCGAGCCGGCTGGAGGCCGGCGACGAGGCCGCGCTGGCCGGGTGGCTGGCCGACGCGGAGCGCCCGAAGGTGCTGCACGACAGCAAGCCGGTGGTGCTGGCGTTCGCCGCGCACGGCTGGGAGCTGCACGGCATCGCCCGCGACACCCAGATCGCCGCCTACCTGGCCCGCCCCGACCAGCGTTCGTACGACCTGACCGACCTGGCGCTGCGCTACCTGCACCGCGAGCTGCGCGTCGACGCGCCGGAGACCGGTCAGCTCACCCTGGACGGGCTCGGCGATGAGGGCGTGGCCGAGCAGAATCTCATGCTCCAGGCCCGCGCCACGCTCGATCTGGCCGACGCGATCGACGCCGAGCTGTCCCGCGACGGCGAGCAGTCGGCCCGGCTCATGGCCGGCGTGGAGCTGCCGCTGATGCGCGTGCTCGCCAGCATGGAGCGCACCGGCATCGCCGCCGACACCGACTACCTCTCCGAGCTGGAGGCGCACTTCGCCGCCGAGGTGAAGGCCGCCGCCCAGGGCGCGTACGAGGTGGTGGGCCGCGAGTTCAACCTCGGGTCGCCGAAGCAGCTGCAGGAGATCCTCTTCACCGAGCTGGGTCTGCCCAAGACCAAGCGGATCAAGACCGGCTACACCACAGACGCCGACGCGCTGCAGTGGCTGTTCGCGCAGACCGAGCACCCGCTGCTGCACCACCTGCTGCGCCACCGCGACGTGGCGAAGCTCAAGTCGACTGTCGACGGGCTGCTCAAGTCGGTCTCCGACGACGGCCGGATCCACACCACGTTCAACCAGACGGTGGCGGCGACCGGGCGGCTGTCCTCCACCGAGCCGAACCTGCAGAACATCCCGATCCGCACCGAGGAGGGGCGGCGGATCCGCCGCGCGTTCGTCGTCGGCGAGGGCTACGAGTGCCTGCTCACCGCCGACTACAGCCAGATCGAGATGCGGATCATGGCGCACCTGTCCTCGGACGACGCGCTGATCGAGGCGTTCAACTCCGGGCACGACTTCCACGCCGCCACCGCGTCCTCGGTCTTCACCGTCGAGGTCGGCGACGTGACCGCCGACCAGCGCCGCAAGATCAAGGCGATGAACTACGGCCTGGCGTACGGGCTCAGCGCGTTCGGCCTGTCCCAGCAGCTCGGCATCAGCGCCGAGGAGGCGCGCGGGCTGATGGAGAACTACTTCGCCGGGTTCGGCGGCGTCCGCGACTACCTCCAGGAGGTGGTGGCCCGGGCCCGCCAGGACGGCTACACCTCCACCATCCTGGGTCGCCGCCGCTACCTGCCCGACCTGGTCAGCGACAACCGGCAGCGCCGGGAGATGGCCGAGCGGATGGCACTGAACGCCCCGATCCAGGGTTCGGCGGCCGACATCATCAAGGTCGCGATGCTGCACGTCGACAGCGCGCTGCGCGACGCCGGGCTGCGGTCCCGGATGCTGCTGCAGGTGCACGACGAGCTGGTCTTCGAGGTCGCGCCGGGCGAGCGGGAGGCGCTGGAGGCGCTGGTACGCAAGCAGATGGGCGAGGCGTACCCGCTGTCGGTGCCGCTGGAGGTCTCGGTGGGCGAGGGCCGCGACTGGAACAGCGCCGACCACTGACTTCCCCACCCTGCCCTTCCTCCCGGTGGTGATCAAGGAGTTTGTGTCACGCCCGAGCC
>NZ_JADKYQ010000009.1:0-337471 GCF_015354395.1 Micromonospora sp. ANENR4
CGGTGCCTCATGACGGCACGGAGCGAAGCGGAGTGCCGGCATGAGCGAGCGCAGCGTGAGCGCCGAGTTGGAGATCGCCGCCGGGGTGGTGGACCTGGTCCGGCACACGGCGGGGCCGGCCGCCGAGGCCGAGGTGCTGGTGACCCGCACCGACCTGGCGCTGACCCGGTTCGCCAACTCGTTCATCCACCAGAACGTGTCCGAGACCGGTGTCGCCGTACACCTGCGGTTGCACGTGGACGGGCGGACCGCGACCGGCAGCGGCAGCCGGGTCGACGCCGACGGCCTGGCCGCCCTGGTCGAGCGGACCCGCGCGGCGGCCCGGCTCGCGCCGCCCGACCCGGCCTGGCCGGGGCTCACCGCACCGACCTCGGTGCCGTCGGGCCCGGCCGTCGACGAGGCGACGGCGTTCGCCTCGCCCGACGAGCGGGCCGAGCGGGTACGCGCGTTCGTGGACGCGGTCGACGGGCTGGAGGCGGCCGGCTACTGCCGCACCGCGTACCGGTCGGGGGCGTTCGCCAACTCGGCCGGGCACACGGCTGTGGGCCGGGCGGGCGAGGCGGCGATGGACGGCATCGCCCGCGCCGGCGGCGCCGACGGGGTGGCCCGGCTCTGCGGCGACCGGCTGGCCGATCTCGACGGCGCGGCCCTCGGCGCCCGTGCTGCGGCGAAGGCGCGCGCCGCGGCCGACCCGGTCGAGCTGCCGCCCGGGCACTACGAGGTGGTGCTCGAACCGGCGGCCGTGGCCGACCTGCTGCAGAACCTGGCCTGGTACGGCTTCAACGGCAAGCGGTACGCCGAACGGCAGTCCTTCGCCGAACCGGGCACCGCCCAGTTCGACCCGGCGGTGACGCTGGTGGACGACCCGCTGCACGCGAGCGCGCTGCCGTTCGACCTGGAGGGCACGCCCCGGCGGGCGTTGCCGCTGGTGCAGAGCGGCACCACAGGGGCGGTGGCGTACGACAGGCGCGGCGGCGCCGAGGCGGGCACCGGGTCCACCGGCCACGGTATGCCGGGGAGCGCGACGTTCGGGCCGATCCCGCACAACATCCGCCTGCTGACGGCCGGCGCTGACGCGGGCGCGGGGTCGGCCGCCGCGGCGGTGAGCGCGGGCGTGACCGGGGCGGTGGGCGACCCGGACACCGCCGCGCTGGTGTCCGGGATGCGGCGCGGGCTGCTGGTGAGCGACTTCTGGTACACCCGCGTGCTGGACCCGAAGCAGTTGGTGGTCACCGGGCTGACCCGCAACGGGGTGTGGCTGGTCGAGGACGGCGTGCCGACCCGGGCGGTGCGCGACTTCCGGTTCACCGAGTCGTACCCCCTGGCGATGGGGCCGGGCCGGGTGCTCGGCCTGGGCCGGACGGCGGTCCGCCAGCCCGCTCGCGTCGACGGCTCCTGGTACGAGACCCCGGCGCTGCGGCTGGCCTCGTGGCACTTCACCGGCGGCGCGTCCGGGTGACCCGGCGCGCCGCCGGGCGCGTCACGGCACCGGTCGGCGCACCGTTCGGCCGACCCGCCACATTGATCATGAACTGACTCTTTCCAAGCTGCGGGACACACGGGACACTGCGTTGCGCGGCCGGGCCGTGAAGATCGGCGTAACGTGTGTCACTTAGCCGCACCGGTTCGCCGGTGTGGCCTCGCGCGTGCGCAGGACGTGACAGTGACGTCAGGGAGATGACTCGAATGACAACTACGTCGGCCAGGACGCCGAGACCGCAGCCGCGGGGAGGGCGGGCACGCGCCGCCATCGCGGCGAAGACGTTGCGGACCGACAGATGGTGGATCGCCCCGCTGATCACAGTGGTGGGGCTCAGCGCGTGGGTCATCTACGCGACGGTCCGGGTCTTCATGCACAAGTGGTACTGGGTGGAGCAGTACCACTACCTGACGCCGTTCTACTCCCCCTGCGTCACCGACCGCTGCGTCGAGGGCTCCTCGCACTTCGGCCAGTTCCTGCCCGGCTGGTGGATCATCCCGGATGCGGCGCTCACCCTGCCGTTCCTGCTGCTGTTCCGGCTGACCTGCTACTACTACCGCAAGGCGTACTACCGGTCGTTCTGGCTGTCGCCGCCGGCCTGCGCGGTGCCGGACGGGCACCAGTCGTACAGCGGCGAGACGCGGTTCCCGCTGCTCGGCCAGAACCTGCACCGCTACTTCTTCTACGCCGCCGCGATCATCTCGCTGATCAACACCTGGGACGCGGTCCTGGCCTTCCACTCCCCCGAGGGCTTCGGCTTCGGCCTGGGCAACATCATCCTGATCGGCAACGTGGTGATGCTGTGGGCGTACACGATCTCCTGCCACTCCTGCCGGCACATCATCGGCGGGCGGCTCAAGCACTTCTCCAAGCACCCGATGCGCTACAAGGCGTGGACCGGGGTGTCCTGGTTGAACGTCCGGCACATGCAGCTCGCCTGGATCACCCTCGGCACCCTGGCACTCACCGACTTCTACGTGATGGCGGTCGCCGCCGGCTGGATCAACGACCTGCGGTTCATCAACTGAGAGCCTGGACATGACTGAGACGCGAATCGAACGACACCACTACGACGTCGTCGTGATCGGGGCCGGTGGCGCCGGCCTGCGCGCGGCGATCGAGGCCCGGCTGGCCGGCAAGAAGACCGCGATCATCTCGAAGTCGCTGTTCGGCAAGGCGCACACGGTGATGGCCGAGGGCGGCGCCGCCGCCGCGATGGGCAACGTGAACTCGCGCGACAACTGGCAGGTGCACTTCCGGGACACCATGCGCGGCGGCAAGTTCCTCAACAACTTCCGGATGGCCGAGCTGCACGCCAAGGAGGCGCCGCAGCGGATCTGGGAGCTGGAGACGTACGGCGCGCTGTTCGACCGCACCAAGGACGGGAAGATCTCGCAGCGCAACTTCGGCGGCCACGAGTACCCGCGCCTGGCGCACGTCGGCGACCGGACCGGCCTGGAGCTGATCCGTACCCTCCAGCAGAAGATCGTCTCGCTCCAGCAGGAGGACAAGCAGGAGTTCGGCAGCTACGACGCGCGGATCCGGGTCTTCTCCGAGACCACGATCACCGAGCTGCTGCTCGACGGCGACCGGATCGCCGGCGCGTTCGGCTACTACCGCGAGTCCGGCGAGTTCGTCCTGTTCGAGGCGCCCGCGGTGGTGCTCGCGACCGGCGGCGTCGGACGGTCCTACAAGGTCACCTCGAACTCGTGGGAGTACACCGGCGACGGCCACGCGCTGGCGCTGCGCGCCGGGGCCACCCTGATCAACATGGAGTTCCTCCAGTTCCACCCGACCGGCATGGTCTGGCCGCCCTCGGTGAAGGGCATCCTGGTCACCGAGTCGGTCCGCGGCGACGGCGGCGTGCTGAAGAACTCCGAGGGCAAGCGGTTCATGTTCGACTACGTCCCCGACGTGTTCCGCAAGCAGTACGCGGAGACCGAGGAGGAGGCGGACCGCTGGTACACCGACCCGGACAACAACAGGCGTCCGCCGGAGCTGCTGCCCCGCGACGAGGTCGCCCGCGCGATCAACAGCGAGGTCAAGGAGGGCCGGGGTACGCCGGCCGGTGGCGTCTACCTGGACATCGCCTCCCGTAAGTCGGCCGAGGAGATCCGCCGCCGCCTCCCGTCGATGTACCACCAGTTCAAGGAACTGGCCGACGTCGACATCACCAAGGAGCCGATGGAGGTCGGCCCGACCTGTCACTACGTGATGGGCGGCGTCGAGGTGGACCCGGACTCCGGCGCGGCGTACGGCACCGTGCGCGGGCTCTACGCCGCCGGTGAGGTGTCCGGCGGCATGCACGGCTCCAACCGGCTCGGCGGCAACTCCCTGTCCGACCTGCTGGTCTTCGGCAAGCGCGCGGGCGGGCACGCGGCCACGTACACCGATCAGCTCGCCACCCGCCCGGCGGTGTCGGTGGCGGCGGTCGAGGCCGCCGTGGAGACGGCGCTGGCGCCCCTGCAGCGGGACACCGGCGAGAGCCCCTACCAGCTCCAGCAGGACCTGCAGGCGGTGATGGGTGACCTGGTCGGCATCATCCGCCGGGAGAGCGAGCTCGCCGACGCCATGCGGCGGCTGGCCGAGCTGCGGGAGCGGGTGGCGAAGGTCAGCGCGGCCGGCGGTCGGCGCTACAACCCGGGCTGGCACCTGGCGCTGGACCTGCGCAACATGCTCGTGGTCTCGGAGTGCACCGCGATGGCGGCGCTGGAGCGGCAGGAGTCACGCGGCGGGCACACCCGGGAGGACTACCCGGCGATGGACCCGAAGTGGCGCCGGGTCAACCTGGTCTGCTCACTGGACGGGGACGCGGTCCGGCTCACCGAGAAGCCGCTGCCGAAGATGCGGCCGGAGCTGATCGGACTGTTCGACCGGGCCGAGCTGGCCAAGTACCTGACCGACGAGGAACTCGCCGAGTTCGACGCCCTCACCGAACAGGAGCGCTGAGGAATGGGAACCGATCCGCAGCAGGCGACCGGCAAGCCGGGCGCGAAACGCCAGTTCCGCATCTGGCGGGGCGACGAGACCGGCGGCGACCTGAAGGACTACACGGTCGAGGTGAACGAGGGCGAGGTGGTCCTCGACGTGATCCACCGGCTCCAGGCCACCGAGGCCCCCGACCTGGCGTGCCGGTGGAACTGCAAGGCCGGCAAGTGCGGCTCCTGCTCGATGGAGATCAACGGCAAGCCGCGGCTGGGCTGCATGACCCGGATGTCGACGTTCGAGGAGTCCGAGACCGTCACCGTCACCCCGCTGCGCACCTTCCCGGTGATCCGGGACCTGGTCACCGACGTCTCGTTCAACTACGAGAAGGCCCGGGAGACCCCGGCGTTCGCGCCGCCGGCCGACGTGGCGCCCGGCGACTACCGGATGCAGCAGGTCGACGTCGAGCGCTCGCAGGAGTTCCGCAAGTGCATCGAGTGCTTCCTGTGCCAGAACGTCTGCCACGTGATCCGTGACCACGAGGAGAACAAGCCGGCGTTCTCCGGTCCCCGGTTCTTCATCCGGGCGGCCGAGCTGGACATGCACCCGCTCGACGCGCGTACCGACCGCCGGGAGTACGCGCAGTCGGACATGGGACTCGGATTCTGCAACATCACCAAGTGCTGCACCGAGGTCTGCCCCGAGCACATCAAGATCACCGACAACGGGATCATCCCCATGAAGGAACGGGTCGTCGACCGCAGGTACGATCCCCTTGTGTGGCTCGGTAACAAGATCTTCCGGAGGGGTCAGGTGCCTCAGACCAGCGCGACCAGCGGGCATTCCAGCGGTGCCGTCACGTCCGGAGGGGCGCACGGCGGGGCGCACGCGCACGGCAGCGGTTCGCACGCCGGCGGGGTGCACTCGCACGCGGGCGGCTCGCACGACAGTGCCGCCGAGCGTCAGGCGCAGCAGGGCGTCAACTGGCACCGCGAGGTGCCGCACCCGACCGCCCCGGCGGTGGACGCCAACGGTCGGCTGCCACTGACCGAGCTGACGTTCAACAAGGCCGCCGCGCCGTCGCCGTTCGGCGACGACGTGACGTTCCCGCTGCCGCCCGAGCACCTCAACTTCGCTCACCCGCAGCAGGACGAGCCGAAGCACTGAACAGCAGCGCGACGACGACGGGGGCCAGCGGCACACGCCGCGGGCCCTCGTCCCGTTTCTGCCCGGCTGTCCGGTTCACCGGACGGCCCGGCCCGTGCCGCGATCGTTCAGGGGGCGTCGAGCAGCGGGCGCAGCGCGGCCACGATCGGCACGTCGGCCGGCAGCCAGTCGACGCTGTCCAGTTCGGCGGCGGACAGCCAGCGCAGCTCGGCGTGCTCCAGCGCCTTGGGCTCGTCGCCGTGCAGCAGGCGGGCGGCGTAGACGCGCAGCACGGACCGGCCGTGCGCCATCCGTACGTCCCGGCCGACACGCGCGCCGACCGCCACCCGCACGCCGAGCTCCTCGGCACACTCCCGGGCCAGCGCGTCGGTCTCGGCCTCACCGGGCTCGACCTTTCCGCCCGGGAACTCCCATCGCCCCGCCACCTCGGGTGGCGCGGAGCGCTCGCACGCCAGCACCCGGCCGCCCTCGATGATCGCCGCCCCGACGACCACCTTCGGCTCCCGCCGGTCGGCCTGCCCGTTTCCGCTAACCCGTTCGGTCCGCACGGGCCACCAGCGTGCCAGATCAATCGGCGGTTTGGGTAGCTGCGTCGACCGTCAGGTCAGCAGAACACGGAAGTGTGGGCGTGGACACACCATCTGAGTGGCGAGAGACTAGAGGGCGTCGACTGGGACACGGGATGGCGACGATTTGGCCACAAGCCGGCAACGACGCCTGGGAGGTGCGGTGATGCGCGTGCTGTTCAGCGGCCGGGCGAAGCACGACTACCTCAGCGACGCGCTCGCCCTGCTGTCCGGATGGACGCGCGAGGGCGAACAGATCCGCCGCACCATCGTCCTCGACGACACCCAGCACGCCGCGCTCACCGAGCGGGTGGCGGTGGTGGCCGACGCGCTGCGGTTGCGCCCCGAGATCAGCCGCCGGGCCGACCGTACCCAGATCCGGCTCGGCCACGGCGACGGCGAGCCGCTCACCGAGGGTGAGGTGCTGCTGGCCGCACGCATCGAGGACGCGGTCCGCGCGGTCACCGAAGCCTGAGCCGCTGGCACGCCCCGCCTACCCTCGGGTGCATGTCTGGCCCCACGTACGACCGCAAGGAACAGTTCCAGCAGATCCAGAGCGGGTTGCTGCCCGGCGAGCAGATCATCGCCGTCTACGACGCGATCGGCACCGGCACCGGCTTCATCGGCCTGACCGACCGGCGCGTGATCGTCCAGGACCGCTCCTTCGTCGGCAAGCGGTACGCGATCACCAGCATCCCGTACTCGAAGATCACCAGCGTGAGCGTGGTGAGCAACAAGTCCTGGGGTGGTTCGTTCTTCTCCACCGGGTCCATCGCGGTGCACGTCGGCACCCACACCTACGAGGTCGAGTTCCGGGGCGCGCAGAAGAGCCACCACGTGCACAACGTGATCCTGCAGTACATCTCCTGACCCGCCTGGCACAATCGCCGCCATGCGAGGGCTGACGGCGCGATGGCGGGCCTGGCGGGGCGACCGTCGGCGGGCCGTACGCCTGCTCCGCCGCCTCCTGGTGCTCGCCACCGCCGCCGTGATGCTGCTCGGCGCCGCGACGGTCGCCAGCGTGGTCTGGGTCCGCGGCGCCGCCGAGGGCCGCCTGTTCGACGCCGCGGACGCGCCCGAGACGCCGGTGGCGCTCGTGCTGGGCACCAAGGTGGAGCCGGACGGCACGCCGGCGCCGTTCCTCGCCGCCCGGCTGGAGATCGCCCGCCAGTTGTACGCCACCGGCAAGGTCAAGGTGCTGCTGCTCTCCGGGGACCACATGAACTGGGACTACGACGAGCCGGACGCGATGCGGCGCTGGCTCGTCGACCGGGGCGTCCCGGCCGAGAAGACGGTGCTGGACCACGCGGGGTTCGACACGTACGACTCGTGTGTGCGCGCGCACCGCGTCTTCGGGGTGCGGCGGGCCACTGTGGTCACCCAGTCGTTCCACCTGTCGCGCGCGGTGGCGCTCTGCCGGGACGCCGGCATCGACACCGTCGGCGTCGGCGACGACACCGCCCGCCGGTACGCGGGCCAGTGGCGGATCAGCTCCGTCCGGGAGTACGGGGCGTGTGTGAAGGCTGCCCTGGACGTGCTCACCGGGCGTGACCCGGTGCACCTCGGCCGCCGGGAGACCGGAGTGGACGACGCGCTGCGGGCGTAATCCGGTTGTCCCGCCGGCTCGGCTGCTGATCTGCTGAGCCTCTCGAAGCCGACCGGAGGGAGCATCACCATGCCACACGCTGCGAAGCCCACCCGACCCGTCGTCACCTCATCCGAAACGAGGCTTCGTGTTGTCGTACCCCATTCCGGCGGAGGTCACTGACCTCGCGCCGCGTCGCGTCCCGTCCGCCCGGCGGGAGGGCGCGTGATGTCCGTCTTCGACGATCCCGGCCTGTTCGGCCGGCTCTGGGCCGCCACCTACGACGGCCCCGGCAATCCCGACCCGGCCCCGGCCGTCGACTTCCTCGCCCCGCTGGCCGAGGGCGGCCCGGTGCTCGAACTGGCGATCGGCACCGGCCGGGTGGCCCTGCCGCTGGCCGAGCGCGGCCTGACCGTGGAGGGCGTCGAGGCGTCCCCGGAGATGGTCGCGCACCTGCGCGCCAAGCCGGGCGGCGCGGACATGCCCGTCACCGTCGGCGACATGGCGGACGTCCCGGTCCCCGGGCCGTACCGTCTGGTGTTCCTGGTGTTCAACACGCTGTTCAACCTGGTCTCCGAGGAGCGCCAGGCGGCGTGCTTCCGCAACGTCGCCCGGGTGCTCGCGCCCGGCGGGGCGTTCGTCATCGAGACCTTCGTGCCCGACCCGGCGGACTTCGACCGGGACGAGCAGGTCCAGGTGCGGGAGGTGACCGAGGACTCGGCCACCATCCGCATGCATCGGTACGACCGGGCGGCGCAGACGTTCGTGCGCCAGACCGTCACGTTCGACGCCGCCGGCGTTCACCTCAAGCCGTTCGCCATGCGGTACGCCTGGCCGGAGCAGATCGACGAACTGGCGGAGCGGGCCGGGCTGCGGCTCACCGAGCGGTACGCCGACTGGGACCGGTCGCCGTTCGACGCGGACAGCCGCTCGCACATCTCCGTCTACCGGCGGCGGTAGCGCTCACACCGAGGGGCCGGGCATCCCGTCCCGGCCCTTCGGCCGCGCGACTACGCTGACCACCGCCGGTCCGGACAGGGGGAACCGATGACAGTCACCGTCGTCGCCATGAACGACTCGCACGCCGACGCCGTGCTGGAGATCTACCGCCTCGGCATCGACGAGGGCAACGCCACGTTCGAGACCGCGCCGCCGGACTGGGCGCGGTTCACCGCCACCCGGATGCCCGGCCACCGCTGGGTGGCGCTCGACGAGGCCGGCGACGTGCTCGGCTGGGCGGCCTGTTCGGCGGTCTCCGAGCGCAGCGTCTACGCCGGGGTGGTCGAGCACTCCGTCTACGTGCACCCGCGGGGGCGCGGACGCGGGGTCGGCCGGGCCCTGCTGGAGGCGCTGATCGCCTCCACCGAGGCGGCCGGGATCTGGACCATCCAGTCCGGCGTGTTCCCGGAGAACACCGCGAGTCTCGCGCTGCACGCGGCGTGCGGCTTCCGCGTCGTCGGCACCCGCGAGCGGGTGGGCCGCCACCACGGCACCTGGCGCGACGTGACCCTGATCGAGCGCCGCAGTCCCCGAATCTGACCCCTTGGTCACCGGGTCGGTCAGGCGCCGACCAGGTGACGGCGCACCAGGGCGTCCCGCTCCAGGACCAGGTCGATCATCTGCCAGAACTCGGCGATCCGGGGATGGGTCAGGCCCTCCTCGCGGCTGAGCTTGCGGCCGAAGACCGGGCTGTCATCCGCGACCTCACCACCGTTGACGAGCGTCGCGGCCGGCCCCGGCGAGCCGGCCACCGGCCCGAGCCGGCAGCCGAACGTGACGTGGTCGTCGAAGTCGTCGCGGCCCCAGCTGCCCAGGATCGCGTCGATCCAGACCTCGTGCACGCCGTCGTGGTGGTAGCAGCTCGCGAAGTAGACGGCCGCCGTCGCGCCGTCGGTGCGGATGTGGGCCCGATCCTCAGTGTCACGGCGCGAACCCTAGCGAGGACTTGACGGTTCTGCCGCCCAGGTGCGATGGTTAGTTACATGAGTAATGAACCAAAGAACCGGGATGGATGACGGCCGGCCGATCTTCGTCCAGATCGCGGAGCTGATCGAGAACTCGATCATCGACGGGACGTACGCGGAGGAGACCCAGGTGCCGTCGACGAACGAGCTGGCGGCGTTCCACCGGATCAACCCGGCGACCGCCGCCAAGGGGATCAACCGCCTGGTCGATGACGGGCTGCTCTACAAGCGCAGGGGGATCGGAATGTTCGTGGCAACGGGG
Source organism: Micromonospora sp. ANENR4 (assembly GCF_015354395.1). Lineage (NCBI taxonomy): Bacteria > Bacillati > Actinomycetota > Actinomycetes > Micromonosporales > Micromonosporaceae > Micromonospora > Micromonospora sp. ANENR4. The sequence goes on from NZ_JADKYQ010000009.1 coordinate 9,950, forward strand.
GCCGTCGAAACACTCCGGGAACGCCGCCGGCGCGAGTTCTCCGACCAGTACGTGCGGCCCCTCATCGAGGAGGCACGCAAGTTGGGCATCGGCACCGAGGAGCTGAAGAAGCTCATCGAGACAGGGGAGGAACAGCGATGAGCGTCGTGGCGGCAGCCGGCCTCACGAAGCGGTTCGGCGACGTGACCGCTCTCGACGACGTCACCTTCACGCTGACCGGAAACAAGATCTACGGCCTGCTCGGCCGCAACGGCGCCGGGAAGACGACGCTGATGCAGCTGATCACCGGCCAGAACAGCGGCACCAGCGGCGACCTCACGCTCTTCGGCGAGCGCCCGTACGAGAACGAGCGGGCCCTGTCGCAGGTGGCCTTCATCAAGGAGAGCCAGACTTACCCGGCCGCCTACCAGGTCCGGCACGTCCTGAGCCTGGCCAAGCGGCTGTTCCCCAACTGGGACGAGGACTTCGCACAGTCCCTCGTGGACGACTTCGACCTGCCGCGCAAGCGCAACGTGCGCAAGCTGTCCCGCGGCATGCTGTCCGCGCTGGGCGTGACGATCGGCCTGGCCGCACGCGCGCCGCTGACCTTCTTCGACGAGCCGTACCTCGGTCTCGACGCGGTCGCCCGGCAGCTCTTCTACGACCGGCTGCTCGCCGACTACGCCGAGAATCCACGCACCGTCGTGCTCTCCACCCACCTCATCGACGAGGTGGCCGACCTGATCGAGCACGTGCTGCTGCTCGACCGCGGCAAGCTGCTGCTCGACGCACCCAGCGACGAGTTGCGCGGCGAGGTGATGGAGGCGTCCGGCCCGGCCGCGGTGGTGGACGAGTTCGCCGCCGCGTACCGGGTGCTGCACCGCGAACAGCTCGGCGGCGCGGTCCGCGCGTCGCTGCGCGGGTCGTTCGACAACGCCGAACGGATGCGCGCCAAGAAGCTCGGCATCGACCTGGCGCCGGTGTCGCTCCAGCAGGCAGTGGTGCGCCTGACGACGGAAAGGACGAAGACCCGATGACTCGCATCCTCGACGTCGCCCGGATGCACACCATCGCCTGGATCGGCCAGCTGGCCTGGCCGTGGGGCATCATGGCCATCTCGCTCGGCGTCAACCTGCTGATCTTCGCCTCGATCGACGAGGCGGCGCCGGGCAAGAACACCACAGGCGGTCTGGCCAGCCTCTACATCGTCTGCTCGATCGTCGCCGCCGCCTCGATCAGCCAGGTGTTCCCGTTCGCGCTCGGCATGGGCGTCACCCGGCGCACCTTCTACCTCGCCACGGTGCTCGTCAACGTGGTGCAGGCGGTCGCCTACGGCGTCCTGCTCTACCTGCTCAACCTGATCGAGGGCGCCACCGGCGGCTTCGGGATCGAGCTGCGGTTCTTCCGGATCCCGTACATCGACGTCGACAACGGGCTGTTGCAGATCGCCGTCTACGCGGTGCCGTTCCTGTTCCTGAACTTCCTCGCCGTCTTCGTCGCCGTCTGGTACGTCCGGTTCGGCATGAACGGCCTGCTCGGGGCCGGCGCGGCCCTGATCCTGGTGACCGGCCTGCTCGTCGCGTTGATCACCTGGCAGGGATGGTTCGGTGACATCTGGCAGTGGCTGAGCAGCCAGCACCAGGTCAGCCTGCTGGTGGGGTGGCCCGCCCTGATCGCCGCTTTGGCCGCGCTCGGCGGCATGGCGGCCATCCGCCGGGCGAACGCCTGACGGTACGCAGACGGCGACCGCCGGTCCGCGAGACGCGGGCCGGCGGTCGTCCGTGCGATGGGTTCCGGGCTCTCAGCGCCTGGTCTCGTACCTGGTCAGGAGCACGCCACCGGAGAACGTCCGGGTCTCCACCAGGGTCAGGTTCACCCAGTTGTCCAGGGCGGCGAAGAACGGCTTACCGCCACCCACCAGGACCGGGTGGGTGGCGAGCACGTACTCGTCGATCAGCCCGCCCCGCATGGCCGCCGCGGCGAGGGTGGCGCCACTGATGTCCATCGGACCACCGTCCTCGGCCTTCAGCCGGCTGATCTCGGTGACCGCGTCGCCGGTGACCAGGCGGGTGTTCCAGTCGACCGGCCTGGTCGTCGAGGAGAACACCACCTTCGGCATGTCCCGCCAGCGACGGGCGAACTCGGCGTGCGCCGCTGTGACGTCCGGCTGCTGATCGGCGGTCGGCCAGTGGGAGCTCATCGCCTCCCACAGTCGCCGCCCGTAGAGCGCCGTGCCGGTCGCCGCCACCCGGTCGGACCACCACTGGAACCACTCGTCGCTCGGCACACCCCAGCTGAGATCGTCGCCGGGCGCGGCGACGTAGCCGTCCAGGCTCACGTTCATGCCGAAGGTCAGTTTGCGCATCGTGCCAGCCTCCCGTGGTCGGTACTCGACGTACAGACCAGCACGGCGCCGGGAAACCATCGGTCAGGCCACGCCGAGCGCCGGCCCACGGGTGTCCCGCGTCCGAATGCGGGTCGGATGAGCTGAGCGGGCCCATCTCGGGCTCACGCCATTGATCGCTGGTTGCCGACGTCTCACGCTGTCTTGTGCCCCGTGTGTGCCCCAGGACCCGGCAATTGGTTTTCGGGACGTTGGTACTTCCTGGCGCCTCGGATGCCCGCGCCCGTCAATCCCCCGCCAACTGCGCACAAGGTCGGAGCAGACAAAGGCCAACCAGCTTCGGCCACGTACGGCCAGGTCATGGCGAGCCCGGTGACCGCCATCAGCGCACCGACCATAGCCAAGAGCAGGTACATGAGGCGTCGCCTACGCATCGGACCAGTAGAGCACGGCATCGCTGCCCCGGCCCCGCCCAGCTTGTCGCCCACCTGTGGCTACGACCGGGTGTCTTCGGGCCGAGGATCTGCCAGGGCGCGGCCCGCCCCACCCGCCACCTTCGCGAGAGTGCGTAGCTTCCGTGCCACAGCGAGGGCATCCTGCTGGGTGTCCTCTACGGACCCGGCCGCCGGAGATCGCATCTGCTAATGCGGTCAACGGGGCGGCCGGAAGCATGGCATCCCCGAACTCGTCGATGTACAGCGTCAGCTCTCTACCGGACCTCGGGTCAGTGGCAGTCAGGACCGACGATCGGTCGTCGTAGCGGACCGTGGCGAGGCTGAGGTCGACCTGCTCTCTCCGATAAGCGACGAGAAGGGTCATCATCGATCCCCGCAGCCAACCGGAGTATGTGACGTGAGCAAACGCGTAGAACGCGCCGACGCAAAGAATATGGATCGCGACGACGAGCAGCCCGTAGATGAAGACGCCGGCGAGGACCTGCTGCCACCACGGCCCATCCAACTGCCGCCATACGAGGGCGCCCATGAGCACCAGGAACGCCGCAACGAGCAACGGAATCAGGCCCACACAACCGAGAAGCACCCTCGTCGTGAGCGGCAGACCGACAGACAGCCGTATCCTGGCGGGGCGAGCCACACCGTGAAACTAGTTCCCATCGGCAACCTGCGGGAGCCTCCAGTTCATCGGGATCGGGCTGCCTGACCATCACGCCGGTGGTCGTCTCGTGCCCATCGGTCGGCCCCGAACGGGTCAGGACCCCGTCGACGTCCAAGAGGAGTAGGGAGCAGACCCGCTGACACGGCTGCTCCGGCACCGTCCGGCCGAAGCACTCCGGCCCGCGGCCAGCAGGTCAGGGCAGGCTACCGGGATCACGGCGCCAGCAGCTGCGTGACCAGCCACCGGGAGGCTTCCGGCAGGGCGAACACGCTTTCCGGGTTGCGTGGCGCATACTCCGAGCCAGGCACGCCCGCCGCCCACAGCACGTGTCCCCAGAAGTGCACCTCGTCCGAGACCGCGGCCGCCGCCACTCGCTCAGTGTCTCCGGTTGCGCCGAGCGTGCGCATCGCCGCGGCGAGCAAGACCACTGCGTCCGGGGTGTCTGCGGCCTTGTCGCCGAACGCAGGGGCGAGAAGCATCAGGGTCTGCGCACGCCGGACCGGGTCGGGCTGGCGTCCGGCGACGGCCACCAGATCCGTCCAGGAAAGTCCGGGGCCGGTCTGGTGCCCGTCCAGTGCGGCGATCTCAATGGCGTCCCGGCCGCCGCCAGGCAGGACCAGGAAGTCGACCCCGCGGTCCTCGTCGAGGTTACGAAACACCACGGCGAGCTCGGCTCCGCCGCCCAGGCCCACTCGCAGCACCTGCCAGGACTCCGCGTCGAGAAGCCCGCCCAGGTCGTCGCCGGCGGCTCCCCAAACCTCGGAGAGCAGGTCGTCCTCGTCGGGAAGCAGGAGTTCCCGCCAGTACTGGGCCCAGAACCCGGGCCGCACTGCGAGATGCCAGCCGTCCGTGGTCAGCGCGGTGACGTCGACGTCCTCGGGGAATCGATCCTGGTAGCCGGGGATGAGCATGACCGCACGGTAGCGGACAGCCGTGGATGATCCGCCAATCGTGCGGAGGGCCGCCTGGTTCTGGGGCACCTGTCGCACATCAACTGTCGAATCACGATTCAGACGTTGAAGCGGAACTCCACCACGTCGCCGTCCTGCATGACGTACTCCTTGCCCTCGATCCGGACCTTGCCGGCGGCCTTCGCCGCCGCCATAGATCCGGCCTCGACCAGGTCGTCGTAGGAGACCACCTCGGCCTTGATGAAGCCGCGCTGGAAGTCGCTGTGGATCACCCCGGCGGCCTCCGGCGCGGTCGCGCCGACCGGGACGGTCCAGGCCCGCGCCTCCTTGGGACCGGCCGTCAGGTACGTCTGGAGCCCGAGCGTCCGGAAGCCCACCCGGACGAGCTGGTTCAGGCCCGGCTCGGACTGCCCGATCGACTCCAGCAGTTCGCGGGCCTCGTCCTCGGGCAGGTCCACCAGCTCGGACTCGATCTTGGCATCCATGAAGATCGCCTCGGCGGGCGCGACCAGGCCGCGCAGCTCGTCGAGGAACTCCTCGTTGCCCAGCTCGGCCTCGTCGACGTTGAAGACGTAGAGAAACGGCTTGGTGGTGAGCAGGTGCAGCTCACGCAGGTGCTCCAGCTCGACCTTCGCGGCGGCGGCGCCCGCGTACAGGGTCACGCCGTTGTCGAGGACCTCGACCGCCTTCTTGGCGGCCTCGACGGCGGCGGCCCGGTCCTTGCGGAGCTTGGCCTCCTTCTCCAGCCGGGGCAGCGCCTTCTCCAGCGTCTGGATGTCGGCCAGGATCAGCTCGGTGTTGATCGTCTCGATGTCGTCGGCCGGGGAGACCTTGCCGTCGACGTGCACCACGTTCGGGTCGGAGAAGGCGCGCACCACCTGGCAGATCGCCGAGGCGTCGCGGATGTTGGCGAGGAACGCGTTGCCCCGCCCCTGCCCCTTGGAGGCGCCCCGAACCAGGCCGGCGATGTCGACGAACGAGACCGGCGCCGGCAGCACCTTCTGCGAGGAGAAGATCTCGGCCAGCTTGGTCAGCCGCTCGTCGGGCAGCCCGACCACGCCGACGTTCGGCTCGATGGTGGCGAACGGGTAGTTCGCGGCGAGCACGTCGTTCTTGGTCAGCGCGTTGAACAGGGTGCTCTTGCCCACGTTGGGCAGGCCGACGATGCCGATGGTGAGACTCACGACGAACCAGCTTACGCGCCTCGCCGACACCGCCGGGCAGGCAGGTGCGCGAAGCCGGTCACTACGGCGCGGCGGACAGCAGGCGTGGCTCGATCCGGGTCTCCCGGACGGTGCCGTCCTCGGCGCGGACCAGCTCGTACGCGGCCACGCCGGGCCGGTCCGCCACCGCCTCGGCCAGGCGGGTGCCCCGGTAGATCAGCCCCACCCCGTCGTCGGTGCAGTGGCTCGCGGGCAGCGTGCCGTCGGCGACCAGCCGGTGCATCAGCGGGCGGCGCTGCTCCTCGCTGTCGTAGTGCACGCCGTTGCCGTACGGGAGCCAGCCCAGCCCTTCGGTGAACGGCCGCAGCGCCGGGCCGTAGCTGTCGGTGGCGCCGCCGGTGTGCCAGCAGATCGAGCCGGCGGACACCCCGCCGAGCACCACTCCGGCCTGCCAGCACTCGTGCAGGATCTCCGGCAGGCCGTGCACCCGCCAGACCGCGCAGAGGTTCGCCACGCTGCCGCCGCCGACCCAGACGATGTCCTGCGCGAGCAGGTGCGCGCGGATGTCCTCGACGTTGGGCATCGGGTAGAGCGCCAGGTGGGAGGTGCGGAACCGGGTGCCGGCGAAGGCCCCGTAGAAGACGGTGAACCCGGTCGGTTGGTCGCCGGTGGCCTGGCCGAGATAGCAGACGCGCGGCGCGTCACCGGCCCCGGCCAGGTCGGCCATCAGGTCGAACAGGGAGCTGGGCCGCGCGTCCCAGGGGCCACGGCGACGGCTGGTGAAGCCCATGCTGGTGGCGACGATCGTCGGTTCGGTGGCGGGCACGGGCGTCCTTCCGGGCGGCGGCGGTGCTGATCATTGTGCCGGATCCGCGGGCCCGGTCTCGGCTGCCGCGAGCAACGCGCGCAGCAGATCGGCCAGCCGGTCCTGGTCGGCCGGGGGCAGCGCGTCGAGAATCCGCCGCTGCACGGCGAGCCCGGCCTCGGCCGACTCCTCCACCACCCGTCGGCCGGTGTCGGTGAGCGTCACCCGCAGCGCCCGCCGGTCGGCCGGATCCGGCGAGCGCCGTACCAGGCCGGCCCGTTCGAGCCGGTCGAGCCGCCCGGTCATGCCGCCGGAGGTGAGCATCAATGAAGCGGCGAGCGCCTTCGGCGCCAGCGTGTACGGCTCACCGGAGCGCCGCAGCGCGGCGAGCACGTCGAACTCGCCCCGGCCGATGTTCCAGCCCGCGTACACCTTCTCCTGGCCGTCACCGACCAGCCGGGCCAGGCGGTAGATGCGGCCGAACACGGCCATCGGCTCGGGCCGCATGCCGGGGCGTTCCCGCCGCCACTGCTCGACGATCGCGTCCACCTCGTCGCCTGTCACGGCTGCCGATTGTGCCGCACGTCCCACTTCACCTTTTCACTCGGGCCTGATTAGCTTAGCACTAAGATACTTACGCCTGAGAAAGAGGCCGACATGAACCCCCGCTGGACCGACGTCGCGTTCACCGCCGCCGCACCCGTCACCTGGGGCACCACGTACCTGGTCACCGCCGAACTCCTTCCGCCGGACCGGCCGCTCTGGGCCGGGGCGATCCGCGCCCTGCCGGCCGGCCTGCTGCTGCTCGCCCTGACCCGCAGGCGACCACACGGCCTCTGGTGGGGGCGGGCCGCCGTGCTCGGCGCGCTGAACATCGGGGTGTTCTTCCCGCTGCTGTTCCTCGCCGCGTACCGCCTGCCCGGCGGCACCGCCGCCGTCCTCGGCGCCGCGCAGCCGCTGCTGGTGGCGGTGCTGACGGTCGCGCTGCTCCGCGACCGCCCCACCCGGCCGGCACTGGTCGCCGCCGTGGCCGCCCCGCTCGGCGTCGCCCTCGTGGTGCTGCGGCCGGGCGCCGGCCTCGACCCGCTCGGCGTCGCCGCCGGGCTGGCCGGTGCAGTGGCGATGGCCACCGGGCTGGTGCTCACCCGCCGCTGGGGCCGGCCGCCCGGCGTGGGCGTCCTCGCCGCGACGAGCTGGCAGCTCGTCGCCGGTGGCCTGATGATCGTGCCGGTAGCCGCCGCCGTCGAGGGCGCGCCACCAGTGCCCGACGGGCCGGCCCTTCTCGGGTACGCGTGGCTCGGGCTGGCCGGCACCGCCCTGGCGTACGTGCTGTGGTTCCGGGGCGCGGCGCGACTGCCGGTGTCCCGCGTGTCGGTGCTGGGCGCGTTGAGCCCGCTCACCGCCGCGGCGCTCGGCTGGGTGGTGCTCGGCGAGGCGCTGGACCCGGTCCAGCTCACCGGTTTCGCGGTCGCAGTGGCGGCGATGGTGCTGGCCCAGATGCCGGACCGGGCGGCGATCCCACCCGGCGCTCAGCCGGCCCGCAGCCGCCGCCAGTCGTCCGGCCACGCCTCGGCGGCGACGCCCTCGGGCAGCGCACCGGCCGGTAGCTGCGCCGCTGCTGCGAGCGGCAGCGTGAACCGGTGCGCGGCGGCGGGGCCGGCCGCGTACGACCGGTCGAGCAGCCACCGCACCTCGTCGGCGGTCCAGCCCAGGCCGGAGCGGGCGGCGATCTCGCGGACCAGCCGTACGCCGACCCGGGTGTCGTCGTCGTAGAAGCGCATGCACCAGTGGTGGGCCCACATGCCGAGCGCCCGCAGCCCGTCCGGGTCGAGGGAGCCGGCCAGCCGCCCGCAGGCGGTGTCCGCGAAGGGGCGACCGGGGTCACCGGCCCGATCACGCTCGATCGCGCCGTACGCGGCCGGCGCCACCACCCGCATCCGCTCGTAGAAGCCCTCCACCACCGCGGCGTCCAACGGTGCTCGCCCCGATCGCATCAGCGGACACCCCGCCCGGCCACGCTCGCCATGCCCCGCACCTCTTCTTGAGTTGGTGGCGGGACGCTACCGACCACTTACGACACTTTCTCGGGTCCGCCGGCCATGATCCACGCCACCTCGGCGGAGTGGTGCCGTCCCGGGGCCGGGGACACCGCCACTTCCCCGGGCTGGCGCGACTCCCGCACGTCATGTCTGAATCCCGCCAGCCGAGCCCGGGAGCTGCGAGGCAGGATCGTGGCATGGAACTGGACTTCGAGCGGTGCTACCGAGCCGTCGACAGCCGCGACCCGCGGTTCGACGGCTGGTTCTACACCGGTGTGACGTCGACCGGGATCTACTGCCGGCCGTCCTGTCCGGCGATGACGCCTAAGCGGCGCAACGTCCGGTTCTTCCCGTCCGCCGCCGCCGCGCAGGGGGCCGGGCTGCGGGCGTGCCGCCGGTGCCGGCCGGACGCGGCACCGGGCTCGCCCGAGTGGGACGTCCGGGCCGACCTGGTCGGCCGCGCCATGCGGCTGATCGCCGACGGCGTGGTGGACCGGGACGGCGTGCCCGGGCTGGCCACCCGGCTGGGCTACACCGAGCGGCACCTGCACCGGATGCTCCGGGCCGAGCTGGGTGCCGGCCCGCTGGCGCTGGCCCGGGCCCAGCGCGCGCAGACCGCCCGGATCCTGATCGAGACCACTGGCCTCGGCCTGGCCGAGGTGGCCTTCGCCGCCGGGTTCGGCAGTGTCCGGCAGTTCAACGACACGGTCCGCGAGGTCTACGGCGGCACCCCGTCCGAGCTGCGGGCCGGCCGTCGTGGCCCGGCCGCTGCCACCGGTGCGGGCACGCTCTCGCTGCGGCTGGCCTACCGGCCCCCGCTGCACGCGGGCGCGCTGCTGGACTTCCTCGCGCTGCGCGCGCTGCCCCGCGTCGAGGTGGTCCGCGACGGCACCTACCACCGGGGGCTGCGCCTGCCGCACGGTCCCGCCACGGTGGCGCTGACCCCCGCCGACGGCCACATCGACGCGACGCTGCGGCTGGCCGACATGCGCGACCTGGCCCCCGCGGTGGCCCGCTGCCGCCGCCTGCTCGACCTGGACGCCGACCCGGTGGCGGTGGACGCCACCCTGGCCGCCGACCCGGCGCTGGCACCGGCCGTCGCGGCCGAGCCCGGCGTCCGGCTGCCGCACGCGGTCGACGGTTTCGAGCTGGCCGTCCGCGCCGTCGCCACCCAGCAGGTCTCGCTGGCCTCGGCGCGGACCACGCTCACCCGCCTGCTCTCCGCCACCCGGGCGGCGAGCGGGGCGGCCGCCGACGATCCGGCGGACGGTCTGGTGGCGTTCCCCGGTCCGGCGGAGGTGCTCGCGGCGCCGGACACGGCGTTCCGGATGCCGGCGGCCCGCCGGGAGACGCTCCGCGCGCTGGCCCGCGCGGTCGCCGACGGCGAACTCGACCTGGAACCCGGAGGCGACCGGGAGGAGACGGTCCGGCTCCTGGCCGCGGTGCCCGGCATCGGCCCGTGGACCACCGGCTACCTGGCCATGCGCGCACTCGGCGACCCCGATGTCGCGCTCGCCACCGACCTGGGCGTACGCCGTGGCGCAGCGGCGCTCGGCCTGTCCGACGACCCGAAGACCCTGTCCGCGTACGCCGACCGCTGGCGCCCCTGGCGGTCGTACGCGACCATCCGACTCTGGAGAGCAGCATGAGCACTGTGGACAGCACCGTCATCGACACTCCCGCCGGCCCGTTGAGCGTGCTCGCCGGCCCCGACGGGGCGGTACGCGCGGCGGGCTTCACCGCCGACCCGGCGGTCCTGCTGCCGCTGATCCATCCGAGCCTGCGCGGCGAACTGCGGGAACGGGCCGACCTCGGCCCGGTGACCGCCGCCGTACGGGCCTATCTGGACGGTGACCTGGCCGCCATCGATGCGGTAGCGGTGGAGCAGCACACCGGCGGCGCATTCCTGACGCACGCCTGGCAGGTGCTGCGCGACGTCAAGCCCGGCGACCCGGTCACCTACACGGGGTTCGCCGCGCTGGCCGGGCGACCGGCGGCGATCCGGGCCGCCGCGGCGGCCTGCGCGCGCAACGCCGCCGCGCTGTTCGTGCCCTGCCACCGGGTGCTGCGCACCGACGGCACACTGGGTGGATACCGCTGGGGGCTGGACGTGAAGAAGTGGCTTCTCGGGCATGAGGGACGGGTGACGGCTAGCTGACAGCAGGACTGTCACCCCCGGGGGCTACCGTCGGGTAGTGCCCGCGTCCAGCGACGGCAACCCCGCGGCGCATACCGGCGCCCGGTCCCAGCCGCTGCGCAACCTCTGGCGGCTGCGGCCCTACCTGCGCCCGTACGCGATGGAGTTCGCCTGGCTGCTGATCGCGGCGCTGGCGGCCACCGCGGCGAGCCTGGCCGTGCCGCTGGTGGTGCAGCGGGTGGTGGACGGGCCGGTGGCCCGGCACGACGAGGCCGGGCTGCTCCGGCTCGGCGCGCTCGCGCTGCTGCTCGGTGTGGCCGAGGCGGTCCTCATCTTCATCCGCCGCTGGACGCAGTCGTCGTCCTCGGTCGGCATGGAGGCCGCCATCCGCGCCGACATCTACGCCCACCTGCAACGGCTTCCGGCCGGTTTCCACGACCGCTGGCAGTCCGGCCAGTTGTTGTCCCGGATCACCAGCGACCTGTCGGTGATCCGGCGGTTCCTCTCCTTCGGGCTGCTGTTCCTGGTGCTCAACCTGGTCACGTACGCGGCGGTGGTGGCGCTGCTGATCCGGCTGCACCAGTGGCTGGGGCTGCTGGTCGCGGCCAGCGCCGTACCGCTGTTCCTGATCAGCCGCCGCTTCGCGCGCCACTACCACGCGGCGTCACGCCGCATGCAGGACCAGCAGGGCGACGTCGCCACACTGGTCGAGGAGACCGCGCTGGGGTTGCGCACCATGCGGGCGTACGGGCGCGGGCCGGAACTGGCGGCCCGGTTCGCGGTCGGCGCGCGCCGGCTGCACGACACCGGGATCGGCAAGGCCCGGCTGCTGGCGCGGACCTCCGCGCTGTTCGACCTGGTACCCAACCTGACGCTCGGCGCGGTCCTGGTGGCCGGCGCCGCAGCGGTCGCCGACGGCGTGCTGTCCATCGGGGAGCTGGTCGCGTTCGTCAGCCTTCAGCTCATGCTGATCTGGCCGGTGCAGTCGCTGGGCTGGATCATCGCCAACGGCCAGGAGGCCGCGACCGCCGCCGACCGGATCCAGGAGGTGCTGGACACGCCGCCGACCATCGTGGACGCCCCGCACGCCCGGTCGCTCGACCGGGGCGAGGTGCGCGGCCGGCTCCGCTTCGAGGGGGTCCGCTTCCGCTACCCCGGCACGTCCGGCCCGGTGCTGCGCGACCTCGACCTGGCGGTCGAGCCGGGCGAGACGATGGCGCTGGTCGGCGTCACCGGCTGCGGCAAGAGCACGCTGCTGTCGCTGGTCCCCAGGCTGCACGAGGTGACCGGCGGCCGGATCACGCTCGACGGCTACGACGTACGTGACCTGCGGCTGGACTCGTTGCGCCGGCTCGTCGCCGTGGCGTTCGAGGAGCCGACGCTGTTCTCCATGTCGATCTGGGAGAACCTCACGCTGGGCCGGCCGGACGCGAGCGAGGACGAGGTCCGCGCCGCGCTGACGCTGGTCCAGGCGGACTTCGCGTACGAGCTGCCGTGGGGGCTCGCCACCCGGGTCGGTGAGCAGGGGCTGTCGCTGTCCGGCGGCCAGCGGCAGCGCCTCGCGCTGGCGCGTGCGGTCCTCGGCCGGCCCGCGGTGCTGGTGCTCGACGACCCGCTGTCCGCGCTCGACGTGCACACCGAGGCGCTCGTCGAGGCGGCCCTGCGCCGGGTGCTGCGGGACACCGCGACCACCACCCTGCTGGTGGCGCACCGTCCGTCGACGGTGGCGCTGGCGGACCGGGTGGCCCTGCTCGACGACGGCCGGATCGTCGCCGTCGGCACCCACTCGGAGCTTCTGGCCCGGGTGCCCGCCTACCGGGCGGTGTTGTCCGCCGAGCCGGAGCGCCGGAGCGACGGCCTCGGCCTGGTGCGCTCGTGACCGGCCGCGCGCCGCGGGTACCCAGGCCCCGGGACGCGCGCAGCGGTGACGGGTCGACCGGCGCGCGCCACGGCGACGGTGACGACCTGTCGCGCTGGCGTGGGCGGGCCACCGACCCGGACGCCGACCGCAGCCGGGCCGAGGACTCGTCCCCGGAGGCGGTGACCAGGCTGCGCGCCCGCAGCCGGCTGCTGCTGCGGCTGCTGCTCCGCCCGCACCGGCGTGCGCTCGGGCTGGCGGTGGTGTTGCTGCTGGCCCAGAACGCCGCCGCGATGTCCGGGCCGTACCTGGTCATGCTCGGCATCGACAGGGGCATCGGGCCGCTGCGGGCCGGGGACCCCGGCCCGCTGATCGCCGTCGCCGCCGCGTTCGTGGTCGCCACCGCGATCGAGTACGCGGCCCGGCGCGCGTTCCTCACCCTCGCCGCCCGGATCGGCCAGGCCGTCCTGCTGGACCTGCGCCGTCGGGTGTACGGGCACTTCCTGCGCCTCGACGTCGGGTTCCACGAGCGCTACACGTCCGGGCGGATGGTGTCCCGGCTGACCAGCGACCTGGAGTCGATCGCCGAGCTGGTCGACGGCGGCATCGACAAGCTGGTGATGGCCGGGCTCTCCGTGCTGTCGGTGGCGGGCATCCTGCTCTGGCTGGACCTGCCACTGGCGGCGGTGACGCTGCTCGCCTTCCCGTTCCTGTTCGTGCTGTCGCGCTGGTTCGCCCGCGCGTCGGCCGGGGCGTACCGGCGCACCCGGGAGGCGGTGGCGCTGGTCATCGTGCACTTCGTCGAGTCGCTGCGCGGGATCCGGGCCGTGCAGGCGTACCGGCGGGAGGACCGCAACGACCGCATCTTCGGCGCGGTGAACGACGACTACCGGCGCTCCAGCCTGAGCGCGTTCCGGCTGATCGCGATCTACTCGCCGGGCATCCGGCTGATCGGCAACCTGACCGCGGCGGTGGTGCTCGGGTACGGCGGCTGGCGGGTGCTGGGCGGCGGCGTCGAGGTGGGCGTGCTCGCCGCGTTCCTGCTCTATTTGCGCCGGTTCTTCGAACCGATGGAGGAGCTGAGCCAGTTCTACAACTCGCTCCAGTCGGCGACCGCCGCGCTGGAGAAGCTGGCCGGGGTGCTGGACGAGCGTCCGGCGGTGGCCGAACCGGCGCAGCCGGTGCCGCTGCCGGCCGGTCCGCCGCGCGGGGCGGTGACCTTCCGTGCCGTCGACTTCGGCTACCGCCGCCGGACGCCGATCCTGTCCGGCCTCGACCTGACCGTGCCGCCGGGGCAGACAGTGGCGCTGATCGGGCCGACCGGCGCCGGGAAGTCGACAGTCGCCAAGCTGGTGGCCCGCTTCCACGACCCGGACGCGGGCGCGGTCCGGCTGGACGGGGTGGACCTGCGCGACCTGGCCGATGCCGAGCTGCGCCGGGCGGTGGTGCTGGTGACCCAGGAGACCCACCTGTTCAGCGGTTCCGTGGCCGACAACATCAGGTTCGGCCGTCCCGACGCCGACGACGAGGCGGTGGTCGCGGCCGCGCGGGCGATCGGCGCGCACGACTTCATCGCCGCGCTGCCCGACGGGTACGCCACCGACGTGCACCGGCGTGGCGGACGGCTCTCCGCCGGGCAGCGGCAACTCGTCGCGTTCGCCCGGGCGTTCCTCGCCGATCCCCGGGTGCTGATCCTGGACGAGGCGACCTCGTCGCTCGACGTGCCGACCGAACGGCTGGTGCAGCGGGCGCTGCACAACGTGCTGCGCGACCGCACCGCCCTGGTGATCGCCCATCGCCTTTCCACAGTGGAGACCGCGGACCGGGTGCTGGTGCTCGACGACGGCCGGATCGTGGAGGACGGCCCGCCGGCCGAGCTGATCGCCGCCGACGGCCGCTACGCCGCCCTGCACCGCCAGTGGCGCGACTCCCTCCTCTAGCTCTCCCGCGGGGACGCGCGGGGTGGGGAAAGTCGTGGAGTGCGACGGGCGCGCTGCCTACCATCGGCTGATGACCGACACCACGAGGAGCGCCCGCGGCGGCGTCCCCGAGCGTCCGAGCCTGGACGGCCTCGAGGAGACCTGGGCCCGCCGCTGGCAGTCCGACGGCACGTACGCGTTCGACCGCACGAAGGAGCGGTCGGACGTATACGCGATCGACACTCCCCCGCCGACCGTGTCGGGCGAGCTGCACATGGGGCACGTCTTCTCGTACACGCACACCGACACGGTGGCCCGGTTCCAGCGGATGCGCGGGCGGACCGTGTTCTACCCGATGGGCTGGGACGACAACGGGCTGCCCACCGAACGCCGGGTGCAGAACGTGTACGGCGTGCGCCCCGATCCGGCGCTGCCGTACGACGGGGGCTGGCGCCCGCCGGCCGCACCTGTGGACGACGCGGCCCGGAAGAACCCGACGCCGATCTCCCGGCGCAACTTCATCGAGCTGTGCGAACTGCTCACTGTCGAGGACGAGAAGGCGTTCGAGGCGCTGTGGCGGCGGCTCGGGCTGTCGGTGGACTGGTCGCTGACGTACACCACGATCGGGTCGGCGGCCCGTGCGGCCAGCCAGCGCGCGTTCCTGCGCAACCTGGCCCGGGGTGAGGCGTACCAGGCCGAGGCGCCGACGCTGTGGGACGTCGGGTACGGCACCGCCGTCGCGCAGGCGGAACTGGAGGACCGGGAGCGGCCGGGCGCGTACCACCGGCTGCGGTTCACCGGACCGGACGGCCGCGAGGTGCTGATCGACACCACCCGCCCGGAACTGCTGCCGGCCTGCGTGGCGCTCGTCTGCCACCCCGACGACGAGCGGTACGCGGACCTGGTCGGCGCCGCTGCGCGTACCCCGGTGTTCGGGGTCGAGGTGCCGGTGCGCGCGCACCCGCTGGCGGACCCGGCCAAGGGCACGGGCATCGCGATGGTCTGCACGTTCGGTGACCTGACCGACGTGACCTGGTGGCGTGAGCTGCGGCTGGACACCCGCGTGGTGATCGGCCGGGACGGACGCCTGCTGCCGGAGCCGCCGACCGGCGTGCCGGCGGAGCCCTACGCGGCACTGGCCGGGCAGACGGTGAACGGCGCCCGGCGGACGCTCGTGGAGCTGCTCGCGGACGCGGGCGACCTGGTCGGCGAGCCGCGCCCGATCACCCACCCGGTGAAGTTCTACGAGCGCGGCGACCGGCCGCTGGAAATCGTCTCGACCCGGCAGTGGTATCTGCGCAACGGCGGCCGCGACGCGGACCTGCGCGAAGATCTGCTGGCCCGGGGGCGGGAGCTGCGCTGGGTGCCGGAGCACATGCGGCACCGCTACGAGCACTGGGTGGGCGGCCTCACCGGTGACTGGCTGGTCAGCCGGCAGCGGTTCTTCGGCGTGCCGGTGCCGGTGTGGTACCGGCTCGACGACACTGGCGAGCCGGACTGGTCCCACCCTCTCACACCGGACGAGGCGACGCTCCCGATCGATCCGACGAGCGAGCCGCCGCCCGGATACGAGGAGTCGCAGCGCGGCGAGCCGGGCGGTTTCACCGGCGACCCGGACGTGCTGGACACCTGGGCCACCTCGTCGCTGACCCCGCAGATCGTCGGCGGCTGGGAGACCGACCCGGACCTGTTCGCCCGGGTCTTCCCGATGGACCTGCGCCCGCAGGGGCACGACATCATCCGGACCTGGCTGTTCGCCACGGTGGCCCGCTCCCACCTGGAGCACGGCACGCTGCCGTGGCACACCGCTGTGCTCTCCGGCTGGATCCTCGACCCGGACCGCAAGAAGATGTCGAAGTCCAAGGGCAACGTGGTCACGCCGATGGCGCTGCTGGAGCAGAACGGATCCGACGCGGTCCGCTACTGGGCCGCCAACGGCAAGCCGGGCATGGACCTCGCCTTCGACCCGGCCCAGGTCAAGGTGGGGCGCCGGCTGGCCACCAAGCTGCTGAACGCGTCACGGTTCGCGCTCGGGCTGGGTGCCGCCGACGAACTGCGGGCCGCGGCGACCCAACCGCTCGACACCGCGATGCTCGCCGATCTGTCCGGCGTGGTCGCGACCGCGACCACCGCCTTCGACGGGTACGACCACACGGCCGCCCTGATGGCCACGGAGGCGTTCTTCTGGCGGTTCTGCGACGACTACATCGAGTTGGTGAAGGAACGCGCCTACGGCACCGGGCCGGCCGCCGACTCGGCCCGGGCGGCGCTGGCGACCGCACTGTCGGTGCAGTTGCGCCTGTTCGCGCCGGTGCTGCCGTTCGTCACCGAGGAGGTCTGGTCGTGGTGGCGGTACGGGTCGGTGCACCGCGCGCCGTGGCCGACCACGTACGAGGTGGGCCGCGCGATGGAGGCGCCGGGTGACCCGGAACTGCTGCGGCTGGCCGCTGACGCGCTGGGTCAGGTGCGCCGCGCCAAGTCGGAACGGAAGCTGTCGATGAAGGCGGACGTGCCGCTGGCCGAGGCGCTCGGGCCGGCAGCCGTGCTGGAGCAGCTCGGCACCGTCGCCGACGACCTGCGCGCGGCGGGCCGGATCGCGAAGCTGGACCTGCTGCCCGACCGCACCACCGAACTGGTCGTCGCCTGCGCGTTCTGACAGCGAGGGGCGGCCGGCGTGACGCCGGCCGCCCCTCGGCGGTGCATGCCTCAGTCAGCCGCGCAGGCCGCCTTGAGCTTGTCCCGGGCGGCGGTGAGATCCGCCTTGCTCGGCGCCTTACCCGGCGCCTTGGCCCAGGTGTCGGCGAGGTCGGTCATGGCGGTGGCGACCCCCTTCACCGCGGCGTTCACCTCGTCGCTGCTGGTGAAGGCGTGCGTGTAGAGCGTGGCCGCGCCCGCCGAGTACTGGGCGCTGACCGCCGAGTGGCCGGCCGGCGGGCCGATCTTCTCCGCCTCGGCCACCTCCTTCAGGGCGGCCGTGATGTCCTTCTCCGCCGTCGCGCAGGTCTTCCTGGTGGCCTCGTCGAGGCCCGCCGGCGCCGGGGTCACCGGCGGCACGGAGGTGGCGGCGGGTACGGACGGCGCCGCCGGCCCGGCCGAGGGCTTGTCGTCGCCGCCGTCGCAGCCGGACATGACGATCAGCGCCACCGCGGCTGGGGCCAGCAGGGCGAGTCGAGCCGAACGCAATGTGTCTCCCCGTGTCGGTGTTCGTAGCCGCCGCAAACTAACAGACCGGACACGGCAGGGCAGAACCCGTTTTCCGGCGCTCGTACCGGAGAACGGGTTCCGCCCCGCAGTTCAGCTCGTCTCGCCGGCCACGTTGAACGAGCGCAGGCGGTCGATCGCCAGCACGGTGAACCCGACCGCCACCAGGGCGGTGAGCACCGCCGCGACCGGCACCGAGACGGTGGTGCCGAGCAGCGGCGTCGGCGCCATCCGGTCGGCCAGGGCGATCACCCACTGCTGGATCGACAGCACCCGGGTGCCGCCGACGAACCGGCCCAGCAGCCCTTCCCAGATCAGCACGTAGACCAGGCCGAGCAGCACCGGCCGCCGGGTCACCAGGCTCAGCGCCAGGAACAGCGCCGAGTACGCCAGCGCGCCCGCCGCCGAGGCGGCGACCAGAGCGAGTCCGAGGCGTACCGAATCGGCGAGCACGCCCGCGACGTAGATCGGGACGCCGACGGTGACCGCTGTGACGCCGGCCGCGACCGCCAGCTTCGGCAGCACGATCTGCCAGCGCGGCAGCGGCTTGGTGAGGATGTGCACGACGGTACCGTCGTCGATCTCCGCGCCGAGCACGCCGGTGCCCACGATCAGGGCCACCACCGGCAGCACCACCGCGAGGCCGAGGCCGACGAGCACCGGCGGGCCCCACTGGCCCGGGTCGACGCCGAGCGACCGGCAGAGCACTGCCAGGCCGATCAGGACCAGCGGCAACGGCAGCAGCATGAGGAACCGGCTCCGGCCGAACAGGCCACGCGCGGTGATCCAGGTGACTGTCGACATCATGCCTCCACCAGATACGAGAAGACGCTCTCCAGCGACTCGTCCTCCGGCAGGAGCTGCCGGACCCGGATGCCGTGCCGGAGCGCGATCCGGGGCAGTGCCCGGGTGAACGCGCCGTAGTCGCCGGCCTTGACGGTCAGGCCGGTACGGCCCAGCTCGACGCCGGAGACCGACGCCTCGGCCATCAGCGCCACCGCCAGCGCCCGGTCGTCGGTGGAGCGGACCGCGAACACGTGCGGCCGGTTGGTCATCAGGCGGCGGATGGTCCGGTAGTCGCCGGAGGCGGCGAGCCGGCCGGCCACCATCACCTGGACCGTGCCGGAGACCTGCTCGACCTCCTCCAGGATGTGCGAGCTGAACAGGATGGTCCGCCCCGCGTCGCCGAGCCGGTGCAGCAGCGCCATCATGTGCAGCCGCTGGCGCGGGTCCATCCCGTTGAACGGCTCGTCGAGCAGCAGCACCTGCGGGTCGTGCACGAGCGCGGCGGCGACCCGGGTGCGCTGCCGCATGCCCTTGGAGTAGGTGCCGATCCGCCGGGTCTGCGCGTCCTCCATCTCGACCAGCTCGATCGCCCGCTTCGTGGCGGCCTCCGGGTCGGGCAGCCGGTGCAGCTTGGCGCTGGCGAGCACGAACTCGTACGCGCTGAGGAACGTGTGCACCGCCTCGCGCTCGCTGACCAGGCCGAGCCGCCGGTAGACGGCGGGGTTGCGCCAGGTCGGCTCCCCGTCCAGCGTCACGGTCCCCCGCGACGGGGACAGGAAGCCCGCCATCATGTGCAGCAGCGTGGTCTTGCCGGCGCCGTTGGGGCCGAGCAGGCCGGTCACGCCGGGGCCGAGCCGCATGGTGACGTCGTTCACCGCCACCACGTTGCCGTACCAGCGGGAGACACCGGCCAGGTCGAGCGTGCTCGTCGCGGCGGCGGGCGCGCCGGCCGTCGACTGGGTGCTGATCGCCGTCATCGGGCGGCCACCTTCCGGTATCGCAGGAGCAGCAGGCTGACGCAGGCGGCGACCAGCAGTACGGCCACCACGGCGTAGACCGGCCCGAAGTCGCCGATCGGCATGCCACCCCGTCCCTGGGTCAGCCGGTCGCCGAGCGCCCAGTTGCCCACGCCCCCGACGAGCGTCGGCGGGGAGGCCACGAAGGCCAGCTCGTTGATCGTCTGCGAGGGCAGGATGGACAGCACGCCGACGACCGGCGTGGTCATCAGGAAGACCGCCACGATGCCGCCGGCGGCGAACGCGCGCTTGCCGGTGAGCGAGGCGACGAGCAGGGCGATCGAGGCGAACACCACCGCCCACAGCCCGGCGTAGAGCAGCCCGGGCAGCAGGTCGAGCAGTTCGTCCCACACCCCGCCGATACCCCGCTTCGTGGTGAACGCGGCGCCGAGGAACATCACCAGCTGCGGGCCGCCGAGCAGCAGCCAGAGCGCGGTGACGAGCGCCAGCAGCTTGGACAGGGCGTAGTCGCCGCGCGGCAGCGGCCGGGAGAAGTACAGCGGCAGCACGCCGCTGCGCAGGTCGCGGGAGACCAGCTCGGGCGCGGCCACCGCGGCGAAGAAGATGACCAGCCAGCTCATCGCGTCGGCGAACTGGGCGTACGTCATCACCACCTCGCCGATCTGGCTGCGCACCGCGGTCACCCCGGCGGCCACCACTGTCACCACGGAGACGACGAGCCACGGGAAGATCTTGGCCTTGGCGCTGCGGCCCAGCCCGAAGACGGTACGCACGCCGTGCAGGTAGAGCGCGCCGAAGACCTGCCGGCGGCCGAGCCGCGGGCCGGTGTAGCGCTGGTAGCCGATGTCGTGGATGACCCCGGTCGCGTCAGACATGGCTGGGCTCCCTCGCGGCGAAGAGTTCGGCCACCCGGTGCCGCCGCTGGTCCAGCCGGTGCAGCGGCAGGTCCAGCTCGGCGACCGCGCCGAGGATCTGGTCGTAGGTGGCGTCGTCGGCGAGCGGGACGAGCAGCAGTCGCCCGTCGCGGGTCACCGGCAGGTCGAGCGCGGCGAGCCGGGCGGCCAGGTCGTCCGTGCCCTCGCTCACCTCGACGGCGAGCACGTCGGTGGCGGTGGTCATGGCGGACACCCGGTCGGCGCGCAGCAGCCGGCCGCCGTCGATGGCGACGAGCGTGTCGCAGATCCGCTCCACCTCGCCGAGCAGGTGCGAGCAGACCACCACCGAGATGCCGAACTCGGTGCCGATCCGGTGGATCAGCGCGAGCATGGCGTCCCGGCCGGCCGGGTCGAGGCCGTTCGTCGGCTCGTCGAGCAACAGCAGATCGGGATCGTGTACGAGCGCCTGGGCGAGCTTGACCCGCTGCTTCATGCCGGTGGAGTAGCCACCGACGGCCCGGTGCCGCTCCTCGTGCAGACCGACGTGGCGCAGCGCCTCGGAGGCCCGTTCCCGGGCGACGGTGCGCGGCAGCCCGCTGATCCGGCCCAGATGGGTGACCAGCTCGGCGGCGGACAGGTCGGGCGGGAGGGCGTCGTGCTCGGGCATGTAGCCGACCCGGGCACGGACCGCGGCGGGGTCGGTGGTGGGGTCGAGGCCGAGCACCTGTACCCGGCCGCTGGTCGGCGGGAGCAGACCCAGCAGGATCTTGATCAGAGTGGACTTGCCGGCGCCGTTCGCGCCCACCAGCCCGATGATCCCCGGCTCGACCGACACGGTGAGGTCGGCCAACGCGGTGACCCGGCCTCCGTACGTCTTGGTCAGCGACTCGGTCGCGAGCAGTGTCACGCCGTTCAGCGTAGAACTCCGGCGCCTCGCCGGAGCCGCTCCTGACCCCTGCGATCCCCTGATCCTCGGCCCTCGCAGCCCCTAGGTGGCGGGAACGGGGTAGCGGGGTGGCGACCGCTCCGGGATGCTGCCACCGGGTGAGGCGACTCGACGGGGGGCGGCATGACCGACGGTACGGACCGGACCATGGTGAGCGTGGTGGTGCCCACGTACAACTGCGGCGCGAACCTCGATCCGCTCGTCGCTTCGCTGCCGAAGCAGGGGCTGCCGCCCGGTTCGTACGAGGTGATCTTCGCCGACGACGGATCGACCGACGGCACCCCGCAGCGCCTGGACGAGCTGGCCGCCGCCGACCCGCACGTACGGGTCCTGCACCTGGAGCACTCGGGCTGGCCGTCGCACCCGCGCAACCGAGGGCTGGAGCAGGCGCGTGGCGAGTACGTCTTCTTCGCCGACGACGACGACTGGTTCGGCGACGAGGCCCTGGCCCGCCTGCACGCCTGTGCCCGGGAACACGACGCGGACATCGTCATCGGGCGGATGATCGGGCACCGGCGGGGCGTACCGCGGGAGCTGTTCCGGGAGAACCGGTTCGGCGTCACGCTGGCGAACGCGCCACTGGCCGACAGCATGACCTGCCACGCGCTGTTCCGGCGGTCCTTCCTGGACCGGCACGGGCTGCGGTTCCCGGAAGGCCACCCGCGCCGCCTGGAGGACCACCGGCTGATGGCGGCGGCCTACCTGCTTGCGGGGCGCGTCTGCGTACTGGCCGATCACCCCTGCTACCACCACGTCCGCCGGGCGGACGCGGGCAACGTCACCGCCACCCGGATGGACCCGGCCGAGTACTACGCGGCGCTGCGGGAGGCGCTGGACATCGTGGACGCGAACCGGTCGCCCGTCGCGACCCGCCTCCGCCTGCAGCGGCGCTGGCTGCGCAAGGAGATGCTGAGCCGGCTGCGCGGGCAGACCCTGCTGAGCGCACCGGAGCAGTGGGCCGATCAGGTGGCCGGCGAGGTGGGCCGGCTCGTCGAGGAGCGCTTCACGCCGGAGGCGGTCGCCGGGTTGCCGCCGATGTTCCAGGTGATCGCGCACCTCGCCGCGCAGGGCCGGGTGGCGGACCTGCGCCGGCTGGCGGAGTGGGAGGTGAGCGTCCGGGCCCACGTCTCGGTCGGCGGATGGCGGGTCCAGGGGCGGACGCTGACCGTCACCGTCGACGCCCACCTGCGCGCCGGTGACGAGCCGCTGCGCTTCGACGACCAGGGGCTGCCGGTGCTCCCGGTGGCCGACGCGGTGCCGGCCGGGGTCGTGATGCGGGCCGGCGGGGCGCGGACCGACGTCGTCGTCCGCCGGCGGGAGACCCGGGAGGAGTTCTTCCTGCCGGTGGCCGCCACCACCGAGCGGGCCGACACCGGCGAGGTGCGCCACCGCAGCACCGCCAGCGTCGACTTCGCGGAACTCAACGGTGGCCGGACCCGGGGCACCTGGGAGGTCCGGGCCCGGGTGATCCAGGCCGGCTGGGCGCCGGACGTCCGCCTGCCGCTCGTGGTGCGCTGCGCGGCTGACGGCGGCCCGCCCCGGGTGGAGGACTCGCGCCGGCTCCCGTCCCGGATCCGTCGCGCGGTCCGGCGGATCCGGGACCGCGCGCTCGGCCGGTCGGCGCGCGCCGGCAGCCGTTCGCACGATCGG
This sequence comes from Micromonospora sp. ANENR4, assembly GCF_015354395.1. Lineage (NCBI taxonomy): Bacteria > Bacillati > Actinomycetota > Actinomycetes > Micromonosporales > Micromonosporaceae > Micromonospora > Micromonospora sp. ANENR4. The sequence continues at coordinate 32,656 of NZ_JADKYQ010000009.1, forward strand.
CCGGCCGCCGCTCGCCGTTAGGATTCGATGACCCCGGTTCGCCCTCGGCACCGTCGCCGGACACGCGATCACCGGGAGGCCGGGTGGCGCTCTCGACCGATCGCCGGTGGGCTGCGAAACTGTGTGCCGGCCGGTGAGTTGGGGGTTCGATGAGCAACGGGTGGCTGCTGCCCGAGGACGTTCTGCGGGATGCGCCGTCGTACGCGCCCAGACCCGCTGAGCTGGCCGATCTCCAGTTGTTGCTGAGTGGGGCGTACGCACCGCTCACCGGTTTCATGAGCCGGGCCGACCTGGCCTCGCTGAACCGGCGCGGCCGGCTGGCCGACGGCACGCCGTGGCCGGTGCCGGTGACGCTCCAGGTGCCGGCGGCGCTCGCCGACGGGCTGGACCCGGCCGACCCGGCCCGCCGCGCGGTGGTGCTCACCGACGGTGAGGGCGCACCGGTGGCGGCGATGGACGTGACCGACGTCTGGCCGGGCCGCGAGGGCATGGTGGGTGTCGGTGGCGCGGTGCGCCGCTTGGGCGACGGCGGCCACGGGCCGTTCCAGCGGCTGCGGCGCGGCCCCGACGAGGTACGCGGACTGCTGCCGCCGGGCCGGGTGCTCGGCGTGTTCGCCGACCGTCCGCTGCACCGGCCGCAGCTGGCGCAGATCGCGCATGCGGCCCGTACGCTCGGCGCGCACCTGCTGGTGATGATCCCGATCGGCGAGGAGTCGATCGCCGGGCTGCCGGCCGAGGCGCTGGTGCGCAGCGTGTTCGCCGCGCGCGACCGGATGCCCCCGGCGACGCTGGTGGCGGTGCCGCTGGCCCGGCGGCGCGACGAGATCAGCGACGCGCTGCTGCGGGCCCGGGTCGCCGCCGCGTACGGGGTGACCCACCTGCTGTCCACCGAGGGCATGCTCTCCGGCGCCGGCCTGCGCGTGCTGGTGCCCCGCGAGCTGGCCTACGACAACCGGGACGGGCAGTGGCGCTGGCGTGAGGACATCCCGCCGCGCAACCGGCGGCTGGCGCTGAGCACGCGGGAGATCGACGACCTGCTGGACCGGGGCTTCCCGCTGCCCGAGTGGCACACGCCGCCGGCGGTGGCGAAGGAACTGTCCCGGGCGCGCCCGCCGCGGCGGCACCGGGGCCTGGTGATTTTCCTGACCGGCCTGTCCGGCTCGGGCAAGTCGACCATCGCGCGCGGGCTGGCCGACGTGCTCCGCGAGCAGGGCGACCGCACCATCACGCTGCTCGACGGCGACGTGGTGCGGCGGGAACTCTCCGCCGGGCTGGGGTTCAGCAAGGCCGACCGGGATCTCAACGTCCGCCGGATCGGCTGGGTGGCGGCGGAGATCGCCCGGCACCGGGGCGTCGGCATCTGCTGCCCGATCGCGCCGTACGCGGCGGCTCGCGCCACCGCCCGGGAGATGGCCGAGACGGCCGGGGCGGGGTTCCTGCTGGTCCACGTGGCGACGCCGCTCGCGGTCTGCGAGCAGCGCGACCGCAAGGGCCTGTACGCCCGCGCCCGGGCCGGCCTGATCACCGGGATGACTGGCATCGACGACCCGTACGAGGAGCCCACCGACGCCGACCTGGTGGTCGACACCTCGGATCTGAGCGTCGAGGAGGCCATCGGGAAGGTGATGGAGCACCTCACCGAGACCGGCTGGGTGGAGCCCCGCCTCCAGCCCGCCTGATCTCCTGACGCCGGACGCGTCCGGCCTGCGAGCACCTCGACCGCCGCCGTCCGGCCTTCCGGACGGCGGCGGTTTCGCATAGGCGTAGCTGCGCGGTAGTGTTCGTCTTTGTTGGAACACGTTCGACCGCGTGGAGTGCCCACGTGAGTCGGTGAGGCGCGGAGGTGAGCCGGGGATGCTGGCGCGGCAGCGGCAGACGGCCATCCTGGAACGACTGCGCCGCGCCGGTGGCGTCCGGGTCACCGAGCTGGCGGCCGAGTTCGGCGTCTCCGACATGACCATCCGGCGCGACCTGGACACGCTGCACGAGGCGGGCCTGCTCGCCAAGGTGCACGGCGGCGCGACACCGGCCGGTCCCGGCTCCACCGACGAGCCCGGCTTCCACGCCAAGTCCGTCCGCCAGTCCGCCGAGAAGGCCGCAATCGCCGAGCACGCCGCGGGACTGGTCCGGCCCGGCGCCGCCATCGCGCTGTCCGCCGGCACCACCACCGCCGAGCTGGCCCGGCGACTGGTCGACGTGCCCGGCCTCACCGTGGTCACGAACTCGCTTCCGGTGGCGGAGGCCCTGCACGTCGGTGGCCGGCCGGACCAGACGGTGGTGCTCACCGGCGGCGTCCGCACGCCGTCGGACGCGCTCGTCGGTCCGCTCGCCGTGGCCGCGATCGCCGCGCTGCACCTGGACCTGCTCTTCCTGGGCGTGCACGGGATCAGCGAACGGGCCGGTTTCACCACGCCCAACCTGATGGAGGCGGACACGAACCGGGCGCTCGTGGCCGCAGCGGACCGCCTGGTGGTGCTCGCCGACCACACCAAGTGGGGCACCGTCGGCATCTCGTCGATCGTGCCGCTGGACGCGGCGGACGTGCTGATCACCGACGACCGGTTGGCACCCGAGGCCCGACGGGTACTCGACGACAGGGTGGGTGAGCTGGTGACGGTGCCCACGACGAGGGGGGCGGAGTGAAGCGTACGCAGATCGCGCTGGCCGACGGCCGCGAGCTGATCTACTTCGACGAGCGGGACGACGCGGTCCGCGACCAGCCGGACCGGCGGGACCTGCCCCCTCCCCCGCCCGCCTCGCAACTGCGGTACGACCCGCTGACCGACGAGTGGGTGGCGGTGGCGGTGCACCGGCAGACCCGCACGTTCCTGCCCCCGGCCGACCAGTGCCCGCTCTGCCCGTCGCGGGGCGAGCGGCACAGCGAGATCCCGGCGCCCGACTACGACGTGGTGGTGTTCGAGAACCGGTTCCCGTCGCTGAGCCAGCGGGTGGCCGACGAACCGGCCGAGATCACGCCGTTCACCCCGGTACGCCCCGGGCGCGGCAGGTGCGAGGTGGTCTGCTTCACCGACGACCACAACGCCTCGTTCGCCCGGCTCTCCCCGCGCAGGGTCCGGACGGTGCTCGACGCGCTCGCCGACCGCACCACGGCGCTGAGCGCGCTGCCCGGCGTGGAGCAGGTCTTCCCGTTCGAGAACCGGGGCGTGGAGATCGGGGTGACGCTGCACCACCCGCACGGGCAGATCTACGCGTACCCGTTCGTCACGCCGCGCACCCGCACCATGCTGGCCGCCGCCCGGCGGTACGCCGACCGCACCGGGGGCAACCTCTACGCCGACGTGCTGGCCACCGAACGCGCCTCCGGGGAGCGGGTGGTGGCGAGCAACGAGCACTGGACCGCGTACGTCCCGGCGGCGGCCCGCTGGCCGTTCGAGGTGCACGTGGCGCCGCACCGGCCGGTGCCGGACATCCCGGCGCTCGACGACGCCGAGCGGGACGCCTTCGGGCCGCTCTACCTGGACCTGCTGCGCCGCTTCGACGGGCTGTTCGATCTGCCCATGCCGTACATCGCGGCCTGGCACCAGGCGCCGGTACGGATCGACAGGGAACTGGGCCACCTGCACCTTCAGCTGTTCAGCATCCGGCGGGCCAAGGACAAGCTGAAGTATCTGGCCGGGTCGGAGTCCGGCATGGGCGTGTTCATCAACGACATCGCCCCCGAGAGAGCCGCCGAGCTGCTCCGCACCGCCTGACCCGGGCGCGCGGGTCCCGCAACAGGGCGCGGGGGGCCCGGGACAGGGCCAGGGCCCCCCGCAAGGGAAGGGACGGCTGGACGAGACTGGCATCGCGTCCACCCGGTACAACGAGCCCGGCCCGGACCCGGTGACGCACCGAACCCGGACACGACGGAGCCCGCCGGCACGTGCCGGCGGGCTCCGTGGTGATCGACGGGAGTGATCAGGCGGCGAGCTTGCGCGCCAGGTTCTCGTCGAGCGCGTTCATGAACTCGTCGGTGGTCAGCCACGGGGCGTCCCGCGAGATGAGCAGCGCGAGGTCCTTGGTCATCTGGCCGCCCTCGACGGTGTCCACGATGACCTTCTCCAGCGTGTTCGCGAACTCGGTGACCGCCGGGGTGCCGTCCAGCTTGCCCCGGTGGGCCAGGCCCCGGGTCCAGGCGTAGATCGAGGCGATCGGGTTGGTCGAGGTCTTCTCGCCCTTCTGGTACTGCCGGTAGTGCCGGGTGACGGTGCCGTGCGCGGCCTCCGCCTCGACAGTGCGGCCGTCCGGGGAGAGCAGCACCGAGGTCATCAGGCCGAGCGAGCCGAAGCCCTGCGCGACGGTGTCGGACTGCACGTCACCGTCGTAGTTCTTGCACGCCCAGACGTATCCGCCCTCCCACTTGAGCGCGGCGGCGACCATGTCGTCGATCAGCCGGTGCTCGTAGGTGAGGCCGGCGGCGTCGAACTCGGCCTTGAACTCGTTCTCGAACACCTCGGCGAAGATGTCCTTGAACCGGCCGTCGTACGCCTTGAGGATGGTGTTCTTGGTGGACATGTAGACCGGGTAGTTGCGGTCCAGGCCGTACCGGAACGAGGCGCGGGCGAAGTCCCGGATCGACTCGTCGTAGTTGTACATGCCCATGGCGATGCCGCCGCCGGGGAAGTTGGCGACCTCCATCTCCATCGGGGTGCCGCCGTCGGCCGGGGTGTAGGTGATGGTCACCGTGCCCGGGCCGGGGACGACGAAGTCGGTGGCCTTGTACTGGTCTCCGTGCGCGTGCCGGCCGATGATGATCGGCTTGGTCCAGCCCGGGACGAGCCGCGGCACGTTCGACATGATGATCGGCTCGCGGAAGACCACGCCGCCGAGGATGTTGCGGATGGTGCCGTTCGGCGACCGCCACATCTTCTTCAGGCCGAACTCCTCCACCCGGGCCTCGTCCGGGGTGATGGTGGCGCACTTGACGCCGACGCCGTGCTCCTTGATGGCGTTGGCGGCGTCGACCGTGACCTGGTCGTCGGTGGCGTCACGGTGCTGGATCGACAGGTCGTAGTAGTGCAGGTCGACGTCGAGGTAGGGCAGGATCAGCTGCTCCCGGATCTGCTTCCAGATGATCCGGGTCATCTCGTCGCCGTCGATCTCCACGACCGGGTTGTTTACCTTGATCTTCGCCATCGGCCGGCGCTCCTCTCGGGGGACACGTGCTCAAGCAGTACGAGCGTACTGGAAACTGACCGGCAGTCCCCAGGCGGCCCGGGTGGACCGCCGGAAAAGCGGGCTGCGCCGCGCCTCGGCCCGCTGGCATCATCGTCCGATGCCGCACAGCCGCACCATCGGGTCTATCACGGTCACCGCGCTCTCCGACGGCGAGGGGCCCTTCTTCCAGCCCCGCGGCGAGGCGTTTCCCGGTGCCACCCAGGCGCACTGGGCGGCGGCCGACCGGCTCGATCCTGGTGCCGTCACCGACGACGGCAGGTGGTGGCTACGGTTCCGCGCGTTCGCGGTGCGGTCCGGCCACGGGCCGGTCACGCTTGTCGACGCCGGCATCGGCCCGGCCGACTCGCTCGCCGCGAGCTGGGCGCCGGTGCCGGGCCGGCTGCCGGCCGAGCTGGCCGAAGCCGGGATCGACCCGGCCGACGTCCGCACAGTGGTCCTCACCCACCTGCACACCGACCACGTGGGCTGGGCCGGCGCGCTGTTCCCGAACGCCGATCACCTGATCCAGCGGGCCGAGCTGGACGCGCTGGAGCTGTTCCACCCGGAGCTGCCGGCCCGGCTGCTGACGCCGTTGCGCGCCGCCGGCCGGCTGCGGGTGGTCGACGGCGAGACGCCCCTCACCCCGGGGGTACGGCTGCTGCACACGCCCGGCCACACGCCGGGTCACCAGTCGGTGCTGGTCGAGGCGGACGACGAGCGCCTCCTGATCACCGGCGACCTGCTGGTGCACGCGATCCAGTTGGTCGACCCGGAGCTGGCGTACGCCCACGAGGTGGACCCGGACGAAGCCCGCCACTCCCGCACGACCCTGCTGACAACCCTCTCCCCCGCCACCCTGGCGACCCCCCACCTGACCGCACCCTTCACCCCCCACCCACCCCCACCCACCCCCGGTCGATCATGAAGTTGACCGCCTTGTCGATCTCCATTTCCGCCGCCAACTTCATGATCGACGGGGTGGGGGGGGTCGGGTCGGACGGCAGAGGGCCCGCCGGCGGAAGCCGGCGGGCCCTCTGCGCGATGGGACGGGGGTCACATGCTGGCGACGTCGCCCTGCTTGGCGCGGACGGCCTCGGCGGCCTCCTTCAGCGCGGCCAGCTCGTCGGCGTCCAGGTCGGTCTCGACGACCCGCTTCACGCCCTCGGCGCCGATCTCGGCCTCGACGCCCAGGTAGACGCCGGAAATGCCGTACTCGCCGTCGACCCAGGCGCAGACCGGCATGACGTCGCCGGAGTCCTCGGCCACTGCCTTCGCCATCCGGGCCGCGGCGGCGGACGGGGCGTAGTACGCGGAACCGGTCTTGAGCAGCGCGACGACCTCGGCGCCACCGTTGCGGGTCTTGACGACCAGCTCCTCGATCTGCTCGGCCGGCATGACGTCACGCAGCGGCTTGCCGTTCACGGTGCTCTTGGACGGCACCGGGACCATGGTGTCGCCGTGCGAGCCGAGCGTCAGGGTCCGTACCGACTTCACCGGTACGCTCAGCGCCTCGGCGACGAAGTTGGTGAAGCGGGCGGTGTCCAGCATGCCGGCCTGGCCGAGCACCCGGTTCTTCGGGAACTGGGTGGCGAGCTGGGCCAGCGCGGTCATCTCGTCGAGCGGGTTGGACACCACGATGACGACGGCGTTCGGGGCGTACTTGGCGACGTTCTCGGCGACCTGCCGGACGATCTTGGCGTTCGTCTCCAGCAGGTCCATCCGGCTCATGCCCGGCTTGCGCGGCAGGCCGGCGGTGATGACGACGACGTCCGAGCCCTCGATGGCCTCGTAGCCCTCGCCGTTCGGGCCGGTGGTGACGCCCACGACCTTGGTCTCGAAGCCCTCGACCGCGCGGGACTGGTTGAGGTCGAGCGCGAGACCCGCCGGCTTGCCCTCCACGATGTCGGTGATCACGACGGTGTCGAAGACGTCGTACTCGGCCAGGCGCTGTGCGGTGGTCGAGCCGTAGAAGCCGGCGCCGACGACAGTGACCTTCTTACCCATGGTCGTCCCACTCCCTGATACCAGTCGGTTTTCCGGACCGTATCAGCCATCCTGGCACCGATCAGGTCAGGGGCGGACGGTTATGACCTGGGTGGGTGTCAGCCCGCCCGCTCGGCCCGTTCGACCACGTTCGTCAGCAGCATCGCCCGGGTCATCGGACCCACGCCGCCGGGCATCGGCACCAGCTTGCCGGCGACCTCGGCCACCTCCGGGTCCACGTCGCCGGTGTAGCGGCCCTTGCCGTCCTCACCGATGACCCGTGTGATGCCGACGTCCACCACCGTCGCACCCGGGTTGACCATGTCGGCGGTGAGCAGCCCGGGCACGCCGGCAGCCACGATGACGACGTCGGCGGCGCGGGTGTGCGCGGCCAGGTCGAGCGTGCCGGTGTGGCAGAGCGTCACTGTGGCGTTCTCGCTGCGCCGGGTGAGCAGCAGGCCCAGCGGGCGGCCGACCGTGTTGCCCCGGCCGACGACAGCCACGTTCGCGCCGCGCAGCGGCACGTCGTGCCGGCGCAGCAGTTCCACGATGCCGCGCGGGGTGCAGGGCAGCGGCGCGTCGTACCCGAGGACGAGCCGGCCCAGGTTGACCGGGTGCAGCCCGTCGGCGTCCTTGTCCGGGTCGATCGACTCCAGCGCGCGCTGGGTGTCGAGGTGACCGGGGAGCGGCAGCTGGACGATGTAGCCGTGGCAGGCCGGGTCGGCGTTCAGCTCGGCCAGCGCCGCGTCGAGCTGTTCCTGGGTGGCGTCTGCGGGCAACGCGACCCGCAGCGAGGCGATGCCGACCTCGGCGCAGTCGCGGTGCTTTCCGTTGACGTACGCCTGGGAGCCGGGGTCCTCCCCGACCAGCACGGTGCCCAGGCCGGGGGTGATGCCGCGTTCCGCGAGCGCCTTGACCCGGGCTCGTAGCTCGTCCTTGATCTCCGCCGCGGTGGCCTTGCCGTCCAGGATCGTCGCCGTCACGCCGTGATCGTCTCACGCCCGCGGGCAGGCCCGGACGACGACAGCCGACGATCACGCTCCGCAACGTGCCCTGAATCACGGAGAGTGACCAGCCATTGCGACGTGGCTGCCCGGACACACCCGGACAGGCAGGGACCGGACAGGCAGGCCGGACGTCGCAGACGCGCTCGACCGGGCCCCGATCGGACCATTGAGGGTGAATAAAAGACCAGTTAGAAGCGGGTTTTAGCACGCGCGGGCAGCAGCGACAAGGCTCGTCGAACACGATCCGTCATCAGTTGACCACGCAATAGTTGTCGACGAGCCGGATCGCGACCTACCGTTACCGCTCGTTGCGCAGAGTCACCCAGCGCCGGGACGACCGCGCAGCGTGAGGAGATGAGGAGACCCCCAATGCGTGTTCGTAGGCTCGCGGCCTGGGCCGCGCTCCCGCTCGCGGTGACGCTGGGCCTGACGGCCTGCGGCTCGGGCGGTGGCGGCGGCGGTGCCGGCGACTCCGACGCGGCCGTGCGGATCGAGATCGCCGAGCCGCAGCACCTCGTGCCGACAAACACCAACGAGACGAGCGGCTCCCAGGTCCTGTCGGCCCTGTTCAGCCCGCTCGTCGACTACGACGAGGCGAACAAGCCGCACGAGGTGGCCGCCGAGGAGGTGACGACGTCCGACAACAAGGTCTGGACGATCAAGCTGAAGCCCGGCTACACGTTCCACAACGGCGAGAAGGTCATCGCCGACAACTACATCGACGCCTGGAACTACGGCGCGTACGCGCCGAACGGCCAGAACTCCAGCTACTTCTTCGAGAAGGTGGCCGGCTACGACGACCTCCAGGGCGAGAGCCCGAAGGCGACGACGATGAGCGGGCTGAAGAAGGTAGACGACCTGACCTTCACCGTGACGCTCAGCCAGCCGTACGTGGACTTCAAGTCCATGCTCGGCTACACCGCCTTCTACCCGCTGCCCAAGGCGGCCTTCTCCGCGCCGGGCGTGCTCGCCGAAGGCTACGAGCAGGCGCCGATCGGCCAGGGCCCGTTCAAGATGAAGGGCAGCTGGCAGCACGACGCCAAGGTCGAGGTGGAGCGCTACGACGCGTTCCCGGGCCAGCAGCCCAAGGTCGGCGGCGTCGAGTTCCGCATCTACCAGCAGCCGACCGCTGCGTACGCGGACGTGCTGTCGGACAACCTCGACGTGATCAAGACAATCCCGACCGAGAACCTGTCGACCGCCGCGACCGACCTGGGCGACCGCTTCCAGCAGAGCCCGGCCTCGTCGCTGCAGGTGCTGGCCTTCCCGACGTTCCAGGAGGAGTTCAGCAAGCCCGAGGTGCGCAAGGCGATCTCGATGGCGATCGACCGGGACGAGATCACCAAGTCGATCTTCAAGGACTCGCAGCAGCCGGCCCGCTCGTTCGTCTCGCCGGTGGTCGCCGGTTACCGGGAGAACACCATCGGTACGGCGGGCGCGTTCGATCCGGTCAAGGCCAAGGCCATGTACGAGGCCGCGGGCGGCCCGAAGAAGATCGAGCTGTCCTACAACGGCGACGGCGGCCACAAGGACTGGATCGACGCCACCTGCAACCAGCTCAAGGCCAACCTGGGCGTGGACTGCGTGGGCACCGCCGAGCCGAAGTTCGCGGACCTGCTGACCAAGGTCAAGCAGAAGCAGCCGGTCGGCCTGTTCCGGATGGGCTGGGTCATGGACTACCCGTCCATGGAGAACTACCTCGGCCCGCTGTACAGCAGCACCGGCTCGTCGAACTACTACGGCTACAGCAACCCGGAGTTCGACAAGCTGCTCGCCGAGGGCGCCCGCGCGGCGACCGAGGACGAGGCGATCAAGAAGTACCAGGCGGCGGAGGACCTGCTCGCGCAGGACATGCCGGTAATCCCGCTCCGGTACGGGCAGAACAACTTCGGCCACTCGACCAAGGTCAAGAACGTCCACGTGGACCTCTTCGACCGGGTGGACCTGCTGAAGATCGAACGCGCCTGACACCCCGCTGACGGGCCGGGTCACCCCCACCGGGTGGCCCGGCCCTCGCATTGGCACGCATTTCGGCCGCTTTCGGCAGACTTGCCAGCATGTTCCGGTTCATCCTGCGGCGGCTGCTCCAGATGGTCCTCGCCTTCTTCGGGACCACGCTGATCGTGTACGCGCTGATGTTCGCCGGGCAGGGAGACCCGATCCAGGCCCTCGCCGGGGAGCGGCCGGTGACCGCCGCGCAGCGGGCCTACCTGACCGAGAAGTACCACCTGGACGCGACGGGTGTCGGCGGCTTCTTCTACCGCTACTTCGACTACCTGGGCGGTCTGGTCCAGGGTGACCTCGGGCAGTCGCTGACCGGGCGGCAGATCAGCGACATCCTCGCCGCCGCCTGGCCGGTCACCGTGAAGCTCGCCGTCATCGCGATGGCCGTGACGGTGATCTTCGGAGTCACCGCCGGCGTGATCGCGGCGATCCGGCGCTCCGGCGTGTTCGACCACGCCACGCTCGTGCTCACGCTGCTGGTGCTCGGCATCCCCACCATCGTGCTCGCGCCGCTGGCGCAGTACTTCCTCGGCGTCCGGTGGCCGGTCTTCCCGCCCACGGCCGGCGCCCAGCCGTCCTTCTACGCGCTGCTGCTGCCCGGCATCGTGCTCGGCTCGCTGTCCCTGGCCACCGCGCTGCGGCTGACCCGCACCTCGGTGACCGAGAACCTGCGCGCCGACTACGTCCGGACCGCCCGGTCCAAGGGCCTGCGGCGACGCCGGATCGTCGGCGTGCACGTGCTGCGCAACTCGCTCATCCCGGTGGTCACCTTCCTCGGCGTCGAGCTGGGCAACCTGATGGGCGGCGCGATCATCACCGAGGGCGTGTTCAACGTCCCGGGCGTCGGCTTCAACCTGTTCCGCGGCATCCGCACCGAGGACGGCCCCCTGGTGGTCGGCATCGTGAGCGTGCTCGTCGTGGTCTACCTGCTGTCCAACCTGGTGGTGGACGTGCTCTACGCCGTACTCGACCCGAGGATCCGCTATGAGTGACTTCGAGACGGTGGCGGCGACGGAGAACCAGGCCGCACGGCGCGGTGTCTCCGGCGAACCGGGCACACCCGGCCGGGCCGGGCGGCCGGACCGGGCCCGCAGCCTGGCCGGTGACGCCTGGCGGGACCTGCGCCGCAACCCGGTCTTCTGGATCAGCCTGCTTTTGGTGGTGCTGGTCGCCGCGATGGCGGTGGCACCAGGGCTGTTCGCCGCCAACGACCCACGCGACTGCGTGCTGTCGCGGCAGCACGCCGGGCCGTCCGGCGGGGCGATCTTCGGGTACGACTTCCAGGGCTGCGACACGTTCGCCCGCGCGGTCTACGGCGCCCGCGCCTCGCTGCTCGTGGGCGCGTTCTCCGCGCTGATCACCGGCGTGATCGCCCTCGTCGTCGGCATGGTCGCCGGCTACTTCGGCGGGTGGGTCGACGCGGTGCTGTCCCGGGTGATCGACATCGTGCTCGGCATCCCGCTGCTGCTCGCCGCGATCGTGCTGCTCAAGCGCGTCAGCACGAGCGGCGAGACGGTACGCCTGTTCGCGGTGATCCTCGTCCTGGCGCTGCTCGGCTGGACCACCGCGGCCCGGGTGGTCCGCTCCTCGGTGATCACCGCCCGGGAGCAGGACTACGTGGCGGCGGCCCGGATGCTCGGGGCCGGCAACGGCCGGATCATGTGGCGGCACATCCTGCCGAACGCGCTCGCCCCGGCCATCGTGGTGCTCACCATCGCGCTCGGGTCGTTCATCGCGGCCGAGGCGACGTTGAGCTTCCTCGGCATCGGCCTGAAGGCACCGACCATCTCCTGGGGCATCGACATCGACGCCGGCCGGGTGCACATGCGTGAGTCGGCGACGCCGTTGATCGTGCCGTCGACGTTCCTCGCCCTGACCGTGCTCGCCTTCATCATGCTCGGCGACGCGATCCGCGACGCCTTCGACCCGAAGCTGCGGTGACAACCCATGACCCAGTCGTCGGTCCGGCCCACGCCGGCCTCACCCACCCCGCCCGGCGGGCACCTGCTGGAGGTACGGGACCTGCACGTCGAGTTCCGCACCCGGGAGGGCGTGGCCCGCGTGATCAACGGGGTGACGTACCACCTGGACGCCGGTGAGACGCTCGCGGTGCTGGGCGAGTCCGGCTCCGGCAAGTCCGTCACCGCTCAGGCGATCATGGGCATCCTGGACACCCCGCCCGCGTACGTGCGCGCCGGGCAGATCCTCTACCAGGGGCGGGACCTGCTCACCCGGCCGGAGGAGGAGCGCCGGCAGATCCGCGGCGCCGAGATCGCGATGATCTTCCAGGACGCGCTGTCGGCGTTGAACCCGGTCTTCCCGGTCGGCTGGCAGATCGGCGAGTCGCTGCGCGAGCGGGCCGGGATGTCGCGGGCCGACGCGCGCAGGCGCACCGTCGAGCTGATGGACCTGGTCCGGATCCCGGCCGCGGCGAAGCGGCTCGGCGACCACCCGCACCAGTTCTCCGGCGGCATGCGGCAACGCGTCATGATCGCGATGGCGCTGGCGCTCGACCCGAAGGTCCTGATCGCCGACGAACCGACCACGGCGCTGGACGTCACCGTGCAGGCCCAGATCATGGACCTCCTGGCCGACCTGCGGCGGGACCTCGGCATGGCGCTCGTCCTCATCACCCACGACCTGGGCGTGGTCGCCGGTGTGGCGGACCGGATCGCGGTCATGTACGCGGGCCGGATCGTCGAGCACGCCGACGTGCACGCGCTGTACCGGGCGCCCGCCCACCCGTACACGAAGGGGTTGCTGGAGTCGATCCCGCGCCTGGACGTGCGCGGCCAGGCGTTGTCCAGCATCCGCGGCCTGCCGCCGAACCTGATGGCGATCCCGTCCGGCTGCCCGTTCCACCCCCGGTGCCCGTACGTCCAGCCGGTCTGTGTGGACGAGGTGCCGCACGACCTGGTGCTCGCCGACGGGCGGACCAGCGCGTGCCACTTCGCCCAGGAGGTGCACGATGACCGCGACGGCTGAACCCGCCAAGGTGCGCGGCGAGACGATCCTCGCCGTCGACCACCTGGTCAAGCACTTCCCGATCAGCCAGGGCGTGCTGTTCAAGAAGACCATCGGCCAGGTCAAGGCGGTCGACGGCGTCTCGTTCGAGCTGCGGCGCGGTGAGACGCTCGGCGTGGTCGGCGAGTCCGGGTGCGGCAAGTCCACGCTGGCCCGGCTGCTCATGCGCCTGGAGACGCCCACCGCCGGGCGGGTCACGCTGGAGGGGCGCGACCTGCTCCGGGCCACCGGTGCCGACCTGCGCCGGCTGCGGCGGAACATGCAGATGGTGATGCAGGACCCGTACACCTCGCTGAACCCGCGCATGACCGTCGGCGACATCATCGGCGAGCCGTTCGAGATCCACCCGGAGGCGGCACCGAAGCGCAGCCGGCGGCAGCGGGTGCAGGAGCTGCTGGACGTGGTCGGGCTCAACCCGGAGCACGTCAACCGCTACCCACACCAGTTCTCCGGCGGTCAGCGGCAGCGCATCGGCATCGCCCGGGCGCTCGCGCTGCGGCCCGAGATCATCGTCTGCGACGAGCCGGTGTCGGCCCTGGACGTGTCCATCCAGGCCCAGGTGATCAACCTGCTCGAACAGCTCCAGGACGAGCTGGGGCTGTCGTACATCTTCATCGCCCACGACCTGTCCGTGGTGCGGCACATCTCCGACCGGGTCGCGGTGATGTACCTGGGCCGGATCGTGGAGATCGGCACCGAGGAGCAGATCTACCAGCGCGCGACCCACCCGTACACCCAGGCGCTGCTGTCCGCGGTGCCGGTGCCCGACCCGGAGGCCCGCGACCGGCGGACCATCATCCGGCTCACCGGCGACGTGCCCAGCCCGGCCGAGCCGCCGTCCGGCTGCCACTTCCGGACCCGCTGCTGGAAGGCCGAGGAGGTCTGCGCGACGCAGGACCCGCAGGCGGTACCCCGCGCGGCGGACCCGCACCCCAGCGCCTGCCACTTCGCCGAGGTGCGCACCGAGGCGTGAGCGTGACGAAGGCCCCGTCCCCCGGAGGAAGAGGGGGCGGGGCCTCCGATGCGGGCACGCGTGCGGACGGCGGACCCGGGACGAACCCGAGGCGGCCCGGCGGCGTGAGGCGCGCCGCCGTACCGGCGGACGGCAGCTCGCGGCGGAGACCGCCGGGTCGACGCGGCGGTGTCCGGTGCGGCGCGAGCGCGCGTCCCGGTGCGGGCTGCGGGTTCGGTGCGGCTCAGGCGGCCGGCGGGGCGCGCGCGGCGAGCGGGCCGCACGGCGGCAGCGGCACGACCTGCGGCCGGGGCGCTGGTACGACGGGCTCCGGCACGGCCGGGCCGGCCACGCGCGGGAGCGCGGCCGGGGTCAGGTCGTCCGGCCCGTCGGCGTAGCCGAGGCCGTCGCTGTGGTCGTGCCACGGCCCGGCGGCAAGCTCCGACCAGGAGATTCCGGGGTACGCGGTACGCAGCGCGGCCGGGCTCGTCCCGCTCGTGGAGGCAGTGGCCGGCGCGGCGGCGGCCGGTGCGACGACGGCGGGTGCGGCTGCCGCTCCGAGTCCGGCCAGGACGAATGCCAGCGTGACGACGACGGCGGTCAACCGGTCGCGAACGCGCATGGCACACCTGCCGGGCTCACAGACAGCGGAGACGCTCGATCGTCGCCGCGCACACGCTAGCAACCGCCTCCCGCGGCGGGCAACGGCCCGGCGTCCGGGTGCGCCAGTCGTGTGGACGACTGACACACCCGGACGGTCACGGCCGGACTCGTCAGTGGAAGAAGTGCCGGGTGCCGGTGAGGTACATGGTCACGCCGGCCGCCTTGCAGGCCGCGATGGTCTCCTCGTCCCGGATCGAGCCGCCCGGCTGCACGATCGCCCGGACCCCGGCGTCGATGAGGATCTGCGGGCCGTCGGCGAACGGGAAGAACGCGTCCGAGGCGCAGACCGAGCCGCGGGCCCGCTCGTCACCGGCCCGGCTGACCGCCAGCCGCGCCGAGTCCACCCGGTTCACCTGTCCCATGCCGACACCGACGGTGGCACCCTCGCGGGCCAGCAGGATCGCGTTGCTCTTGACCGCGCGGACCGCCCGCCAGGCGAACGCAAGGTCGCGCAGCGTCGCCTCGTCGGCCGGGTCGCCGGTCGCGAGCGTCCAGCCGGACGGGTCGTCGCCCGGCGCGTCGACGGCGTCCCGCGTCTGCACCAGCACGCCGCCGCTGACCTGCCGCCACTCGGCGGGTCGTACGGCGAACTCGGGCGCCCGCAGCAGGCGGAGGTTCTTCTTGGCCCGCAGCAGCTCCAGCGCGTCCTCGTCGAAGCCGGGCGCCACCAGCACCTCGGTGAAGATCTCCGCGACCTGGCCGGCCATCGCCGCGTCGACCGGCCGGTTCACCGCGATCACGCCGCCGAACGCGGAGACCGGGTCGCAGGCGTGCGCCTTGCGGTGCGCCTCGGCCACGTCGGCGCCGACGGCGATGCCGCACGGGTTGGCGTGCTTGATGATCGCCACCGCCGGCTGGTCCGGGAAGTCGTTGGCGGCACGCCAGGCGGCGTCCGCGTCGACGTAGTTGTTGTAGGACATCTCCTTGCCGTGCAGCTGCTCGGCCTGGGCCAGCCCGGCCGGCGCGCCCGGATCGGTGTAGAGCGCCGCCGCCTGGTGCGGGTTCTCGCCGTACCGCAGCACCGCCTGGCGGCGCAGCGCCAGCCCGGCGAACTCCGGCCAGCCGTCCTCGGCCGGCGACACGGTGGTGGCGAACCAGTCGGCCACCGCGACGTCGTAGTCGGCGATGTCGGCGAACGCGCGGGCCGCCAGCGCCCGGCGCCGGGCCGGCGTGAAGCCGCCCTCGGCGAGCGCCGCCACCACCGCCGGGTACGCGGCCGGGTCGGTCACCACCGCCACCGAGGCGTGGTTCTTCGCCGCGGCCCGCACCATCGCCGGGCCGCCGATGTCGATCTGCTCGACGCACTCGTCGGTGCCGGCGCCGGAGGCGACGGTGGCCTGGAACGGGTACAGGTTGGAGACCAGCAGGTCGATGCCGGCGATGCCGTGCTCGTCGAGCTGGGCGGCGTGCGCGTCCTTGCGCAGGTCGGCGAGGAGGCCGCCGTGGATCTTCGGGTGCAGCGTCTTGACCCGCCCGTCGAGGATCTCCGGGAAGCCGGTGACCTGCTCGACCGGCGTCACCGGCACCCCGGCGCCGGCGATCGTCGACGCGGTGCTCCCGGTCGACACGATCTCCACGCCGGCCTCGTGCAGGGCGCGGGCCAGCTCGGCGAGGCCGGTCTTGTCGTAGACGCTGACCAGCGCGCGCCGGATCGGGCGGCGGCCGGCGTCCTCAGTGGCGTTCACGGGATGGTGACCTTTCTGCCGGTGATCGTCCAACCTTCACGGACCAGGCGGCCGACCTGCTCGACGAGCTGGCGCCGCTCGGCGGACTTGATGCGCTCGGTGAGCGTGTCCTCGTCGTCGTCGTCCTGCACCGGCACGGCGACCTGGGCCACGATCGGGCCGGTGTCCATGCCCGCGTCGACGAAGAACAGGGTGGCCCCGGTGACCTTCACGCCGTACGCCAGCGCGTCGCGGGGGCCGTGGATGCCGGGGAACGCCGGCAGCAGCGTGTTGTGCGTGTTGAGATAGCGGTCGCCGAACGCGGCCAGGAACTCCGGGCCGACCAGCTTGAGGAACCCGGCGCTGATGACCAGGTCGGGCCGGTGCTCGGCGACCTGCGCGGTGAGCGCCTTGTCCCAGTCGGCGCGGGTGGGGTGGTCCTTGACCCGCTCGACGAAGGACGGCACGCCCGCGGCGGCGGCCCGGTCCAGGCCGGCGATCCCGTCCCGGTCGGCGCCGACCGCGACCACCCGGGCGCCGTACCCGGGGTCGGCGGTGGCGTCCAGCAGCGCCTGGAGGTTGCTGCCGGAACCGGAGACGAGGACGACGAGGCGGGCGACGGACGCGGGCTCGGTCACCGGGCAACCCTATCGGGCAGGTCAGGCGGCCCGGCCGCGGGGCGGCGGCTCATCGGTTGACCTCCCGGGTGGCGTGATCGCGGTACGCTGCCGGTCGCCCGGTGTCCGGCCTCGCGCCCGGCCCGCACCCCCACGAAGAATCCGGCACGCCGCGTGCCGTCGGACCGAGGAGTACCTCCATGCAGCCCGGATACCCCCCGCAGCAGCCGCAGCAGATCGACAACAACATGACGATGTCCATCGTCGCGATCTTCCTGTTCTGGCCGCTCGCGATCCCGGCCATCATCAACGCGTCGAAGGTCAACCCGCTGATCCAGCAGGGTGACTACGCCGGCGCGCAGGCCGCCGCGGCCGAGTCCAAGAAGTGGTCCAAGTGGGCCCTCATCGTCGGCCTGGTCTGGATCGGCCTCATCGTGGTGTGTTGCCTCTTCGGCGGCCTGGCTGGTCTCGTCGGCGGCAGCAGCACAAACTGACGGACAACCCGAACCGATCTGAGGAGCACCCAGACATGCAGCCCGGTTACCCCGGACAGGACCCGTACGGCCAGCAGCCGAACCAGGACCCGAACGCTCAGCCGCACGACCCGTACGCCCAGCCGCCGCAGGCCCCGCAGTACGGCCAGCAGCCCCAGTACGGGCAGCAGCCGCAGTACGGGCAGCAGCCGCAGTACGGCCAGCAGCCCACCTCGGGCCAGCCGTACGGCCAGCCCACCTCGGGTCAGCCCGCCTACGGCCAGGACCCGTACGCGCAGCAGCAGCCGTACGGTGCCGCGCCGCAGTACCCGGGTGCCGGCTACCCGGCCGGGGCGGGCCAGGCCCCGAACAACACGCTGGGCCTCGTGTCCATGATCCTCGGTATCGCCTCGATCCCGATGGTCTGCTGCTTCTACCTCGGCATCCCGCTGGGTATCGCGGCGGCGGTCACCGGCTACCTGGGCCGCCAGAAGGCCGCGCAGGGGCTCGCCAACAACGACGGTCAGGCCAAGACCGGTCTGATCTGCGGCGCGATCGGCGCCGGCCTGGGCATCATCCTGATCATCCTGGGCATCGTCGCAAACGTCAGCCTGCCCGCCCAGCCCTGATCGTCAGTCGTCCAGGGGCGTCCACCTTCCGGTGGGCGCCCCTGACGCGTCTCCGGGCCCCGGAGGCGGCGCGTCAGCGGGTGCGGGTCAACGGGTGCGGGTCAGCGTGCGGGTGGCGGCGGCGCCGAGTACCGCGCCCACCCCGATCACGAGCGTGGCCACCGCGGCCACCGCCCACGGTGACGGCCCGACCTCGGCCAACCGGCCACCGCCGAGCGACCCGCCGGAGGCCGCCGCGAACAGCCCCAGCAGCGCGCCCGCGACCGGTCCGGCGAGCGCGGCCGGCAGCAGCAGCGCCGGCCAGCCCACCTCGGCCCGTTCCTCGGCCGCCGCGCGCAGCAGCCGCCGGGCCAGCAGCCAGCCGGCCGCCATCGCGGCCAGCACCGGCACTGCGAGCAGCGCGCCACCCAGCCCGTCCATCGGGCCCCGCGGCAGGCCGGCCAGCAGCGGTACGGCCGGCAGCGCACCCACGGAGACCTCGCTCGTACGGACGGCGGTGTCGGTGCCGACCGCGAACCCGGGACCGAGCAGATAGCTCGCCGACCAGGCGGTCGCGTTCGGCGCGTAGGCGAGGCTGACCAGGGTGATGCCTGCCTGACCGGCCACCCCGGTCCGGTACGCCCCGATCATGTCGGCCGCGTCGCCGCCACCGGTGGCCACCGCCAGCCCGGCCGCACCGGCACCCGCGCCGCACAGCAGCAGCGCCGCCACCAGTCCGGTACGCAGACCGTCGCGCACCGGCGGTGGGCAGCGCTCGACCAGCACCGCCCAGACACCTGTGGTGCGCAGCGCGCCGACCAGGGCGGCGGACACGCCGAACGCGGCGAACGTGAGCGCGGCGGTGACCGGAGAGACCCGCAGGCCGCCGGCGTCGACGGCGAACGCGGCGAGTGCGCCGAGCAGCGCGTACGCGATGCCGACGGCGACCGCGACGGTGAGCGCCTGGCGCGGTGAGCCCGCGCCGCGCGCGCCGACGGCCCGGCTGACGTGCACCCCGGCGCGGGTGAGCCGCCAGACGGCGAGCGCGCTGAGCGCGAGCGGCGCCAGGCCGAGCGGACCGGCGGTGGTCTGCAGCGGCACCCCGTGGCCGAGCAGCCAGCCGGCCAGGCCGGCGCGGAGCGCGCCGCCGAGCGATCCGGCGTCCTCGCTGAGCTGGGCGAGGCCCAGCACGGCGGAGACCGGCAGCCAGGAGGTCAGCGCCGCCCAGAGCGCGGCCACCCCGGCGGCGACCGGCAGCGGGGCCCGGCTGCGGGGCTCGGTACCCGATCGGGGCGCGGGCACGCGCGCGGCCGGGCGGGCACGGCCGGGCGGCCGGGCGCCGGCGGGGGGACCGGTGGCCGGACGGCGGGGCTGGTCAGGGGTGACGCGTGACATCGTGTCTACTCTGGCACGCCGCGGGAAGGACGGCAGTCCGATACCGGGCCGGTTGCCTGGCGAGTTCGCCGAACCCCGGCCCCGGCGGCGCTGATCCGGTCTAGCCTCGGCCTCAGACGCGACCGTTCCCGTCGCGGTGCCGACCGCTCGGAGGAAGCCGTGCACGCTCCGTATCCGCCGCCCCCGCCGCCACCGGCCGTCGGCCGGGACCGGACCACGCTCTGGGGCGTCCTCGGCATCGTCTTCGGCCTGTTCTGCTGCGGCATCCTGGGCATCGTCTTCGGCGCGCTGTCGATCCGCGACGCCCGGCGCAACGGCAGGTCGCAGTTGCTGGGCTGGCTGGGCATCGCCTTCGGTGTGATCAACATCGTCGCCAGCGCCATCGTGCGCGCCCGGGGCAACTCGTACTACCCGTACTGGTACCGCTGAACGCGAGAGGGCCGACCGGTTGCCCGATCGGCCCTCTCGGCGTGTCGCTCGGCCGCTCAGCGGCCGGACATGAGCTCCCGCATCAGGTTGGCGGTCTCGGTCGGGGTCTTGCCGACCTTGACGCCCACCGCCTCCAGCGCCGCCTTCTTGGCGTCGGCGGTGCCCGCCGAGCCCGAGATGATCGCGCCGGCGTGACCCATGGTCTTGCCGGGCGGGGCGGTGAAGCCGGCGATGTAGCCGACCACCGGCTTGGTGACGTTGGCCTTGATGAACTCGGCCGCCCGCTCCTCGGCGTCGCCACCGATCTCACCGATCATGACGATCGCGTCGGTCTCCGGGTCCGCCTCGAAGGCGGCCAGGGCGTCGATGTGGGTGGTGCCGATGATCGGGTCACCGCCGATGCCGACGCAGGTGGAGAAGCCGATGTCGCGCAGCTCGTACATCATCTGGTAGGTCAGCGTGCCGCTCTTGCTGACCAGACCGATCCGGCCGGAGCCGGTGATGTCGGCCGGGATGATGCCGGCGTTCGACGCGCCCGGCGAGGCGATGCCCGGGCAGTTCGGGCCGATGATCCGGGTGCGCTCGCCCTTGGCCTTGTTGTACGCCCAGAACGCGGCGGTGTCGTGCACCGGCACGCCCTCGGTGATCACCACGGCCAGGTCGATGCCGGCGTCGATCGCCTCGACCACGGCGGCCTTGGTGAACTGCGGCGGCACGAAGATGACGGTGACGTCGGCACCGGTGGACTTCATCGCGTCCGCGACGGACGCGAAGACCGGCAGCTCGGTGCCGTCGAAGTCGACAGTGGTGCCGGCCTTGCGCGGGTTCACGCCGCCGACCACGTTGGTGCCGGCGGCGAGCATCCGCCGGGTGTGCTTGGAACCCTCGGAACCGGTCATCCCCTGCACGATGACCTTGGAGTCCTTGGTCAGCCAGATAGCCATTGTCAGACCCCCGCAGCTGCCAGCTCGGCGGCCCGCTCGGCCGCGCCGTCCATGGTGTCGACCCGCTGGATCAGCGGGTTGGCCGCGCCGTCGAGGATCGCCCGGCCGGCCTCGGCGTTGTTGCCGTCGAGGCGCACGACGAGCGGCTTGGTGGCCTTCTCGCCGCGCTGCTCCAGCAGTGCCAGCGCCTGCACGATGCCGTTGGCTACCGCGTCGCAGGCGGTGATGCCGCCGAAGACGTTTACGAAGACGCTCTTGACCGACGGGTCGGACAGGACGATCTCCAGCCCGTTCGCCATCACCTCGGCGCTCGCGCCGCCGCCGATGTCGAGGAAGTTGGCCGGCTTGACACCGCCGTGCCGCTCGCCCGCGTACGCGACCACGTCGAGCGTGGACATGACCAGGCCCGCGCCGTTGCCGATGATGCCGACCTCGCCGTCGAGCTTGACGTAGTTGAGGTCCTTGGCCTTCGCGGCCTGCTCCAGCGGGTCCACCGACGCCTGGTCGACCAGGGCCTCGTGGTCCGGGTGCCGGAACCCGGCGTTCTCGTCGAGGGTGACCTTGGCGTCCAGGAGCAGCAGCTTGCCGTCCTTGGTGGTGGCCAGCGGGTTCACCTCGACGAGCGTGGCGTCCTCGGCCACGAACGCCTGCCACAGCTTGACCGCGACCTCGACCACCTGGTCGGCGATCTCGGCCGGGAAGCCGGCCGCGGTGACGATCTCGCGTGCCTTGGCCTCGTCCACGCCGGTGTTGGCGTCGATCGGCGCCTTCACGACCCGCTCCGGGGTCTCGGCCGCGACCTGCTCGATGTCCATACCGCCGGCCACGCTGGCGATGCAGAGGAAGGTGCGGTTCGCCCGGTCGAGCAGGTACGAGAAGTAGTACTCCTCGGCCACGTCCGCGGTCACGGTGATCATGACCTTGTGGACGGTGTGACCCTTGATGTCCATGCCGAGGATGTCGGTGGCCCGGGCCACCGTCTCCTCCGCGCCCTCGGCCAGCTTCACGCCGCCGGCCTTGCCGCGGCCACCGACCTTCACCTGCGCCTTGACGACCACCCGGCCGCCGAGGCGTTCGGCGATCGCGCGGGCCTCCTCCGGGGTAGTGGCGACGCCGCCGGCGAGCACGGGCAAGCCGTGCCGCTCGAACAGGTCCCGCCCCTGGTACTCGTACAGGTCCACGATTGCGCGTCCCGTCCCGTCTCCGCGGCGCGCCGTCGCGCCGCCACCAGCTTCGGAAAATCAGTTTGACGCCTGTCATCAGATGAGACAGGCCATTTGCCGCAGCCTAACGAGATGGGAACGGGCGGCAACCGAGCGGGTGCGGGGTGTGCGGTAATGCACAGGCCGTCGTCCGGCCGGGCCGGGCACGGCCGCCCCGGCGGGCGCGGGCGTCAGCCGTCCGGGGGATCTCCGGACCGGGGCGTAACCGCCCGTCGGGGGCGTCGTTGAGTGTGATGTCGGCGCGCTGGTCAAGCGCGGCGACGGGAGCGGCCGATGCCCTGTCGGTCGAGGGGTGGCGGCGGGGCATCGTGCATAGAGGGGCCGGGCGTGTGAGGGGTGCGTCCGGCCCCTCCCCCGTGCCCGGAGCCGGGAACGCGGCGGCCGGACAGCGACGGCCGACGACGCGGCGGGTCAGCCGACCGGCTGGGCGACGTTCTCCCGTACCCACTCGACGATCGACCCGGTGGTGGCACCCGGGGTGAAGATCTTCGCGACGCCGAGCCGCTCCAGCTCCGGGATGTCGGCCTCGGGGATGATGCCGCCGCCGAACACCACGATGTCGGTGGCGTCGCGCTCGGTGAGCAGTTCGACGACGCGCTTGAACAGCGTCATGTGCGCGCCGGAGAGCACCGACAGGCCGACCGCGTCCGCGTCCTCCTGGATGGCGGTCTCGACGATCTGCTCGGGCGTCTGGTGCAGGCCGGTGTAGATGACCTCCATGCCGGCGTCACGCAGGGCACGGGCGACCACCTTCGCTCCCCGGTCGTGGCCGTCCAGGCCGGGCTTCGCGACGACGACCCGGATACGAGAGCTCATCTGCGCACACCTTTCACCGGCACTCCTGACCTGAACGAACGGTAACCCGGCCGGACGGGAGGCGGGAAGCGGGGCCGGACCTTCCCACATACGAGCCGCCCCCCTACCGCCCACCCGGGTACGCGGAAAGCCGGACACCTCCGCCGTTCGGTCACTGTCCGCGACGAATGGGCAGTCGACGGGCCATCCGACTGGCGGCACGAGATATGACAAGGCCGGATGGAATTGGACATAACGAATCGGCATTTCGGCGCTTCGGCTTGTGACAGGAGTGGCTGTTGGCTAACGTGTCCACGGTTGTCATCAGGTCCACGGACGGGTGACGACGCGACACCGGAGGTTCGACAGAGCTTCACCGAACGGTCCGGAGTCGCATCGGATCCCCGACAACGGAGGGTGTGCGTGCGCCAGCGCCTGTCGTCTGAGCCCGATCGCTATCGCGGCCGCCGCCGCGTACCCACCCCCCCGCGGAGCCGCTACGCCGCGGTGGTCACCACCGCGTTCGTCGGCGCCGGCATCGTCGCCATCGGCGCGAACGCCCTTCCCGACGCCAAGAGCGTCAACCCGTCGGTCCTGGACGAGCTCCGGCAAGCCTCGGTCGCCAGCCAGGACGCCGCCGCCCGCGCCGACAGCGCGGACGTCCCCTCCCGTTCCGACCGCTCCGACCGCAAGGCCGCCGAGCAGGACCCGTGGCTCCTGCCGCTGCACGGCTACGACTTCAAGTCCCCCTACGGCATGCGCTGGGGCAAGCTGCACACCGGCATCGACCTGGTCGCCCCGGAGGGCACGCCCTACAAGGCGGTCCACGCCGGCACCGTCACCAAGGCCGGCTGGTTCGGCGGCTACGGCTACGCCGTCATCGTCCAGCACTCCGACGGCAGCGAGGCCATCTACGGCCACTCCTCCGCGGTGACGGTCAAGGAGGGCCAGGAGGTGAAGGCTGGCGACCAGCTCGGCCTGGTCGGCAACACCGGCCACTCCTACGGCTCCCACCTGCACCTCGAGATCCATGTCAAGGGCCAGCCGCAGGACCCGGTGGCGTTCCTCAAGGATCGCGGAGTGGACATTCAGCTCGAAGTCGAGGCGGTTTACAGCGACGCAGCCGCATCCTGACGCTCCGTAACGCCTCTTAACCGCCCGGACCGCACGGTCCGGGCGGTTTCGTCTGTGCCGATGTCTGCCACGTCACACCGACGAGTGTGAGCGGGAGCACAACCACCGAAGATCGTCTCTTCGGCCGAACCGGCCGGCCGGTGGAAAACCGGACGTGCCGCGACGGCCACGCGCCACCGCCTCCGCACCCCCATACCCGCTGCGACCTGCACCGACACCAGTATTTCGAGGTCACGTGCCCCTCGAAACCGATGAAGGATTCCGTGCAGCACAGCAGCCCCACCCCGGACAACGCTCCCGCCCGGCACCGGCGCCCGCGCCGAGCCCGGCGCGCCGTCTACGTGGTCACCGGCGCGGTGGCAGTGCTCGGCCTCGGCATCGGTGGCGTGGTCGTCACCACCGCCCCGTCCGACCCCACCCCGGCCGCCGTCGACCTCGGCGTGGCGGCCCGCGCCGACGACGCCGCCCGCGCCGACCGCTCGGCCCGTGAGCCGGTCACCCCGTCCGCCGTACCGGCCAGCCCGTCGCCGAGCCCGAGCGCGAGCACGACCACCCCGGCGCCGAAGAAGACGGCGACCGCGAAGCCCCAGCCGAAGCCCAAGAAGACGACTGTGGCGAAGAAGCCCAGCTGGGTCGTCCCGATGAAGGGCGCCGACATCACGTCCTGCTACGGGCCCCGCTGGGGCACCCAGCACGCCGGCATCGACTTCGCCATGCCGGCCGGCACGCCGATCCGCGCCGCCGCGGCGGGCACCGTGGTCAAGGCCGGTGACGTGGGCGACGGCTACGGCATCTCGGTCTTCATCGACCACCACAACGGCTACCTGACCCACTACGCCCACCAGAGCCGGCTCGCAGTCGCCGTGGGCGACACGGTCAAGGCCGGTCAGGTCATCGGGTACGAGGGCTCCACCGGCGACTCCACCGGCCCGCACCTGCACTTCGAGGTGCACCAGGGCACGATGTGGAACCAGATCGATCCGGCGCCGTTCCTGCGTGCCCGGGGCATCGACGTGGCCTGCTGACGCGGGCGATCCGTCGGCGTGGCCGAGCCGTCTCCGGCTCGGCCACGCCTCCATTTCGTCAGGGGGTCACCCGGGTGGCCGGGCTGTCGCCGGGCAGGCCCGACATGTCCGCCTCGACCGGCGGCACCGGAGTGGCGCCGAGGACGCTGCCGTCGGTGGCGTACGCGGTGAGCGTGGCCGGCTGGTCCGGCGGCACCCGGGTGGTGCCGGCGTTCGACGCGTCGAGCGTGACGGTGGCCGGGGGTTCACCGCCGACCGTGACCGTGACGCGGGCCGCGTCCGGCGGGGCGATCACCCGCACCTGGTCGGTGGGCGGACGGGTGCCGTCGTCGGCCCGGATCCGCCAGCCGATCGGCCTCCGGTCGGCGCCCTCGGCCGGCAGCAGCAGCCGCAGGTCGGTCCCCCAGCCGGTGCGGTGGTCGCCGTGCGTGGCGTACGCGATCACCCCGCCGCCCGCGGGCTGCACGGTGAGCAGCACGGCGGGCCGGCCGCCCTCGCTGCCCGACCAGCGCACCCGTACCGTCGTCCCGGCCGCCGGCAGGCGACTGTCGAGGAGTGCCCATCCGACGACTTCGCGCAGGTCGGCGTCGGCCAGCGGCGCGCCTCGGGCACCCCGCCGGGCAGCGGTGAGCAGGACGTCCATCTCCCGCGCGGTCGGGTCGATCCCGGCGTACGGGCCGCCGCCCAGGCCGCCCTGGAAGAGCACGTTGTTGTCGCGGCTCACCCGGACGACGGGTTCGCGCCGCAGCGGCCCGGGAGGCAGGACGGCGAACCCGACCCCGCTGCCGTCCGCCCTGGCGATGTCCTCGTACTCCAGCGTTCCCCTCGGCGTGTACCGAGGGTCGCCACTGATCGTGACAGCGGACTCCACGGGCCCGACGACGACAGCGAATCCGCCCCCGTCCGGACCGGCCTGCATCAGAGTCATGACCGGGTCGTCGACGCCCTCGCTGTGACCGGCGTAGCGCATCTGCCCGGCGCCGGCCCCGGCCGGGCCCACGTACCAGACCAGCGCCGCCTTGGTGAGCAGGCCGAACCGCAGCGGCACCGCCACCAGCGCGACCCGGCGGCCCGGCCGGTCACTGCCGTAGAGCAGACGGATCCGGTCGCGATCGCCGACCTTCCAGAAGCCGTCCGGCTTCGAGCCACCCAGTACGGTGGGGGTGCCCATCGCCGGATCGGCGCTGATCCGCTCCCGTAGCGCGTCCAGCCAGGCCCGATCGCCGGCCAGCGCGCCCCGGGGCGGCGCGTCCAGCAGCGCCGCCGGGGCGGCGGCGACAGCGATGCCGGGCGCCCAGCCCGGGAGGGGCACCAGGTTCGCCTGGACCCCGACGAGCGCGGCCACGACCGCCGCCACCGCCGCCCGGATCAGCCGGTTGCGCCGGTGCCGTCGCTCGCGCCTGGCGAACCCCGGCCACGGATCATCGGGTACGCCGACACCGTGCGCGGCCTGCCGCAGCGCGGGACCGAGCGTCGAACGGACGAAGCTCTCGGTCATGCCGGATCCTCCTGAAGCCGTACCGGGGACGCGGGGGCGGGTGCGGCGAACTCGGCCCGCAGCCGGGCCAGCCCGCGCGACGCCTGGCTCTTCACCGAGCCGACGGAGCAGCCGAGGACCCGGGCGGTGTCCGCCTCGCTGAGATCCTCGAAGTAGCGCAGCACCAGAACGGCCTGGGTTCTGGGCGGTAACCGGCGCAGCGCGGTGAGCAGCAGTCGCCGCTGCTCCACCTGCGCGTACGCGTCAGGCACCGGCGCGTTGTCGGAGGTCAGCAGCGGCACCTCCAGCGGCCGCCGCCGGCGCCGCCAGGAGATGGCCGTGTTGACCATCGCCCGGCGTACGTAGACCTCGGGCGCGTCCCGGCGCAGCACCCTCCCCCAGCGCCGATGGGTCTTCTCCAGCGCCGACTGCACCAGGTCCTCGGCCGTCCCCCGGTCGCCGGTCAGCAGGTAGGCCGTGCGGAGCAGCCTTGCCCACTGTCGTTGGACGAACAGCCGGAACTGCTCGTCGTCCTCGTCGCGGCTCACGCCACCTCCAGGTCGCATCCGTCTCGCGTCCACGAGCGGATGCAGAGGAAGACGCGACCGGTGCCGCCGGGGGTTGAGTGTCGCCTGGTTATGACCGCCCGGCGCTCAGAGCTTGTCGATCGGGGCGTGCCGCAGCACCAGCCACATGGTCTGGTCGCCGAAGTCGATCTGGACCCGGGCACCAGGTCCGGCACCCTCCACCGCCAGCACCCGGCCCAGGCCGTACCGCTGGTGGTTGACCCGGTCCCCGGCCGAGACCTTCGGGGCCTGCTTCAGCTCGCTCGCGGTGGCCAGGCGGCTGGCGTCCACGCCCAGCCGCTTCGCCAGCTCGGTCGCCTTGGGCGTGCCGCCGGCGAAGCCGCCGCGGCCCAGCCGGTCCGCCCGGCCACCGACACCACCGCCCCCGCCACCCCACGAGGTGTACGACCCTTCGGTGCGCTCCCAGCGGACCAGCTCCGGCGGCAGCTCCTCCAGGAACCGCGACGGCGGGTTGTAGGCGGGCGCGCCCCAGGCGGACCGGGTCACCGCGCGGGACAGGTAGAGGCGCTGGCGGGCCCGGGTGATGCCCACGTACGCCAGCCGCCGCTCCTCCTCCAGCTCGCGGGTGTCGCCGAGCGAGCGCAGGTGCGGGAAGACGCCGTCCTCCAGGCCGGTCAGGAAGACCACCGGGAACTCCAGGCCCTTGGCGGTGTGCAGCGTCATCAGGGTGACCACGCCTTGGTGGTCCGGGTCGTCGGAGGGGATCTGGTCGGCGTCGGCGACCAGCGCCACCTGCTCCAGGAATCCGGCCAGCGTGGCCCGCTCGTCGTCGGCGCCGAGCGCCTCGATCCGCTCGGTGTACTCCCGGGCGACGCTCACCAGTTCCTGGAGGTTGTCCACCCGGCCGGCGTCCTGCGGGTCGAGGCTCTCCTCCAGCTCGGCGAGGTAGCCCGAGCGGGTCAGCACCGCCTCCAGCACCTCCTCCGGGGTGCCGGTGTCGGCCAGCTCCCGCGCCGCGTCGAGCAGCGCGACGAACTCGGCGATGCCGTTCGCCGCCCGGGTCGAGATGCCCGGCGCGTCCTTGGCCCGGCGCAGCGCGGCGCCGAAGGAGATGCGGTCCCGGGCACTCAGCGCCTCCACGCACGCCTCGGCCCGCTCGCCGATCCCCCGGCGCGGGGTGTTGAGGACCCGGCGCAGGCTCACCGTGTCGTCGTCGTTCACCACCGCGCGCAGGTACGCGAGCGCGTCGCGGACCTCCTTGCGCTCGTAGAAGCGCACCCCGCCGACCACCTTGTAGGGCAGGCCGACCCGGATGAACACCTCCTCGAACACGCGGGACATGGCGTTTGTGCGGTAGAACACCGCCACGTCACCCGGGCGGGTCTCGCCGTCGTCGACCAGCCGGTCGATCTCCCGGGCCACCCAGTCGGCCTCGGCGTGCTCGGTGTCGGCGACGTACCCGACGATCTGCTCGCCGGACCCGGCGTCGCTCCACAGCCGCTTCGGCTTGCGCGAGGTGTTGCGGTCGATCACCGCGTTTGCCGCGTTGAGGATGGTCTGGGTCGAGCGGTAGTTCTGCTCCAGCAGGATCGTGCGGGCGTCGGTGAAGTCCCGCTCGAACTCCAGGATGTTGCGGATGGTCGCGCCACGGAACGCGTAGATCGACTGGTCGGCGTCACCGACCACGCACAGCTCGGCCGGCGGGATCCCCTCGGTGCCGGAGACCAGCTCCTTGATCAGCACGTACTGGGCGTGGTTGGTGTCCTGGTATTCGTCGACGAGCACGTGCCGGAACCGGCGCCGGTAGCTCTCCGCCACGTGCGGGTGCGACTGGAGCAGGTGCACCGTCGTCATGATCAGGTCGTCGAAGTCCAGCGCGTGCGCCTCGCGCAGCCGCCGCTGGTAGAGCGTGTACGCCTCGGCCAGCGCGCGCTCGTTCGGCCCCTTGGCGCGGCCGGCGAACTCCTCCGGGTCGACCAGCTCGTTCTTCAGGTTCGACACCTGGGCGGCAAGGCCCCGGGCCGGGTAGCGCTTCGGGTCCAGGTCCAGCTCGCGGGCGACCATCTGCATCAACCGGCGCGAGTCGTCCGCGTCGTAGATCGAGAACGTCGACTTAAGGCCGGCGTGCTCGTGCTCGGCCCGCAGGATGCGTACGCAGGCGGAGTGGAACGTGGAGACCCACATGAGCCGGGCGCGCGGGCCGACCAGCGCGGCCACCCGCTCCTTCATCTCGCCGGCGGCCTTGTTGGTGAACGTGATCGCGATGATCTCGCCGGGGTGCACGTCGCGGGCGGCGAGCAGGTAGGCGATCCGGTTGGTCAGCACCCGGGTCTTGCCGGAGCCGGCACCGGCCACGATCAGCAGCGGGGAGCCGGCGTGGGTCACCGCGTCCCGCTGGGGGCCGTTCAGGCCGTCGAGGAGGGCCTGCGGGTCCGACCCGGCGCCCGCGGAGCGGCGGGCCGGGGTGGGCCGGGACTCCGGCGCGGGCGGGGATGTGGGAATGTCGAAGAGAGGATGCATCGCAGCCCGAGTCTATGCCGCCGGGCGGACACTTCCCCGCCCGCGCCACCGCTCGACGTCTCACCTGTTGGTGCGTCTTCTTGCGCGCCCGCCCAGGTGGTCGGCATACTCGACGACGTGTTCGATCAGCGCTCCTACTTTTACTACGGCACCGGGAGTCCGGCAGCCGTGGGTCGCGCCTGATCACAGACCTACGAACCGCCCCGGGCTCCCCAGAGCCCGGGGCGTTTTCGTTCCGGGATCCGGGTACCGGGCCCGAGCCCCGAGAGGGACGACGATGATGACTGACGTGGTGGACGGCAGCCTGGCGCGCGACGGCCGGCCGGCCGGCGGCGACCCGACCGGTGCCGCGGCGGCCCGGACCGGCACCGACGACGCGGCGGCGGCGGAGCGGATCGGTGAGATCCGGCGGCGCATCGACGAGATCGACCGCACCCTCATCGCGCTCTGGCAGGAGCGGGCCGCGCTCTCCCAGGAGGTCGGCGCGACCCGGATGGCCTCCGGCGGCACCCGGCTGGTGCTCTCCCGCGAGCGGGAGATCCTGGAACGGTTCCGCGCCGAGCTCGGCGCCGACGGCACGCAGCTCGCGCTCCTGCTGCTGCGCGCCGGTCGCGGCCCGCTGTGACGCGGTGACGTCCCCGGATACGACGAACCGCCTGCCGGCGTCGAGCTGACGCCGGCAGGCGGTCCGGAACGGATCAGGCCACCTCGTGGGTGACGACGATCTCCCGCTTCTCCGCGAAGTGGCAGGCGCTCGGGTGGTCCGAGCCCGACCGGATCTGGAGCAGCGGCACCTCCTGGGCGCAGACGTCCTGCGCCTTCCAGCACCGGGTGCGGAACCGGCAGCCCGAGGGCGGGCTTACCGGCGACGGCACGTCGCCCTGGAGCCGGATGATCGCCTTGCTCTCGCGCACGGTCGGGTCCGGCACCGGCACCGCCGACAGCAGCGCCTGGGTGTACGGGTGGGTCGGCCGCTCGTAGATCTCGTCCTCGGTGCCGATCTCCACCATCTTGCCCAGGTACATCACGGCGACCCGGTCGGAGAGGTGCCGCACCACGGACAGGTCGTGGGCGATGAAGACGTACGACAGCCCGAACTCGGCCTGGAGCTTCTCCAGCAGGTTCATCACCTGGGCCTGGATCGAGACGTCCAGGGCCGACACCGGCTCGTCGCAGACGATCACCTCGGGCCGCAGCGCCAGCGCCCGGGCGATGCCGATGCGCTGCCGCTGGCCGCCGGAGAACTGGTGCGGGTACCGGTTGATGTGCTCCGGGTTGAGGCCGACCAGGTCGAGCAGCTCCTTGACCTTGCCGCGCCGGCTGCCGCGCGGAGCCACCTCGGGGTGGATCTCGAACGGCTCGCCGATCAGGTCACCCACAGTCATCCGGGGGTTCAGCGAGGTGTACGGGTCCTGCATCACCAGCTGGATCTGCCGGCGCAGCCGCCGCAGCGCGCCACCGGAGAGCTTGGAGATGTCCTGGCCCTTGTAGAGCACCTGACCGGAGGTCGGCTTCTCCAGGTTCATCAGCACGCGGGCGAGCGTCGACTTGCCGCAGCCCGACTCGCCGACCACGCCGAGCGTCTCGCCGGCCTTGAGGTCGAAGGAGACGCCGTCGACCGCCTTGACCTGGCCGATGGTCTTCTTGAACACCACGCCCCGGGTCACGGGGTAGTGCTTGACCAGGTCGCGGACCTCGATGATGTGTTCAGTCACGGTTCACCAGTTCCTCGGCGAAGTGGCAGGCGCTGGCCCGGCCGTTGCCCAGTTGCAGCAGCGGCGGGACCTTCTCCCGGCACACCGGCTGCGCCATCGGGCAGCGCGGGTTGAACGCGCAGCCCGTCGGGATGTTCATCAGGTTCGGCGGGAGGCCCTTGATGGTGCGGAGCTCCTGCCCCTTCTCGTCCATCCGCGGGATCGAGTTGAGCAGGCCGAGCGTGTACGGGTGTCCCGGCTTGCGGTACAGGTCGTAGACGTCGGCTTCCTCGACGATCCGGCCGGCGTACATGACCGCGATCCGGTCCGCGACGTCGGCGACCACGCCGAGGTCGTGGGTGATCAGGATCATGCCCATCTGCCGTTCCCGCTGGAGTTCGCCCAGCAGGTCCATGATCTGGGCCTGCACCGTCACGTCCAGCGCGGTGGTCGGCTCGTCGGCGATCAGCACCTCGGGGTCAAGCGCCAGCGACATGGCGATCATGGCGCGCTGCCGCATACCGCCGGAGAACTGGTGCGGGTAGTTGCTGAACCGGCCCTTGGCGTTGGGGATCTTCACCTGGTCGAGCATCTCGATCGCGCGCTTCTTGGCGTCCGAGCGGCTCATGCCGCGCCGGATGCGGAACTGCTCGGCGATCTGGAAGCCGACAGTGAAAACCGGGTTGAGGGCCGAGAGCGAGTCCTGGAAGATCATGGCGATGCCCTCGCCACGGATCCGCCGCCGCTGCTCGGGGGACATGGTGAGCATGTCCTTGCCGTGGAAGCGGACCTTGCCGCCGGTGACGAAGCCGGGCGGGGTGTCCAGGATGCCCATGATGGTCTGCGCGGTGACGCTCTTGCCGGAGCCGGACTCGCCGAGCACGGCGAGGGTCTCCCCCGCGTCGACGTGGTACGTGACTCCGTTGATGACCTTGGCGACGCCGTCCCGGGTGCGGAACTCCACCCGAAGGTCGTCGACCTCGAGCAGGCGGCCCGAGGGGCGGCCGGATCCGTCGGCGCCCGGCGAGGACTGCTCGGACACGAGAATGTCGGACAACTCAGTTCCCCTATCGGAGCTTCGGGTCGAGGGCCTCGCGGACCGCCTCGCCGAGCATGACGAAGCTCAGCACTGCGGTGACGAGGAACGCGGAGGGGAAGAACAGCAGGAACGGCGAGACCCGGATGTAGTTCTGCGCCTCGCTGATCATGATGCCCCAGGAGACCACCGGGCTCTTCAGGCCGATGCCCAGGAACGAGAGCGTGGCCTCGGCGCCGATGAACGAGCCGACCATGATCGTGCCGTAGACCAGCAGCGGGGCCAGGCAGTTCGGCAGCAGGTGCTTGAGGATGATCCGGCCGGTGCCGGCGCCGAGCGCGCGGGCCGCGACGATGTAGTCGGCCTCCTTGGTGGCGAGCACCGAGGAGCGCATCAGCCGCATCACGACCGGCCAGCTCAGCACGCTCAGGGACAGGATGACCAGGCCCATGATCGTCCACTCGCCGTTGTCGCTGCCGGACCCGTTGAACGTGGTCAGGATGACGATCGATCCGAGCACGAACGGCAGGCCGAAGAAGATGTCCGCCACGCGGGACAGCAGCGCGTCCACCCAGCCGCCGCGGTAGCCGGCGATGATGCCCATCGCGCCACCGACGAAAAGCGTCAGGACGGTGGAGACCACCGCGACCACGATCGAGGCACGGGCGCCGTAGATGACCCGGGCGTAGACGTCACGGCCCTGCACGTCGTAACCGAACCAGGCGGAGGACGAGGGCTCGACCCGGCTGCGCTCCAGCGTGCCGTTCACGGCGTCGCCGGAGGTGAACAGGAACGGGAAGGCCGCCATCACGAGGAACAGCACGATGAAGGTCGCCGAGATCCAGAACAGCGGCTTGCGGCGCAGGTCGATCCAGGCGTCGCCGAGCAGGCCACGGGGCTTCTGCTGCTTCGCGCTCTCCGGCAGGCCGGCGTTTGTGGGAGCGCCCGAACCGGCCTCGGTGGGCATGGTCGCGGGCGGCGTCGACACGATCGACGCGGTACTCGGGTCACTCATGCCCGCACCTCGCTGCGCTCGGCGCGGGCGTGGTTGCCCGCGCAGACTGCTGGGAAGAATCGTTCGCTGCGACGGTCACTCATAGCGGATCCTCGGGTCGAGGGCGGCGTAGAGCAGGTCGACCACCAGGTTCATGATGAGATAGACGAGCACCAGCACCACCACGATGCCGACAACGGTAGCGCTCTCCTTCGTCACGATCGAGCGGAGCACCTGGCGGCCGATGCCGTTGATACCGAAGATGCCCTCCGTCACGATCGCGCCGCCCATCAGGGCGCCGAGGTCGGTGCCGAGCAGGGTGACGACCGGGATGAGCGAGTTGCGCAGCAGGTGCACGCCGACCACGCGGCGCATGGGCAGGCCCTTGGCGATCGCGGTACGCACGTAGTCGGCACGCCGGTTCTCGGCGATGCTCGTACGCGCCACCCGGGCGATGTACGCCATCGATGCGCTTCCGAGCACGAAGCCCGGCACGATCAGTTCACTGAACCGCATCTCGTTGGACACGGTCGGGTTGATGATGCCCCACTTCACACCGAGCAGCCACTGCAGCACGAAGCCGATGACGAAGACGGGCAGGGCGATCAGGAAGAGGGTGGAGACCAGGACCAGGTTGTCCAGGAAGCCGTTGCGCCGCAGGCCGGTGAGAATGCCCGCGCCGAGACCGATCACGGCCTCGATGGCGAGGGCTACCACCGCCAGCTTCAGGGTGTTCGGGTACGACGTGGCGATGATGTCGCTGATCTCGCGACCGCCGAACGTGATCCCGAAGTCCCCCTGCACGAGGTTCTTCATGTAGCTCGCGTACTGCACCCAGATCGACTCGTCGAGGTTGTACTTCTCGGTCATCATGGCCCGGTAGTTGGGCGGGCAACCGCGGTCGCCGCACTTACCGGCGAAGGGGTCACCGGGCACGGACCAGACGAGCCAGTAGATCAGGAACGTCGTACCGATGAACACCGGCACGAGTTGCAGCAGCCGTCTCAAGAGATAACGGCCCATGGGGTGGTCCTCCAGACAGGGAGCGCCGGGGCGGGCCGGCGCGGCGGCGACAACGTTGCGAGGGGTTCGTTGTACACCCCCTCGCGGAACGGCCCCGGGTCGGGCTCACCGGTAGGCGAGCCCGACCCGGGGTCAGACCGTTCGGATCAGAGCTCGACCGAGGTGATGTCGAGCTCACCGACGTTGGACAGCTCCAGCTTCTTGATCTTCTCCGAGTGGCCGGACTGCTGGCCACCGAAGTAGATCGGCATGGAGGGGACGTCCTGGTCGATCAGCTTGACGGCCTCAGCGAACTTCTTGTGGGCCTCCTCGAGGCTGGGGGCCGCGGAGGCCTCCTTGGCGAGGGCGTCCACCTGCGGGTTGCTGTACTTGCCGTCGTTCGAGGAACCACCGGTGACGTAGAGCGGGTTGATCCAGTTCTCGACGTCCGGGTAGTCCTGCTGCCAACCGGCCCGGTAGGCACCGGTCATCTTGTAGGCGTTGATGTTGGCGCGGAAGACCGCGAAGGTCGGCACGCCGACGGCAACCGCGTCGATGTTCAGGTTGGTCTTGATCTGCTGCGCGACGGCCTCCATCCACTCCTTGTGGCTGGCGTCCGCGTTGTACGACAGGGTCAGCTTGCCCTGGAAGCCACCGGCCTCCTGGAGGAGCTGCTTGGCCTGGGCCACGTCGAACTTGCAGGCGGTGCAGTTGCCCGGCTCGGCGCCCGGGGTCAGCGGGTTGGCCCAGCTGTCGGCCGGCTTGCGGTTACCGAAGAAGATCTTGTCGGTGATCGACTGCCGGTCGATGGACAGCGAGATCGCCTTGCGCAGCTTCGGGTTCTGGAAGCGCTTGTCGTAGATCGGGAAGGCGATGATGCCGGTCGACGGGGTGGTCGAGGCCATGGCCCGGTCGCCCAGGTCGGTCTTCCACTTCTCACCGGCCAGCGCGGAGACCGGAACCTGCTGCTGGAAGTCCAGGTTGCCGGCGAGCAGGTCGTTGTACGCCGCCGTGTCGTCCTGGTAGATCTTGACGGTGACGTCCTTGATCTTCATCTTGTCGCGCAGGCTGTAGTCGTCGAAGCGGGTCAGCTTGATCTCGACGTCGTCCTGCCAGGAGACGAGGCTCACCGGGCCGTTACCGATCGGCTTCTTGCCGAAGTCGGCCGGGGTGGACGAGAAGAACGCGTCCGGCAGCGGCATGAAGGCGCTGTAGCCCAGCTTGGTCGGGAACACGGCGGTCGGCGCGGAGAGCGTGACCTCGAAGTTCCAGTCGTCGACGACCTTCAGGCCGGACATCTCCTTGGCCTTCGGCTCCGGGGCCTTCTGCGGGCCGTCCGGGCCGTCCGGGTCCTCGGTGAAGACCTCGTCGAAGCCCTGGATGTCGGAGAAGAAGGAGGCGTTCTGCGCGCCGTTCGGGCCGTACGCAGCCCAGTTCCAGGCCTTGACGAAGCTCTCGGCCTTGACGGTGGTGCCGTCGTGGAACTTGGTGTTCTGCTTGATCTTGATCTTGAAGACCTTCGAGTCGCTCGTGTCGATCGACTCGGCGAGCAGGTTCTGCGGCGCCCCACCGTTGTTGGGGTACTCGACCAGGCCGCTCCACAGCCAGTCGACGACCTTGCCGCCACCGGTCTCGGTGGTGTTCGCCGGAACCAGGGGGTTCTCCGGCTGGGTGCCGTCGATGACGATCGCGCCGTCCTTGCTGGCGCCGGCGTCGCCACCGTCGTTGTTCCCGCTGGAGCAGCCGGACGCGACGAGCGCGAATGCCGCGCCCACCGCGAGCGCGCCGCTCGCCCGCTTCGAGACTCTCATTCCGAGGGGCCTCCTCTTTCTAACCTGGTTCCGTCGTGAGTTTCACGCACGTCTTTGGGGGTGACACCACCGGCGACCCGAACCGCAGGACACCGGTTTACCGCAGAGGAATTCGGGACACCCCAGGGGTACCGATCCGCCGGGCGCCACACCCTGGACGAGGCACCGCGCAGGGTCGGCGGCCACGCAGCGGCGCGAAAGACGGCGTCACGTGGTCGACGGGCCCGACGAGGTGCCTCACACCGGGGGGTGAGGTGCTGCCACTGTGACACCAACCGGCCCTTTCCGTGAAGGTGCCGTTATCAAGCCGTTAGTTGGTCGCCACGTTGCCGATACTTGAGAAAAGATCACAAAGCGCACGGACGATAGGGCCCTGAACAGGCAAGACGGGCATAGAAGGGTCGACAAGCATCCCTGCGCCAGGGAGGTTGTGACGTTCACCGCGCCGGTCTCGGCGCCTCCCACGGGCAGGCGACTGTCGCGTTTTCTGTCCGTCCGGATGATGCCACGCCGACTGAGCGGGCGACAGCGTCACCCAGGGGTACGAGGCCGCCGAGGCCCCGCCCCCGGCGGACGCGGGATTCCTAGACCAGCCGGCGGTCGGCGGCCCAGCGGGACAGCTCGTACCGGTTCGACATCTGGAGCTTGCGCAACACGTTGGAGACGTGCGTCTCGACCGTCTTGATCGAGATGTACAGCTCCTTGGCGATCTCCTTGTACGCGTAGCCCCGGGCGAGCAGCCGCAGCACCTCGCGCTCGCGGTTGGTGAGCTGGTCCAGCTCGGGATCGGCCACCGGCGCGTCCGGCCGGGAGGCGAACGCGTCGAGCACGAACCCGGCCAGCCGCGGGCTGAACACGGCGTCGCCGTCGGCCACCCGCCGGATCGCGTCGGTCAGCTCCTCCGGCGAGATCGTCTTCGTGACGTACCCCCGCGCGCCGGCGCGGATCAGGCCGATCACGTCCTCGGCGGCGTCGGAGACGCTCAGCGCCAGGAACCGCACCAGCGGGTGGGTACGCCGCATCGCCTCCAGCACCGCGCGGCCGCCGCCGTCGGGCATGTGCACGTCGAGCAGCACCACGTCCGGCGCGGTGGCCGCGATCCGGGTCACCGCCTCGGCCACCGAGCTGGCCTCGCCGACCACCTCCACCCGCGCCCCCAGCTCGGCGCGGACGCCGGCCCGGAACATCGCGTGGTCGTCGACGAGGAACACCCGCAGCGGCCCGCGCGGAGCCGTACCCTCGACCGGTTCCTGCTCGGACATGTCACTTGTCCCTTTCCGCCGTGGAGCCGGAGCCGCTGATCGGCAGGATCAGCCGGACCTCGGTCCCTTCACCCGGCTCGGACCGGATCTCCGCCCGGCCGCCGTGCCGCTTCATCCGTCCGATGATCGAGCCCCGGACGCCGTGCCGGTGATTCTCCACCGTATCCGGGTCGAAGCCCTTGCCCCGGTCCCGGACGAACACGCTCACCTGCTCCGGCTCCACCTCGGCGTACAGCGAGACGGTCTGCACGCCGGCGTGCCGGGCCGCGTTGACCAGGGCCTCCCGGGCGGCGGCCACGATCGCGCCCACCTTCTCGTCGGTCTCCCGGTCGCCGACCACCACCACCTCGACGGTGATGGCGAACGTGTCCTCCACCTCGGCGGCGGCCTGCTCCAGCGCGGCCGCGAAGCGCTCGGTGGGCGACGCGGTCGGTTTGTAGAGCCAGTTGCGCAGCGAGCGCTCCTGACCGCGGGCCAGCCGCTGCACCGTCTTGACGTCGCTGGCGTTGCGCTGGATCAGGGCCAGCGTGTGCAGCACCTGGTCGTGCACCATCGCGGCCAGTTCGGCGCGCTCCTGCTCCCGGATGCGGCCCTCCCGCTCGGAGCGGAGCTGGTTCCAGGTGCGCCAGAGCACCGGACCGGTGACCACACCCACGCCGGCCAGCCCGACCAGCGCGAAGATCACGCCGTTGAGCACCGCGTCGAAGTTCTGCGCCGGCGAGTAGACGGCGGCCACGCCGATGATGCCGACCGCGACGAGCACGCCGCCGCCGATGAAGCGCAGCACGAACGCGCGCCTGTCGCTCTCCTCCACCACCGCGCCCAGCCAGGGCACCGCCGAGTCGCCCCACTGCCGGCGGCGCTCCGGGGCGGCCTGGTGCCAGATGACGCCCGCGCCGACCGCGATGATCGCCACCAGCCAGCCGGCGGTGCCGGCCGCGCCCACCGAGTTGAACGCCACCACCTGGAGCAGCAGCACGCCGAGCCCGATCACCACGAACGGCAGCAGCTGGGCCGGGTCACGGCGGGGCGGGACGGCGGTGTCGCCGGGGCGGGGCGGGACCACTGCCCAGAAGGCGGCGTAGAGCAGCAGCCCGAGCCCGCTCAGCCCGAGCAGCACCATGAACGCCACGCGTACCCGCAGCACCGGGATGCCCAGGTGCTCGGCGATGCCCGCGGCCACGCCGGCGGCCAGCCGGTGCTCGGTGGCCCGGTAGAGGCGCGGGGCGTGCGGGGCGGGGGTGCTGCTGATCGGAGGCTCCCAGGTCGAGGCGGATGTGCCGGCGGCGCGCCGACGCTCAGATCGTCACACGGTTGCGAGGCCGCGGACCACGGGGACGCCCCGGAGTTTCACCGGCGGTGGATCTCAGGGTGGGGTCAGGGTCGGGTCCGGAGGCTGCTCGGGCGGCCGGGGCAGCAGTATCGAAGGCATGAACGAGGACGCTGCCCGTCCGCCCCGCCCCTGGGCGGCAGCACAGGACGCCCCGCCGCCGCCCCCGCCGGGAGCGGCGCCCACCACCGACCAGGCGAGCCCGCCGCCCGGCGGCACGCCGTTCGCCGGTCCACCACCCGGTGGGTACGCCCCACCGCCCGGCGCCGCCGGCTTCACCACCCGGTACGGCCTGGTACGCCCCCGCGAGGGCCGCTACCTGGCCGGGGTGTGCGCCGCCATCGGCCGGGCCACGAACACCGATCCGGTGCTGTGGCGCGTGCTGCTGGCCGTGCTCGGCTTCTTCGGCGGCATCGGCATCATCGTGTACGTCGCAGGCTGGCTGATCATCCCTGGCGAGGGCGACACCGCCTCCCCGGTGGAGGCCATGCTCGGCCGGGGCCGGTCCAGCATGTCGCCGATCACGGTGATCGTGCTCGGCATCGTGGTGGCGCTCGGCTTCGCCTACGTGGTCACGGACGGGTTCCGGGCGATCCTGCTCGGTGCGGTGATCCTGATCGGCGGCGCGCTCCTGCTCAACCGCGAGCAGCGCGGCCCGGCGCAGCGGCCGGCTCAGCCGGTGCCGCCGCACGGTCCCCCGCCGGGTCCGGTGCCGCCGGTGGCCTGGCCCGCGCCGCCGGCCCCGGCGCCGGGTACGTGGACCGCGGCTCCCCCCGCGGCCCCGTGGACCGGCACGCCCGCCGGACCGGCACACCCCGGCGCGGCGCCGTCCGGCGGCCTGCCCGTCGAGCCCGGCTACCCGCCGGCCGGCCGGCCCGAGCCGGGCTATCCCCCGGTGCCCGCCTCCCCGGCGCCCTCCGCCGAGCGGGGCTACCCGCCGGCGTCCTCCCCCGAGCCCGGTTCCGAGCCGGGGCACCCGGTCACGTCCGAGGCGGAGCGCGAGCCGGGCCCCTCCGGGCCCGCTACCGGCTACCCGACGCTGCCGGCGCCGGGCTGGCCCGCCGCGGCAGGGACCCGGCCGGGCCCGTCCGAGCCGACGACGGTAGGGATGCGGCACGTGACCGGGCCGGTCGCCGACACCGCCGCCTGGCCCGCGTACGGCGTGAACCCGGGCGCACGCGACGCCGGTGCCCGGCTGGACGAGCCGGTCGCCGTGCCGCCGCCCGCGCCGGTCGGCGCACCGCTGCCGCCCGGCGGGTACCGGCCGCCGTTCGCCCCGCACGGCCCCTACGCCGGATCGCCGCCAGTCACGCCACCGGTACGGCCGCCGCGACCGCCGAAGCGGCCCAAGGAGCGCTCGCCGCTCGGCGCGATCACGTTCTCGCTGATCTTCCTGGCGCTCGGCGTGGTGGCGATGCTCGACCTGCTCGACGTCTTTCCGGTCGGCGCCGCCGGCTACTTCGCCGCGGTGCTCGCGACCATCGGCCTCGGCCTGCTCGTCGGCACCTGGTTCGGCCGGGCGCGGTGGCTGATCGCCCTGGGCCTGGTGACCGCGGCGGCGCTCGGCATCGCCACGGTCGCCGAGTCCTACGACCGGGTACGCGGCATCGACGGCAACGTCACCTGGGCCCCGACCGACCTGCGCGACCTGGCGAACCGGTACGAGAACAACCTCGGTGACGCCACGCTCGACCTGCGCGGGATCGACTTCGACAAGCAGGACGTACAGGTGACGGTCGACGTGAACCTCGGCAACGCGACAGTGGTCGTACCGCCGGACGTCGACGTCACCACGGTGGCCGACGTGAACGCCGGCGACGCCACCGTCTTCGGCCGGAGCAGCGGCGGGCTCGGCGGTCGTCAGTGGGAGACCACCGATGTCGGCGCCGACGGTCCCGGTGGGGGCAAGCTGCGCCTCTTCGTCCACGTGAACGCCGGCAAGCTGGAGGTGACCCGGTGAAGGCACACCGTACCGACGTGGTGTCGTTCGCTTTCGGACTCGTCTTCCTCGGCCTGTCCGTCTGGTGGCTGCTGGCCCGGATCCTCGGTCTCTCCGTACCGCCGGTCGGCTGGTTCCTGGCCGGTGGGCTGGTGCTGATCGGCCTCCTCGGACTGATCGGCGCGCTGCGCTCGGGTCGCGCACCGGAGCAACCCGCGACGCCGCCCACGCCGGACGTCACGGTCTCGGCGCCGTACGGCTCCCCCGCCGCCGGCCCGGAGACGGCCGCCGGCCCGGGGACGCCCGACGGCGCCGACGAGTGGGCCATCGAGGCCACCACGGACTCCGCGGAACCGGCCACCCGCGAACTGCCGGCGCTCGATCCACCGGCCGACGAGGCGGCTCCCCAACGCCGTACGCCGGGGGATCCGGCCTGACCGCGCCACTGCGGCGCCCTTCGGACGCGGCCTATGCTGGTCGGCGGAGATCTCGCCTCCGCCGGCCGGCCCCGCCCCCGACCATGCCGGAGCCGCCGGTCGGGTCGCCGGAGCCGCCCCGTCCGTTCGCTATCTCGTCAGGAGCCCGTCCGACATGACCCAGTCCCCCGCCGTGCGTGTCACCGGTCCCACCGGTGCGGTCCGCATCGGCGAGCGCGCCGCCCGCACGCTCGTCAGCGAGTTCGCCCGGCGTAACGACCCGAAGGCCGGCCTGCTGGTCGGCGCGACCCCGGAGTCCGCGGTGCTGGCCGCCGCGGTCGAGGCACTGCTGCCCGGCGACCGGCTCACCGTGGTGCCGGCGGAGGGCGCCGCGGCGGCCGCGCTGCGCGACCACGTCACCGCGCAGGGCCGCTGGGTCGCCGACCGGGTACGCGTGGTCGACACCCTCGCCGAGGCGGACGCCGCCGCGGTGGTGGTCGTCGCCGAGCCGTTCACCGGCAGCGCGGACGAGGCGCGCGTCGCGATCGACGGGCTGGCGAAATACCTGGCCGAGGGCGCGGTGCTGAGCGTCGCCGCGCCGCTGTTCCGCACCGAGGGCGCCGACGGCGAGCT
The DNA here is from genome assembly GCF_015354395.1 of Micromonospora sp. ANENR4. Lineage (NCBI taxonomy): Bacteria > Bacillati > Actinomycetota > Actinomycetes > Micromonosporales > Micromonosporaceae > Micromonospora > Micromonospora sp. ANENR4. The sequence goes on from NZ_JADKYQ010000009.1 coordinate 74,394, forward strand.
GGACCGGCAGGGCGTGCTCCACGGCGTACGCAGCGACCTGGTGCTGCGCAACACCCCGCCGGTACGCGTGCACCACCTGCGGTTCACCCCGGCACCGGTGGCGCTCGCGGCCTCGCTGTCCCCGGCGTACCGGCCGTCGAGCGTGCCGCTGACCCGGGGCATGCACATCGACTCCAACGGCGTGGCCGCGGCGGGCATCACGCTCGGCCTGGCCGCCCTGGCCCGGGCCGCGCGGCCGAAGTCGAAGCTCTGGCTGCTGCCGGCGCTGGCCGCCGCGCCGGTGGCCGCGTTCTTCCGGGACCCGGAGCGGGACGTGCCGGAGGACCCGTCGGCGGTCGTCGCCTCGGCGGACGGTCAGGTGCTGTCCGTGCAGCGCCTGCAGGACGAGCGCTTCGGTGACGGCGAGTGGCTGCGGATCGCGGTGTTCCTGTCGGTGCTGGACGTGCACGTCAACCGCTCCCCGGTGGCCGGCAAGGTGGTCGACTACTTCGTCGCCGACGGCGGGTTCGTCAACGCCATGAAGCCTGATGCCGAGCACAACGTGGCGGCGTACACGGTGCTGGACACCGACCACGGCACCGTCGTGGTGGCGCAGCGCACCGGGCTGATCGCCCGCCGGATCGTGCAGCGGGCGCCCGTCGGCTCGCTGCTGGCCCGGGGTGAGCGCTTCGGCCTGATCCGGTTCGGCTCGCGTACCGACGTCTACCTGCCGGCCGACGCCGCGGACCCGCTGGTCGGTCCGGGCGACAAGGTGGTCGGCGGTGCGACGGTGATCGCCCGCTGGCGCTGAGCGCCGGACACGAAGAAGGGGCGCCGCTGCAGCGGCGCCCCTTCTTGCGTTCTCGGATCAGGCGGTACGGCGCTGATGCAGCCAGAGCAGCGGCCCGCTGACCAGGTAGCCCACCACCACGAACGCGAAGGTGAGCCGGATGTCGACGAGCGCGCCGATCACCGGGGCCAGCCAGAGCCACGGCGGCAGCTTCAGCAGCCGGGCGAGCTTCGCGTACGGGAAGCTGGACACCATGGCGAAGGCGAGCAGCGCCACGCCGGCCACCATGACCAGGCCGGGGACCGGCACGCCGATCGCCACGGTCAGGGCGAGCACCGCCGCCGCCATGGTGGTCGGCACGCCGCAGAAGAAGCGGCCGTCCTTCGGCGAGACGTTGAACCGGGCGAGACGGATCGCCGCGCAGGCGGCGACGAGCGCGCAGGAGACCGCGGCGGCCGCCGGGGGCACCGAACCGGCCAGCGAGGCGTAGACCACTACCGGCGCGGCGAGGCCGAACGAGCACATGTCGGCGAGCGAGTCCATCTGCGCGCCGAACGGGCTGGCCACCCCGAGCTTGCGGGCCAGCGCGCCGTCGAGGCCGTCGAACGCGACGCACGCGATCAGGCAGATCGCGGCGAGCTGCACGTCACCGCGCATGGCCAGGAAGATGGCCAGCATGCCGAGCATGAGGCTGCTCAGCGTGCACGCGTTGACGAGCGCGAACTTGGCCCGGCGGGCGGCGGTGCGCTCACCCGGCAGGAGCGGGATCGACATCGCCGGGGACTCGTCGTCGACCGGGGTGGCCGGGGCGAGCGCCGGGCTCACCGGGCGTACCGCTTCGATGTCGGTGTCGAGCCGGCCGTAGCGGATGCGCTGGCGGTCGGAGTAACGGTGGTCGGGGGTGACCAGGTCGGTCCCCGAGACGGCCGCGCCGTCCCGGCGGCCCACCCGGACCAGCAGCACCTGGCGGGCGAACGTGCTGCTGCGGCGCAACCTGCCCGCCCAGCGACGCCCTGCGGGGCGCGGACTGTCAGTCGTACGACGCCGGCGCCATGGGGCTCTCGGCACGTTTCCTCCATCACCGGATCGGCTGGCCGCCCACGGTGGGGCGGGTGTCCGGCTGTCTCGTGCCGGACCTTTCGGGTCCGGCAGCCCTTTTGCGGAGTACACCATTGCACAGGGGACAGGGGCTTGGCGATAGCTGCCGGCGGTACTTATATCTCCCTTAACCGCGCGAACCGCCCACTCATTCCCATCTCGGGCCTCAACGCCCGTTTTCGTCGGTCAGCCGTACTTCCGACTGTACCGGAGGTCACCCAGGGCGGCTCGGCGAGCGATTCAGCTCACCCGCTGCCCGGTGGCCCGGGCCGCCACGTCGGTCATCGACAGACCGGTGACCTGCTCCCTGTCGAACCAGGCGGCCCGCGCGGTCGAGCCGCCGGCCAGCTCGGTCACCACCGCGTCGGTCGGCGCGTCCACCCGTACCCGGTAGATCACCCGGACGCCGTGCCAGTCCAGCGGGCGGCCCTCCGGCCCGAGCGCGGCCGGATTGTGCAGGTTGTCCACGGCGATCAGGTCGACCACCCGGCCCAGCTGCCCGGCCTCCTCGACCAGCTCGCGCAGCAGCCCGGCGGCCGGTTGCTCGCCGTGGTCGGTGCCGCCCCCGGGCAGGTGCCAGCGACCCGCGCCCGGATACCCGTCGGCGATCATGGTGAGCAGCACCCGGTCGGCCGGGTCGGTGACCAGCCCGTACGCGGCGAAGCGCTGCCGGCGGTCGACGGACGGCCCGGCCGGTCCGCCGGGCAGCGCCCGGGGCAGGCCGGTCGGCAGCGGAGTCACCGGCAGGCCGAGCAGCTCGGCGGTGAACGGCATCAGCGCCCGGGTGGCGGCCTCCTCGGGGGCGAACCAGCCGACCTCGTCGCTGCCGCCGGCCGGCTCGGGCCGCAGCCGTCCGCCGCGCGCCTCCACCTCGAAGATCAGCCGATCGGTGTGCAGCGCGATCCCCAGGTCGGCGAACGCGGCCACGTCGGCCACCGCGGCCCGGATCGTGCCGGGCGCCACGGTCAGGCCGGTCTCCTCGGCGAACTCGCGTACCACGGTGTCGGCCGGGTGCTCCGCGTGCTCGACGCTGCCACCGGGCAGCTGCCACACCCCCGGGTACGGGCACCGCGCCGAGCCACGCGCCAGCAACACCCGCCCCTCGGAGTCCCGCAGCACCCCGTAGGCCCCGACCCGCCGCAGCTGTTCCACCCGCACCACTCCCCCGCACCCGAGCGACCCACTCCGTCGATCATGAGGTTAGCGGTACCGAGGCGGACATTTCGCGCCGTCAACTTCATGATCGCCGGGGTGAGGGCCGGGGTGGGGCCCGGGTGAGGGGCCGGGGCGGGGCTAGAGAAGGTGGGCGGCCTGGACTGCTTCGGCCGTCACCTCGGTGAGGCGGTCGGTGGGGAGGGCGCCGAGTTCCTCGCGGCGGAACCAGCGGGCCTCGCAGGTGGAGCCGCCGATGTCGGCCACGGTGGGCGGGGCGGGCTGGTCGACCACCACCCGGTAGAAGGCGCGTACGCCGTGCCAGTCGATCGGGTAGCCCTCCGGGCCGAGCGAGGCGGCGTCCCGGTGGCTGGCCACCCCGAGCAGCTCGACCAGGCGGCCGGTCTGACCGGTCTCCTCGACCAGTTCGCGGATCAGCGCCGCGCCCGGCTGCTCGCCGTAGTCGGTGCCGCCGCCGGGCAGGTGCCAGCAGCCGGCACCCGGGTAGCCGTCGGACACCCGGGTCAGCAGTACGCGCTCCTCCGGGTCGGTCACCACCGCGTACGCGGCGAAGCGCTGCGCCCGGTGCAGCCCGTCCGGGCCGGGGACGGCGTAGAACGAGGGGAACTCGGGCACCTCCTCCGGCACGATGTCGTCGGTGGAGGTGGGCAGGCCCAGGGCACGTGCGGTGAACGACCGCAGCGGAAGCTCCCGGGCCTCGTCGAGGGTGAACCAGCGGGCCAGGTCGGTCGGGCGGTCGACCCGCTCGGTGAGCGTCCCGCCGCGGACCGACACGGTGTAGAGCAGCCGGTCGGTGTGGATCGTGATGCGCCGCTCGGGCAGCGCCCGCATGTCGGCGAGCACGTCCTGGAGGCCGGCGACCGCCACCGAGAGCCCGGTCTCGGCCGCGGTCTCCCGGACGACTGTGTGTTTGGGGTCCTCACCGTGGTCGACCGCGCCTCCGGGGAGCGACCAGGTGCCGGGGGTGCCGGAGCGCTCCGATGCGCGGACCAGCAACACTCGGCCGTTTGAATCAGCACAAACTGCGTATGCCGCGATCCTGCGGAGCGGCTCCAGCGAGGTGGTCACGGGAGCAAATTCTCCCCGGAGCGGGTTACCGACATCGAAAAGAGTCAGATTCCTGACTCTCCGCTGGCGTCTCAGGGACGGTTCAGGGTAAGCGTCCGGGCGGTCACCGAGGTCGGCCGCCGCAGCGCGCGGGACCGTTGACACATGACCTTCCCGAACCCCTCCCAGGCCCCGTACAAGCAGCTCCGCCGACCGGTCAGCGACCGCATGATCGCCGGTGTGGCGAGCGGCCTCGGCCGCTACTTCGCCGCCGACCCCACGCTGATCCGGGTGATCTTCGCGACCGCCACGGTGCTCACCGGCGGGCTCGCCGCGCTCGCGTACCCGATCATGTGGTTCCTGATGCCCGAGGAGCCGGCCGGCGCGCCCGCCTGGCCGCACCCGCCGGGGACCGCGCCCGGCTGGCCGCCGGTCCCGCCGGCTACGCCGACCGAGCCGCGGACGCCGGGCGGGCCGCAGACCGGACCGCAGACGCCGCCGGCGGCCTGAGCCGCGTCACTCCCACTCGATGGTGCCCGGCGGCTTGCTCGTCACGTCCAGGACCACGCGGTTGACCTCGGCGACCTCGTTGGTGATCCGGGTGGAGATCCGGGCCACCACGTCGTAGGGCAGCCGGGACCAGTCGGCGGTCATCGCGTCCTCGCTGGAGACCGGGCGCAGCACCACCGGGTGACCGTAGGTGCGCCCGTCGCCCTGCACCCCGACGCTGCGGACGTCGGCCAGCAGCACCACCGGGAACTGCCAGACGCCCCGGTCCAGACCGGCCGCGGTCAGCTCCTGCCGGGCGATCAGGTCGGCCTTGCGGAGCACGGCGAGGCGCTCCTCGTCGACCGCGCCGATGATCCGGATGGCCAGGCCGGGGCCGGGGAACGGGTGCCGCCAGACCATCGCCTCTGGCAGTCCCAGCTCCAGGCCGATCGTGCGGACCTCGTCCTTGAACAGCGTGCGCAGCGGCTCGACCAGGGAGAACTTCAGGTCCTCGGGCAGGCCGCCGACGTTGTGGTGGCTCTTGATGTTCGCGGTGCCGGTGCCGCCGCCGGACTCCACCACGTCCGGGTAGAGCGTGCCCTGCACGAGGAATTCCACGTCGCCGTGCGCGGCGATCTCCCGCGCGGCGGCCTCGAAGACGCGGATGAACTCCCGGCCGATGATCTTGCGCTTCTGCTCCGGGTCGGTCACCCCGGCGAGCGCGCTCAGGAACCGCTCCCGCGCGTCGACCACCTTGAGCTTGATGCCGGTCGCCGCGACGTAGTCCTTCTCGACCTGCTCGGCCTCACCGGCCCGCAGCAGACCGTGGTCCACGAACACGCAGGTGAGCTGGTCACCCACGGCGCGGTGGACGAGCGCCGCGGCGACCGCCGAGTCGACGCCGCCGGAGAGGCCGCAGATGACCTCCTTGTCGCCCACCTGCTCGCGGATCCGGGCGACCTGCTCGTCGATGATGTTCGACGGCGTCCAGGTGGGCGCGATGCCGGCGATGTCGTAGAGGAAGCGGGTGAGCATCTCCTGGCCGTGCGCGGTGTGCCCGACCTCGGGGTGGAACTGCACGCCGGCGCGGCGGCCGGCCAGGTCCTCGAACGCGGCGACCGGGGCGCCCGCCGACTCGGCGGTGACGGTGAAGCCCTCCGGCGCCTCGGTGACGCAGTCGCCGTGGCTCATCCAGACCGGCAGGTCGGCCGGCAGGTCGCGCAGCAGCACGCCCGGCTCGGTCAGGCGCGGGCGCAGCGGGGTGCCGCCGTACTCGCGGTTGCCGGTGCGCGCGACGGTGCCGCCGAGCGCCTGGGCCATGGCCTGGAAGCCGTAGCAGATGCCGAAGACCGGTACGCCGGTCTCGAACATGCCGGCGTCGATCTGCGGGGCGCCCGGTGCGTAGACGCTGGACGGGCCACCGGACAGGATGATCGCGGCCGGGTTCTTCACCAGCATCTCGGACACCGGCATGGAATGCGGGACGATCTCCGAGTAGACCTTCGCCTCGCGGACACGGCGCGCGATGAGCTGGGCGTACTGGGCTCCGAAGTCCACCACGAGGACGGGGCGAGGCGTGCTCATGTGCGCAAAGCCTACCGACAGTCACCGGCCGCGCGGACGCGCCCCGGCGGTGTGGCGGGGTGAACCTTGCGACGGCCTCCTCAGCGCAGGGCGGCGGGGGCGTGCGCGGGGACGGCGGGCCGCCGCGGCGGGACCGGCTCCACCCGGGTGTACGCCGACCCGAGCGCCGGACGCGGGTCCACCTCGTCCTTGTTCGGCCAGTACGACATGGCCCGCTCGGCCTGCGCGGTGATCGTCAGCGACGGGTTGACGCCCAGGTTCGCCGAGACCGCCGCGCCGTCCACCACGTGCAGCCCCGGGTGGCCGTACACCCGGTGCCAGGGGTCGATCACGCCCTCGTCCGGGGTGGCGCCGATGACCGCGCCGCCGAGGATGTGCGCGGTCACCGGGATGTTGAACGGCTCGGTGACCGCCCCGCCCGGGGTGCCGCCGATCTCCTCGGCGAGCAGCCGGGCCGCGGTGTTGCCGGCCGGGATCCAGGTCGGGTTGGGCGCGCCGTGGCCGGGGCCGGAGACCAGCCGCCCCCGGCGGTAGCGGGTGGTCAGCGAGTTGTCGACCGACTGCATGACGAGCGCGATCACGGTGCGCTCGGACCACCGGCGTACCGACAGCATCCGCGCCGCCAGCACGGGCTGCCGGACGATGCTGCCCAGCCAGCGCCGGGCGCGGCGGGGACCGCCGTCGACGAGCAGTGACTGGAGCAGGCCCATCGCGTTGGAGCCCTTGCCGTACCGGACCGGCTCGATGTGGGTCTGCGGGTCGGGGTGGAACGAGCTGGTGATCGCCACCCCCTCGGTGAAGTCGAGGCCGCGCTTCCGGGCCGCGCCGGGCGCCACCGAGGCGCCGAGGATGGCCTCGGAGTTGGTGCGGGTCAGCTCGCCCAGCCGGGGCGAGAGCGCCGGCAGCGCGCCGGTCGCCTTCATCTCGTGCAGCAGCCGCTGGGTGCCGAGCGCGCCGGCCGCGAAGACCACCTGGTCGGCGTGGATCACCTCGCGCCGCTTGCGCAGCCAGGCGCCGGTGCGTTCGGTGTGCACCGCGTACCCGCCGGCCGGGTCCGGGCGGACGGCGGTCACGGTGGTCAGCGGGTGCACCTGCACGCCGAGCCGCTCGGCCAGCCAGAGGTAGTTCTTCACCAGCGTGTTCTTGGCGCCGTGCCGGCAGCCGGTCATGCACGATCCGCAGTGGCTGCACCCGGTGCGGTCCGGTCCGGCCCCGCCGAAGTACGGGTCGGCCACCCGCTCGCCGGGCCGCCCGATGTGCACCCCGACCGGCGTCGGGTGGTAGGTGTGCGCCACCCCCATCCGCTCGGCCACCGCGCGGACGGCCTGGTCCGCGCGGGTGTCGATCGGGTACGTGGTGACGCCGAGCATCCGCTTCGCCTGGTCGTAGTGGCGGGCCAGCTCGTCGCGCCAGTCGGTGATGTCCCGCCACTGCGGGTCGGCGTAGAACGCGTCGAGCGGCTCGTAGAGCGTGTTCGCGTAGACGAGCGAGCCGCCGCCCACACCGGCGCCGGAGAGCACCAGCACGCCGCCGCCGGCCTTGCGGTCGGCCGAGCGCAGCAGCGTAATCCGCTGGAGCCCGAAGCAGCCGAGCCGGGGCGCCCAGAGGAACCGTCGCGCCCGCCAGGACGTACGCGGGAACTCGTCGTCGGCGAAGCGCCGCCCCGCCTCCAGGACGCCCACCGTGTAGCCCTTCTCGGCCAGCCGGAGCGCGGTGACGCTGCCGCCGAAGCCCGAACCGATGACGAGCACGTCGTAACGCATGAACGCATCATTACCGACCGGTAGCTATGGCGCCAGCGAGTGTTTTTCGCAGATCATGCAGAGCGCTCGATTCGCCGGGATTCCCGCCGCTGCAACCTCCGGCGGCTCCCGGCGCGTCGAACACCACGGGGAGGAACGAACGTGACGAGACGACGCCTGCTGGGCCTGGCCGCACTGGTCGCGGCGCTGCTGGTGGCCACCGGAGCGGTGGTGACCACCCGGCTGGTGGCGAACCGCCCGGCCGCCCCGGTCGCCGGCCCGAGCACCGCGCCGCCGCCCTCACCGACGCCCGCCCCGACCACCGCCAGCCCGACACCCCCGCCCGGCGCCGACCTGAAGGGCCCGCTCAACCTGCTGCTCGTCGGCGTGGACACCCGGGTCAGCATCCCCGGCTGGGAGCCGCACGCCGACGCGGTGCTGCTGCTGCACGTACCGGCCGGGCTGGACCGGGCGTACCTGTTCTCGCTCCCCCGCGACCTGGTCGTGGACATCCCCGCCTACCCGAAGGCCCGCTACCCGGGCGGCCGCACCAAGCTCACCCACGCGATGAGCTACGGCAGCCGGGTGCCGGGCGACAAGCGCAACCCCAGCACCGCCCAGGGGTACGAGCTGCTGCGCACCACCGTCTCCCGCTACACCGGTCTGCGCATCGACGCCGGCGCGGTGATCACGTTCGGCGGCTTCGACAAGCTGGTGGACACGCTCGGCGGGGTGGACCTCTACGTCGACCAGCGGGTCGAGTCCCGGCACCGCCGCCCGGACGGCACCATGCGGACGCTGACCGGCGGCGGCTACACCGGGCCGCAGATGGTCTACCAGAAGGGCACCCGGCACCTGACCGGCTGGCAGGCGCTGGACTACGCGCGGCAGCGCTACACCGCGGGCGGCGACTACACCCGGCAGCGGCACCAGCAGCAACTGCTCCGGGCGCTGGCCCGCAAGATCCTCGACCAGGGCACGGCCCGCGACCCGCAGCGGGTCGAGCAGGTGGTGGCCGCGCTGGGCAGGACCCTGGTGTACGCCGGGGGCGGCCGGAAGCTGATCGACTACGCGTACGTCCTGGGTGGCCTGCCGGCCGACCGGCTCACGCTCGTCGTGCTGCCCGGCGCCGGGGTGAGCAGCGGCGGCGCGTACCGGGGTGAGCAGCTCAAGCCGCTCGGCCGTGACTTCCTCAGCGCACTGCGCGGTGGGCGGGCCGACGCGTTCCTGGCCGCCCACCCGTCGCTGCGCGTCAAGAACTGACGCCTACAGCGGTTTCGGGGCCGGCGGGCGCTCGGTGCCGTACAGCCACGGGTCGAAGACCTTCGCCAGCTTCCTGCCGGTGATCCGCTCGGCCAGCGCCACGAAGTCGGCGGTGGTGGCGTTGCCGTTCTTCCGCTCCGCGGCCCAGGTGCGCAGGATCGCGAAGAACGCGGTGTCCCCCACCGCCACCCGCAGCGCGTGCACGGTCATCCCGCCCCGGTCGTAGACCGAGCGGCTGAACAGGTTCGCGACGCCCGGCTTGCCCGGCGGCGTACGCCACACCTGCCCGCCGGCGTTCGCGTACTTCTGCTCGAACGTGCGCTGCACCGTGGTCGAGCCGGTGTGCTCGGCCCACAGCCACTCGGCGTACGTGGCCAGCCCCTCGTTGAGCCAGATGTCCTGCCAGCGCTGGATCGACACGCTGTTGCCGTACCACTGGTGGGCCAGCTCGTGCGCGACCACGCCGGTGTTGTCGCCCTGCCGGAAGAAGCTCGCCGAGTAGACCGGCCGGCTCTGCGTCTCCAGCGCGTACCGGATGCGATCGTCGGCGATCACCACGCCGCCGTACGAGTCGAACGGGTACGGACCGAAGACGCTCTCCAGGTAGTCGGCGACCTCGATAGTGCGCGCGAGGGACCGGTCCGGCGCGCCCTCCGCCACCTGCGTGGTGACCGCGTTGTAGACCGGCCGTCCCTTGTGCTCCCCGGTGGTGACCCGGAACTTCCCGATCGCCACCGTGGTCAGGTAGCTGGCCGCCGGCGCGGTCTCCGACCACTTCCAGGTGGTCCAGGCGCCGCTTGTCGTCTTCCCCTTCGGCACGCCGTTGGAGACCGCCGTCAGTCCCTTCGGAACGGTGATCTCCATGTCGTAGGTGGCCTTGTCCGAGGGGTGGTCGTTGACCGGGAACCAGGTGCTGGCCGACTCCGGCTGACCGAGCGCGATCGCCCCGTCGACGGTGTGCAGCCAGCCGCCCTCGCCCAGCGACTCGGTACGCAGCGGCTCCGGCCGGCCGTCGTACCGGATCTCGGCGGTGAACCCGTTGCCGGAGGTCAGCCCGATCGCCGGGGTGATCACCAGCTCGTCCTCGGACCGGCTGTGCCGGGCGGCGGTGCCGTCCACTGTCACCGAGCGGACGGTCAACCCGGCCAGGTCCAGGTTGAACGCGGACAGGTCGGCGGTGGCGGTGGCCCGCAGTGTGGTGGTGCCGCTGAGCTTGTCCGTCTCCGGGTCGTAGCGCACCTTCACGGTGTAGTGCGCGACGTCGTACCCGCCGTTGCCGTAGCTCGGGAAGTACGCGTCACCGGCGCCGTCCGCGCCCGGCGCGAAGCTGCGCGAGGCCGCCGGCGCGGGGGTGGCCGGGGACGTCGGGCCGGGGTCCAGCTCGGCCGAACCGCAGCCCGCGACCAGCAGCGTGCCGCAGGTCAGCAAGCCGATCCGTCGTCGTGCGCCGCGCCGCGTCATCGCCTCGATCCTCCCGGGCCCGTTCGGCGGCCCCGCCCACGGGCCGCTCCGACCGCGGCAGCCTACCCAGCGGCGGTCACGCGTTCGTCACGGCAGTCCCGGCGGCGTGCCACCTACCAGCCAGGCGTCCAGCAGCGCCCGCAGCGGACGTCCGGACGTGCGTTCGGCGTACCCGACGAAGTCGGCGGTGGTGACGTTGCCGTCGCGGTGCTGCGCCAGCCAGCCGCGCAGCACGCGGTAGAACGTCTCGTCGCCGAGCGCGCGGCGCAGCGCGTGCACCGCGAGCGCGCCCCGCTGGTAGACCGCGTCGCCGAACATCCCGGCCCGGCCCGGGTCGACTGTGGGCTTCGACCAGTCGGTGTCCGCGTACCGTTGCGCGACTGTCTGCGCCACTGTGCGCCCGCCGTCGTGCTCGGCCCAGAGCCATTCGGCGTACGTGGCGAAGCCCTCGTTGAGCCAGATGTCGCTCCACCGGGCCACCGAGACGCTGTCGCCGAACCACTGGTGGGCCAGCTCGTGCGCGACCACCTCGGTGTTCGGCAGGCCGTCGCGGAAGAACGCCGGCCCGTAGACCGGGCGGCTCTGCGTCTCCAGCGCGTACCGGATGCGCTCGTCGGCGACCACCACGCCCCCGTACGCCTCAAACGGGTACGGCCCGAAGTGCCCGGCCAGGAAGTCCGCGACCTCGCCGGTGCGGGCCACCGACGCGGCGGCCGGACCGTCCGGCGGCAGCGCCGCGGCGACGGCGGTGACGATGGGCTTGCCGGCGTGGGTGCCGCTGCTGACCCGGTAGTCGCCGATCACCAGCGTGCTCAGGTAGCTGGCCATCGGCGCGCGCTCGGACCAGCGCCAGGTGGTCCAGCCGCCGTTCGACGTCCGGCCCTCCGGCACGCCGTTGGACAGCGCGGCGAGGCCGTCCGGCACGGTGACCGCGAGGTCGTATGTCGCCTTGTCCGACGGGTGGTCGTTCACCGGGTACCACGTGCTCGCCGACTCGGGCTGGCCGAGCGCTATCGCACCGTCCGGCGTGGCGTGGAATCCGCCGTCGCCGAGCTCGGCGTTGGGCAGCGGCTGCGGCACCCCGCCGTACGTCACCTCGACGGTGAACCGCTTTCCCGACGGCAGCCCGCGCGGCGGGGTGACGATCAGCTCGGCGCCGTCGTGGCGGTGCTTCGCCGTCTCCGCGTCCACCCGCACCTGCTCGACGTCCAGCCCGGCCAGGTCGAGCTGGAAGCGGGACAGCGCCCGGGTGGCGGTGACGGTCAGCGTGGCGGTGCCGGTGAGCCGGTCGCTCGCCGGGTCGTAGCGCGCGTCCAGCGCGTAGTGGCCCACGTCGTAGCCGCCGTTGCCGGCGCCTGGCACGTACGGGTCACCGGCGTCCGCCGCACCCGGCCGGAACCCGTTGTCGTCACCGCCGGTGCAGCCGCCCAGCGCGAGCGCCGCCGCCACCAGCCCTGCCGCCCAGACCCGCCCCCGTCTCACCCGGCGAGCCTAGACGCGCGACGGCGCGGGCGGGGCCGGAACACGTCCGCGCCGCCGCCCGCGCCGTCACGCGGTGCTCAGCCGGTGCTCAGCGGTGCTCAGCGGTCGAGGACGAGCCCGACCTTCTGGAACTCCTTCAGGTCGCGGTAGCCGCACTTGGCCATCGCGCGGCGCAGGCCGCCGAAGAGGTTGAGCTGGCCGTCCGGCTCGTCGGCCGGGCCGAACAGCAGCTTCTCCATCGAGCCGAGCGGCTCGCCGGCCACCTCGAACGCGCCACGGGGCAGCGACGGGTGGCTGGCCGCGGAGTGCCACCAGGCACCGCCGGCCGGGGCCTCCTCGCACAGCGACAGCGGCTCGCCGAGCATCACCGCGTCCGCGCCGCAGCCGAGCGCCTTGGCGATGTCGCCGGAGGTCTGCATGTCGCCGTCGGCGATCAGGTGCACGTACCGGCCGCCGGTCTCGTCCAGGTAGTCGCGGCGGGCCGCGGCGGCGTCGGCGATGGCGGTGGCCATCGGCACCCGGATGCCGAGCACCGACTCGGTGGTCGACCAGTCGTCGCCGCCGATGCCCACGATCACGCCGGCCGCGCCGGTACGCATCAGGTGCAGCGCGGTCTTGTAGTCGGTGCAGCCGCCGACGACGACGGGCAGGTCCAGGTCGGCGATGAACTCCTTGAGGTTCAGCGGCTCGTCGGTGGTCGAGACGTGCTCGGCCGAGACGAGCGTGCCCTGGATGACCAGGATGTCCACGCCGGCGTCGAGGATCACCGGGGCCAACGCCAGGGTGTGCTGCGGGGAGACCCGCACCGCCACCGTGCCGCCGCCCTCACGCAGCTCGCGGACCCGCTCGGCGATCAGGTCGGGCCGGATCGGCTCGGCGTAGACCTCCTGGAGGCGCTTGGTCGCCCGCGCGTCCTCGCCGAGACCGGCCAGCTCCTCCAGGATCTTGGCCGGGTTCTCGTACCGGGTCCAGAGGCCCTCGACGTTGAGCACGCCAAGCCCGCCGAGCTGGCCGAGCCGGACCGCCGAGGCCGGGCTCATGGTCGCGTCGGAGGGATGCGCGACGCACGGGATGCCGAACTGGTACGCGTCGAGCTGCCACGCGGTGGAGACGTCGTCGACGTCCCGGGTGCGGCGGCTCGGCACGATGGCGATGTCGTCCAGGTGGTAGCCGCGCTGCGCGGTCTTGCCCAGCCCGATCTCGACCACGTCACGCATGAGGGACTCCAGGTGGTTGGGGGTGGTGGGTCAGCGGGAGTGGTAGTTGGGCGCCTCGACTGTCATCTGGATGTCGTGCGGGTGGCTCTCCTTGAGCCCGGCCGCGGTGATCCGGATGAGCTGGCCACGCCGGTGCAGCTCCGGGATGCTCTCCGCGCCCACGTACCCCATGGCGGCGCGCAGCCCGCCGGTGAGCTGGTGGGCGACAGCGGACAGCGGCCCCCGGTAGGGCACCTGACCCTCGACGCCCTCCGGGACCAGCTTGTCCTCGGCGAGCACGTCCTGCTGGAAGTAGCGGTCCTTGGAGTAGGACTTGCCCTGGCCGCGCGACTGCATCGCGCCGAGCGAGCCCATCCCCCGGTACGCCTTGTACTGCTTGCCGTTGATGAAGATCAGCTCGCCGGGGCTCTCCTCGCATCCGGCCAGCAGGCTGCCGAGCATCACCGTGTCGGCGCCGGCGACGAGCGCCTTGGCGATGTCGCCGGAGTATTGGATGCCGCCGTCACCGATCACCGGCACGCCGGCCGGGCGGGCGGCACGGGCCGCCTCCATGATCGCGGTGATCTGCGGTACGCCGACTCCGGCCACGATCCGGGTGGTGCAGATGGCGCCCGGGCCGACGCCCACCTTGACGCCGTCCGCGCCGGCCTCGACGAGCGCCTTCGCGCCCGCGTACGTGGCGATGTTGCCGCCCACGATGTCGATGGTGACGTCCCGCTTGAGCCGGGTGACCATCTCCAGCACGGCGCGCTGGTGGCCGTGCGCGGTGTCCACGATGACGACGTCCACGCCGGCGTCGACGAGCGCGCGGGCCCGCTTGTAGCCGTCCTCGCCCACGCCGACCGCGGCGGCGACCCGGAGCCGGCCCGCGTCGTCCTTGGTGGCGTTCGGGTACTGCTCGCTCTTGGTGAAGTCCTTCACCGTGATCAGGCCGCGCAGCTTGCCGCCCGCGTCCACGATCGGCAGCTTCTCGATCTTGTGCTGGCGCAGCAGGCCGAGCGCGTCGTCCTTGCTCACGCCGACCGGCGCGGTGATCAGCGGGGTGCGGGTCATGATCTCGCGCACCGGCGTGGCCGGGTCGGAGACGAACCGCATGTCGCGGTTGGTGACGATGCCGACCAACTGGCCCTGCCCGTCCACCACCGGTACGCCGGAGATGCGGTAGCGCCCGCAGAGCGCGTCCACCTCGCGAAGCGTGTCGTCCGGGCTGGCGGTCACCGGGTTGGTGATCATGCCGGACTCGGAGCGCTTCACCAGGTCGACCTGAAGCGCCTGGTCCTCGACGGAGAGGTTGCGGTGCAGCACGCCGATGCCGCCCTGGCGGGCCATGGCGATCGCCATCCGCGCCTCGGTGACGGTGTCCATCGCGCTGGACAGCAGCGGCACGGTCAGTTCGATGTTGCGGGTGAGGCGGGTGCGGGTGTTGACACGGCTGGGGACGACGTCCGACTCGCCCGGCTGCAGCAGGACGTCGTCGAAGGTCAGCCCGAGCGGCACCACGCGGGCCGAACCCGCAGGCAGCTCGGGCAGATGGCCACCCAGCTCCCCGCCGTCGGCGCCGGCCGGGATCTCGGTGCTGGGCGAATTCTCCACGATTGCTCCCCTGAGCTGGTCGAACGGGCTGCAGCGAGGCGGCGCGCGGGGGCACCGGCAGGCGCCGGGTGACGGCGCGTCGCCTCATCGTACCCACCTACCCGTCCGCGCCCGGGCAGCGGCGGGCCAAGGGTAGGCAGGGCCACAGCACGGGCTGGGGCGGGCTTTCCGGCGGCTCGGGGTCTACGGTGAGGGGGTGCACGACGAGCCCATCGACCCGTTCAACGGCGACCCGGCCGATCCGGCTGCCGGCCTGCACGATCCCGGCGACGACGACGCGCTCGACCCGCTGACCGAGGTCGAGCGCCAGGACGTCCTGGAGGATCTCGCCGATCTGGAGATCTACCAGGCGTTGCTCCAGCCGATCGGCGTGCGCGGCCTGGTGATCGAGTGCGAGGACTGCCGCGAGCCGCACTACTTCGACTGGGACCTGCTCCGCGGCAACCTGCGCCACCTGCTCAACTCGGGGCGTCCCCGGGTGCACGAGCCGGCCTACGACCCGGACCCGGACCACTACGTGAGCTGGGACTACGCCCGCGGGTACGCCGACGGCGTGCACGACACCCTCACCGAGGGCACCGACGACTCCGCGCAGGAGTGATCCCCGCGCGGGTCAGGCGACCAGGCCCGCCCGGAACCCGGCCGCCACGGCGTGTGCCCGATCGCGCGCGCCGAGTTTGCGGAACAGCCGCCGGGCGTGTGTCTTGACCGTGTCCTCGGAGACGAACAGCTCCCGCCCGATCTCCGCGTTGCTCTTGCCCTCGGCCATGCCGAGCAGCACCTGAAGCTCCCGCTCGGTCAGCCCGATCGCGCTGCGCGGCGTCCGCGCGGGCCGCTGGACCGCACCCGCCCGGGGCGCCTCCGCGCCGTCGGCCGCCGCCGGGTCGTCCGGGTCCTCACCCCGCTGCACGGGCACCACGGTGGGCAGGCCCGCGGCGTCCACCGGGGCCGTCGCCGGCCAGCCGGGACCGCCCTGGGTACGCCCCGGCGCCGCCGGCCGGGTCGGCCCGCCCACCGCCGCCGCGTCCCGGGCGGTGTCCGCCACCCGGTTCCTGTTGCTCCGCCCGGGGGCGGACAGCAGCAGTAGCGCCTTGGCCACCGCGCTGGTCAGGTCGTGGTCGGCGTTCTGGATCAGGCCCCGCGCTCCGGCGCTGATGGTGGCCGCCGCCGACTCCGACTCCTCGGCGCCGAGCAGCAGCACCGCCGCCTGCGGGGCGCGGGCCAGCACCCGCCGGACGAAGCCGGCGCTGTCCGGCCGGGTCAGCGCGGTGTCGGCGAGCACCACGTCCACCGGACGCTCGGCGAGCCGCAACATCACCTCCGGATCGGAGACGGCCGTCCGGACGACGCCGGACAGCCCGAGCCGCGCCGCCGCGGAGGTCAGATGCTGGGCCGCCAATGGTGTCCGAACGCACACAAGAACACTACGCACAGTGGTCTCCTCTCCGACTCAGAGCAGACCATGCGGAGGTGGGGTCGGGAGGGGGTTCCGGGCAATCATCCGAACTTTTCCGACAGATGGGGCATATGCCGCCGAGTGTCCGACGTTTTCGATCACAGATGTGTGAGGCGCGGACCGCTCGGGTACCGAGGGGTTCATCCGGAACCGGCATCCCGCGCGGACCGCCGCCCGGTAGCTGGCAACGAACATTCTCCGCGGTGCCGCGCGGGAGGAGGGGTGCTGATGTCGAACGTACGTAGGCTGCCTGGACCGATCGACGAGCTCTGGGACTGGCAGCGGCTCGGAGCCTGCCGTGGCCGCGACAGCGCGCAGTTCTTCCACCCGGACGGCGAGCGCGGCTCCTCCCGGCTGCGCCGCGAGACCGGCGCCAAGTCGGTCTGCCGCGCCTGCCCGGTGCGCGCCGAATGCGCCGCCCACGCGCTCTCCGTACGCGAGCCGTACGGCGTCTGGGGCGGGTTCAGCGAGTCGGAGCGGCTGCGGCTGCTCGCCCTCGGCTGGGAGGACCTGGCCGACCGCCGGCAGACCAAGGTGGACATCGCCCGACTGGAGGCGCGCCTCGGCCGGCCGCACAACACCGCCGTGCCGGACCAGCGCAAGGTCGCCTGACCCGGTTCCACGACCCCCGATGCCGCGCCCCGAGTTACGGGGCGCGGCGTCGTGTCGTGGCACCCCACGCGTAGATCTTGGAAGCTTTGCGCCCCTATTGCGGGGCGCCGAGGAGCGGGGACGCGGAGTCGGTGGGTCAGGCGACGGTGACCCTGACTGTGTGCCATCCCGTCGCGCCGTCGGGGGCTACCGGGGCACGCTGTTCCGTCTGCGTCTCGCCAGTCGTGTCGGTCGCCCGCACCTGGAGCGAGTGCTCGCCCGGCGTCGCGTCCCACCGCCAAGACCACTGCACCCAGGTGTCCGCCGACACGGCAGGCGCCAGTGTCGCCTCCTGCCAGGGGCCAGCGTCCACGCGTACCTCGACGCGGCTGATGCCGAGGTGCTGCGCCCACGCCACACCGGCCACCGTCACCGGGCCGGCCTCCGGGCGGCTGCGGGGCCGGGGCGTGTCGATCCGGGACTGCGTCTTGATCGGTCCCTGCGCGGACCAGCCACGCGGCACCCAGTACGCGTCGAAGTCGGCGAAGCTGGTCAGCTCCAGCTCGGTGAGCCACTTGCAGGCCGACACGTACCCGTAGAGCCCCGGCACCACCATCCGCACCGGGAAGCCGTGCTGGATCGGCAGCGGCTCGCCGTTCATGCCGACCGCGAGCAGCGCGTCCCGGCCGTCGCGCAGCACCGAGGTGGGCGTGCCACAGGTCCAGCCGTCGACCGCGCGGCCGACCACCTGGTCCGCGCCGTCGGCCGGGCCGGCCTCGTCGAGCAGTTCCTTGATCGGTACGCCGAGCCAGCGCGCGTTGCCGATCAGGTCGCCGCCCACCTCGTTGGAGACGCAGGCGAGCGTCACGTACCGCTCGACCATCGGGCGGGCCAGCAGGTCGTCGAAGCTCAGCTCGATGGGGTTGCGCACCCGCCCGTGGATCCGCAGCCGCCAGGTGACCGGGTCCACCTGCGGCACCACCAGCGCGGTGTCGATCCGGTAGAACTCCCGGTTCGGCGTGACGTACGGCGCCAGCCGGGGCAGTGACAGGTCCGCTCCGGCCGGCACCTGCGGGGCGGGCGCCACCGGGGCGGGCAACGTCACCGCCTCCCGGGCCGCCGACACGCCGCGCCGGCCCGCCAGCCAGTGCCCGCCCAGCCCGGCCACCGCCGCCGCACCGGTGAGCAGCCCGGCGCCGCGCAGGAAACGCCGCCGCGACTCCGCGTCGTCGTCGTGCCGGACCGGCTCCCAGCCACCCGGGGTCTTCTCCTCCCCCGCGAGCGCGGCGACCGCCGGAGGCGGTGCCGGCTGCGCGGCCGCGCCCCGGCCGGGCCCCAGTGGTCCGGCCACGAACGCCCAGAGCGTCAGCGCGCCCAGTCCGCCGCCGACCAGCGAGGGCAGCGCGTCGAACGCGTCCGCGCCGGCCCGGGTCAGCGCGGCAGCGACGCCGAGCACCGTGAACGCGGCGACGCCGGCCAGGCCGATCACCAGCCGCCGGGCCGCCGCCAGGCCGAGCAGCGCCCCGAAGGCGGCCAGCAGCAGCGCCGTCCCGGCCAGCAGGGCGATCTTGTCGTACGTGCCGAAGACGTCGATGGCGAACTGCTTGAGCGGCTCGGGCACCAGGTCGACGACGAGTCCGCCGACGGCGACGAGCGGCGCGGACCGGGGACCGGTCAGGACCGCCACGGGTTCGGCGGTGCCGAGTGCCACCACTGCGGCGACGACACCGGCCAGCGCCGCGCGGCGGCGGGAGAGGGTGCTCACGGCACCCAGTCTGATCGACCCGCCGGTCCGGCTGCCAATCCCGTCAGCGTTCCGTAAGGACATACGCGTCAGGGCACACCACCGGGTCGGCGGTGTGCCCTGACGTCGGGCCGTACTGCTCGGGTCAGAAACCCGGGCCGTGCTGGTGGCCGTGGCCGTGCGAGTGGCCGTGCCCACCGGCGGCCGGCTCCGGCTCGGCCGGCTTCTCCACCACGAGGCTCTCGGTGGTGAGCAGCAGGCCGGCGATCGAGGCGGCGTTGCTGACCGCGTTGCGGGTCACCTTCACCGGGTCGATGATGCCGGACTTGGCCAGGTCGACGTACTCGCCGGTGGCGGCGTCGAGGCCGTGGCCCCAGTCCTGGCCGACGACCTTCTGCACCACCACGTAGCCGTCGTGGCCGGCGTTCTGGGCGATCCAGCGCAGCGGCTCGACGAGCGACTTGCGCACGATCGAGACGCCGACCTTCTCGTCACCGGTGAAGCCCAGGTCGTCGTCGAGCGCCGGCAGGATCTGGGCCAGGGCGGCGCCGCCACCCGGGACCGTACCCTCCTCGACCGCGGCCTTGGTCGCGGCGATGGCGTCCTCGATGCGGTGCTTGCGCTCCTTCATCTCGACCTCGGTGGCCGCGCCGACCTTGATCACAGCGATGCCGCCGGAGAGCTTCGCCAGCCGCTCGGCCAGCTTCTCCCGGTCCCACTCGGAGTCGGAGGCCTCGATCTCCTTGCGGATCTGCGCGACCCGGTCGGCGACCTCGGCGGACTGGCCGCCACCGTCGACGACAGTGGTGTTCTCCTTGTCGACCACGACGCGGCGGGCGGTGCCCAGCACCTCCAGGCCGACCTGGTCGAGCTTGTAGCCCAGCTCCGGGGCGACCAGCTCGGCACCGGTGAGGATCGCCATGTCCTGGAGCATCGCCTTGCGGCGGTCGCCGAAGCCGGGGGCCTTGACCGCGCAGACCTTGACGGTCTTGCGCAGCGCGTTCACCACGAGCGTCGACAGGGCCTGGCCCTCGACGTCCTCGGCGACGATGAGCAGCGGCTTGTTGTTCTGGAGGACCTTCTCCAGCAGCGGCAGCAGCTCCTCGATCGCCGAGATCTTCTGGGTGGTGATCAGGATGTACGGGTCCTCCAGGACCGCCTCCTGCGCCTCCAGGTCGGTGACGAAGTTCGGGGAGATGAAGCCCTTGTCGAACTGGAGACCCTCGGTCACCTCCAGCTCGGTGGTGAGCGCGGAGCCCTCCTCGACGGTGATGACGCCGTCGCGGCCGACCTTCTCCATCGCCTCGGCGATCAGCTCGCCGATCGCGGCGTCCTGCGCGGAGACGGTCGCGACGTGCGCGATCGACTCCTTGCTGGAGACCTCGACGGCCTTGCCGAGCAGCGCCTCGGAGACCTTGGCGGCCGCCGCGTCGATGCCCCGCTTCAGGCCGGTCGGGTTGGTGCCGGCGGCCACATTGCGCAGGCCCTCACGGACCATCGCCTGGGCCAGCACGGTGGCGGTGGTGGTCCCGTCGCCGGCGACGTCGTTGGTCTTGGTCGCCACCTCCTTGACCAGCTGCGCGCCGAGGTTCTCGTACGGGTTGGTGAGCTCGATCTCCTTGGCGATGGTCACGCCGTCGTTGGTGATCGTGGGCGCACCGAACTTCTTGTCCAGGACGACGTTGCGCCCGCGCGGGCCGAGGGTGACCTTCACCGCGTCCGCGAGGGCGTTGACACCGTGCTCCAGCAGGTGCCGGGCGTCGTCCGAGAAGCTGAGGATCTTCG
The DNA here is from genome assembly GCF_015354395.1 of Micromonospora sp. ANENR4. Lineage (NCBI taxonomy): Bacteria > Bacillati > Actinomycetota > Actinomycetes > Micromonosporales > Micromonosporaceae > Micromonospora > Micromonospora sp. ANENR4. The sequence continues at coordinate 94,888 of NZ_JADKYQ010000009.1, forward strand.
CCATCAGTATCCCTTCGAAGCGACGTTGCCCCGGCCCGGCGAGCCGGACCGGGGCAACGACACTGATCGGTTGCTTACTTCTCGATGACCGCGAGGACGTCGCGGGCGGAGAGCACCAGGTACTCCTCGCCGGCGTACTTGACCTCGGTGCCGCCGTACTTCGAGTAGAGGACGGTGTCGCCGACCTTCACGTCGATCGGCACGCGGTTGCCCTTGTCGTCGATCCGGCCCGGGCCGACAGCGAGGACGGTGCCCTCCTGCGGCTTCTCCTTGGCGGTGTCGGGGATCACGATGCCCGAGGCGGTGGTGGTCTCGGCCTCGTTCGCCTGGACCACGATGCGGTCCTCGAGCGGCTTGATCGCAACCTTGGTCGCGGTAGTCACGGGCATACCCTCCCGGGTACTTGGTGTCGTTGCCGGCCGGCACGCCGACCAGCGTCAATCTGCCACATGCCACCGGGCGGGGCCGTCGTCGCGGGTGCCGGTCCGCCTGGCGCTCAACCCCCGGGCACGAGGCTCGGGCGTTGGCACCCTCAGGGTGAGAGTGCTAATCGCAGGTTATTCCTCGGCTAGCACTCCGTCAAGGAGAGTGCCAACGCGTCGCCCTCCGTGTCGCGCCGGAACCGGGCCGGGAGAATGAGCGCGTGGATCTCGACCAGCTCGCCGCGCTGCGTACCCCCGAGGGGTCGTCGGCGCTCGCCGCGGCCGAGCGGGTGGCCGGCGGCGACCCGCTGGCGGCGGCGGCCGCGCTGCGCTCGGCCGGCATCCCCGGCGGGCTCGCGGCGGCGGCACTGACCCAGGCGGAGCTGCGCCGCCGGGCGGCCGGCAAGTTCGGCCCGGTCGCGGCCGGGATGTTCCTCACCCGGGCCGGGCTGGAGCAGGCCACCCGGCGCGCGGTCGCGGACCGGCGCGCCGCGCGGCTGCGCGCCGCGGGCGTGACCACGCTGGCCGACCTGGGGTGCGGGCTGGGCGCCGACGCGCTCGCCGCGGGCCGCGCCGGCATCCGGGTGTACGCGGTGGAGGCCGACCCGCTCACCGCCGCGATGGCCGCCGCCAACGCCGAGGCGGCCGGGCTCGCCGACCTGGTGACCGTCTCCTGCGGTGACGCCACAGCGTTCGACGTGCGCCCTGTCGACGCGGTGTTCTGCGATCCGGCGCGGCGGCGGGCCGGCACCGGGCGGCGCGTCTTCGACCCGAACGCCTACTCCCCGCCGTGGGACTTCGTCACCGGCCTGGCCGCGCGGGTGCCGCGGACCGTGGTGAAGGTGGCGCCGGGGCTCGACCACGCGCTGATCCCGGCGGGCGCCGAGGCGGAATGGGTGAGCGTGGACGGCGACCTGGTCGAGGCGGCGCTCTGGTGCGGTGACCTGGCCGAGGTCCCGCGCCGCGCCACAGTGCTGCGCGAGCGCGACGACGCGGTGTCGCTCCTCACCGGCACGGGCGGGCAGGAGGCGCCGGTGGGACCGGTCCGGCGGTTCCTCTACGACCCGGATCCGGCGGTGGTCCGGGCGCACCTGGTCGCCGAGCTGGCCACCGACCTCGACGCGACGCTCGCCGACCCGTCGATCGCCTACCTGTACGCCGACGAGGCCCGGCCCACCCCGTTCGCCCGCTGCCTGGAGATCACCGACGTGCTGCCGTTCTCGCTGAAGCGGCTGCGCGCGCTGCTGCGGGAGCGGCGGGTCGGCCGGGTCGAGATCCGCAAGCGCGGGTCGGCGCTGGAGCCGGAGAAGCTACGCCGTGACCTGCGGCTCTCCGGCGAGGCGGCGGCCGACCTGGTGCTGACCCGGGTCGCCGGCGGCCCCACGGTGCTCGTCTGCCGGCCGGTTCCGGCGGGCGGCTGACCCGCGGCGCGCGGTTTCGGCTCGCGGCGGGCCGGCGACCGGGCTAGCTTGATCCGGTGGCGGGCCCTGGCACTCCGGCGATCGCGTTGCTGAGCAAGCGGAAGATCGCCCACAGCACCCACACCTACGACGTCTCGCCGGACGCGCCGAACTACGGCGCGCTCGTCGCGACCGCGCTCGGGGTGGCACCGGAGCGCGTGTTCAAGTCGCTCGTCACCGAGGTCGACGGCGGGCTGACGGTGGCGGTGGTGCCGGTGACCGGCGAGCTGGACCTGAAGGCGCTCGCCGCTGCGGCCGGCGGCAAGCGGGCGACGATGGCGGACCGTACGACGGCCGAGCGGGCGACCGGATACGTCCGCGGCGGCATCAGCCCGCTGGGGCAACGCAAGCGGCTACCGACAGTCATCGACGCCTCCGCGCTGACACACCCGACCGTGTACGTCTCGGCGGGCCGCCGAGGGTTGCAGGTGCAGCTCGCGCCGACCGATCTGGTGGCGCTCACCGGGGCGACGACGGCATCGATCGCCGCCGCCTGAGCGGGCTCGTGACGGTACGTGTGGGAGCGTTCCCGGAGCGCGCTCTCCAGGCGGTGTCCCGCGGGTGACAACCGCGTTGCTGAATTGTTACCGCCGCCAACAAACTTCTGACCTCGGCAGTCTTGCGGTGCATGGGAAGCGGGGAATACGTTGCCGGGCACAACAAAACATCACCACTCCCCCACCTCCGAAAGGACCCTGCACATGCGCAAGGGCTTCCTCACCTTCGCGGCCGTCGGTCTCCTCGCGACCGGCAGCATGGCCGCCTGCGGTGACAACGGCGGTTCTTCCGACGAGGCCGGCGGCTCCAACGCCAAGAAGCCGAAGATCGGCGTGATCCTGCCGGACAGCAAGTCCTCCGCCCGCTGGGAGGGCGCGGACCGCAAGTACCTGAAGGCGGCGTTCGACGCGGCCGGCGTCGAGTCCGACATCCAGAACGCGCAGAACGACAAGACCGCGTTCCAGACCATCGCCGACCAGATGATCACCAGCGGCGTCAACGTCCTGATGATCGTCAACCTGGACTCCGGCACCGGCAAGGCCGTGCTCGACAAGGCCAAGTCGCAGGGCGTCGCGACCATCGACTACGACCGGCTGACCCTGGGCGGCTCCGCCCAGTACTACGTCAGCTTCGACAACGAGGCGGTCGGCAAGCTCCAGGGCGAGGGCCTGAGCAAGTGCCTGACCGACAAGGGCGTCAAGAACCCGTCGATCGCGTACCTCAACGGCTCGCCGACCGACAACAACGCCACCCTGTTCAAGAACGGGTACGACTCGGTACTCAAGCCGAAGTTCGACTCGAAGGAATACACCAAGGTCGCCGACGACCCGGTACCCGCGTGGGACAACGCGCAGGCCGCCACCATCTTCGAGCAGCAGATGACCAAGGCCGGCGGCAAGATCGACGGCGTGCTCGCCGCCAACGACGGTCTCGGCAACGCGGCCATCTCGGTGCTGAAGAAGAACAAGCTCAACGGCAAGGTCCCGGTGACCGGTCAGGACGCCACCAAGGAGGGCCTGCAGAACATCCTCGCCGGCGACCAGTGCATGACCGTCTACAAGGCGGTCAAGAAGGAGGCGGACGCCGCCGCCGAGCTGGCCATCGCGCTCGCCAAGGGCGAGAGGAAGGACACCGGCCAGACGGTCAAGGACCCGGAGGGCAACCGGGACGTGCCGGCCGTGCTGCTGGAGCCCAAGGCCATCTACAAGGACAACGTCAAGGACGTGGTGGCCGACGGCTACGTCACCAAGGAAGAGCTCTGCACCGGTGCCTTCGCGAAGCTCTGCACCGACGCCGGCGTGAGCTGACCCACCCGCCTCAGGCGGCGCCGCCCGGCACGGGAGACCCGTGCCGGGCGGCGCCCGCGCCGGACGGGATCCGAGACCTCCCTCCGCCCAAAGGAGAACCCCGTGTCCGCAACCCCCCTGCTGGAGCTACGCGGGATCGACAAGAGCTTCGGTCCCGTCCAGGTGCTGCGCGACGTCGCCTTCGCCGCGCACCCCGGCGAGGTGACCGCGCTCGTCGGCGACAACGGCGCCGGCAAGTCGACCCTGGTCAAGTGCATCAGCGGCATCCACCCCACCGACGCCGGCGAGTTCCTCTTCGACGGGCGGCCGGTGACCATCAACAGCCCCCGGGACGCCGCCGCGCTCGGGATCGAGGTCGTCTACCAGGACCTCGCGCTCTGCGACAACCTCGACATCGTGCAGAACATGTTCCTCGGCCGGGAGAAGCGCAGCGGCATCGTGCTCGACGAGCCGACAATGGAGCAGATGGCCGCCGAGACGCTCGCCGGCCTGAGCGTGCGCACCGTGAAGTCGCTGCGCCAGCACGTCGCCAGCCTCTCCGGCGGCCAGCGGCAGACAGTCGCCATCGCCAAGGCCGTGCTCTGGAACAGCCGGCTGGTCATCCTGGACGAGCCGACCGCAGCGCTCGGCGTCGCGCAGACCGCCCAGGTGCTGGAGCTGGTGCGCCGGCTGGCCGACAACGGCCTGGCCGTGGTGCTCATCTCGCACAACATGAACGACGTCTTCGCCGTCTCCGACCGGATCGCCGCGCTCTACCTCGGCCAGATGGTCGCCCAGGTGAAGACCACAGACATCACCCACTCGCAGGTGGTCGAGCTGATCACCGCCGGCCGATCCGGCAGCCTCGGCCTCACCGGCGAGCCGGGCGGCAACGGCGCCGCGCCCGCCGACACCACCCCAGGAGCCGTCCGATGACCGCCATCGTCGTGAAGAAGGAAGGCCCGGCCGGCGTCGCGCCGACACCGACCCTGAACAGCCACGTGAACAACTACTGGCGCCGCGTACGCGGCGGCGACATCGGCGCGCTCCCCGCTGTGGTCATGCTCGTGGCGCTGGCGGTGGGCTTCTCGATCGCCCGCCCGTCGTTCTTCACCGCCGGCAACCTGGCGAACCTGTTCACCCAGGGCGCGGCGGTCACGCTCATCGCCATGGGCCTGGTCTTCGTCCTGCTGCTCGGCGAGATCGACCTCTCCGCCGGCTTCGCCAGCGGCGTCTGCGCCGCGATCCTGGCCAACGTCGTCACCGTGCTCGGCTACCCCTGGTACGTGGCGGTCCTCGCCGCCGTCGTCACCGGTGTGGTGATCGGCACCGTGCTGGGTCTGCTGGTCGCCAAGGTCGGCATCCCGTCCTTCGTGGTCACGCTCGCCGGGTTCCTCGCCTTCCAGGGCGTCGTGCTGACGCTGATGGACGAGGGCGCCAACATCGCGATCCGCGACGACGTGCTCGTCGCGATCGCCAACCGCAACCTCACCCCCGCGCTGGGCTGGGCGCTCGCCGCGGTGGCCGTCGCCGGGTACGCGGCAGTGCAGTTGCTGCGATACCGCAACCGGGCCGCCCGTGGCCTGCTCACCGACCCGCTCACGGTGGTCGGCGCGCGGATCGGCGGCCTGGCCGTGATCCTCGGCGTGGCGGTCTACGTGCTCAACCTGGAGCGCAGCCGCAACGTGCTGATCACCTCGCTCAAGGGCGTGCCGATCGTGGTGCCGATCATCGCGGTGCTGCTGATCGTCTGGACGTTCGTGCTCCAGCGCACCAGCTACGGACGGCACATCTACGCGGTCGGCGGCAACGCCGAGGCGGCCCGCCGGGCCGGCATCAACGTCGACCGGATCCGCATCTCCGTCTTCGTCATCTGCTCCTCGATGGCCGCCATCGGCGGCATCGTGGCCGCCAGCAGGGGCAACTCCGTCGACCCCAACACCGGTGGCAGTAACGTACTGCTCTACGCCGTCGGCGCGGCGGTGATCGGCGGCACCAGCCTCTTCGGCGGCAAGGGCCGGGTCCTCGACGCCGTGCTCGGTGGCGCGGTGGTCGCGGTCATCGACAACGGTATGGGACTGATGGGATACAGCTCGGGCGTCAAGTACGTGGTCACCGGCGTGGTGCTGCTCGCCGCGGCGACCATCGACGCGCTGTCGCGTCGGCGGGCCGCCGCCACCGGCAACCGCTGAGCAGGGGCACGGAAACACGATGGCAGTGGCAATGCGCGCGGGCCCCAGTCAGGACGAGATCCGTCGGCAGAACCTGGGCGCATTGCTCCGCTACGTACACGTGCACGGCGCCACCACCCGCGCCGAGCTGACCACCGCGCTCGGCCTCAACCGCAGCACCATCGGCGCGCTGACCGCGGACCTGGCCGGCGCCGGTCTGGTCAGCGAGGGGACGCCGAAGGAGACCGGCCGGGCCGGACGACCGTCACTCGTCGTCCGGCCCGAGTCGGGTCGGGTCTACGCGTACGCGTACAGCGTCGAGGTGGACCGGCTGCGGGCCGCGCGGGTCGGGCTCGGCGGTGAGGTGCTCGACCGCCGGGAGATGGACCGGCCGCGCAACCTGGTCGCCGGGGAGGCCGCCCCGCTGCTCGCCGGCGCGGTCAAGGAGATGCACCAGTCGGTGCCGCCGGACGCGATCTGCGTCGGCGCCGGGGTGGCGGTGTGCGGCATGGTCCGCCGGGAGGACGGACTGGTCCGGCTCAGCCCCACCACCGGCTGGGTGGACGAGCCGATCGGTGCGGCGCTCGCCGTCGAGCTGGGGATAGACGTACCGATCACGGTGGGCAACGTGGCCGACGTGGCCGCGTACGCCGAGCACGCCCGGGGCGCGGCAGTCGGCTGCGACAACGTCATCTACATCTACGGCGACGTCGGCGTGGGCGCGGGCATCATCGCCGGAGGGCGGCGGCTGAGAGGGCACGGCGGCTACGGCGGCGAGGTCGGCCACATGGTGGTGGTCCGCGACGGGGTGCGCTGCGACTGCGGCCGGCGCGGCTGCTGGGAGACCGAGATCGGCGAGCACGGGCTGCTGCGCGCCGCCGGCCGGTCCGAGGCGCGCGGCCGGGACGCGCTGCTCGCCGTCTTCGACGCCGCCGACCGTGGTGACGCCCGCGCCCAGACCGCGGTACGGCAGGCCGGCGACTGGCTCGGCTTCGGCGTCGCGAACCTGGTGAACATCTTCAACCCGGAGATGGTCATCTTCGGCGGCACCATGCGCGACCTCTATCTGGCCGCGGCGGCGCAGGTGCGCAGCCGGCTCAACTCCAACGGGCTGCCCGCGTGCCTGGAGCACGTGCGGCTGCGTACCCCGAAGCTCGGTGACGACGCGGCGCTGATCGGCGCCGCCGAGCTGGCGTTCGAACGACTCCTCGCCGACCCGCTGAACTGATCGGCCCGCCGATCCGTACCAGTGTGCGGACGGGCGGCCGGCTTGCGCGGCCGTCCACGACCCCGCGTACCGGTCCGGACCGAGGAGGCACCGCAACCATGGCATCGCTGGAATCCGCACGCCGCAAGCTGGCGCACCGGGTGGTACTGCTGCTCGCCGCGCTGGGCGCGGGGATCGGCGTCGTTCCCGGGACGGCGCAGGCCGCACCCAACCCCGGCGTGCAGATGAACGCCGCCGACATGACGCTGCTCAACGGTGTACGGCTGGCCGGGCTGTGGGAGATGCCGGCCGGGCAGATGGCGGCCGAGAAGGGCCAGTCCGCCCGGGTACGCGAGGTCGGCGCGGAGATCGCCAAGCAGCACGCGGAGCTGGACCAGTTGGTGGTCGAGGCGGCGAACAAGCTGGGCGCCACCCTGCCGACGGATCCGACGGCCGAGCAGAAGGGGTGGCTGACCGAGATGCAGAACGCCACCGGCGCCCGGTTCGACCAGATCTTCGTCACCCGGCTGCGGGTCGCCCACGGCAAGATCTTCCCGGTGATCGGCGCGGTCCGGGCCAGCACCCGCGACCCGATCGTGCGCAAGCTGGCCGAGGATGCCAACACGTTCGTCAACGACCACATGACCATGCTGGAGAGCACCGGGCTGGTGCGCTGGCAGCAGTTGCCGCCGGCCGCGCTGCCGCCCGCGCAGAGCGACTCGCTCGTCGCCGCCGCCCAGGCCAACGTGGGCAGCGGCGGTGGACTCCAGGTGGGCACCGGCGTGGTGTGGGCGGTGTTCCTGATCGCGCTCGGCACCGGCGGGTACGCGACCTGGCGGCTGACCCGCCGCTCGTGACCCCCGGCCGTCGAGCGGGCCCCGGCACGTCTGCCGGGGCCCGTCGCGCGTTCTCAGCCGTGCCAGGAACGCCACAGCGCGGCGTACGAGCCACCGGTCGCGACCAGCTCGTCGTGCGACCCCAGCTCGGTGATCCGGCCGTCGGCGACCACCGCCACACGGTCCGCGTCGTGCGCGGAGAAGAGCCGGTGCGCGATGGCGATGACGGTACGGCCGTGCAGCACCGCCGCCAGCGACCGTTCCAGGGCCCGGGCCGCTCGCGGGTCGATCAGCGAGGTGGCCTCGTCCAGCACCAGCGTGTGCGGGTCGGCGAGCACCAGCCGGGCCAGCGCGAGCTGCTGCGCCTGCGCGGGGGTGAGCGGGTGGCCGCCCGCGCCGACCGCCGTGTCGAGCCCGTCCGGCAGGGCCAGCGCCCAGTCCAGCGCGTCGACGGCGGCCAGCGCCGCGCGTACCCGCGCCGGGTCGGCGTCCGGCCGGACCATCGCCACGTTGTCGGCGAGCGTGCCGATGAACACGTGGTGCTCCTGACTGACGAGCGCGACGTGGGTACGCAGCTCGGCCAGGGGCATTCCGGCGAGTGGACGGCCGTCCACCGTCACCGTGCCGGCGCGCGGCGCGTGCACGCCGGCCAGCAGCCGGCCCAGCGTCGACTTGCCCGCCCCGGACGGGCCGACCATCGCGAGCCGCTCCCCCGGCCGGGGTTCCAGCGTCACGCCGTGCAGCACGTCGTGTCCCGGGCGGTACGCGTACCGGACGTCGTGCGCGGCGAGCCGGCCCTCACCGCCCGGGGCGGCAGCGCGCTCGTCCGGCGTGGCGGATGCCTTGGCGCGCTCATCCGGTTCGGCGGCCACCCCGAGCAGCCGGGCCAGCGAGGCGCCGCCGACCTGGAACTCGTCCAGCCAGCCGAGCAGCCGCTCGATCGGGTCGGTGAGCTGCTGGGCGTAGAGCGTGGCGGCGGTGACCTGGCCGAGGCTGGCCCAGCCCTTCAGGTGGAACCAGCCGCCGATGAGCAGGGTCGCCACCATCGGCACCAGGTAGCCGAACTCGGCCACCGGCCAGAACACGGTACGCAGGTGGAGCGTGTAGCGCTCGGCCGCGTACGACCGGCGGATGTCGGCGTCGCCGCGCGCCCGGCGGCGAGCCGCCTGCCGCAGCGCCTCGGTGGTCCGCGCCCCCTCGACCGTCTCGCTGATCCCGTCGGTGATGTCCGAGTAGGCGGCGTTCTCCCGCAGGTAGCCCTGCGGCGCGCGGCGCAGGTACCAGCGGGTGCCGGCCCACAGCACCGGCACCGCCAGCAGGCTGGGCAGCGCCAGCAGCGGGCCGGTCAGCACCAGCGCGCCGAGGATCAGCAGCACGGTCAGCGCCGCGATGAGCGTCTCCGGCCCGGCGAACCGGACCGTACGGGACAGCGCGGCGACGTCCCGCGAGGTACGGGTGAGCAGGTCGCCGGTGCCGGCCCGCTCCACTGTGGCGAGCGGCAGCGCGAGCACTCGGTCGACGAACTCCTCCCGCAGCTCGGCGAGCACCCGCTCACCGAGCCGGGCCGAGGCCAGGTGCGCGAAACGGACCAGCACCGCCTGCACCACCACGAACGCGGCGATGGCCGCGACGACCCGGTCCACGGTCGTCGCGGCGATGCCCTGGGAGATCCCCTCCACCAGGTCACCGAGCAGGCGCGGGGCGACGAGCCCGGCGCCGGCGGCGAGCGCGTGCAGACCGAGCGCGGCGGCCAGGCCACGCGGGTGACGGCGGATCAGCTCGCGCACGTACCGGCGGACCTGGGCGGCGTCGGCGACGGGCAGCGCGTTGCTCATCGGTCCTCCTCCCGGCTCACCGTGGCGGCGTAGCGCGGCTCGGCGGCGAGCAGTTCCTCGTGCCGGCCCTCGGCGACGACCTTGCCGTCCTCGACGAAGACCACGTGGTCGGCGTGGCCGAGCACCAGCGGGCTCGTGGTGCAGACGAGCGTGGTCCGGCCGTGGCGGGCCGGGCCGAGCCGTTCGGCGATGCGCGCCTCGGTGTGCGTGTCCACCGCGCTGGTCGGCTCGACCAGGATCAACGTCTCCGGGTCGGCGACGAGCGCGCGGGCCAGCCGCAGCCGTTGCCGCTGCCCGCCGGAGAACTCCCGGCCGCGTTCGGCGACCTCGCCGTCCAGGCCGCCGGGCAGCGCCTCGACGATGTCGGTGGCGCTCGCCGCGGCCAGTGCCCCCTCGACGGCGCCGGGCTCGGCCCGGTCGTGCGGGTCCAGCTCCGTGCGCAGCACGCCGCTGAACAGCTGCGCGTCGTTGTCGGCCACCAGGATCCGCTCCCGCACCGTCGCCAGCGCCACGTCCCGCAGCGGTACGCCGTGCAGCGTGACGTCCCCGTCGGCGTACCGGCCGAGCCGGTCGGCGATCTCGGTGGCGTCCTGCGGGGTGGCGGTGGCCAGCGCGGTGAGCCGGCCCGGTCGCAGGACGAGTCCGGAGCGTGCGTCCGTCAGCTCGCCCGGCCCGGCCGGCACCGGCACCGGGGTGGCCGGGTCGGTGAACTCCGGCGCGAGCCGCAGCAACCGGACCACCCGGCGGGCCGCGACGTGTCCCCGGGTCAGCTTGTCGGCCGCCTCGGTGAGGTTGCGCAGCGGGCTGACCAGGAACGCGGTGTAGCCGTAGAACGAGACCAGCTCGCCGGCGCTGATCTCGCCGCGCAGCGCGAACCGGGCGCCGAGCCAGGTCACCAGCACCACGAAGACGCCGGGCAGCAGGATCTGCGCGGCCTGCAACAGCGACTCGACCCGGGCCACCCGCAGCCCGTCCGCGCGCAGCGCCTGCGACCGTTGCCGGTAGCGCTCGGACAGCACCGGCTCGCCGCCGACTCCGCGCAGCACCCGCAGGCCGGAGACGATGTCTGCGGCCCGGGCGGTGAGCCGGCCGGTCGAGTCCCGGTACGCGGCCTGCTGCCGGTGCAGCGGGCGGATCAGCAGCGCCACGAGCGCCATCAGCAGCGGCACCCCGAGCACCACGACGAGGCCGAGCGGCTGGGAGGCGTTGAGCAGGATCACCGCGACGGTGACGATGCCGACCACCGAGCCGGCGCCGCGGGCGGTGATGTCGACGGCACTGCCGATGTGCTCGATGTCGGCGGTGCCGATGCTCACCACCTCGCCCGCCGCGACCCGCCGGGGCAGCGCGGCGCCGAGCCGGTTGGTGGCATCCACGGTGACCTGCACGGTGCGGTAGGCGGCGCCGAGCCAGTTGTGTACGGCGCAGCGGTGGCGCAGGATCCCGGCGACGGCCTGCACCAGACCCAGCCCGAGCAGGGCCAGACTCCAGCGCACCAGCGCGTCCGGGTCGCGTTGGGCCAGGCCGGCTTCCACGGCGCGGCCGAGCACGGCCGGCACCAGTGCCTGGGCCAGCATCCAGATCACGCCGAGCGTGAGACCGGCACCGAAGATGACGGGGTGCCGCCCGGCGAGCCACACCAGGTATCGGGTGGCCGACCGCGCGTCAGGGGTGCCGGGGTCGCCGGCCGGTGAGAAGCGCATGACCCACCGACGCTAGGTGCCGGGGTGATCCGGGCGCCAACCAATTCCGGCCGCCGTGACGGCCCTCGCGTCAGCGGTCGACCTGGGTGAAGTCCCAGCTGTGCGGCGGGCGGGCGATCAGGCGTGCGGGCGGCTCGGGCAGTTCCCGGGGGTTGTTGCGCCACTTGGAGATGACCACGAGCCGGTGGTCGGTGGAGGAGAACACCTCACTGGAGACGTGCATCGGGTCGTGCTCGAACTCGGGCAGCGCGGTCTCGCAGACCCAGGTGATCAGGTCGGCGAAGCCGTACGGCTCGGCCTTGGCCTCCCACATCCGGACGATCATGTCGGTCTCCTCCCCGCTCACACGCTGACCACTGTCAGCGGCATCGCCGAGTCGGCCGGCAGGTCCAGCCGGCTCGGCGCGACGCCTGCGGCCACCAGGTGGGAGCCGAGCGCGGCCACCATCGCGCCGTTGTCCGTGCAGAGCTTCGGCCGGGGCGTACGCACCCGGATGCCGTGCCTGCCGGCCCGCTGCTCGGCCATCACCCGCAGCCGGGAGTTGGCCGCCACACCGCCGCCGATGACAAGCGTGTCGATGCCGCTGGTGCGGCAGGCGTCGATCGCCTTGCCGACCAGCACGTCGCAGACCGCCTCCTGGAAGGACGCGGCCACGTCGGCGACCGGCACCGGCTCACCGGCCCGCTGCCGCGCCTCCACCCAGCGGGCCACCGCCGTCTTCAGGCCGGAGAAGGAGAAGTCGTACCGGTGCCCGACCAGGTCCTTCGCGGCGGTCAGCCCGCGCGGGAAGGCGATCGCCGCCGGGTCACCGGCCCGCGCCTCGCGGTCGATGTACGGCCCGCCGGGGAACGGCAGCCCGAGCAGCCGGGCCACCTTGTCGAACGCCTCGCCGGCCGCGTCGTCGATGGTGGCGCCGAGCGGTACGACGTCGCGTGCGAGGTCGTCGACGCGCAGCAGCGAGGAGTGCCCGCCGGAGACCAGCAGCGCGATCGCGGGCTCGGGCAGTGGTCCGTGTTCGAGCGTGTCCACAGCGACGTGCGCGGCGAGGTGGTTCACGCCGTACACCGGCTTCTCCGCCGCCACCGCGTACCCCTTGGCGGCGGCGACCCCGACGAGCAGCGCGCCGGCCAGGCCCGGCCCGGAGGTCACGGCGATGGCGTCGATGTCGGCGATGGTGACGCCCGCTTCGCGCAGCGCCCGGTCCATGGTCGGCACGATGGCCTCCAGGTGGGCGCGGCTGGCCACCTCGGGCACCACGCCGCCGAACCGGGCGTGCTCCTCGACGCTGGAGGCGAGCGCGTCGGCGAGCAGCGTGTGCCCGCGCACGATGCCCACGCCGGTCTCGTCGCAGGAGGTCTCGATGCCGAGGATCAGGGGTTCGTCAGCCATGCGCGTCAGTCCTCGTTGCGCTGCATGACCAGCGCGTCGGTGTTGCTCGGTTGGTAGTAGCCGCGCCGTACGCCGATCGGCTCGAACCCGTAGCCGGCGTAGAGCCGTTGCGCGGGCGCGTTGTCCGCGGCGACCTCCAGCAGCGTGCTGCGGACGCCGCGCCGGGCCGCCTCGGCGAGCAGCGCCTCCAGCAGCAGCCGGCCGATCCCCCGGCGCTGGGCGTCCCGGCGGACCGCGACGTTCTGCACCCACGCCTCGTCGGGCGGGGACACGGCCAGCCCGGCGTAGCCGAGCACAGCGCCGTCGTCGTCGGTGGCGACCAGGTAGAAGTGCCCGTTGGCGAGTTCGTTCCAGAACATCGCCGCCGACCACTGCTCGGCGCCGAACAGGTCCGCCTCGATGGGCAGCACCTCGTCGATGTGCCACCAGCGGAACCGGCCCAGCCTCATGGCAGGACCGGCTTGTGGCCGGTGGCCGCGACCGCGTCCGGCCGGCGCAGGTAGAGCGGGGTCAGCGTCTCGCCGGGCGCGCCCGCGCGGATCCGCGGCGCGGCGAGACGGGCCAGCGCCAGCGGGTCCGGGTAGCGCGGCTCGTCGCGTACCGGCAGCCCCAGCACGTCCGCGTACCGGTGCGCGCCGTCGCCCACCGCGACGGTGACCGCGAGGTCGCGCGCCCGCTCCGCGACCACCGCCGGGGCCGCCACCTCCGGCCCGGCCAGGCGCTGTCCGGCGCCGTCGTAGACGGCCCAGTAGATCTCCCGGCGCCGCGCGTCGCTCGCCGCCAGCACCGGCTCGCCGGCGGCCGCCGGGTGGCCGAGCCCGTCCAGCGAGCAGACGCCGTACGTGGGTACGCCGAGCACCTGACCCACGGTGGCGGCGGTGACCAGCCCGACGCGCAGCCCGGTGAACGGGCCCGGGCCGAGGCCGGCGACGATCGCGGCCAGGTCGGCGGGACGCGCGCCGACATCCGCCAGCACGGCGTCGACCTGCGGCGCGAGCAGCTCGCCGTGGGCGCGGGCATCGACTGTGCGCCGGGACGCGCGGACCGCGACGCCGTCCGCCGAGACCTCGGCAAGGGCCGCGGTCACCGCGGGCGTCGAGGAGTCCACCACGAGTACGAGCACGGTAAGCCAGCCTAGCCGTCCGCCCCGCCCGTGCCCGGCACGCCCTCACCGCTCGCCCACTCACGGTGCGTAGCGCCCGGACTAAGGAGAAGAGGTGAGTGCCTTATGCCTCTGGGTCATAAATATGACTCAGAGGCATAAGACTTAGAAGAGGACTGCCATTCTCCGGAGATGACGGAGAGTCGCCTCGTTCGAGAGATCGCCAGCACCCTGCGACGTGAACGCGAACAAGCAGGCCTCACCCAGCAGGCGCTGGCCGCTCGGTCCGGGCTCAGTCAGGCGGCCATCGCCCGGATCGAACGCGGCGACCGGCTGCCGAGCCTGACCACCGCGGAACGCCTGCTCGCCGCGCTCGGCCGGCAACTGCGGATCGCGGTCGAGCCGCTGGACAGTCACCTGGACGCCGCGCTGGACGAGATGGCCGGGACGGTGCTTGCCGAGCGGATCGAAGATCTCCGGCTGGACCGGCTCATGGACGCCTTGGGCGACCTGCCGTACGTGCTGTCGGGCGGCATGGCGGCACTGCTGCAGGGCGCGCCGCTGCCGGTGGACGCGGTCGAGATCGCGGTGCGCTGGCGGGACTCGCCGCAGTTCAGCGCGCTCCTCGAGCGGATCCACGCGCAGCGTTGGAACGCCCGATGGCAGGAGTGGGGCGGCATCCACACGGAGCCCGAGGAGCCGGGCGAGCACCGTTGGCTGACCCGCTACGGCGAACTACGGGCCCGGATGTGCGACGACCTGCCCGAGCCCATCGAGGTCCGCCTCGGTGACCGCACGTACCCGGTCGAGCCGCTGGTCGAGGTGGAGGTGACCGACCGGCGCACGGCCGAGCTGCTGTCCCGGTACCGCCGGCGCCTCGCCGCAGCGTCGGGCGAGGCGCCGGGCGGGTCAGCCGGCTGAGCGCTCCCAATCGATGGTGGGCAGCCCCGCGTCGGCCAGCGCCTTGTTCGCGGCGCTGAACGGGCGGCTGCCGAGGAAACCGCGCGGGTTCATCGGGCTCGGGTGCCCGGCCTCCAGCACCACGTGCTGCGGGTTGGTCACCAGCGCCGCCTTCTTGCGCGCGTAGCCGCCCCAGAGCAGGAACACCACGCGCTGGTCGAGCGCGTCGAGCGCCCGGATCGTGGCGTCGGTGAACTCCTCCCAGCCCTTGTTGGCGTGCGAACCGGGCGTGGCCTGCCGGACCGTCAGCACCGAGTTGAGCAGCAGGACGCCCTGCGCGGCCCAGCCGTCGAGGTTGCCGCTGCGCGGCTTCGGCACGCCCAGGTCCTCGCCCAGCTCCTTGAAGACGTTGCGCAGCGACGGCGGCACCGCCACCCCCTCGCGCACGCTGAAGCTCAGCCCGTGCGCCTGGCCCGCCTTGTGGTACGGGTCCTGCCCGAGGATCAGCACCCGGGTGTCGGCCGGCCCGCACAGCCGGTAGGCGGAGAAGAGGTCCTCCAGCGGCGGGAAGACAGTGGCGGTCGCGTACTCCCGGGTGACGAACTCGGCCAGCGCCGCGGTGCGGGCCGGGTCCAGGTGGGGGGTGAGCACGGCACGCCAGGCCTCCGGCAGCAGCGCCGGCAGGTCCAGGGTGGGGGCGTCGGGCATCGGCAACCTCTCCTCGTCGGTCGCCACCTTCTTACCAGCCACGACCGACACTCCCGGTCGGCGCCGGGGCCGGTACTGGACGAGAAAAGTTACCGGAGCGTAACCTACCGGCAAGTTACTTACGCCACACCGCCACTGCTAGCTTGCATCCACCACCATCGATGCTCGCTAGGAGTGCCCGTGAGCAGGAGAAACACCCGTCCCCGCACGCCCGCCGCCGCTATCTCCCCCCGCCGCGCGCTCGGCCTCCGGATGCTGGCCGTCGCCGCGGCGGCAGCCACCTACCTGGCCGGATCAGGCGCAGCCGCAGCCGCAGACGGCACCACGCCGGTGGTCTCCCGCGGCGTGACGATCCCCGCCTTCTACCACCCGCCCGCCGACCTGCCCGCCACCAACGGCACGCTGATCCGTACCGAGCCGCTGCCGCTCGGGCTCAGCATCCCCGGGCTCGACGGCCGCCCGATGCCCGGCACCGCCACCCGCCTGATGTACCGGTCCACCGACTCCAACGGCCGGCCCGTCGGTGTGACCGGCGCCTACATCGAGCCGTCGGCGGCGTGGCGGGGCACCGGGCCACGCCCACTGGTCGCCGTCGCCTCCGGCACCATGGGGCAGGGCGACCAGTGCGCACCCTCGTTCGCCCTGCAACACCCGCTCACCCTCACCGGCGACACCCTGTCCGTCGGCTACGAGGCCCTGGCGATCTACCGCCTGCTCGCCACCGGCGCCGCGGTGGTCGTCACCGACTACGTCGGGCTGGGCGCGACCGACCGGCTGCACACGTACGTCAACCGCCTCGACGAGGGCCGCGCCCTGCTCGACGCGGCCCGCGCCGCCCGCGCGGTGCCGGGAGCATCGGTCACCGACCGGTCCCGCGTCGGCCTGTACGGCTACAGCCAGGGCGGCGGCGCCAGCGCGGCGGCCGCCGAACTCCAGCCCACCTACGCGCCGGACGTGCCGCTCGCCGGCACCTACGTCGGCGCGCCGCCGGCCGACCTGACCGCCGTCATCGGCGGCATCGACGGCAGCGCGCTGGCCGGGGCGCTGGGCTGGTCGCTCAACGGCTTCGCCCAGTCCGACCCGGCGGTGCGGGACGTCATCGAGGCGAACATCAACGACGCCGGCCGGGCGGCGCTCGCCGACACCTCGACCATGTGCGTCGGTGACGCGATCCTCCGGTACGCGTTCACCAAGAGCAGCAGGTGGATCACCGGCGGCCGGTCCCTCACCACTGTCATCGCCGCCTCGCCCGAGGCGGCCGCCGTCCTCGACCGGCAGCGCATCGGCACGCTCAAGCCCGCCGGCCCGGTACGCGTGGCAACAGGCGTCCAGGACGACATCGTGCCGCACCGGCAGGCCCGCCAACTGGCGGTCGACTGGTGCCGCAAGGGCGCCGACGTGACCTACCAGGCCGTCAGCCTGCCCAACCTCGGTGACAAGCTCCTCACCAACCACCTGGCGCCACTCATCACCGATCAGGGCGACGCGGTGGCCTGGCTGACCGACCGGCTCGCCGGGCGCACCGCCTACTCCAACTGCTGGACGATGCCCCTCCAGCCCTAGGACAGTTCGGCGACCCGGGCGGCCCAGTCGCCGCCGACCGGCTCCAGCGTGACCGCCCGGGTGTCGTCGTCGCGGCGGTCGATGCGTACCCGCAGGTGCGCGTCGACCAGCTGCTCGACCATCCCCTCACCCCACTCCACCACGGTGACCGCCTCGTCCACCGAGGCGTCCAGGTCGAGGTCGTCGATCTCCGCGCGCGGGTCGGCGGCCTCACCCAGGCGGTACGCGTCGGCGTGCACGAGCGTCACCCGGCCGCCCCGCGCCGGGTCGGGCCGGTGCACCCGGGCGATGACGAAGGTGGGCGAGGTGATGTCCCCGCGTACGCCGAGGCCGGCGCCGATGCCCTGGGTCAGCGCGGTCTTGCCGGCCCCGAGCGGGCCGCTGAGCAGCAGCAGGTCGCCGGCGCGCAGCACACCGGCAAGCCGCCGCCCGAACTCGTGGGTGTCGTCGACCGTCTTCAGCTCCACGATCACCGTCATAGCGAATCCAGGAACCTCTCCAGCGCCGCGTTCACCTCGTCGGCGTGCTCCAGCATCACCACGTGCCCGCTGTCGTCGATCTTCACGAACTCGGCGTGCGGCAGCCGCCGGACGATCTCCTCGGAGTGCGTCACCGGCGTGATCATGTCCTTGTCCCCCACGATCACCAGCACCGGCGTGCCGGCCAGCGCCGCCAGCGCCGGGAACCGGGAGTGGGTGGCGATCGTGCGCAGGTAGCGGGTGACCGTGTCGGCCGAGGTGCGCGAGTTCATCATCTCGACGTACGACACCAGGGCCGGGCTCGGCTTCGACGTGCCGAAGCCGTACTTGCGGGTGAGCAGCCAGGCTACGTTCGAGGTCGACCGGCGCGCCCGGTCGATCACGGTGCCGCCGTACCGGGTGGCGTTGCTCATCATGTAGAGCACCGGCGAGCCGACGCGGCCGAGCAGCGCGGGCGCCACCAGCTTGGTCTCCGCCGCGAGGCCGCCCGACGTCGCCATCAGCACGGTGCCGACCACCCGGTCACCGAACATCTCCGGGTACAGCTCGGCCAATGCCATGATCGTCATGCCGCCCATCGAGTGCCCGACCAGCACCAGCGGACCCTCCGGGGCCACCTCGTCGAGCACCCGGCGCAGCGTGTGGCCCAGCGCGGTCAGGTCGTACTCGCCGCTCTCCAGCCGGCCGGAACGGCCGTGCCCCGGCTGGTCGTACGCGACCACCCGGTAGTCGCCGCGCTCGGCGAGCCGCTTGCGCTGGAAGTGGAACGTGCCCATGTCCAGGCAGAACCCGTGCACCAGCACCACCGTCGGGTGCCCGGCGACCGGACGGGCCGGCTCGACCACCTCCACGTGGATGTCGGTGCCGTCCGGCATCTCCAGCCGGTACGCCTCGTCGTAACGCTGCTCGCCGAAGACCTCGTCGGCGTACCGATCGGTGGGGTCGTTCTTGAGCCGGCGGACCAGCACCCGCTCGCTGACCACGCCCGCCGCGAGCCCGGCGGCGGCCACACCGACGGCGGCGCCGACCAGCCCGGCGACCTTGCCGGCGGCGGTACGCGGTCGCGGCAACCGGACACTCATGCGCGCTCACCGTCGTAGACGCGGGGCACGCGCACGCCGCCGAAGCGGGTCACGATCTCGTAGTTGATGGTGCCGACCGCCTCGGCCCAGTCGTCGGCGGTGGGCTCGCCGTCCGCACCACTGCCGAACAGCGTCACCACGTCACCGGCGGTCACCTCGTCGTCGCCGCAGTCGACCACGAACTGGTCCATGCAGACGCGCCCGGAGATGGTCCGGCGCTTGCCGGCGAGGTGCACCGGGCCGGTGTTGGAGGCGTGCCGGGGCACCCCGTCGGCGTAGCCGAGCGGCACCACCGCGAGGTTGGCCTCCTGCTCGGTCAGATAGGTGTGCCCGTAGGAGACGCCGGTGCCGGCCGCGACGCGCTTGGTGAGCATCACCCGGGCGCGGGCGGTCATGGCGGGACGCAGACCGAACTGCTCGCCCGCAACCGGCGACAGGCCGTAGACGGCGATGCCGGGCCGGACCAGGTCGAAGTGGGTGTCCGGCCGGGTCAGCGTGGCGGCCGAGTTGGCCAGGTGCCGGTAGCGCGGACGCAGCCCGGCGCGCGTCACCATCTCCAGCCCTTCGTGGAACACAGCGAGCTGGCGGTCGGTGGTGGGGTGGCCGGGCGAGTCCGCGTACACGAAGTGGCTCCACACGCCGACCACCTCGACCAGGCCGTCGGCCTGGGCCTTCGCGGCGGCCTCCAGCAGCGCCGGCCAGTCGGCGACGGTGGCGCCGCCCCGGGCCAGCCCGGTGTCGATCTTGAGGTGCAGCCGGGCCGCGCGGTCCGCCCGGCGGCTCGCCTCGATCATCTCGTCGAGCTGGGTGAGGCTGGCGCAGCCGAGGTCGACGCCGACGGTGATCCCGTCGTGCAGCGGCAGGCCGGGGTCGAGCAGCCAGGCCAGCACCGGCGCGGTGATGCCCGCCTCACGCAGCCGCAACGCCTCGTCCAGCGTGCAGACGCCGAGCTGGTCCGCGCCCGCGTCGAGCGCCGCCCGGGCGGCGGGCACCATGCCGTGGCCGTAGCCGTCGCCCTTGACCACCGCCATCAGCTCGGCGCTGGTGCCGGCCTTGAGCCGGGTCACGTTCTCCCGGATCGCGTCCAGGTCGACGCGCACCTCCGACTGCCACATGTCCTCAGCCTACTTCCGTCAGTGATCATCGGCGCCGTGAGCCGTGCGGGCGGTGCCCGTCGCCACCGGGCACCGCCGCCCGGATCAGCCCAGCCGGGCCAGTACCGGACGCAACGCCGCCGCCACGTCGGGCGCGGTCACCGGACCGCCGCGCGCCGCCTCCCGGCCGGCCAGCCCGTGCAGGTACGCCGCGGCGGCCGCCGCCCGCTCCGGCGCGAGCCCGGCGGCGAGCAGCGAGCCCAGCAGCCCGGCCAGCACGTCGCCGGTGCCACCGGTGGCGAGTACCGGGGTGCCGGTCGGGTTCACGTACGCGCGGCCGTCGGGCGTACCGATGATCGTGTGGTCGCCCTTGAGCAGCACCACCGCGTTCATCCAGGCGGCCAGCCGCAGCGCTGCGGCGACCCGGTCCTCCCCCGGCATCTCGCCGCAGAGCCGGGCGTACTCCCGGTCGTGCGGCGTCACCACGATCGGCGCGTCCCGGCCACGCAGCCGATCGGCCAGCTTGCCGTCGACGAGCAGCGTCAGCGCGTCCGCGTCGAGCACCACCGGCACCGGCGCGGCGAGCACCGCGCGCAGCTCGGCGGCGGAGTCATCGCCGGTGCCCAGGCCGGAGCCGCAGACCCACGCCTGCACCCGGCCGGCGTCGGCGACCCGGCCGGTGGCGATCACCGACGGGTGCTGGTGCAGCACCTCGCCCTTGGCACTCCCGGCGTAGCGGACCAGTCCGGTGGGACCGGCGAGCGCCCCGGCGACCGAGAGCACCGCGGCGCCCGGGTAGGTGGCCGAACCGGTGGCCACCCCGACCACGCCCCTGGTGTACTTCTCCGACGACGCGCCCAGCGCCGGCCACCAGTCGACGACGTCCGCCTGCTCGATCACCTGGAGCGCCGGTGTGCCGCGCAGCCACGGCGTCAGCCCGATGTCGACCAGCTCGACCTCTCCGGCCAGCTCGGCGGCCGGGCCGACGACCAGTGCGGGCTTGAGCGCGCCGAAGGCGACCGTCACGTCGGCGCGAACCGCCCGGGGCCGCCCGGCGTCGGTGAGCGGGACGTGGCCGGTGTCGACAGCGACGCCGCTCGGCACGTCGACCGCGACCACGGTGGCGGGCGTGCCGTCGCGCCCGCGCTGCCCGGTCAGGCTCGCGGCCAGCTGTTCGGCCGTCTCGCGGAGCCCTCCGGTGCCGCCGATGCCCACGATGCCGTCGAGCACCAGGTCGACCACCGCGGGCGGCCGGTCGGCCACGCGCCCACCGGCGGCGCGCAGGGCGGCCAGGCCCTCGGCGTGCGCCCGGCCCGGCGCGAGGAGCAGCGCGGTCACCGCCGCGCCCCGGCGGGCCAGGTGCGCGCCCGCGAAGAGAGCGTCGCCGCCGTTGTCGCCGGACCCGACGAGCAGCAGCACCCGGGCGCCGTAGACACCGCCCCGGTCGGCGAGCAGCAACGCGCAGCGCCGGGCCAGCCCGGCCGCGGCCCGCTGCATGAGCGCACCGGGCGGGAGGGTGGCCAGCAGGCCCGCCTCCGCCGCGCGAACGTCCGCGACCCGCCACACCTGTCTCATGCCACCCCGCCCCGCTCGTCGCGCCGGCTCAGCTTCCGCCCGCGGCTCCCCCGATCACGGCCTCACCCTACCGGCGGTACGCGCCGCGGACCGCCTGGCGGAAACGCCCTGTGGAAAACCCCGGCCGTTGTCCACAGGGGTCGGCGGCCACCGCCGGGTGCCGCCTAGCGTCCCGGTGTCCGGAGCCGGCCGGTGGCGCCGGGCGAGGGAGGTCACGTGGTGGAGAGACCGTTCGACGTCGACCCGGAGCTGCTGCGCAGTGTGGCGCGCGAGCTGGCCGACGACGCGTACCGGCTGGCTTGCGGGCCGGGCGCCGCGCCGGAGTCGTTGCTGGTGGCGGCAACGGAGGGCTGGCGATCCGGTGCGGCGCTGGCCGACCTGGAGGCGGCGGTGCGGCGCTGGTCCGGCGCGCTCGGCGCCCGGGTGGCCGACACCGCTCAGGCGTTGCGGCGCGGCGCGGACGGCTACGAGGCGGTAGACGAACGCGCCGCCCGCCGCCTCACCGGGGTGCTCCGGTGAGCGGCGGGAGTGCTGACGCCGCCACGCCGGTCGGCTACGCGCAGCTCTGGCGCGCCGACCCGGGCACCTGGTCCGCCGCCGGGACGGCATGGCGGGGCCTCACCACGCCGGTACGGCGGCGCGCCGACGCGCTGACCGCCCGGATCGGCACGCTCCGCCCCGGGTGGTCGGGTGCCGCCGCGACGGCGGCGCAACGGCGGATCGGGGACCTGCGCACCGACCTGACCGACGTGCTGCCCGCCCTGCTCGAGGTCGACCAGGTGCTCGCCGAACTCGGTGCCCGGCTGGGCGCGGCGAAGGCGCGGCTCGGCGCCGAGGTGGCCCGCGCCGGGTCGGGTGGCCTGCTCGTCGACCGCACCGGAGCGGTCCGGCCCGATCCGGCGCGCCCGGTGGCACAGGCCGGACCGGCGGTGATCCACGCGCGGGCCGGGATCCGGGGCGCGCTGACGCTCGCCGACGCAGCCGACCGGGAGGCCGCCGACCGGCTCGCGGAGCTGACCACCGCCTCGGTACGCGGCTGGGTCAGCGTGCCGCCCGCGTACCGGCCCGGGCTCGGTGCCGGTCCGGCCGAGGTGAGCCGCTGGTGGGCCGGTCTGAGCGCGGCCGAGCGACGCTGGCTGGTCGGGCGGGAACCGGGCCGGATCGGTCGCCTCGACGGGCTTCCGGCCGCCGCTCGGGACCAGGCGAACCGGCTGCTGCTCGGTGACCGGCGGGAGCTGTTGCTCGTACGGCGGCTCGCGCTGCTGCACCCGCTTCCGGCGGGGCCGTTGGAGGCGTCCCGCCGGGTCCGGCTCGCCGCTGTCGAGGCGGCGCTGCGCGGTCTGGACGGGCTCACCGAGCGGCTGGCCGCGGGTGGGGCGCCCCGGGCGTACCTGCTGGGGCTCGACCCGGCCGGCGACGGCCGCGCGGTGGTGGCGCTCGGCAACCCGGACCGCGCCGCCTCCGTGCTCACCTACGTCCCGGGCATGACCTCGGATCTGGCCGACGCGCCGGCCGAGCTGGGCCGCGCGGCCCGGGTGTTGCAGCGATGCGCGGCGCTCGGGCCGGGCGAGGAGGCGGCGGCGGTGCTCTGGCTGGACTACGACGCGCCGGACTTCCTCACCGAGGCGGCCGGCGCCCGGCAGGCCGAGGACGCCGGCCCGGCGCTGCACCGGTTCCAGGACGGGCTGCGGACCGCGCACGAGGGCCAGCCGGCCCGGCAGACGGTGCTCGGGCACAGCTACGGCTCGCTCGTGGTCGGCGCCGCCGCCCGCGACCACGGGTTGAGCGCCGACGCGCTGGTCTTCGTCGGTTCGCCCGGCGTCGGCGTGGACCATGCCGCCGAGCTGCGGATGCCCGCCGGTCAGGTCTGGTCGTCGACCGCGCCGGACGACGTGATCCGGCTGGCCCGCCCACCGGACGAGCTGGCCCGCCGCGCGCTGTTCGCGGGTACGCCACTCGGTCCGGCGCTCGCCGCGCTCGACGGGCCCGGCGAGCGGCTCTGGTTCGGCGCCGACCCGAGCGCGCCGGGCTTCGGCGGCCGGCGCTTCCGGAGCGCCCCGCACGGCCACACCGGCTACTGGGATCCGGACAACCCGGCGCTGGACGGCATGGCCCGGATCGTGCTGGGCCGATGACCGGGCCGGATGCGACGCGGTCCCCCCACCCGTGGTGCGGGCGGAGGGACCGTGGACGAGATCGGCTACTCGACGGTGACCGACTTGGCCAGGTTCCGGGGCTGGTCGACGTCGTGCCCGCGGGCGGCGGCGATCTCGGCGGCCAGCACCTGCAACGGCACCGTGGTCACCAGCGGCGCCAGCAGCGTCGGCGTACGCGGCACGTAGATCAGGTGGTCGGCGTAGCGGACCACCGCCTGGTCGCCCTCCTCGGCGATCACGATGGTGCGGGCGCCGCGCGCGCGTACCTCCTGGATGTTGGAGACGACCTTGTCGTGCAGCATGCCCCGGCCGACCGGGGAGGGCACGATGCAGATCACCGGGGTGCCCTGGTCGATCAGCGAGATCGGGCCGTGCTTCAGCTCACCGGCGGCGAAGCCCTCGGCGTGCATGTACGCCAGTTCCTTGAGCTTCAGCGCGCCCTCCAGCGCCACCGGGTAGCCCACGTGCCGGCCGATGAACAGCACCGTCGGCTCGGACTTCAACTCGCGGCCCAGCTCGCGGACCGGCTCGATCCGGTCCAGCAGCTCCCGCAGCTTGCCCGGCATCTCCTGGAGCTGGGCCACCACCGCGCCCACCTCGTCGGCGAACTTGATGCCGCGCACCTGGGCCAGATGCAGGCCGATCAGGTAGCAGGCGACGACCTGGGTGAGGAACGCCTTGGTGGAGGCGACAGCGATCTCCGGGCCGCCGTGGGTGTAGAGCACCGCGTCGGACTCGCGCGGGATGGTCGAGCCGTTTGTGTTGCAGATCGCCAGCACGCGGGCCTTCTGCTCCTTGGCGTGGCGCAGCGCCATCAGCGTGTCCATCGTCTCGCCGGACTGCGAGATCACCACGATCAGCGTGGAGCGGTCGAGCACCGGGTCGCGGTAGCGGAACTCACTTGCCAGCTCCACCTCGCAGGGGATGCGGGTCCAGTGCTCGATGGCGTACTTGGCGACCAGGCCGGCGTGGTACGAGGTGCCGCAGGCGACGATGAAGATCTTGTCGACGTCGCGCAGGTCCTGCTCGCTGAGACGGACCTCGTCGAGGGCGATCTCGCCGGTCTCGGTGAGCCGGCCCAGCAGCGTGTCGGCGATGGCCTGCGGCTGCTCCTCGATCTCCTTGAGCATGAACCAGTCGTAGCCGCCCTTCTCGGCGGCCGACGAGTCCCAGTCGATGTGGAAGTCGGTGCCGCTGGCCGGCTGGCCGTGGAAGTCGGTGATGTCGATGCTGTCCGGGGTGATCAGGACGATCTGGTCCTGCCCCAGCTCGACTGCGTCCCGGGTGTGCTCGATGAACGCGGCGACGTCGCTGGCCAGGTAGTTCTCGCCGTCGCCCCGGCCGACCACGAGCGGCGAGTTGCGCCGGGCGCCGACCACCGCGCCGGGGATGCCGGCATCGACGGCGAGCAGCGTGAACGCGCCCTCCAGGCGCCCGCAGACCACGCGCATGGCGGCGGCGAGGAGCTGCGGGCTGTCGGTCTCACCGGCCGAGCGCAGGTCGGCCAGCGCGCGGGCGATCAGGTGCGCGGCGCACTCGGTGTCGGTGTCGCTGGCGAACTCGACACCCTCGTCCTCCAGTTCGGCGCGGAGCTTCGCGAAGTTCTCGATGATGCCGTTGTGGATCACCGCGACGCGGCCGTCCGGGGAGAGGTGCGGGTGGGCGTTGCGGTCGGTCGGGCCGCCGTGCGTGGCCCAACGGGTGTGGCCGATGCCGGTGGTGCCGTCGCCGATGCCGATCGGGCTGGCGGCGCAGTCCTCGGGGTTGTCGGCCGCGCGCTCGGAGAGGACCTTCTCCAGGTTCGCGAGCTTGCCGGCCTTCTTCTCGGTCAGCAGCTCGTCCTCGCAGACCACGGCGACACCGGCCGAGTCGTAGCCGCGGTATTCGAGACGCCGCAGTCCGTCAAGCACGATGCCGAGCGCCGGGCGCGCGCCGGCGTAACCCACGATTCCACACATGGTCCGCAGCCTAACCGAGTTTCGCTCATCGCGCGTGCTCGGAAGGGCGGTTAACGATCACTGAATTTGAGCGAACCGAGCGTCGAGGATGCGATTACCGGACAAAGCACCATCCAGGTCGTTCCGCCCGTCCGGACCGGTTCGGGACGCCGGGCGCGGACCGCCGGCCGGGACCGCACGGCTGGTCGCCACCGCCTACATTGAGGCCGGGCGCCGTCCCCCGGCCCCACCGTTCCGCGGTCGTCCGCGCCGTACCCCTGTGAGCTGAGCCCATGTCCGAGACGACCCCCTCCCCCGAACCGGCCCCCGGACCGGCCGACCCGACCGCCGCGCCGGCCACGCCGCAGCCCTCCTCCTGGACGCCGCCGGACCCGCTGGCCGCCCCGCAGCCGTGGACGCCGCCCGAGCCCTGGTCGCCGCCGCCCGCTCCGAGCCCCTGGGCGGCCACCGGCCCGGGGAGCGCGTCAGCCGGAACCGGTCCGGCCATGCCACCGAGCGGGACGGGACACCCGGTGGGCGAACCGGGGTGGGCGGCTCCGGCCGACCCGGCCGCCGCGCCGCGCCCGCCCGTCCCACCGACCTCCGGCGACCCGCACATCCCGGGTGCGCCCGGGTGGCCGTCCCAGCCCGGCGTGCCCGACTTCCCGGCACAGCCGGCCTGGACACCTGGCACCTACCCGCCCGGCCCCTACCCGCCGCCGTACGCGTATCCGGGCATGCCGCCGCGCCGCGGTGGCGGCGGTGGCTGGGTGGCCGGCCTGGTGATCGGCCTCGTCACCGTGCTGGCGATCATCGTCTGCGGCTGCGTCGGGCTGTCCTTCCTCGGCCGGGGCCTGGACGACGGGACGGCCTCCGGCGACCGGTACGACGAGCCGTTCTACGGCGAGCCCGACGGGTGGGCCGACGAGCCGACCGCGCCGCCGGCCCGGCCGGCCACCACCCCGTCCGGCGGGCCCGGCAAGTTCACCGTGCTGTACGAGGTGACAGCCACCGACGGCGAGGCCGAGGTGCAGTTCTACGACGCGGACGCCAACTTCCACCAGCCCGGCGCCGTGGACACCCCCTGGCGGCTGAGCTTCACGGCGAACGACCGCGAGCGGGTGCAGATCATCGCCAGCCCGGTCGGGTCCGGCGACGTGACCTGCCGGATCACCGTCAACGGCAAGGTCGTCTCCAAGGACTCGGGCGAGTACGGCGCGACCTGCTTCGGCTGGTGAGCACTCGGCGGCGGGCCGTAGGCTCGCAGCCGTGACGACGACCGATCCCCTGGTGGCCCGGATGCGGCCGTTCGGCACCACCGTCTTCGCCGAGATGTCCGCGCTCGCAGTGCGTACCGGCGCGGTCAACCTCGGGCAGGGCTTCCCGGACACCGACGGCCCGCCGGAGATGCTCGCCGCCGCGGCCGAGGCGCTGCGTACCGGCCACAACCAGTACCCGCCCGGTCCGGGCATCCCCGCGCTGCGCGCCGCCGTCGCCGAGCACCAGCGCCGGTTCTGGGGCCTGGAGTACGACCCGGACGGCGAGATCGTGGTGACCGCCGGGGCGACCGAGGCGATCGCGGCGAGCATCCTCGCGCTGTGCGAGCCGGGTGACGAGGTGATCTGCTTCGAGCCGTACTACGACTCGTACGCCGCCTCGATCGCGCTGGCCGGGGCGGTCCGCCGCCCGGTGACGCTACGGCCCGGGCCCGACGGCAGGTACGCGTTCGACCCGGACGAGTTGCGCGCCGCGTTCGGGTCGCGTACCCGGCTGGTGCTGCTGAACTCGCCGCACAACCCGACCGGCAAGGTCTTCACCGCCGACGAACTGACGACGGTGGCCGAGCTGTGCCGGGAACACGACGTGTACGCGGTCACCGACGAGGTCTACGAGCACCTGGTGTTCACCGACGCCGCCGCGCCGCACGTACCACCGGCCACGCTGCCGGGGATGTGGGAGCGGACGCTGCGCATCTCGTCGGCCGGCAAGACGTTCTCCTGCACCGGCTGGAAGGTCGGCTGGGTGAGCGGCCCCGCGCCGCTGGTGGCCGCCGTACTGCGGGTGAAGCAGTTCCTGACGTTCGTCAACGCCGGACCGCTGCAACCGGCGGTGGCGGTGGCGCTCGGGCTGCCGGACGCGTACTTCACCGGGTTCCGGGACGACATGCAACGTCGCCGGGACCAGCTCGCCGCCGGGCTGGCCGACGCCGGGTTCGGTGTGCTCCCGCCGGAGGGCACCTACTTCGTGACCGCCGACGTCACGCCGCTGGGCGGCCGGGACGGGGTGGAGTTCTGCCGGGCGCTGCCGGAGCGCTGCGGCGTGGTGGCGGTGCCGACGCAGGTGTTCTACGACGACGTGGAGGCCGGTCGCCGGCTGATCCGGTTCGCGTTCTGCAAGCGGCCGGAGGTGCTGGCCGAGGCGGTGACCCGGCTGCGTGGTCTGCGCGGAGACTGAACCGCCCGCTGGAGGGAGTTTCCCCAGCGGGCGGGCGGCGTGGCTCAGGCGACCGGGCTCGCGGTCCGCACGTGCTCGGCGATGCGCTCGGCGACCTCACGCGCGGTGTCCTCGGTGGCCGCCTCGACCATGACCCGCACCAGCGGCTCGGTGCCGGACGGGCGCAGCAGCACCCGGCCGGTCTCGCCCAGCTCCGCCTCGGCGCGCTCGACCTCGGCCCGGACGGCCGGTGCGGCGGCGCCGACGGTACGGTCCCCGACCGGCACGTTGATCAGCACCTGGGGCAGCTTGGTGACCACCGCGGCAAGCTCGGCCAGCGAGGTGCCGGTCGCGGCCATGCGGGCCATCAGGTGCAGGCCGGTCAGCACGCCGTCGCCGGTGGTCGCGTACGCGGGCAGCACGATGTGGCCGCTCTGCTCGCCCCCGAGCGCCAGGCCGGAGGCGCGCAGCTCCTCCAGCACGTACCGGTCACCGACCTTGGTCTCGACCAGCCGGATGCCGTGCTCGGACATGGCCAGGCGGAGACCGAGGTTGCTCATCACGGTGGCGACCAGGGTGTCCTGGGTCAGCTCGCCGGCGTCCCGCATGGCCAGCGCGAGGATCGCCATGACCTGGTCGCCGTCGACCTCGTCGCCGTCGGCGGTGACCGCGACGCAGCGGTCGGCGTCGCCGTCGTGGGCGATGCCGAGGTGGGCGCCGTGCTCGACCACTGCGGCGCGCAGCGCCTCGATGTGGTTCGAGCCGCACTCGTCGTTGATGTTGAGCCCGTCCGGCTCGGCGTGGATGGCGATCACCTCGGCGCCGGCCTCCCGGTAGGCGACCGGGGCGACGTCGGCGGCCGCGCCGTTGGCGCAGTCGACCACGACCTTGATCCCGTCGAGGCGGTGCGGCACGGTGCCGACCAGGTGCTGCACGTAGTGGTCGGCGCCGTCGAGTAGGTCGTGCACGCGGCCGACACCTGCACCGACGGGACGCTTCCAGGCGGTGGTGGCGTTCGCCTTCACCGCCTCCTCGATCCGCATCTCGATCTCGTCGGGCAGCTTGTGCCCGCCGGCCGCGAACAGCTTGATGCCGTTGTCCGGCATCGGGTTGTGCGAGGCGGAGAGCATCACGCCCAGGTCGGCCTTGGCCTCGGCGGTGAGGAACGCCACCGCCGGGGTGGGCAGCACGCCGACCCGGACCACGTTGGCGCCGGCGCTGGTGAGCCCGGCGACCACCGCCGCCTCCAGCATCTCGCCGCTGGCCCGGGTGTCCCGGCCGACCACCGCGAGCGGCGGATGGCTCTTGTCGGTCTCGGCCAGCGTGTGGGCCGCGGCCACCGCGACCGCAAGCGCCAACTCCGGGGTGAGATCCGCGTTCGCCCGCCCGCGTACGCCGTCCGTGCCGAACAACCGGCCCATACCCGCCAACCTCCGTGGAACTGCCGATGAGAGGAGAAAACGCGGAACGGCCGGTCCGCCTCCCGGATGGGGAGGCGAACCGGCCGTCCGTCAGAAGTACAAGACGCTTGTGGTGATCAGCGCTTCGAGTACTGGGGAGCCTTGCGGGCCTTCTTGAGGCCGTACTTCTTGCTCTCCTTGACCCGGGCGTCACGGGTCAGGAAGCCGGCCTTCTTCAGGGCCGGGCGGTCGTCGGGCTCGCTGACGATCAGCGCCCGGGCGATGGCGAGCCGCAGCGCGCCGGCCTGGCCGGTGGTGCCGCCGCCACGCAGGTTGGCGATCACGTCGAACGCCTCGGGCTTCTCGGCGGTGACCAGCGGGTCCTTGATGAGCTGCTGGTGCACCTTGCTCGGGAAGTAGGCCTCGAGGTCGCGGCCGTTGCAGGTGATCTTGCCGGTGCCCGGGACGATCCGGACCCGGACGATGGCTTCCTTGCGCCGACCCACGGTCTGGATCGGGCGGTCACCACGGGGCGCGCGCGCGACGGGCGCCGGCGCCTCGGTGGCCTCGGGGGCGACCTCGGTGGCGGTGATGTCGGTCATGCTGCTTCCTTCGCCCGCGCTCACTGCGCGATCTGCTTGATCTCGAACGGCACCGGCTGCTGCGCGGTGTGCGGGTGCTCGGCACCGGCGTAGACCTTCAGCTTCTTGAGAAGCTGACGGCCCAGCTTGTTGTGCGGGAGCATGCCCTTCACGGCCAGCTCGATGGCCCGCTCGGGCCGCTTGGTCAGCAGCTCGTCGTAGCCGACCCGCTTCAGGCCACCCGGGTAACCGGAGTGGCGGTAAGCGACCTTGGTCTGACGCTTGTTGCCGGTCAGCGCGACCTTGCCCGCGTTCACGATGACGACGAAGTCGCCCGTGTCGACGTGCGGCGCGAAAGTCGGCTTGTGCTTGCCACGCAGGAGCGTGGCGGCGTGGGTCGCCAGGCGGCCCAGCACGACATCAGAGGCGTCGATGACGTGCCACTGACGCTCGATCTCACCCGGCTTCGGGCTGTACGTACGCACAGGTCTACCTTGTCTCGTCGTCGGTCTGGGGTCGCGCGCCGAGGTGACCAGGAGTACCCAGCCGGACCAGCGCGCACGAACGACCAAGCGTACCTGATGCGGCACGCCTAAGAATGTCGTACAACAGCAGGCAACGATACCCGGCCGCCCGGTGGCAGGTCAAAACGGGGTCGCGCCGCGCATGGCCTGCGGGTTCGTCATGGCACAGGTCACACGCCGGCCAGCGTACGCGGCCCCGGACGCAGGTAGACCACCCAGGTCACCAGGAAGCAGAGCGCGTACCAGGCGATGAATGCCAGGTACGCGGCGTCCGCCGTGCCGGAGGTCAGGAACGACTGCCGGAACGCCACGTTCACCAGCACCCCGCCCGAGGCCCCGACCGCCCCGGCGATCCCGATCACCGCCCCGGACAGACGCCGGGCCCGCCGCTGCGCCGCCTCCGGGTCGCCGGTCAGCTCGCTCTCCGCGACGGCCCGGGCCCGGAAGATCGCCGGGATCATCTTGTACGTCGAGCCGTTGCCGATCCCGGAGAAGACGAACAGCGCCAGGAACCCGGCCAGGTAGAGCGGAAAGGACCGCTCGCGGGCCGCGTACAGCACCAGCCCGGCCCCGGCGGCCATCGCCACGAAGTTCCAGAACGTCACCCGCGCCCCGCCCAGCCGGTCGGCGAGCTGACCGCCGACGGGCCGGATCAGCGACCCGATCAGCGGCCCGAGGAAGGTCAGCCAGGCGGCGTCCACGGGCGTCGGGAACCGGTCGTGGAACTGGAGCTGGAGCACCTGGCCGAAGGCGAACCCGAAGCCGATGAACGAGCCGAACGTGCCCACGTAGAGCAGCGACATCACCCAGGTGTGCGGGTCGCGGGCCGCCGCGCGCAGCGCGCCGGGCTCGTTTCGCGCCCCCGGCACGTTGTCCAGCCACCGCGCCGCGGCCAGCGCGGCCAGCACGATCAGCGGCAGGTAGACCGCCGGCACGAGCCGGGGGTACGCGGCGCCGGCCGTCGCCAGCACCGCCAGCCCGACCAGTTGCACGGCCGGTACGCCCAGGTTGCCGCCGCCGGCGTTGAGCCCCAGCGCCCGGCCCTTGAGCCGCTCCGGGAAGAACAGGTTGATGTTCGCCATCGACGAGGCGAAGTTGCCGCCGCCGACGCCGGACAGGCAGGCGAGCACCATCAGCGTGGCGTACGACACCCCGGGCTCGATCAGCACGGCCATCGGCACCGCCGGTACGAGCAGCAGCAGGGCGCTCACGATGGTCCAGTTCCGGCCGCCGAAGCGGGCCACGGCCAGCGTGTACGGCAGCCGCAGCACCGCACCCAGCGCGGCCGGTACGGCGGTGAGCAGGAACTTCCCGGCCGGGTCGATGCCGTACTCGGGGCCGAGGAACAGCACCGTGACGGACCAGAGGCTCCACACGGAGAAACCGACGTGCTCGGCGAAGATCGAGACGTACAGGTTGCGCCGGGCCACCCGGGCGCCGCCCGCCGCCCAGAACGCCGGATCCTCCGGCCGCCATTCGGTGAGCCGGCCGGCGGTGGTGGCCGGCGGCGTGGTCGGTGCGGAAACGAGCGTGCTCACTGACGGACTCCTCCTCGTCGATGACGAGGGGGACGCTCTCAGCCCGTGGTTTCCCCGGCGTGCCCCGCGCGCGTCGGCCCGGCAACGGAGATCGCACGTCCGCCGGACGGCGCCGGTGAGACGGTCACAGCTCCTGGAGGATCCGCAGCGCCCGGCCGACCCGCTGCATGGTCTCGGTGTCGGCCACGTCCACGCACTCGGTGAACCACTTCTTCATCGGTGAGGAGATCCGGTCGGGCATCACCACGTACGGGCCCATCCGCACGGCGAGCGGCGAGTCGCGCAGCAGCGACTCCTCGACCACCTCGGCCACGATCACGATCGGCACCGCCGTGGCGTTGTAGACGTCGGAGCTGATCACCAGGCCGAACCGTTCCCGGGCGCCGGAGATGCGCCAGACCTCGCCCCTACGCAGCACGCGGACGCCCGCCGAACAGGGCGTCGTCGACGAGCGCGGCCTCCTGCGCGTCGGCCAGGGCGGCGGATTCCAGGTCCAGGCCGGCCCGGCCGACCGCGTCGGCGTGCGCGGTGAAGACCTCGCGCAGCGCCTTCTCCCGGGCGGCCTGGTCCATCCAGGCGGAGAGGGAGAGCCCTTCCCGCTTGGCGAACCGGCGCGCCTCCTCGATCGTCTCGTCGGAGAACGACAGCGTCACCTTGGCGGTCATGCCGCGAAGACTACCCATCGGTATGACCAGCAGTCATCCTCCTCCCCACCGATCGCGGAATCGGACACGGCGCCTCAGGGACGCCTGCCGCCGAAGACCGCGAAGCGCCATTCCTTGAAGAAGCAGTCCACGTCCACCAGTCCCGCCTCGGCCAGCCACCGGCACTGCTCGGCCACCGGGGCCGGCTGGTCGTGCCGCATCCGCTCCCGCGCGGCGGCGATCTCCTCGGCGTCGGAGCCCAGCTCGGTGATCCGCGCCGTCCACACCTCGTCGTAGCGGCGGTCCAGCGCCGGGGTCGGTCCGGCCACCTGCTCGGCGTTGACGAACACCCCGCCGGGGGCCAGCGCGTCAGCGGCCCGCCGGTACAGCGCCCGCTTGCCGGAGTCGTCGAGGTGGTGGATGGCCAGCGCGGACACCACCGCGTCGTACCGGCCGGCGGGCAGCGGGTCGGCCAGGTCGGCGTGGACCGTGCGGTGCGGCACGCCCCGGGCGTCCAGGTGCCCGGCGGCCACCGCGAGCATGCCGGGGGCGCCGTCCACGAGCGTCAGGCGGACCCCGGGGACGGCCGCGGCCAGCAGCAGGGACAGCAGGCCGGTGCCCGCGCCCAGGTCCAGCACCTCGGGGGTACGCCCGGCGGCGAGCGCGGCGCGCAGCGGCGGCGCGGCCACCTCGACAGCGGTGCCGTAGAAGGCGTCGAAGCAGGGCACCAAGCGGCGCCGGGCCTGGTCGTAGCTGCCGGCCACCGCGTCGAACGCGTCCGCCACGCTCATCGGAGCCTCCCGTTATTTGAGACGGATTTCCCACATTGTAAACCCCGCGGAGGACGACGTCACCCACGTGCGGTGTGAAGCGGTCGTGACAGGACCGAAACAGAGCAGACCCGGACCGGAAACCGCCCGACGGCACGCTTTTCCGACATGACAGACGGTGCACGCACGGCGACGCGAACGGGGTCACGCCCCGTCGAGGCCGCCACGCACTGCCCGTACTGCGCGTTGCAGTGCGGCATGGTGCTGCGCGCCACCGGTGACGGTGTCGAGGTCGCCGCACGCGACTTCCCCACCAACCGGGGCGGGCTGTGCCAGAAGGGCTGGACCGCCGCCGACCTGCTCGACCACCCGGAGCGGCTCACCACGCCGCTGCTGCGCGACCGGCCCGGCGGCGAGCTGCGGCCGGCGACCTGGGACGAGGCGCTGGACCGCGTCGCCGCCGGGGTCCGGGACGTGCAGCACCGCCACGGGCCGGACGCGGTGGCCGTCTTCGGCGGTGGCGGACTCACCAACGAGAAGGCGTACGCGCTCGGCCGCTTCGCCCGGGTGACGCTGCGGACCCGGCACATCGACTACAACGGGCGCTGGTGCATGTCGTCGGCCGCCGCGGCCGGGAATCGGGCGTTCGGGATCGACCGCGGACTGCCGTTCCCGCTCGCCGACCTCGGCCGCGCGGACACGCTGCTGCTGGTCGGCGCGAACCCGGCCGAGACCATGCCACCGCTGATGCGGCACGTCACCGACCTGCGGGAACGCGGCGGTCGGCTGATCGTGGTCGACCCGCGCGCCACCGCCACCGCCCGCCAGGCCGACCTGCACCTGCAACCCCTGCCCGGCACCGACCTCGCGGTGGCGAACGCGCTGCTGCACATCGCGCTCACCGAGGGCTGGCTGGACCGGGCGTACGTCGCGGAGCGGACCACCGGCTTCGACGAGGTCCGGCGGACGGTGGCCGGCTACTGGCCGGCGGAGGTGGAACGGCTCTCCGGCGTGCCGGTGGCCGACCTGTACGCGACCGCCCGCGCGCTGGCCACGGTGGACCGCGCGGTCGTCCTCACCGCCCGGGGCGCCGAGCAGCACGCCAAGGGGGTCGACACGGTCACCGCCTTCATCAACCTGGCGCTCGCCCTGGGCCTGCCCGGCCGTCCCGGCTCCGGCTACGGCTGCCTGACCGGGCAGGGCAACGGGCAGGGCGGCCGGGAGCACGGGCAGAAGGCCGACCAGCTCCCCGGCTACCGGCGCATCGACGACCCGGCGGCCCGCGAGCACGTCGCCGGGGTGTGGGGCGTCGACCCGGACGCGCTGCCCGGGCCGGGAGTGCCGGCGTACCAGCTCCTCGACGCGCTCGGCACGCCGTCGGGCGCGCGGGCGCTGCTGGTGTTCGGTTCCAACCCGGTCGTGTCCGCGCCCCGCGCGGCGCGGGTCGAGTCCCGGCTGCGTGCCCTGGACCTGCTCGTGGTGGCGGACTTCGTCCGCTCCGAGACGGCCGAGCTGGCCGACGTCGTGCTGCCGGTCGCCCAGTGGGCCGAGGAGGACGGGACGATGACCAATCTGGAGGGCCGGGTGTTGCGCCGCCGGGCGCTGCGCGAACCACCCGCCGGCGTCCGTACCGAGCTGGAGATCCTCGCCGCGCTGGCGGAACGGCTGAGCGGCGGCGGGACGCCGTTGCCGGCCGATCCGCGCGAGGTGTTCGCGGAGCTGGGCCGGGCCTCGGCCGGCGGGCCGGCCGACTACGCCGGGATCACCTGGGACCGCATCGACGCCGACACCGGCGTGTTCTGGCCCTGCCCGGATCGGGAAGGCCCGGACACGCCCCGGCTGTTCGCCGACCGCTTCCCCACGCCGGACGGCCGGGCCCGGTTCCACGCCGTGACCCACCGGCCGGCCGCCGAGCCGGTGTGCGCCGACTACCCGCTGCACTTCACCACCGGCCGGGTGCTCGCGCAGTACCAGTCCGGCGCGCAGACCCGGCGGGTGGCCGCGTTGCGCCGCGCCGCGCCGGGCGGCTTCGTCGAGCTGCATCCCGACCTGGCGGCACGGATCGGCGTGACCGACGGGGCGCCGGTACGGGTGGTCTCCCGCCGGGGTGAGCTGCGCGCACCGGCCCGGCTCAGCACCGCGATCCGGCCGGACACCGTCTTCGCGCCGTTCCACTGGCCCGGCACGCAACGCGCCAACTCGGTCACCAACGACGCCCTCGACCCGGTCTCCGGGATGCCCGAGTTCAAGATCTGCGCGGTCCGGGTGGAGGCGGCATGAGCGAGCACATCGTCGTCGTCGGCTACGGCATGGCCGGCGCCCGCCTCGCCGCCGAGCTGCACGCGCGCGGTGGGGACCGGCGGATCACAGTGCTCGGGGCGGAGCCGCACCGCGCGTACAACCGGATCATGCTCTCCACGCTGCTCGCCGGGCGCATCGGCGAGCCGGACGTGGAGCTGGTCGAAGCAATCGGGCCGGAGGTCGGGGTCCGCACCGGCGCGGCGGTCACCGCCGTGGACCGGGCCACCCGCGAGGTGGTCACCGACGACGGCGAGCGGCACGGGTACGACCACCTGGTGCTCGCCACCGGCAGCCGGGCCGTGGTGCCGCCGCTGCCGGGCCTCGCCCCGCTGCCCGAGCGGGTCGTCCCGTTCCGCACGCTCGGCGACTGCCGCCGGATCCTCGCCGCCGCCGAGGGCGCGCGACGCGTGATCGTGCTCGGCGGCGGGCTGCTGGGTCTGGAGGCGGCCCGCGGGCTGGCCGCCCGGGGTCTCGACGTGACTGTGGTCCACCCGGTCGGCCACCTGATGGAACGCCAGCTCGACCCGCCTGCCGGCGCGGTCCTCGCGGGCACGCTCGCCGGCCTGGGCGTCCGGTCCCGGCTCGGGGTGCCGGCCACCGCCGTGAGCGCCGGCGCCACCGGCGTCCGCCTGCACCTGGCCGACGCCGAGCCGCTCGACGCCGACCTGCTGGTGCTCTGCTGCGGGGTACGCCCCGACACCGCGCTCGCCGCGGCGGCCGGACTCGCCGTCGAGCGGGGCGTGGTGGTTGACGACCGGTTGCGGACGAGCGACAGGCGGATCTCCGCGATCGGCGACTGCGCCCAGCACGACGGGACGCTGACCGGGCTCGTCGCGCCGGCCTGGGCGCAGGCCCGGGTGGTGGCCGACGTGCTGACCGGCGCGGACCCGCTGGCCCGGTACCGGCCCCGGCCGGCGGTGACCCGGCTCAAGGCGGCCGGCATCGACCTGGCCGCGATGGGCGACGTGGACGGGACCCGCGACCCGGACGGGCCGCCGGTCGAGGAGCTGACCTTCGCCGACCCGGCCCGGGGCACCTACGCCCGGCTGCGCATCCGGGACGAGCGGCTGACCGGCGCGATCCTGCTCGGCGACAACCCGGCGGTCGGCACGGTGGTGCAGTTGTTCGACAGGGGCGCGCCGGTGCCGGCGGACCGGCGTTCGCTGCTGCTCGGCCGGGCGTTCGGCGAGGCGCCGGCCGGACCGGCCGCGTCACCGGCGCTGATGCCGGACGCCGCAACGGTGTGCCGGTGCAACGACGTGAGCAAGGGCGCGCTGGTGGCGTGCTGGCGGGCAGGCGCCCGGACGGCGGCGGAGCTGTCCGTGGCGACCCGGGCCGCCACCGGCTGCGGCAGCTGCCGGGACGCGGTGGCCGGCATCGCCGCCTGGCTCGCCGAGGCGGATCCGTCCACAACCGACGAGGTACGCGAGACGGTGGAGGTGGCGTCATGACCGAGCGAATCAGCAGGCTGGTCGTGGTCGGCAACGGCATGGTGGGGCAGCGGTTCGTCGAGGCGCTGCGGGCCCGGGACACCGACGGACGGTGGCGGGTCACGGTGCTCGCCGAGGAACGTCGCCCGGCGTACGACCGGGTGCGGCTCTCGGCCGTCTTCGACGGGGTGGACGCCGGCGACCTGAACCTGCACACCCCCGACGCCGGTGTGGACCTGCGACTGGGCGAACCGGCCACCGGCGTCGACCGGGCACGGCGGGTGGTGACCACGGCGGCCGGCGAGTACCCGTACGACGCGCTGGTGCTGGCCACCGGCTCGTACGCGTTCGTGCCGCCGGTCGACGGCACCGATCTGCCAGGCGTCTTCGTCTACCGGACGCTGGACGACCTGGCCGCGATCCGGGAGCACGCCCGGGGCCGCCGCAGCGGCGCGGTGATCGGCGGCGGGCTGCTCGGGCTGGAGGCGGCGAACGCGTTGCGGCTGCTCGGGCTCACCACGAGCGTGGTCGAGTTCGCGCCCCGGCTCATGCCGGTGCAGGTGGACGAGGCGGGCGGGGCGATGCTCCGGCGGTACGTCGAGGAGCTGGGCGTCACGCCGTACCTCGGGGTGGCCACCACGGCGCTGCGCCCCGGGCCGGACGGCTCGGTCGCCGCGCTCGACCTGGCCGACGGCCGTGCGGTCGACGCGGAGCTGGTGGTGGTGGCCGCCGGGATCCGGCCACGTGACGAGCTGGCCCGCGCGGCCGGGCTGCCGCTGGGCCCGCGCGGCGGCGTGCTGGTGGACGCGTCCTGCCGGACCGCCGACGAGCGGATCTGGGCGGTCGGCGAGTGCGCGGCGGTCGACGGGGTCTGCCACGGACTCGTCGCGCCCGGGTACGCCACCGCCGAGGTGGTCGCGGACCGGCTGCTCGGCGGCGCTGCGACGTTCCCCGGCGCGGACACCGCCACGAAACTCAAGCTGCTCGGTGTGGACGTGGCGTCGTTCGGTGACGCGCACGGCGTCACCCCCGGCTGCCTCGACGTGACGTACACCGACCCGGCCACCCGCTCGTACGCGAAGCTGGTCCTCTCCGACGACGCGCGGACGCTGCTCGGCGGCGTGCTGGT
Source organism: Micromonospora sp. ANENR4 (assembly GCF_015354395.1). Taxonomy (NCBI): domain Bacteria; kingdom Bacillati; phylum Actinomycetota; class Actinomycetes; order Micromonosporales; family Micromonosporaceae; genus Micromonospora; species Micromonospora sp. ANENR4. The sequence goes on from NZ_JADKYQ010000009.1 coordinate 133,041, forward strand.
CGGGGACGCCAGCGCGTACCCGGCGTTGCGGGCCAGTGTCGGCGGGCCGCTGCCCGCTCCCCCGCTGGCGTTGCTGGCGCCGGCCGGCGGCGCGGGCGCCGGTGCGGGCGCTTTGCCCGCGACCGCGCAGGTCTGCTCCTGCAACGCGGTGACCCGGGCCGACCTGGACGCGGCGATCGCCGGCGGGGCGACCGACGTGCCGGCGCTGAAGGCGTGCACCCGGGCCGGTACGAGCTGCGGTTCCTGCGTGCCCATGCTGAAGCAGTTGCTGGACGCCGCCGGGGTACGCCAGTCCACCGCGCTGTGCGAGCACTTCGACCACAGCCGGCAGGAGCTGTTCGACCTGATCCGGGTGCGGGGCATCAGCACGTTCTCCCGGCTCGTCGCCGAGCACGGGCGCGGCGGCGGGTGCGACATCTGCAAGCCGGTGGTGGCCTCGATCCTGGCCTCGCTCGGCACCGGGCACGTGCTCGACGGCGAGGCGGCGTCGCTCCAGGACACGAACGACCACTTCCTGGCCAACCTGCAACGCGACGGCAGCTACTCCGTGGTGCCCCGGATCCCCGGCGGGGAGATCACCCCGGAGAAGCTGATCGCGATCGGCGAGGTGGCGCGGGACTTCCGGTTGTACACGAAGATCACCGGCGGGCAGCGGATCGACCTGTTCGGCGCGCGGGTCGACCAGCTGCCGCAGATCTGGCGCCGGCTCGTCGACGCGGGCTTCGAGTCGGGCCACGCATACGGCAAGGCGCTACGCACCGTGAAGTCCTGCGTCGGCGACACCTGGTGTCGCTACGGCGTCCAGGACTCGGTCGGGCTCGCCGTCGCGCTGGAGCTGCGCTACCGGGGCCTGCGCGCGCCGCACAAGCTCAAGTCGGCGGTCTCCGGCTGCGCCCGCGAGTGCGCCGAGGCCCGGAGCAAGGACTTCGGGATCATCGCCACCGAGAGCGGCTGGAACCTGTACGTCGGCGGCAACGGCGGTTTCCGGCCCCGGCACGCCGACCTGTTCGCCACCGACCTGAGCACGGCGGAGCTGGTCACGCTCATCGACAGGTTCCTCATGTACTACATCCGCACCGCCGACCGGTTGCAGCGCACCGCCGCCTGGATCGAGGCCATGGACGGCGGCCTGGACCACCTCCGGTCGGTGCTCGTGGACGACTCGCTCGGGCTCTGCGCCGACCTCGACGCATCGATGGCCCGGCACGTCGCGAGCTACTCCGACGAGTGGCGCGACGTCCTGGAGGACCCGGACCGGCTGCGCCGCTTCACCTCGTTCGTCAACGCGCCGGACGTACCCGACCCGTCCATCACGTTCACCCAGGAACGGGGCCAGCCGGTGCCGGCCCGGGGCGCGCCCCCGGACGGCGGACACCGCCGCCAGCCCGTCGTGCTGGGCCTGCCGGAGGTACGCCGATGAGCCCCGTCGTCACGCTGGACTGGACCCCGGTCTGCCCGCTGGACCGGCTCGACCCCGGCCGGGGCGTGGCCGCGCTCGTCGACGGCGTCCAGGTGGCGGTCTTCCGCACCGCGGACGGGCTGTACGCGGTGGACAACCTCGACCCGGTCGGCGGCGCGTACGTCATGTCCCGGGGGCTGGTCGGCAGCCGGGGCGGGGTGCCCACGCTCGCCTCGCCGCTGCACAAGCAGGTCTACGACCTCACCACGGGACGGTGCCTGGACCTACCGGGCGTGACGCTGCGCCGGCATCCGGTGCGCTGCCGGGACGGCCTGGTCGAGGTGCGGTTACGGCAGGAGGAATGATGCGGGACGAGCTGGCCGGCTTCACCATCGGGGTCACCGCCGACCGGCGGCGCGACGAACTGGCCGCGCTGCTCCAGCGGCGTGGGGCGCGGGTGGTGCTCGCCCCGGCGCTACGGATCGTCCCGCTGGCCGACGACACGGACCTGCGTGAGGCCACCCGGGCCTGCCTGGAACAGCCGCCGGACGTGCTGATGGCGAACACCGGCATCGGCATGCGCGGCTGGCTGGAGGCGGCCGAGGGCTGGGGGCTGGCCGAGCCGCTGCGCAGCACGCTCGCCCGCGCCTACGTGGTGTCCCGCGGCCCGAAGGCGACCGGCGCGATCCGTGCCGCCGGGCTGCGCGAGCACTGGTCACCGGATTCGGAGAGCTGCGACGAGGTGGTCGAGCACCTGGTCCGGCGGGGGGTGGCCGGCCAGGTGGTGGCGATGCAACTGCACGGCGAGCGGCAGCCCGAGTGCGCCGACGCACTGGTGGCGGCCGGCGCCACGGTGATCGAGGTGCCGGTGTACCGGTGGGCGCCGCCGGCCGACCCGGCGCCGCTGCACCGGCTCATCGACCTGGTGGCCGGGCGGCTCGTCGACGCCGTCACGTTCACCTCGGCCCCGGCGGCCGAGGCGCTGCTGCGGGCGGCCGGGGACCGTACCGAGACGGTGCTGGAGGCGCTGCGCGGTGACGTGCTGGCCGGGTGCGTCGGCACCGTCACCGCCGAGCCGCTGGTCCGCCGCGGGGTGCCGGTGAGCGCACCGAGCCGGGCCCGGCTGGGCGCGCTGGTCCGCACCATCGTCGAGGAACTGCCCCGGCGTACCGTCTCGGTGAAGGCGGCCGGGCACGTCCTGACGCTGCGCGGGCACGCCGCGGTGGTGGACGGCGAGCTGCGTCAGCTGGCGCCGGCGCCGATGGCGGTGCTGCGGGCACTCGCCGCGTCACCGGGGAAGGTGCTCTCCCGCACCGCGCTGCTGCGGACGCTGCCGCGCGGCGCCGACGAGCACGCGGTGGAGATGGCTGTCGCCCGCCTGCGAGCCGGGCTGAAGGCGCCCCGCGTGGTGCAGACGGTGGTCAAGCGGGGGTACCGCCTGCGGGTCGACTGACCCGCAGGCGGTCAGCCCACGGAGGCCGGGTAGCCGTGCTCGGCCTGGAGGCGGAGCATGGCGTGCTCCACCACGGTGACCAGCACCTGCTTGACCGAGTCCCGCTGACGGGCGTCGCACAGGACCATCGGCACGTCCGGGGAGATGGCGAGCGCCTCCCGGACCTCCTCCAGCTCGTAGTGCGGCGCGTCGCCGAAGCGGTTCAACGCCACGACGTACGGCAGCTTGCGGTTCTCGAAGTAGTCCAGCGGCGCGAACGCGTCGGTGATCCGGCGGGTGTCCACGAGCACCGCCGCACCCACCGCGCCCCTGATGATCTCGTCCCACATGAACCAGAAGCGGGTCTGGCCCGGTGTGCCGAACAGGTAGAGGATCAGGTCCTCGGCCATCGTGATACGGCCGAAGTCCATGGCGACCGTGGTGGTCTCCTTGCCCGGCACCTTCGACGCGTCGTCGATTCCCACGCCGGCCGCGGTCATCAGCGCCTCGGTGGTCAGCGGCTGGATCTCGGAGATCGCCCCGACGAGCGTTGTCTTACCCACGCCGAAGCCACCCGCGATCACGATCTTCGCGGAGATGATCTCCCGGCCGCGGTTCACCCCGTCGGGGTCATAGTTCGCGAAGTCCACTTAGCACCCTTCCAAGCAGGTTCATCCGCGCCGCGAAACCCGTCGCGGGAGCGGCAGTGTGTAGCGTCAGCAGGCCCTCGGCCACCATGTCGGCGACCAGCACCCGGGTGACGCCCAGCGGCATCCGGGTGTAAGCGGCGATTTCCGCAAGCGACTGCGCCCGGCCCTCACAGACCGAGGAGATGCGGTACTTGTCGTGCCCGGCGAAGCGCGCCTCGGCCGACTGCGTCGGCGTGCTCGACAGCACCGCTTCGAGCGCGATGTTCTGCAACGGCTCGGTGCGGCCCCGGGTGACCGCGTACGGCCTCACCAGCGCGCCACGTGGATCACGTCGCGGGTCCATCTCGCGATCACCTCCCCTCGTTCGGAGCCGCACCGGCTCCGGTCGTCAGCTCCCCGCTCCGATCAGGACCGGACCGCGTCCCTCGGCAGCGGGACCAGTGCCTGGCCGACCCGCTCCACCAGCAGTGCCATCTCGTAACCCACCTGGCCGACGTCGCAGCTGCGCGCCGCGAGCACGGCCATCGACGAACCGTCGCTGATGGACATCAGGAACAGGTAGCCGCTGTCCATCTCGATCACGGTCTGCAGCACCCCACCGGCGCTGAACATCCGCGCCGCGCCCTCGGTCAGGCTCACCACGCCGGAGGTGATCGCGGCGAGTTGGTCGGCCCGGTCGCCGGGCAGATCCCGCGAGGAGGCGAGCAGCAGCCCGTCCGCGGACACCGCCACCACGTGCGCGATGCCCGCAACGCTGTCGGCGAAGTTGGTGAGAAGCCACCCCATGTCCTGCATGGCCGCCGGCCTGTTCATCGGTTCGTCTCCTTGGTCGAGGTGCTGTTCAGGTCGGCGCCGGCCGTACGGCCCCGCTGGACGCCACGGTGGTAGGCGGAGAGCAGACCGCGTACCTCGTCCGGCGTGCGCCGGCTGCGGTCCCGGCCGCTCTTCGGCTCTATTCCGCCGGGCACGAGCTGGGCCTGCGGAACCCGCTTGGGCAGGCCGGAGCGGGTGGTCCCGCCGGTGGTGGGCTCCGCGGCACGGCTGGCCCGCGACCAGCCCTCGTCGGCCGCCGTACGCCAGGCCTCCGGGTCGATCGACGGCGCGGGCGCGGGCTCGGCGGCGGGTGGCGTCGGGGGCGGCGTCGCGGCCGCCGGCGGCGTGGACGGAACCTCCGGCGGGCTGTACGCGGGCGGCGTCGTCGACGTGGTCAGCCCCGACGCCTGGGCCCCCGGGGTACGGGTGGGCAGCTTCGGACGCGCCGACGCCGCGGGGGGCGCCACCGCCGGCTGTGCCGGCGCGGGCGGCTCGTCGAACGTGGGACGGGTGAAGATGGTGGTCTCGTCCTCTCCGTGCGAACGGAACCAGACCGCCTCCATCTCACGGAATATCGGCGCCTCGGCCCGCTGCTCGGGCCGGGCCACCACCGGCGTCGCCGGGGTGCTCTCCACCGCCGGCGCCGCGGCGAGCGGCTGGTAGGCCGGAGGTGCGGCCTGGGTCGCGGGTTGCGCCGACTCGACACCGGGCGTCCGCTTGGGCAGCGGGTCCAGCGCGGGGTACGCCACCGTCGGCCCGCCGGCCGACCAGCCCGCTCCGGAGACCGGAGCCGGCGCGGCGGGCGCCGCGGCCACCGGGGCGGGCGCCGCCACAGTCGGCAGCGCGCCGGTCGCCCCACCCAGCTGTACGGCGGGAGTGGTGTCGCGCGTCTCGGCGGGCGTCTGCCACCGGGACGGCGGGGCGGTGGTCGCCCCGCGCCACTGGTCGGCGAGCGTCGCGGTGGCAGCGCCCCGCCCGGCTCCGGCCAGCGCGTCACCGGCGCCGACCTGGCTGAGCGGGGACTGCTCGACGGCGAGCGGCTGACGCGGCCGGGTCAGCGGTGCCTGGCCCCGGTTGGCCGGCAGCACCACCGTCGAGTTCGGCAGCGTGACCTGGGCGACGGTGCCGCCCTCGACGTTGCGGCGCAGCTCGACGCGGATCCCGTAGCGGGACGCGAGCCGGCTGACCACGGCCAGACCCATCAGCCGGAACGCGGCCACGTCGACGGTCGGCGGCGCGGCCAGGCGCCGGTTGAGCGAGTCGAGCTGGTCGTCGCTGAGGCCCAGACCGCGGTCCTCGATCTGGATCAGCACATAGTCGCGGATCCGGCGGCCGTCGGCCACCACAGTGGTGTTCGGCGGCGAGAACCGGGTTGCGTTGTCGAGCAGCTCGGCGACCAGCCGGACGACGTCGTTGACGGCGTGCGCGGCCACCGAGATGTCGGTGTCGACGGTGCCGAACTCGATCCGGTTGTAGAGCTCGACTTCGGACTGCGCGGCGCGCAGCACGTCGACCAGGAGCGCGTCGTCGCGGCGCGGCACGGCCGAGTCGGCGCCGGCGAGCACCAGCAGGTTCTCGTCGTTGCGGCGCATCCGGGTGGCGAGGTGGTCCAGCTCGAACAGCTGCGCCAGCCGCTTCGGGTCCTCCTCGGACCGCTCGATCGCGTCCAGTTCGCCGATCATGCGGTCGACCAGGCTCTGCGAGCGGCGGGCCAGGTTGAGGAACATCGCCGAGACGCTCGTCCGCAGCGCGGCCTGTTCGGCCGCGACCCGGACCGCCTCGCGGTGGACCACGTTGAAGGCCACCGCCACCTGACCGACCTCGTCGCGGTTGCTCAGCTTGATCGGGTCCCGTACCTGCTGGACGATCTCGTCCACACCGCCGTCACCGATGGCGTTGACGTTCTGCAACCGGCTCACCGCGTCCGGCAGGTCGTGGTTGGCCACGGCGAGTGCGCCCTCGCGCAGCCGGCGCAGCGAGTCGTTGAGCGAGCGGGCCAGCACCACGGCGAGCGTCACCGCGACCGCGAGCGTGAGCAGCACGAGCAGGCTCTCCACGATCGCCTGCCGGATCACGTCGGCGCGTGCCTCGTCGGCGTCGGCCAGCATCTCGTCCAGGAGCTGGATCTCGGCCCACCGCATCAGGTCGTCGACCGCGCCGATGGCGGCCGACGCCTCGTCGCGGGTGACCAGCGCCGGACGCCCGATGGACCGGGAGACGTCGCCGGCGACCCGGTCGGCGAGCTGGACGGCGTCACCGGAGACGGTGCGGTCCACCAGGGCCCGCTGGCCCGGCGTCGCGGTCCGGGAGAAGGTGAGCAGCGCCTCCTGCTGACCGGTGAGCGTGGCCACGAAGGACGAGAACTGCTCCTCGCCGACCTGCCCGCCGTCGAGGGCGGTGAAGGCCACCGCCTGCTCCTCGGCCACCTGGGCCTTGGCGTGGGCGAACGCGGCCACCGCGCGGCGGGCGTCGGCCAGGCTGTCCGCGCCCGGCTGCTGGGCCAGCGCGTCGCTGTACGCGACCAGGTCGTCGAGCACGATGCCGTAGCGCAGGCTCGCCTCGGCCACCGGCATCTGCAGCCGGTCCAGCACTTCCTGGCGGGTGCCGTTCAACGTGGACAGGTGGGCGTCGATCACCTTGAGCTGGTTGCTGATCGCGCCGGACACGTCGCCGAGCTTGCCGCGCTCGTCCTGGTACGCCGCGATGCGCTCGTCGGTCTGGCGCACCCGCAGGTTGTACGCGTCCGGCTTCTGGTTCGGGTCGGCCAGGAAGACCGCCGCCGCCATCCGCTCCTTGTGCAGGTCCTGGGTGAGCGCCGCGATGTCGACGGACACCGCGCTCAGCGACCGGACCCGGTCCGCCTCGTACGCGCCCTCGCCGACCGAAACGAGTCGGATAGTTGCCAGTGCGATGACAGCGGCGACCGGAACGACCAGGATGAGGGCGAGCTTGGAGCGGATCCGCGCGTCGCGCAGCCTGGGCAGGCGCCGGCGCCGGTTCCGCTGTTCGGCGTTGGGGCTCCCGGGCAGGGTCGTAGGTCCGGTGCTCACGACATCGCCTCCGTCGTTTCTTCCACGCGCGACCCGCTGACCCGTGCCTGGTGCAGCGGCCAGCGCCACGCGCGGCACGGCCGCGATTTCATCAGACGAGATCCTGTTTGGGAAGCCGCAGTGAGGCAGGAAACGGTCGCGGCCGACGCATCCCGGGATCCGATCACCTAATACCTTCTTTTCTCCAACCCCCTGAACAGGGGATGTCACTCCAGAGTGGTCACGCGCATCTGTGCAGTAATTGTCAGTTAATGTTCCGTGTCCCCAGCATGTGGGATGGCTGTCCCGAAACAGCACTCGTCAGCCCGGCTTGACCACAGGCCCCGGCATTGGCAAGGTTTTGCAGGCTTCGCGCACACCGTACGGCAAACCAATCCCGTTCCTCCACTGAGGACGGACGAGCGGCGGTGATCGGGCGTCGGCCCGCGCCGCACCTGGAGGACTGAGTTGAGCCCCATCCGCTCCGCGAGCATCGCGGCGCTCGCATCGGCCGTGCTGGCCACCACGCTCACCGGCTGCGGGATCGGCGGGGAACCGCAGGACACCAGCCCGATCGTGATCGCCGCCGACCTGGAACTCTCCGGCGCGTCGGCGCCGGTCGGCAAGGTCTACCAACGGGCTCTGCAACTGAAGGTCGAGCAGTTGAACGCCTCCGGCGCACTGGGCGGCCGGAAGATCGATCTGCGGGTCAAGGACAACCGCTCGGATGCCGCGGAATCCTTGCGGAACATCAATGATTTCAGCGGTGACTCACGCGTGAGCGCGGTCATCATGGGCGGCTGCAACGAATGCGCCGTCGGCGCGGCCCGAACGATCGGCGAGAAGCGCATTCCGACGATCGCACTGGGGTCGTCCAGCGACATCACCGAGCCGGTGGCCGAGCGCCGATATGTCTTCAAGCTCGCCCCGAACGCCACCGACAGCGCCGCCGCGCTCGCCGCGGAACTGGAGCGGCGCGAGATCCGCAAGGTGGCGCTGCTGCACAGCGCCGAGGGTTACGGCCAGGAAGGGCTCGCCGCCCTGCGCCGTGAGCTGAGCAAGACCTCCGTGAAGCTGGTCGCCAACGAGTCGGTGCGGGTCACCGACACCGAGGTCGGCACGCAGATCAACGAGTTGGTCGCCCGCAAGCCGCAGGCACTGGTCCTGTGGACCACGCCGGAGCAGGCGATGCTCGCCGCCACCACGGCACGGCAGAGCAAGTTCCGCGGGTCGCTGTTCTTCGACGCCACGGCCGCCGGTGACCTCTTCCTGGGCCCCTCGGCCCGCTCCACGGACGAGGCCACGCTGATCTTCACCCAGACCATGGTGATCGACGACGTGATCGCCACCACCCCGGCCAAGGCCGCGCGACGGCAGTGGTTCCAGGACTACACCGCCCGGTTCGGCGGCTACAACGGCTTCTCCTCCTTCGCGGCGGACGCGGTCCAGCTGATCGCCGACGCCGAGCTGCAGGCCGGCGGCGAGCCGGGCAAGGTCGACCGGGACGGGCTGCGCGACGTGCTGGAGACGTCGCAGCTCGATGGGCTCTCCGGGCCGATCCGGATGACGCCGGACAACCACTCCGGGCTGATGCCGCAGGCGTTGACGACGCTGGTGGCCCGTGGTGGTCGTTGGCGGCTGGCCGGCTGATCGCTTGGTCGGTTGCGGTGGGGGTGTGGCCCCACCGCAACCGGCTCCGGGCGGTCAAGCTTGATCCCTGCGCCGGTTGCGGTGGGGCCAAACCTGTCGTGGGCCGCCGGCACCCGCGGGTTGAGGTTTCCTTCTGGGTGCTCGGTCGACGTCGGGTTTTCGTCTCGGGGTGTCAGCGGGCTGAGGTGGTGGCCTTCACCCAGGGCAGGGCCAGGCGCTCGACCAGGCTCAGTGCGGCGTAGAGCACGATGCTCATCAGCGCCACCAGCACGATCGCCGCCCACGCGGTAGCGGTGTCGCCGACGCCGTTGTACTGGAGGATCTGGTAACCCAGGCCCGGGCGGTCCGAGTAGAACTCCCCGATCACCGCGCCGATCGCGGCGAGCGGCATGGCCACCTTGAGACCGACGAAGATCTGCGGCAGCGCCGCCGGGAAGCGCACCTTGCGGAACGACTGCCACCACGAGGCGTTGAGTGACCGGCCCAGCTCCGCCAGGTCCGCCGGGGTGGTGGTCAGTCCGGTCGCGGTGGAGAGCACGATCGGGAAGAAGCAGAGCAGGAACACCATGGTCAGGATCGGCTTCTGCCCCCAGCCCACGGCTACCACGAGCAGCGGCCCGAACGCGATCTTCGGGACCGCGTTCACCGCCACCAGCAGCGGCGCGAACATCCGTTCCACCCGGCTGGAGGCGGCCAGTGCCATCCCGATCAGCACCCCGGCCACCGACGAGAGCAGGAAGCCGAACACCGTCATCCAGGTGGTGATGCCCAGCGCGGGCAGCAGCACCTCGGTGGTGCCGGCGAGGGACTTCCCCACCGCCTGCGGCGGGGGCAGCGCGGCCGGGTGCACCAGGTTCAGGCCCGAGGTGACCAGCCACCAGGCCGCCACCGCGATCACCAGGCCGAGCGCCGGCAGCCCGACCGCCGCCGGGCGTACGGCGATCCCGCGCCGGACCGCCGGGCGCGGCGGCGCCTCCGGCCGGGCCTCGGTCGACTGTGTCAACGTGTCCTCCTCTCTGCGCCGGTCGGTGTGACCGGCACGCGAAGGGGGTGCGCCCCACCGGGGTGTCCGGCGGGTCGCACCCCCGTTGGCCCGAGCGGGCCGGTCAGGCCTTCGGCGCGAGGTTGAAGTCGATGATCTGGTCCGGGGTGAGGTTCTGCTTCAGCGCACCGGCGCCCTGCAGCAGCGCGATGCTCTTGGCCACCCGGCCACTGTCCAGCGTGCCGATCGCGGTGCCGGAGTTGCTCGACCGCACGTACGCGGCCATCAGCTGAAGCTCGGCGGACGCCGCGGCCGGGACGGCGGCCGGCACGTTCTTCTTCAGGATCTCGGCCGCCTCGTCCGGGTGGGCCAGCGAGTACTCCAGGCCCTTGAGCAGCGCGGCGGTGAACTTCTTCACCATCTCCGGCTTCTCCTTGGCGATCTTCGACGAGGTGATCAGCGCGTTGCCGTAGAGGTCCTGCATCACGTTGCTGTACGGCAGGACGACCGGCTTCTTCTTGGTCACCGTCTCCACCGTCGGCTGGCCGACGACGAACTGGCCGATGCCGTCCACCGAGCCCGAGCCGAGCATGCCGATCAGGCCCTGCGCCTCACCGTTGACCCAGGTCACCTTGCTGCCGTCGATGCCGGCGAGCCGCGCGTACGTCGGGAAGAGGTTGCGCACGACGGACGTCGGGGTGTCGGCGAGCTTCTTGCCCTCGAGGTCCTTCGGGGTGGCGATGTTCTTGCCCTCGACCGTGACGATCGCGGCCATGGTGCGCTGCTGAATTGCGGCCACCGCCACGAAGTCCTTCGCCTGGCCGTTGCCGAGCTGGAGGATGCCACCGGTCAGGTCGATCGGGCCGAAGTCGGCCTGGCCGCCGGTGATGGTCTGGATCACGGAGCCGGTGCCCTGACCGGGCTTGATGTCGACGTCGAAACCGGCCTCCTTGAAGAAGCCCTTGTCCTTCGCCACCCAGGCGTAGGAGTCACGCCCGAAGTTGCCGAACGAGGTGAGGTACGTCACCTTCTCCAGCGCCGCGCCGTTGCCGCCGCCGCTCTCGGACTTGTCCGAGTCGCTGCTGCAGCCGCCCACCAGGGCGAGGGCGGTGGCCAGAGCCGCGGCGGCGACCGTGCGGGTCAGCCTTCTCATCAGTGCACCATGTCCTTTCCGACCAGGACTTCTTCGCCGGTCGGGTCGTGGGTCCGACGGGGTCGGCACGTGGGTTCGGCCGACTGGACCGTCGTGAGGGGACTCTTCGCGCGCAACAGCGTACGAGAAGCCAGATGACCTGCCGCCGCCGTCCCGGTTGCGGAACGGAAACGAAGTTGCGTGACGGAAAGCGGACTGACGTCCACCCCGGACGGTGCTATAAGCACGGTCGGCTACGCTAGCCCGGCTCGCATTCGGACGACGTGGAAGGGAGCCGGCGGAAGATGATCCGACTGTCCGGGGTGTCCCGCACCTTCGACGGCCGTTCGGGGCGGGTGGAGGCGTTGCGCGGCATCGACCTCGACGTCGCCGAAGGCGAGTTCGTCGCCGTCCTCGGCCGGTCCGGCTGCGGCAAGTCCACGCTGCTGCGCATGATCGCCGGCCTGCTCCCGGTCACCGGCGGTGAGATCACCGTGGGCGGTACGCCGATCACGAAGCCCCGCCGCGACGTGGCGATGCTGTTCCAGCGGCCGGCGCTGCTGCCCTGGCGCTCGGTGCTGGACAACGTGCTGCTGCCGGTGGAGATCTTCGGCTGGCGCCGCGCCGAGCACCGCGACCGGGCCCGCCAGTTGCTGGAGATGGCCGGGCTGGGCGGCTTCGAGAAGCGCCTCCCGCACGAGCTGTCCGGCGGCATGCAGCAACGCGTCTCGCTGTGCCGGTCGCTGGTCGGCTCGCCCCGGGTGATGCTCATGGACGAGCCGTTCTCCGCGCTCGACGCGCTCACCCGCGAGGAACTCTCCGGCGAGCTCCAGCGCGTGCACATGGAGACGAAGGCGACGATCGTCTTCGTCACCCACTCGATCGACGAGGCGGTGCTGCTCGCCGACCGGGTCGTCGTGCTCAGCCCGCGCCCCGGGCGCATCCGCGAGGTGGTCGAGGTGAACGTCCCCCGGCCGCGCACGCTGGGCCGCCACGAACACCTGGAAGACGTCGCGCGGATCAGTGCCGAGCTGCACGAACTGTTGATGGAGCGGGACGCCCCCGGCGTACCCGTCGGAGGCCGGTGACCATGCGGGTCTCGGTGTTCACCGAACCCCACCGCGGTGCGGACTACGACGACCAGCTCCGGTTCGCCCGGCTGGTCGAGGAGACCGGCTTCGAGGGCTTCTTCCGGGCCGACCACTACCGGGCCATGGGGGACGAGCCGGCGCTGCCCGGCCCCACCGACGCCTGGCTGACGCTCGCCGCGCTCGCCCGGGAGACCTCCCGGATCCGGCTCGGCACGCTCGTCACGTCCGCCACGTTCCGGCTCCCCGGGCCGCTCGCCGTCATGGTCGCCCAGGTCGACCGGATGAGCGGCGGCCGGGTCGAGCTGGGCATCGGCGCCGGATGGTACGAGCGCGAGCACACCGCGTACGGCATCCCGTTCCCGCCGGTGAGCGAGCGCTTCGACCGGCTCGCCGAGCAGCTGGAGATCGTCACCGGCCTGTGGCGCACCCCGGCCGACGAGACGTACAGCTTCACCGGTGAGCACTACCGGCTGGTCGACGCGCCCGCGCTGCCCAAGCCGGTGCAGCAGCCCGGCCCGCCGGTGATCGTCGGCGGCCGGGGACCGAAGCGCACCCCCGAGCTGGCCGCCCGCTACGCCGACGAGTTCAACATGCCGTTCAAGAGCGTGGCCGAAACCGCCGCCGCGTACGAGCGGGTGCGCGAGGCGTGCGATCGCGCCGGGCGGGACGCCTCCGGCCGCGCGCCGCTGACGCTCTCCGCCGGCATCGTGGTGGCGATCGGACGCACCGACGCCGAGGCGCAGCGCCGGGCCGCGCCGCTGCACGTCACCAGCGCGCTGCCGCCGGAGGACCCGGTGGTCGGCTCCCCCGCCCAGCTGGTCGACCGGATCGGCGAGTTCGCCGCGATCGGGGCCACCCGGGTGCACCTGCGCCTGATCGACTTCGACGACCTCGACCACGTGGAGCTCATCGCCGCCGAGGTGCTCCCCCGACTGGACGGACCACGATGACCGAACTCTCCGCCGACCTCGAACTCGGCCCGGTGGGCCAGGAGATCGTGTACGAGAACGACCGCGTACGCGTCTGGCACATCCGGCTGGAGCCGGGTGAGCGGCAGCCGCTGCACCGCCACGACCACCCGTACCTGGTGGTGGCGATCCAGGGCGCGAAGAACGTGGTGCAGACGATCGACGGGACCACCATCGACGCCGACGAGCCGACCGGCGGCGTGGTCTACCGCGACCCGGGCGCGGTGCACATGCTCACCAACGTCGGCGACACCACCTACCTCGCGCGCCTGGTCGAGCTGAAGTAGCCACACCGGCAGGTTCGCCGCGCCGCGCGGCGGCAAGGTGGCGATCGGGGGCACCGGGCCGTAACGTGCCCGACATGGCCTTTCGGACGTGGGGCAGGCTGCTGCTCACGGCGCTCGGGGTGAGCGTACTGGCCGGGGCCGGCCAGTTGGGGATCGCGTACGGCTTCGGAGTCGTACGCCTCGACGGCGCGTTCGTGGACGTCTCGGTCAACCGGTGGCCCGCCCAGCTCGTCTGGGTGGGCTGGTTCGCCGCTGTCGCCACGGTCGCCGGAGCCGTCCTCACCGAGCGCTTCGCCCGCCGCGACGACAGTCCCGGCGGCACCACCGAACTGCTCTCCATCGCCGGCGTCAGCGCGCTGGGCGCGATGGTGGTCGCCCCGCTGTGCATGCAACCGGCCCGCGCGGCCGAGCTGGGCGGATCCGTCGACCCGGTCTGGGCCGCCGGCATCTGCGCCGCCCTCGGCGCGGTGGTCGGGGCGGGCGCGGCGATCGCCGTCCTGCTCAAGCCGCCGTTCGGCTGGGGCGTGGCGATCACCGCCGGCATCGTCTGGCTGCTGGCGCTGCTCTCCGTCGCACCCACGATCGTCGCCAACCGCCCGCTCGCCACGGTACGGCTCGGCGTCCTCGAACCCTCCTGGCTCGATCCGGAGGCGGCCCAACGCCTGTCCATGCTGCTGCTGCCGGTGCTCGCTCTGCTGGCCGGCGGCGCGGTCGGCGTACTCGCGCGCCGGGCCGAGTGGCCGCCGCTCATCGGCGGTGCGGCCGGGGCGGCCGGTCCGGTGCTCGTCGCGTTCGCCTACCTGACCGCCGGTCCCGGCTCGGCGACCGACCGCTACCAGGTCGCGCCCTACTACGGCGCGCTGATCGCCGTGATCGCCGGCGCGCTCGGCTCGACCGCCACCACAGTGCTGCCCCGCCCGGTCACCGCCACCGGTGACCCCGACGCGGTCGAGGCCACCGACATCCTCGCCCCGCTGCCGCACTCGTCCACTCCAGGCGTCCCGGCCGCCCCGTCCGTGCCTCCGGTGACGAGCGGCGCCGCCGCGCCCGCGCACTGGAACTGGCCGGAGCCCGGCGGCTCGGCCACGGCGACGGCTCCGGCCGGTACCGATCTGCCCGCCACCGGCCGGCCGGCCCTCGCGGATCTGCCCGCCTTCGAACAGCCGGCAGTTGCGGAACGGCCGGTGGGTGAGCGCTCGGCCGTCACCGACACGGGCCACGGCCAGCCCATGCCGGGCCTGCTGCCCCCGGGCCGCCGGACCTCGGCCATCGACGTCCTCGCCGCGGGCCGCCCCGACCCGGTCCCGGTCCCGGTCGACCCGGCCGTCGCCGGTTCCGAAGCCGCCGATGGAGCGTCCGGGCAGGCGACCGGCATCCCGACGGACAGCGAGGCCGCCTCCGGCACCGGCTCGGCTCCCGGCACGGCCGATGCCACACCGGAGCCGGAAGCGGCGGCCACTACGCCACGGGTGACCCGGCCGCGTCGTACCCGCGCCGGCCGGTCCAGCGGGACGACCGACGGGCCGGTGTCACCCGCCGACGGCACGGCAGACACCTCCCCGAGCACCGGCGCGGGCACGTCACCGGCCACCGGCGGCACCGCCGACAGCCACGTTCCCGGCCCGCGTACGGACAGCGGCGCCCTCACCGGACCGGTCACGGCCGACCCGGACAGCGACACCCCCGCCGCGCCACCGGCCGAAGCCCTCGGAGACACCGGCGCGACGGGCCGCGCCACCCGCCCCCGGCGTACCCGCGCGCCGAAGGCCCCGCGCGCCACCGGCCCGGCCTCCCCCGGCTCCACCCCGGCCGACACCGCGCCGACGACACCGAGCGGCCGGCCCGACGCCGCGCCGACGACGCCGAGCGGGGGAGCCGACGCCGAGCCGACAAGCACCGGCGCCGAGGCCGCGACGACGGCGCCCGGCGGGCGGACCCGGCCCGACCCGGACACCACGAACGCCGCCCCGGTTCCCCAGGCCACGGACCCGCACCGGGACGACACGGGCACCGGCTCGAACGAGGTCGCACCGGCCGGGCGTACCGGACGCAACTTCTTCTTCGACGACCCGGCGCCGGTCCCGTCGACCCGGCCCCGGTTCCCGATGTTCGAGGACGTGACCGGAACGCCCGGCGAGGTACGCCCGGCCTGGCCGATCACTCCGGCGGGCCGCCCGCGCCGCGCGACCACCGAACCTGAGACACCGGCCCGGGACGGCGCGGAGACGACCGCCCCGGCCGAGCCGGCGCCGCGTCCCCGCCACCGGGGTCTGCCCGAGCCGGGCGCGAGCACCGGATGGGACGCGCTCGCCACGAACGCCCGCCCGGCAGGGCCGCTCGCCCGGCCCGAGGCGGGGAAGCCTGTCGCCCGGCCCGAGGCGGCGACCGCCGCACCGGGCGAGGCGGAATCCGCACTGCCGGACACCACCGCCGCACTGCCGGAGGCCACGGAGACGGACTCCCGGCGCGGGCGGCACGCCGGACCGGACGACGCCGACGCGTCCGGCGGGAAGTCGAAGCCCCGGCGCGGCCTGTTCCGGCGCAACCGGGCCAAGGACGAGCCGGAGCCGGCCGAGCGGACGGCCGAGCCGACCACCGCTGCCGACGACGAGTACGTGGACTGGGTGGCCGGTCTCGCCTCGGACGACAACGCCGACGACGCCCGCTCGCTGCGGACCGGACGGCACCACCGCGACTGAACGACGGCCGGGGCGGACCGGGTCGAAACGGCCCACCCCGGCCCCGCTCACGCCAGCGGCAGGTAGACCCGCGATCCGGAGGCGACGAACTCCTCGGACTTGCCGCGCATGCCCCGCGCCGCGTAGTCCTTCAGCTCCTGGGTGATCTTCATGGAGCAGAACTTCGGCCCGCACATCGAGCAGAAGTGCGCCGTCTTCGCGGGCTCGGCGGGCAGCGTCGCGTCGTGGTACGCCCGCGCGGTCTCCGGGTCGAGCGCCAGGTTGAACTGGTCTTCCCAGCGGAACTCGAACCGGGCCTTCGACAGCGCGTCGTCCCACGCCTGCGCGCCCGGGTGCCCCTTGGCCAGGTCGGCCGCATGCGCCGCGATCTTGTACGCGATCACGCCCGCCTTCACGTCGTCGCGGTCGGGCAGCCCGAGGTGCTCCTTCGGGGTGACGTAGCAGAGCATCGCGGTGCCGAACATGCCGATCATCGCCGCGCCGATCGCGGAGGTGATGTGGTCGTACGCGGGCGCGACGTCGGTGGTCAGCGGCCCGAGCGTGTAGAACGGCGCCTCGTGGCACCACTCCTGCTGGAGGCCCACGTTCTCCTTGATCTTGTGCATCGGCACGTGCCCGGGGCCCTCGATCATCACCTGCACGTCGTACTCCCAGGCGATCTTCGTCAGCTCACCGAGCGTGCGCAGCTCGGCGAACTGCGCCTCGTCGTTGGCATCCGCGATGGAACCGGGGCGCAGGCCGTCACCGAGGGAGAACGTCACGTCGTACTTCGCGAGCAGCGAACACAGCTCCCGGAAGTTCGTGTAGAGGAAGTTCTCCTCGTGGTGTGCCAGGCACCAGGCCGCCATGATCGAGCCGCCCCGGGACACGATCCCGGTGACCCGGTCCACCGCCAGCGGCACGTACGGCAGCAGCACCCCGGCGTGCACGGTCATGTAGTCGACGCCCTGCTCCGCCTGCTCGATGACCGTCTCCCGGAACACCTCCCAGCTCAGCTTCACCGGGTCGCCGCCGACCTTCTCCAGCGCCTGGTAGATCGGCACCGTGCCGATCGGCACCGGCGCGTTCCGCACGATCGCCTCGCGGGTCTCGTGGATGCGCTTGCCGGTGGACAGGTCCATCACGGTGTCCGCGCCCCACCGGGTCGCCCAGGTCAGCTTCTCCACCTCCTCGGCCACCGACGAGGTGACAGCCGAGGTGCCGATGTTGGCGTTGACCTTCACCAGGAACGCCTTGCCGATGACGGCCGGCTCGCACTCCGGGTGGTTCACGTTCAGCGGCAGCACGGCCCGGCCGGCCGCGATCTCGTCCCGCACGAACTCCGGCGACACCGACTCGCGGATCGCCACGAACTCCATCTCCGGCGTGACGATTCCGGCCCGGGCGTACGCAAGCTGGGTCGGACGGGTTCCGGCCAGCGGCGTGCCGGCACCGCGCACCGGAGCCACGTCGCCGCGCTCGGCGATCCACGGCCCGCGCAGTGCGGGCAGCCCCACCTCCGGGTCGGAGCCGGGACCGGAGGTGTCGTAGAGCCGTACCGGAGGGTTGTCCCCGGTCAGCGTCACCTCGGCGAACGGCACCCGGATGTCCGGGCGTGACCCTTCCACGTACACCTTGCGACGTGCCTGCATGACAGCCTCCCTGTCGCTCATGCGGACCAGCCGAAGTGGTCCAGCGGGCCGCGTCCCGCGCCCAGCTCCCAGGTCCGCGCGCCGGTCAGCGCGCGGGTGACGTACTCCTTGGCGGCCGCCACCGCGACCGGCACCGCGTCGCCCGCGGCGAGCCGGACCGCGACGGCGGCCGAGAACGAACAGCCGGTGCCGTGGTTGTGCCGGGTGTCCACCCGGGGCGCGCGCAGCAGGCGGGTCGTCCCGCCGCCGGCGAGTACGTCCACCGACTCGCCGTCGGCGTCCACGTCGCCGCCGGTCACCACCACGAACGCCGGTCCACGCGCCGCCAGCGCCTCGGCCGCCGCGACCATCTCCTCGACGGTGCCCACCGGGCCTCCGGTGAGGGCCGCGGCCTCCGCGCAGTTCGGCGTCGCGACTTCCGCGTACGGCAGCAGCCGCTCGACCGCCTCCACCACGCCGAGCCGGTGCCCGCTCGTGGCGACCAGTACCGGGTCGACGACCAGGTGCGGCAGCCGCCCGGCCCCTGCCGCCTCGGCCACCGCATCGGCGACCGCCGGGGTGCCGAGCATCCCGGTCTTCACGGCGCGCACGTCGAAGTCGCCGAGCACGCTGTCCATCTGGTCGCGCACCGATTGCGGCGGCAGCGGCAGGACGGCGTCCACGCCCCTGGTGCTCTGCGCGGTGACTGCGGTGAGGACTGTCGTGCCGTACGCCCCGAGCGCGGCGAACGTCTTGAGGTCGGCCTGAATGCCCGCTCCCGCTCCGGAGTCGGAGCCGGCGATGCTGAGAACTGTTTTCGGCGTCACTGCTTTCCTTCACCGGTGGTTGCGGTTGAGGGCTGCGGCCGACCGTGCCCACTCCGGGCGGTCAGGCTTGATCCCTCCGTGGTCACGGTCGGCCGCAGCCCTTCTCGTGCGGGCCTTCGTCGGATCGCGCGGGGTGGGTGCGCGCCACACGGGTGGCCGCCTCCTGGAAGGCGCTGCCCAGCGTGGTGGCGGTTTCGGCGGGGTCGTTCGCCCGCATGATTGCGCCGAGCACTGCTACTCCTGTTGCGCCTGCCTCTACGCAGGCCGCTACCTGAGCTGCCGTTTCGATGCCGCCGAGGGCGAGCCCCGGGACCGGGCTGGCTTTCACCAGGGCGGCGAGTCCGGTCGGCCGCAGGGGCGGGCCGTAGCCGGGCTTCGTCCTGGTCTCGTAGACCGGGGACAGCGTCGCGTAGTGCTCGGTGGTGAGCCGGGCCAGCTCGGCGGTGTCGTGGCAGGAGCGGCCGACCAGCCCGACGGCGGGCGGCGGGTACGGGCCGGCGGCGGGCAGGTGCACCGCGTCCCCGTCGAGCGGATCGGGGCCGGCCACGATCAGCGTGCCGCCCGCCTCGGCGAGGATCGCGCGCAGGTCGGCGGCGAGCGCGAGGCGCTCGGCGCGCGGCAGATCCTTCTCCCGCAGCACCACCCACCGCACTCCCCCACCCACGGCCCCCGCCACCACGTCGACAAGCGCCCCCCGAGCAACCCGCCGATCGGTGAGCAGCACGACGCCGCTCGGCCCGCCCGGAATCTTGGTACGCGGCCGCCCCTCGGAGGGCGCATCCGTACCAAGATCCGCTAGGCGTGAGGCGGTCACAGGTCGGGCCGTCCCTCATCCGGGGTGGAGGCCAGGGCGTGGAAGCGGCGGGCGATACGGCCCGCGCCGTACGCCAGACGCCCGGCCTCGACCGCGTAGCGCATCGCTGTGGCCATCGCCACCGGGTCGGCGGCCCGGGTCACGGCGCTCGCCAGCAGCACCGCGTCGCAGCCCAGCTCCATCGCCAGCGCGGCGTCGGAGGCGGTGCCGATGCCCGCGTCCAGCACCACCGGCACGTCCACGGCCGCGCGGATCAGCCGGATGTGGTGGGGGTTGCCGATGCCCAGCCCGGAACCGATCGGCGACCCGGCCGGCATCACCGCCGCGCAGCCCACGTCGGCCAGCCGCCGCGCCAGCACCGGATCGTCCGAGGTGTACGGCAGCACGGTGAACCCGTCGGCCACCAGTTCCTCGACGGCGCGCAGCAGCTCCACCCCGTCGGGCAGGAGCGTGCGCTCGTCGCCGATCACCTCCAGCTTCACCCAGTCGGTGTCGAACGCCTCCCGGGCCAGGTGCGCCGTCTTCACCGCCTCCACCGCGGTACGGCAGCCGGCCGTGTTCGGCAGCAGCCGTACGCCGCACCGCTCCACCAGGTCGAGCAGGCCGCCCGACCCGCCGGGTGTGGTGTCCACCCGGCGCAGCGCCAACGTCACCAGCTCGGTGCCGGAAGCGCGGATCGCCTGCTCCAGCACGTGCAGGTTGGCCGCGCCGCCGGTGCCGAGGACGAGCCGGGAGCCGAACGCGACCCCGCCGATCTCCAGCGTGGACATGCCGTTCACCCGCCCTGGGTGGCGCTGAGCACCTCGACGCGGTCGCCGTCGCGCAGGACGCTCGCCGACCAGCCGCCGCGCGGCACCACCTCGCCGTTCACCGCTACGGCGAGCCCGCGCTCCCGGTCGGTGACGGTGCGGACCACCTCGGCGACGGTGACGCCCTCGGGCAGCGTCCGGCCGGTGCCGTTGACGATCAGTTCCACGTGCGCTCCTTCCCGAAGCGGTCCGGGGTGAAGGGGGCGAGCGCGGGATCCGGCTCGCCGGTGACGATCAGCTCGGTGACCAGGTCGGCGGTGACCGGGGTGAGCACGATGCCGTGCCGGTGGTGCCCGGTCGCCGCGAGCACGCCCGGCTGCCCGGGCAGCGGCCCGATGATCGGCGCGTTGTCCGGCGTACCCGGACGCAGCCCGGCGACTGCCTCCACCACTTCGTACTCGACGAGTTCCGGCACCAGTTCGGCGGCGGCGCGCAGCAGCGTCAGCACGCCACCGGCGGTGACAGCGGTGTCCGCGCGCTCCTCCACAGTCGCCCCGACCACGACCTCACCGCTGTCCCGGGGCACCAGGTAGACCGACTCGCTGTCCGCGTACCCCCGGATCACGTGCCGGAAGCCCGGCGGACCGCCACCGGGCGCGCGCAGCCGCAGCACCTGGCCCTTCACCGGCCGGACCGGCAGGCCGGTCAGCGCCGCCGCGCCGCAGCCCGCCGCGACCACAGTGACCCGCGCGTCCAGCTCGGACAGCGCGCCGACGCGGGCCGGGCGCAGCTCCACCCCGGCGCGCTCGGCGGCCGTGCGCAGCGCGGCGACCAGCCGCCGCGGGTCGACCTGGTGGTCGCCGGGCGCGACAGCGCCGCCGCGCACGCGCGGCGCCAGCGCCGGTTCGCGGTCGCGCAGCTCCGAGGGGCGCAGCGGCGTGATCGGCAGTCCCAACCCCCGTTGGTACGACCACAGCCGCCCCGCCTCGGCCAGGTCGTCGGCGGTGAGCCCGACGACGAGCGTGCCCTCGGTGCGGTGGCCGAGGTCGACGCCGCTCGCCTCGGTCAGCTCAGCGGCGAAGCCGGGCCAGCGGGCGGCCGACTCGACGAGCAGCGCGGTGAGTTCGTGCTCACCGAAGTACGCCTCGGCAACCGGCGACAGCATCCCGGCGGCCACCGACGAGGCGCCCGACCCGGGCCGGTCGTCGTGCACTACCACGCGCAGTCCGCGCTGCGCGCACCGCCACGCGATCGCGAGTCCCACCGGCCCGGCGCCCACCACCGCCACGTCGGCCGGGCTCATCGCGTCAGCGCCAGCAGCAGCTCGGCGGTGGCGTGCGCGGGATCGGCGGCCAGGCTGAGCGCGCCGACAACCGCCACCCCGTACGCCCCGGCGGCCCGCAGCGCCGGCACGGTCGCGGCGGTCACCCCGCCGATCGCGATCACCGGCACGCTCACCGCCTCGGCGACCGCACGTACCCCGCCAGGGCCGATCGGGTCCGGCAGGCCGGACTTGGTGGTGGTGGCGTGGCACGGGCCCACGCCCAGGTAGCTCGCTCCCGCGTCCACCGCCGCGCGGGCGCCTACCGGCTCCCGGGCGGTCGCGCCGAGCACCGCGTCCGGGCCGAGCACCCGGCGCGCGCCTGCGACCGGCAGGTCGTCCGCGCCGACGTGGCCACCGGCGGCGTCCACCGCGAGCGCCACGTGCAGCCGGTCGTTGACCAGGCACCGCGCCCCGTACGGCCGGCACGCCTCGGTCACGCGGCACGCCAGCTCGTACGCCTGCCGGTCGGTGGCGTCGTCCTCCACGCGCACCTGCACGACGAGGTCGGCGCCCGCCACCGGCAGGGCGGCACGCAGCACGGCGAGCGGGTCACGCCCCGGCCGGGTGTCGGTGATGAGATGCAGTCGTCCCAGGGACAGCACGGCAACGCTCCTCCCTGCGCCGGCATTACCCGGATCAGGTTCGACGGTCGGGGGCTCCCAGCCCCCCTCTCAGCCCGGTCCGCACCGGGCTCCCGTGGGTCACTTGCGGCCTACCGTACGACGCCTCCCGCCCGTACGGAAGCCCGGGTGAGGTTTTTCCCAGACACCAGCCGTCCGCCGGATCGGGGCAGCGGGTGACCGTCCCGTCACGACACGCTGCCCGGATGTCCGTTCCCGCCCGCGTCCCGCGCCGCCTGGCGACAGTGCCGTTCCGGGGCGGCAGTGCCGTCTCCGAAGGGCTGCTCACCTGGACGATGCTGCGCGGGCAGACCTGGATCCGCCTGCTGCCGGACGTGTACGTGCACCGGGACGGGTACCGCGCCGACGACCACCGAATGTGGTGCGCGGCGGTGGCGTTGCGCCTGCCCACGGGTGGCGTGCTGGCGGGACGCAGCGCCGCGTGGCTGTTCGGCGTGGACGTGCTCACCCGCGACGCGCCGGTCAGCGTGCTGCTGCCGACTGCTGCTCGACTGCGACCGCACCCACGGTTGCGGGTGGTCCGGTCACCGCTGCCGGAGCGGGACCACACCCTCGTCGGTGGGCTGCCGGTCACCACCCCGCTGCGTACCGCGCGTTCGACCTGGGCCGCCACGGCACCCGCGTCGACGCGCTCGTCGCCGTCGACGCGTTGCTGCGTCGCCGGGTCGTGAAGCTGCCCTGCCTGCGGGCCTACGCCGCCGCCCGGTCGCGCTGGCCGGGCGCTCCGCTGCTGCGGGAGGTGCTGGCGCTGGCCGAGCCGTTGAGCGAGTCCCCGATGGAGACACGGTTGCGGCTGCTTCTGCTCGACGCCGGCCTCGGCCCGCTCGTCGCTCAGCACGAGGTACGCGCCGGCGGACGTTTCGTGGCCCGGGTGGACCTGGCCTGGCCGGCGCTCCGCCTCGCGGTCGAGTACGACGGCGACCACCACCGCGAACGGGCGCACTTCCGGCGGGACGTGGCACGCCTGAACGCGCTCCGCGCGGCCGGGTGGGTGGTGCTGCGGTTCACCGCCGACGACGTGCTACGCCGCCCCGACGCCACAGTCGCCCTGGTCCGCCAGGCCCTGGCCGAACGTCTCGCCACCGCAGCAAACCATGACCCACGCCCGCAGCTCCGCCCCACCCCGGCCCGCCACCCGCCGCCTGGCCGGGCCGGGCGCCACGGGCGTCGGAAGGCCGCCCGCAGACACCTATGGCGTTCCACTCGCGACTGAATCTGGCGACGAGTGGAACGCCATAGGTGTTTCAAGGCCCCTTTGACACCCATGCCGTTCCACCCATCGTGAGCGCTGCCTCTGAGTGGAACGTTATGGGTGTCTCCGCGCGCGGGCGGCCACGGTGGGCGCACGCCCGCAGCGCGGGGCAAGCCCCGACGCTCGCACGACGACGAGCGGACGCACCTGCGACGCGCGGGCGGACCGAACACGGGTGGACCGAGCACGCGGGCGGATCCGACGCGCGAGCGGGCTCGCCTGCACCGGCGCGGACAGTCAGAGGATGGCGTCGAGGGCGTCCAGGTCCTCGTCGGACGGCTGCCACGTCCCGGCCTCGGCGTTGGCGCTCACCTGGGCCGGAGTCGTGGCGCCGGCGATCACGGAGGTGACTGCGGGACGGGCGGCCAGGCCACCGATGGCCACCTGGAGCATGGTGATGCCGCGCTCGGCCGCGTACGCCTCGATCGCCTCGATGACGTCCCAGCGCGCGGCGGCCAGCCGCTCGGCGTACCGGCCGCCACCGGCCAGGCGGCTGCCCGCTGGGGGCGCCTCGCCGCGCTTGTACTTACCGGTGAGCAGCCCGTTGGCGAGCGGGAAGAACGGCAGCATGCCGAGGCCGAACCGCTCGCAGGCGGGGATCACCTCGTCCTCCACCCCGCGTTCGACCAGCGAGTAGTGGTTCTGCGCGGAGATGAACCGGGTACGCCCCTGCGACGACGCGGTCCAGTCGGCGTCGGCGATCTGCCAGCCGGCGAAGTTGGAGTTGCCGAGGTAGCGCACCTTGCCGGCGGTCACCAGGTCGTCCAGCGCGGCGAGCGTCTCGTCGATCGGGGTGCCCGGGTCCGGCTCGTGCATCTGGTACAGGTCGATGTGGTCGGTGCCGAGCCGGCGCAGCGACGCCTCGACCGCGCGGGCGATGTAGCGGCGGGCGCCCCGGGCACCGTGATCCGGCCCGTTCGCGCCGTTCATGTCCATGCCGAACTTGGTGGCCACCACCACGTCGTCGCGGCGGCCCTTGAGCGCCTGGCCGAGCAGTTCCTCGGAGGCGCCCTGCGGCTCGCCGTAGATGTCGGCGGTGTCGAAGAAGTTGATCCCGGCGTCGAGCGCGGCGTCCACCACCGCCCGGGTGCCGTCGCTGTCGAGTTTGCGGCCGAAGTTGTTGCAGCCGATACCGACCACTGACACCACGAGCCCGGAGTCGCCCAGCCGGCGATAGGTCATCTCACTCACGAGATCCACCCTATGCCCGCTGCCGGGTGTCATCCGGGCAGCGGCAACACCTCGGCGGCCAGCGTCCGGGCGGCGGCGATCGTCGCCGCCAGCTCGGACGGGGTACGCCCCACCGCGCCCAGCAGCGCCTGCGTCCGCTCGGCGAAGTCCGGCGGCGCACCCGGCAGGCGTCCGGCGGACGCGATCATGCCCTTCTCGTTCACGAGCCACCGCCCGGCGCGGCCGTGCAGCGCGTGGACCAGCACGCCGACCACCCGGAACAGGCAGCCCGCCACGTAGCCGGTGTCGCCCCCGGCCGCGCCCTTGGCCGCGCCGTCGAGCAGCAGCCCGGTCTCCCAGCCGCCGGCGACCAGCGCGGCGCCGAGCGCGGGCGGGTAGTCGACGGTCTCGGCCCGCAGGGCGGTCAGCTCGCCGCTCGGGTCGCCGAGCACCCGCCCGAGCGCCACCTCCCCGGCGTACGCGTGCGAGTAGAAGCCGAGCGGGTGCCCGGCCTGCGCCTCGACGGTGTAGCGGCCGGCCCGGCAGTCCGCCCAGACCCGGTGCACCCGGTCCAGGTCGCGGTAGATCCAGTCCACCGCGACGCCGCCGACACGCAGCCAGCCGCCCCCGTCGACCCACGGTCCCCAGCCGCCCGGTGCGGTGAGGTCCACCGGCCCGTCGGCGATCGAGGCGGCCACCGCGCGCAGCCCGGCCACGTCCGGCGTACCCCGGTAGTAGAGGCCCAGGTCCCAGTCGGAGTCGGGCCGGTGGTCGCCGCGGGCGCGGCTGCCGCCGAGGGCCACCGCGACCACACCGTCCACCGCGCACAGCCGGTCGGCCAGCTCCCGGTCGATCATCAGCCCACGTCCCAGACCGGCTCCGGCGTCTCCACCACGTCGCCGTCGCCCCGGAACAGCACGAACCGGTCGAAGGTACGGGTGAACCACCTGTCGTGTGTCACAGCGACCACAGTCCCCTCGAACGCGGTCAGCCCGGCCTCCAGCGCCTCGGCCGAGGCCAGGTCGAGGTTGTCGGTGGGCTCGTCGAGCAGCAGCAGCGTCGCCCCGGACAGCTCCAGCAGCAGCACCAGGAAGCGGGCCTGCTGCCCGCCGGAGAGCGTGCCGAACCGCTGGTCGCCCTGAGCGGCGAGCTCGTACCGGGACAGCGCCGCCATCGCCGCGTGCCGGTCCATGCCGGCCCGGTGGTCGTCGCCGCGCCACAGCACCTCGACGAGTGTCTTGGCCATCAGCTCCGGCCGGTCGTGGGTCTGCGAGAAGTGCCCGGGCCGGACCCGCGCGCCGAGCCGCACCACGCCGCCGTGCGCGACAGGTGCGAGGGCGCCGGCGCCGTCGACGGGGGTGTTTCCCGGCTCCGGGTCGGTGCCGCCCCGGGCCAGCAGGCGCAGGAAGTGCGACTTGCCGGTGCCGTTCGCGCCGAGCACCGCGACCCGGTCGCCGTACCAGAGTTCCAGGTCGAACGGGTACGTCAGGCCGTCCAGCTCCAGTTGCTCGGCGATGACCGCGCGCTTGCCGGTCCGCCCGCCGGTCAGGCGCATCCGGATGTCCTGGTCCTTCGGGGGTACGGGCGGCGGCCCGGCCTCCTCGAACTTGCGCAACCGGGTCTGCGCGGCCTGGTAGCGGGACGCCATCCCGTCGTTGTACGCGGCCTTCTGCTTGTACATCAGCATCAGCTCGCGCAGCTTCTGGTGTTCCTCGTCCCAGCGTTTGCGCAGCTCGTCGAGGCGGGCGTGCCGGGCCACCCGCGCGGAGTGCCAGCTCGCGAAGCCGCCCGGGTGCACCCAGGCGCTGCCGCCCTCCACCGCGACGACCCGGTCGGCGGTCTGCGCCAGCAGTTCCCGGTCGTGCGAGACGTACAGCACGGACTTGCCCGACTCGCGCAGGCGCGCCTCCAGCCAACGTTTGCCGGGTACGTCGAGGAAGTTGTCCGGCTCGTCGAGCAGCAGCACCTCGTCCGGGCCGCGCAGCAGCAGTTCCAGCGCGAAGCGTTTCTGCTGGCCGCCGGAGAGCGTGCGGACCGGCCGTTCCCGGGCGCTGTCCCACGGCAGGTCCAGCACGATGGTGGCGACGGTGTCGAAGAGGACCTCCGCGTCGTACCCGCCGGTCTCACCCCAGGCGGCCAGCGCCTCGGCGTACGCGAGCTGGGTCTTGGCGGCGGCGGAGCTGTACTTGCCGCGCACCTCGGCCGCCCGCATGGCCGCCTCGGTCTCGGCGAGCCGCCGCCCGGCGTCGCGCAGCGCCGGCGGTGCCAGCGACAGGGCGAGGTCGGCGAGCGTGGACTCGTCACCGATCATGCCGATGAACTGCCGCATCACGCCCAGCCCACCGGAGCGGGCGATCGCGCCGGTCTTCACCGGCAGGTCACCGGCGACCATCCGCAGCAGCGTGGTCTTGCCGGCGCCGTTCGGGCCGACCAGCGCCACCTTGGCACCCTCACCGACCCGGAACGAGACGTCACTGAACAGCTCACGCCCGTCCGGGAGGATGTGCCCCACTCCTGCCACGTCCACGTATCCCACGCGGGCATCCTGCCCGAGCCGGGTCGGTGGACGACACCGGATTACCGGGTGACCCGCAGCACCCGGTAGCCCTTCTGGCTGGCGTGCCGCTCGACGGACCAGCCCTGCTCGACCAGCCAGCGGTGCAGCGAGTCGCCGCCGAGGTGCCGGGCGACGACCAGCCAGGCCACGCCGTCCGGGGCGAGGCGGGGCAGCCAGCGCAGCAGCAGGGCGTGCAGTTCCGGCTTGCCGATGTGGATCGGCGGGTTGGACCAGATCTGGGTGAAGGTGACGTCGTCCGGCAGTTCGTCCGGCGCGACGGCGCGTACCCGGTCGGCGGCGCCGATCCTTACCGCGTTGTCGGTGGTGAGGGCGCGGGCGCGCTCGTTGACGTCCACGGCCCAGACGGTGGCTTTCGGCGCGACGGTGGCGAGGACGCAGGTGATCGGGCCGAAGCCGCAGCCGATGTCGAGCAGCGCGCCGGTGACGTCGGCGGCCGGCAGGTCGGCCTTGCGCAGCAGCACGGCGGTGCCCGGGTCGAGCCGGTCGGCGGAGAAGACGCCACCGGCCGAGCCGAGTGTGTAGTCGCGCCCGGCGACGGTGAACTCGACCTCGCGCGGGCGGGCCGGGGCCGAGGGTTCAGCGGTGAAGTAGTGGTCGCCGGTCACGCAGGCATTCTCGCACCGGGCCGGGGCGGTTCCGGCGACGGTGTCACCGGCGGAGCCGGACGCCACTCCGCCAGAATTTCCCGATATTACCCCTGAAAGGGACAATCAGTCCTACTCTATGCCACATGGTGTACCGGTACGAGTCCGATGAGGACGCCTTCCTGGAGTACCCGAATCC
Source organism: Micromonospora sp. ANENR4 (assembly GCF_015354395.1). Taxonomy (NCBI): domain Bacteria; kingdom Bacillati; phylum Actinomycetota; class Actinomycetes; order Micromonosporales; family Micromonosporaceae; genus Micromonospora; species Micromonospora sp. ANENR4. Next base: position 160,921 of record NZ_JADKYQ010000009.1, read on the forward strand.
CGGGTCGGCCCCGAACGGGCCCGCAGCCACGACGCCGCCGCCCGCGGGTCCGTCACGCTCCCGGTTCCCCACGCCGTCGCTGCCCCCGCCGCCGCGCCCGCAACCGGCGCTGCCGCCGGCCGGCACGGCCGAGCAGGCCATCCCCGACGGGCAGGCGGTGGCAGACGACGCCCGCGCACCCGTTCCGGCACCACCGGCCCCGGCGCCGGCACCCGGACGGCCCGCGCCACCACGGGAGCCCTCCCCGGTGCCGCAGCCCGCGCCGCCCATGCCCGCGCCCGTACCGGCGGCGGTGGACCGGCCGACGGTGCCGATCCCGGCCAGCCCCACCGCCCGCGCCGCCGACGTCTCCGAGCTGCCCCGGACCCGGCGCGCCGAACGCCGCGGCGGCGGCCGGTTCTGGCAGACGCTCGTCGGCGGCGCCGCCGTCCTGCTGCTGCTCTCGCTCACCGGGCTCGCCGTCGCGGCTCTGCTCGACGAACGCACCGCCACGCCCCCGGCTGGCCAGCCGACCCCGCAGCCGACCGAGTCCAGCACCCCGTCCGGCGGCACCGACCTGGACTCCCGGGACACCGACCAGGCGTCACTCACCGCCAAGGAGGTCTTCCCGACAAAGGATCTGGTGGTCACCGACGGGAAGCCCGCATACCGGGTGCTGAAGACCCAGGCCAGCCCGAAGTGCCAGGTAGCGGCCACCGGCGAGATCGCCGACCTGCTGGTCCGGCTCGGCTGCAACCAGGTCGTGCGGGGCACGCTCCGCTCCCCCGACGGCGACCACCTGATCACCGCCGGTCTGTTCAACCTCACCGACGTGGCCACCGCCCAGCGGGTACGCGACCGCATCCGGCCGCTGCTCGACGCGCGCCAGGGACGGTTCCGTGGCATGGCGGCCGGCGACGACACCGAGGCGGTGGAACGGGCCGCGGCCCGGGTCGCCTGGCAGGTACGCGGACACTACGTCGCCTACTGCCTGGTCACCCGCGCCGACGGGGAACGTATCCCGAGCGACGACGCGACCGCCCGCGAGATCATGTTCGACATGGTCGAGCTGCACCTCAACCGGAGTGTGCTGGACCGTCGCGCGGCGGCCGGCACGGCCGGGCAGCCCGACGCCGAATCGGCCGGGGACAGCGCCGGTCAGCGGGGCACGGACTGAGCCGGGCTCAGCCCTCGGCCACCGGCACCCGCAACCGGCGGGTCGCCTCGGCCCGGCGGGCGTACTCGGCCGGGTCGGCCGGGTAGCCCACAGCGACCAGGGCGAGGCCGTGCGCCGGCGCCACTGTCACCTCGCTGGAGCGCTCACGCCGGGTCAGCAGGCCGGCCGGCCACTGGACCGGCCGCCGCCCGTCGCCGGCCACCAGCATCGCCCCGACCAGGCTGCGTACCATGTTCTGGCAGAACGCGTCGGCCTGCACGGTGGCGACAAGGATCCCGTCCGGGTCGCGCCGCCAGTCCAGCCGGGTCACCTCGCGCAGCGTGGTGGCGTTCTCCTTGCGCCGGCAGTACGCGGCGAAGTCGTGCTCGCCCACCAGCCCGGCGGCGGCGGCGTTCAGGGCCGCCAGGTCCAACGGCTTGGGCCAGGCCAGGGTGTCCCGGCGGCGTAGCGGCTCGGCACCCCACCGGGCGTCGGTGACCCGGTACTCGTAGCGCCGAAACGTGGCCGAGAACCGGGCGTCGAAGTCGGCGGGCACCTCGGTCATCGCGCGTACCCGGGCATCTGGCGGCAGGAGCCGGGCCAGCCGGCGCAGCAGCCGGCCCTCGTGCTCCCGCCACACGGGAGTCGGCAGGTCGAGGTGGCAGACCTGCCCGGTGGCGTGCACCCCGGCGTCGGTACGCCCGGCCACCGTCAGGCCGGTCGCCGTGCCCGCGCCGAGCACCAGGTCCAGCGTCTGCATGAGTACGCCGGCCACTGTGCGCCGGGTCGGCTGGGGCGCCCAGCCGGAGAAGTCGGTGCCGTCGTACGAGACGTCCAGCCGCAGCCGGGTCCGCTCGTCCACCTCGTACCTCCTGTCGACGGCGACGGGCCCGGCACCCCCGAGGGGATGCCGGGCCCGGTCGAGCCTGATGTCAGGCCTTGTCGTTCTCGGTGGCCTCGTCGCTGTCCTCACGGGCGGCGGCGGTGTCACCCGACGCGGAGACCGGCGCCTCGGCGTCCTGGTCACCGGCGCTGGAGCGCGGGGTCTCCTCGGCCGGGGCCAGGGCCTCGACCTTGTCCTGCTGCGCGGCCTTGCGGGCGGCGGTCTTCTTGTTCGCCTTCGGCTCGGCGACCTGAAGCTCCTCCACCAGCTCGATGATCGCCATCGGAGCGGCGTCACCCTTGCGCGGACCGGTCTTCACGATCCGGGTGTAGCCACCGTTGCGGTTGGCGTACCGGGGCGCGATCTGGTCGAACAGGGCGTAGACCACGTCCTTGTCCTTGACGACGCCCAGCACGCGGCGGCGCGAGGCGAGGTCGCCGCGCTTGGCCTTGGTGATGAGCTGCTCGGCCAGCGGACGCAGCCGCCGGGCCTTCGTCTCGGTGGTCTGGATCTTGCCGTGCTGGAACAGCGCAGTGGCCAGGTTGGCCAGCATCAGCCGCTCGTGCGCGGGGCTGCCGCCGAGGCGGGGGCCCTTGGTGGGCGTGGGCATGCTTGGTGCTCCTCAGGTGTGGCGGCAGCGCGGACTAGAGCTGCTCGGTCTCGCGGTAGTCGTCGGTGTCGTAGTCCGCCTCGCCGAAGGCGTCCACGACGTGCGCCGGGTCGAAGTTCGGAGCCGAGTCCTTCAGCCCCAGGCCCATCCCGGCGAGCTTCATCTTGACCTCGTCGATCGACTTCTGACCGAAGTTGCGGATGTCGAGGAGGTCGGCCTCGGTACGCCCGATGAGCTCACCAACGGAGTTGATGCCCTCGCGCTTGAGGCAGTTGTAGGAGCGGACGGTGAGGTCCAGCTCCTCGATCGGCAGGGCCAGGTCCGCCGCCAGCTGGGCGTCCTGCGGGGACGGCCCGATGTCGATGCCCTCGGCGGTCTCGTCCAGCTCCCGGGCCAGCCCGAACAGCTCCACCAGCGTCGAGCCGGCCGAGGCCAGCGCGGTACGCGGGCCCATCGACGGCTTGGTCTCGACGTCGATGATGAGCCGGTCGAAGTCGGTACGCTGCTCGACACGGGTCGCCTCGACCCGGTACGTCACCTTGAGCACCGGCGAGTAGATCGAGTCGACCGGGATCCGGCCGATCTCGGCGCCCGCCTGCTTGTTCTGCGCCGCCGTGACGTAGCCGCGACCCCGCTCGACGGTCAGCTCCATGTCGAGCCGGCCCTTGCCGTTGAGGGTGGCGAGCTTCAGGTCCGGGTTGTGCACCGAGACACCGGCCGGGGGCTGGATGTCACCGGCGGTCACGTCGCCCGGGCCCTGCTTGCGCAGGTACATGCTGACCGGCTCGTCGTGCTCGGAGCTGACGCACAGCTCCTTGATGTTCATGACGAGCTCGACCACGTCCTCCTTGACACCGGGGATCGTGGTGAACTCGTGCAGCACACCGTCGATCTTGATCGAGGTGACCGCCGCACCCGGGATCGAGGACAGCAGCGTACGCCGGAGCGAGTTGCCCAGCGTGTAGCCGAAGCCGGGCTCCAGCGGCTCGATGGTGAACCGGGAGCGGGTCTCGTTGATCGACTCTTCGGAGAGAGACGGTCGCTGGCTGATGAGCATCTTTTCTCTTCTCTTCCGGGGCGCCCGCTATTTGACGCCCACGACACAACTGTTCCGGTGGCCCGCCCCGGAGGACGGGCCACCGCAACGAGCCCTTACTTGGAGTAGAGCTCGACGATCAGCTGCTCCTGGACCTGGGTGTCGATCACCTGGCGGGCCGGGAGCGAGTGCACGAGGATCTTCAGCTGGCTCGGGATCGCCTCCAGCCACGCCGGAACGGTCCGCGAGCCGGCCTCACCCTGCGCCACGAGGAACGGGGTGAGCTCCTTGCTCTTGGCACGCACCTCGACGATGTCGTGCTCCTTGACGCGGTACGACGGGATGTCGACCTTCTTGCCGTTCACCGTGAAGTGGCCGTGCTTGACCAGCTGACGGGCCATGTCCCGGGACTTGGCGTAGCCGGCCCGGTAGACCACGTTGTCCAGCCGCGACTCGAGGATCTGCAGCAGGACCTCACCGGTCTTGGCTTCCTTGCTCACGGCCTCTTCGTAGTAGCCGCGGAACTGCTTCTCCAGCACGCCGTAGACACGACGGGCCTTCTGCTTCTCACGGAGCTGGAGCAGGTACTCCGTCTCCTTCGTGCGGCCGCGGCCGTGCTGCCCGGGCGGGAACGGCCGGGACTCGAACGGGCACTTCGGACCATCGCACTTGCTGCCCTTGAGGAACAGCTTCATCTTCTCCCGCCGGCAACGGCGGCAGTCAGCACCGGTGTAACGAGCCATCTCTCTCTAACCTCTCAGACCCGGCGACGCTTCGGCGGACGGCACCCGTTGTGCGGCTGCGGCGTGACGTCGGAGATCTGCCCGACCTCGAGGCCGACGGCCTGCAGCGAACGGATGGCGGTCTCCCGGCCGGAGCCGGGGCCCTTGACGAACACGTCGACCTTGCGCATGCCGTGCTCCATCGCGCGGCGCGCGGCGGCCTCGGCGGCGAGCTGCGCGGCGAACGGAGTCGACTTGCGGGAGCCCTTGAAGCCGACCTGGCCGGAGGAGGCCCAGGAGATGACCGCACCGGTCGGGTCCGTGATGGACACGATGGTGTTGTTGAAGGTGCTCTTGATGTGCGCCTGCCCGTGGGCGACGTTCTTGCGTTCCTTGCGCCGGACCTTCTTGACGGCGGCTCCGGCACGAGCCTTCGGTGGCATAAGTCTGTGCGCTCCTAGTTACTTCTTGCCGGGCTTCTTCTTGCCGGCCACGGTCCGCTTCGGGCCCTTCCGGGTCCGCGCGTTGGTCTTGGTGCGCTGGCCACGCACGGGCAGACCGCGGCGGTGCCGGATACCGGCGTAGCAGCCGATCTCGACCTTGCGGCGGATGTCAGCGGCGACCTCGCGGCGCAGGTCGCCTTCAACCTTGTAGTTGCCCTCGATGTGGTTCCGGAGCTCGACGAGCTCCTCGTCCGTGAGGTCCCGAACGCGCTTGTCCGGCGAGATGCCGGTCGCGGCGAGCGTCTCCAGGGCGCGGGTACGACCGACCCCGAAGATGTAGGTGAGCGCGATCTCCATCCGCTTCTCGCGGGGGAGATCCACGCCGACTAGACGTGCCATGTGCGGGCGTACTCCTCGTGATGTTGTGGCGGAGGTGTGGACCCGTCCCACCCCGCTACCGGCCGTCCCTGTCCTTCCGGCGTCAAGAACGCCGGCGACCGGGATCGGTCGCTGCCCGAGCGGGCCCCGGCCTCCGACCGGGGGTCAACCACGAGGGGGTACGCGCTGCGCACCCGACCGCGGCTGAGACGAGCTGGTGATGTGTGGGGCGTCAGCCCTGGCGCTGCTTGTGGCGCGGGTCGGTGCAGATGACCATGACCCGGCCGTGCCGGCGGATCACCCGGCACTTGTTGCAGATCCTCTTGACGCTCGGCTTGACCTTCACGGTTGCCTTACTTCCCATCTGGCCCGGAGCCGCGGCGGTGCGCGATCCGGACGTCGAAGACGGACACGGGTCTCCCGGCCGCCGTCAGGCTTACTTGTAGCGGTAGACGATGCGCCCGCGGGTCAGGTCGTACGGCGAGAGTTCGACGACGACCCGGTCCTCCGGCAGGATGCGGATGTAGTGCTGGCGCATCTTGCCGCTGATGTGAGCGAGCACCTTGTGGCCGTTCGCGAGCTCCACCCGGAACATGGCGTTCGGCAGGGGCTCGATGACCCGACCCTCGATCTCGATTGCTCCGTCTTTTTTCGGCATGTCCTCCGCTGTCCTGACGTCGGTTACTCCGGACGGCTCACAACGTCTTACACGGGTGAACTGACCAAGATCAGGAAACCCGCGCCAGCCGCGGCTCCGACTCCCACCGAAGCGCAGGGTGGGCATGGCGGAGTGGACGCTGTGCGCCGATCAGAAAGTGTACGCCGACCCGCACGTGCTCGCCAAACCGACCGGCGCGACGGTCACCCGGACGGCTCGGATATGACGCAGGTCACGTCTCCGGCAGCTCCCGCTTCGCCCGCCGACGGGCCTCCCGCTCGACCTGCTTGCGCCGCCGGCGCTCGGCGTCGTGCTCCGGCGCCCCGTGGGCCAGCCCCTGGATCGTCTGGTAGAGCACCACGGCGCCCCACGGCCCGAGCACCCAGATCGGCCAGTAGTCGTCGAACTCGAACTCACCCTCGCCGAGCTGGGAGACGAACCAGATCGCGCTGAGGATCAGGGCCACCTTCAGCCAGGGGCCCCAGACCCCCAGCAGCCAGGCGTTACGTGCGCTGACGGCCGCCCGGCCCGGCTCGGCCACCCCGCTCTTCCCGGTCGCGCGGGGAGCCGGCAGGGAGTTCTCCGCCGGCCGGGGACCGGGCAGATCGGTCAGCAGTTCGTCCAGCTCGCCGTAGGTCTTGGCGCCGTACGCCTGCCGCAGCCGGTCGTCGTACTCACCCAGGTCGAGCCGGCCTTCGGCCAGCGCCACCCGGAGTCGTTCCGCGGTGGCCTCCCGGTCCGCGTCGGCCGCCCGCATCCGGTTGCGCTCATCCATGGGAACAAGCATGGCACCCGATCGCCAAGGCGGCAGCACTCGACCGGGTACGGGGGCAGCCCGCTCAGGCCGCCGGAGAGTCGACGGACGTCTGCCGGGCGGTCACCAGGTCACCCAGACGGGCCCGTCCGCCGTCCTCGGCCGTGAGCACCCACACGCCGTCGTCCAGCAGCGCCATCGAGTGCTCGACGTGCACCGCCATCGACCCGTCCCGGGTCACCACGGTCCAGCCGTCGGACAGCTCGACCGTTCGCGGCGAGCCCATCGTGATCATCGGCTCGATGGCGAGCGCCAGGCCCGGCACCAGGCGGGGCCCCTTGCCGGGACGCCCGTGGTTGAGCACGTGCGGGTCCTGGTGCATCTCGGTGCCGATGCCGTGGCCGCCGTAGCCGTCGACGATGCCGTACCGGCCGCCCTTGCGGACCGCCGTCTCGACCGCGTGCGAGATGTCGGTGAGCCGGCCCTTGCCGGAGGCCGCCCCGCGCGCCGCGGCGGCGATCCCGGCCCACATGGCGTCCTCGGCCACCGCCGTCATCCTCAGCAGCGCCGGATCGACCTCGCCGACCGGCACCGTGACCGCCGCGTCGCCGTGCCAGCCGTCCAGCACCGCGCCGCAGTCGATGGAGATCAGGTCGCCCTCGCGCAGCACCTGCTCGGCCGACGGGATGGCGTGCACCACCTGCCGGTTGACCGACGAGCAGATCGACGCCGGGAAGCCGTGGTAGCCCTTGAACGACGGCACGGCGCCCGCCTCGCGGATGGTCGACTCGGCGATCGCGTCCAGGTCGGCCGTCGACACGCCCGGCGCCACCGCCTCCCGCATCCGCCGCAGGGCGCGGGCGACGACCAGACCGGCGGCCCGCATCAGCTCGATCTGCTCGGGGGTCTTCAGCTGGATGTCCAGCTGGGGACGGCGCATGGTGGTGGTTACCTTTCGTCACGCGTACGCGGAGCAGCGGGGCACGTCGCACGTACCCCGCTGTTCGCACTCTATCCGCCGGGTGGCGGGTGGGACCTCAGCCGCCGTACGAGCGCAGCGCGTCGATGGCGCGGACGGTGACGTCCTCCACCGGGCCGGTCGCGTCGATGCCGACCAGCTTGCCCTGGGCGCCGTAGTAGTCCACGAGCGGCGCGGTCTTCTCGGCGTACTCCCGCAGCCGGGCGGCGATGGTCTCCGGCTTGTCGTCGTCGCGTTGGAACAGCTCGGCGCCGCAGCGGTCGCAGACGCCCTCCCGGCTCGGCGAGTCGAACTCGACGTGCCAGATCTTGCCGCAGCCGCGGCAGGTGCGCCGGCCGGACAGCCGCCGGATCACCTCGTCGTCGTCGACGACGAGCTCCAGCACCAGGTCCAGCGCGGTGCCGAGGTCGGCGAGGAGCTTGTCCAGCGCGGCGGCCTGCGGAGTGGTCCGCGGGAAGCCGTCGAGCAGGAAGCCCTCGCTCGCGTCCGGCTCGGCGAGCCGGTCCCGCACCATGTTGATGGTGACCTCGTCCGGGACCAGCTTGCCGGCGTCCATGTACCGCTTGGCCTCGACGCCCAGCGGGGTGCCCTGGGAGACGTTCGCCCGGAAGATGTCACCGGTCGAGATCTTCGGCACCGAGAGGTGCGCGGCGACGAACTCCGCCTGTGTGCCCTTGCCCGCGCCCGGCGGGCCAACCAGAACGAGTCGCATCTACCGCAGGAACCCTTCGTAGTTCCGCTGCATGAGTTGGCTCTCGATCTGCTTCACGGTCTCCAGACCGACGCCGACCATGATGAGCACAGCGGTGCCGCCGAACGGAAAGTTCTGGAACTGCTGGTTGTCGAGCCAGATGAAGAAGAAGTTCGGCAGGATCGCGACGATGCCCAGGTAGAGCGCGCCCGGCAGGGTGATCCGGCTGAGAATGAAGTCGAGGTACTCGGCGGTCGGCTTGCCGGGGCGGATGCCCGGCACGAAGCCGCCGTACTTCTTCATGTTGTCCGCGACCTCGGTCGGGTTGAACGTGATCGACACGTAGAAGTACGTGAAGAAGATGATCAGCAGGAAGTAGATCGCGATGTGCTCCGGCGCGCTCGCCTTCACGATGTGGTTCTGGATCCACGCCTGGACCTTGCCCGGGTCGTTCTGATCGAAGAACTGGAGCGCGAGCTGCGGCAGGTAGAGCAGCGACGAGGCGAAGATGACCGGGATGACACCCGCCTGGTTCACCTTCAGCGGGATGTAGGTCGACGTCCCGCCGTACATCCGCCGGCCGATCATGCGCTTGGCGTACTGCACCGGGATGCGGCGCTGCGCCTGCTCGATGAAGGTGACAGCGGTGATGACCAGCAGCACCAGGGCGATGACGAGGAGGAACATCCCCCAGCCCTTTGTGGTCTTGATCTTCCAGCCCTCGCTGGGGAGCCGGGCCGCGATCGAGGTGAAGATCAGCACGGACATGCCGTTGCCGACGCCCCGGTCGGTGATCAGCTCACCGAGCCACATCACCACGCCGGTGCCGGCGGTCATCGTCATGACCAGGATCGTCAGCGTCAGCCAGTCCGGGATGCCGGTGCCCTGGGGCACGATCGGGAACTGGTCGCACTGGTTGTTGAACAGCTGCCCGGAGCGGGCCAGCGCCACGAACGCCGAGGACTGGAGGATGCCCAGGCCCAGCGTCAGGTAGCGGGTGTACTGCGTGATCTTGGCCTGCCCGGCCTGGCCCTCCTTGCGGAGCTGCTCCAGGCGCGGGATCACCACCGTCAGCAGCTGCAGGATGATCGACGCGGTGATGTAGGGCATGATGCCCAGCGCGAAGACCGAGAGCTGGAGCAGCGCGCCACCGGAGAAGAGATCCAGCAGGTTGAGCACACCGGTGCTGCCACCCTGGATCGTGTCGAGGCACTTCTGCACGTTGCCGTACGAGACGCCCGGGCTGGGCAGCGTGGCGCCCAGCCGGTAGACCGCGATGATGCCTACTGTGAACAGCAGCTTCTTGCGCAGGTCAGGCGTACGGAACGCACTGAGAAAGGCGGACAGCAACTTCTTCCTCCTGCGCGACGCGGGCCGCCGGTGAACGAGTCCCTGGCGGGGCGGGGTGTGGTGCCGGACGGAGTGTCCGGAATCCATGGCTGGGAACGGACTCTAACAGCCCGGTCCCGGTCCGGGCAGATGTGCCCGGCTACATAAACCGAATCCGATGTTACCCGGCGCACACGTCGCCGGTAGACCATGGCGCCCGCCCAGTTGCGAACAACTGAGCGGGCGCCATGAACATCGTCTTACAGCTCGGTGACCGAGCCACCGGCGGCGGTGATCTTCTCCTTGGCCGACGCGCTGAACGCGTGCGCCGACACCTGGAGGGACACGCCACCGAGGTCGCCGGTGCCGAGCACCTTGACCGGGTGGCCCTTGCGGACCGCACCGGCCTCGACCAGCTCGACCGGGCCGACCTGGCCGCCGTTGGGGAACAGCTCGGCCAGCCGGTCCAGGTTGACCACCTGGAACACGACCTTGAACTTGTTCTTGAAGCCCTTCATCTTCGGCAGGCGCATGTGGATGGGCATCTGCCCACCCTCGAACGCCGGCGAGATGTTCTTGCGGGCCTTGGAACCCTTGGTACCGCGACCGGCCGTCTTGCCCTTGGAGCCCTCACCGCGACCCACACGGGTCTTGTCGGTCTTGGCGCCGGGAGCCGGACGCAGGTGGTGCACCTTGATCGTCATTACTCGACCTCCTCGACCTTCACGAGGTGGTTGACCGTGAAGATCATGCCGCGGATCTCCGGCCGGTCCTCCTTGACCACCACGTCGTTGATCCGCTTGAGACCGAGGGAACGCAGCGAGTCACGCTGGTTCTTCTTGGTCCCGATCTCGGACCGGACCTGGGTGACCTTCAGGCGTGCCATCAGGACGCCACCCCCGCCCGCGACGCCAGCATGGCGGCCGGCGCGACGTCCTCGACCGGCAGACCACGACGGGCCGCGACCTGCTCCGGGGACTCGAGCCCCTTCAGGGCCGCCACCGTGGCGTGCACGATGTTGATCGGGTTGGACGAGCCGAGGCTCTTGGAGAGCACGTCGTGGATGCCCGCGCACTCCAGCACGGCACGCACCGGGCCACCGGCGATGACGCCCGTACCGGCGGAGGCCGGCTTGAGCAGCACCACACCGGCGGCGTCCTCGCCCGTGACCGGGTGCGGGATCGACTGACCGATCCGCGGCACCTTGAAGAAGTGCTTCTTGGCCTCCTCGACGCCCTTGGCGATCGCCGCGGGCACCTCCTTGGCCTTTCCGTAGCCCACACCGACGGTGCCGTCGCCGTCGCCCACGATCACCAGGGCGGTGAAGCTGAAGCGACGACCACCCTTCACGACCTTGGCGACGCGGTTGATCGCGACGACCCGCTCGAGGTGCGGGGTCTTCTCGACGGGCGCGTTTCCGCGGCCGCCCTCACGGCGGTTGTCGCGGCGACCACCCTCGTTGCCACCGGACCCGCCGCCACGGCGCTGTTGACCTGGCATCAGCAGCCTTCCTTCTCTCTCGTGACGGGGTTTCTAGAACTCGAGCCCGGCTTCGCGGGCGGCGTCGGCAAGCGCGGCGACACGCCCCGCGTACCGGTTGCCACCGCGGTCGAAGACGACCTTCGAGACGCCGGCGGCCTTGGCGCGCTCGGCGAGAAGCGCGCCGACCTTGCCGGCCAGGGCGCTCTTGTCGCCCTCGGCGCCGCGCAGCGAGGCGTCCATGGTCGAGGCCGACGCCAGGGTGTGACCCTTGGTGTCGTCGACGACCTGGGCCACCATGTGCCGCAGGGAGCGGGTGACGACCAGGCGGGGACGCTCGGCGGTGCCGCTGACGTTCTTGCGGACCCGGAAGTGCCGACGCGCACGCCCGACGGCACGCTTGGCGGCGACGCCGCGGCGGCGCTTGAGCAGCGTGGCGCTCACTTCTTACCTGCCTTTCCAGCCTTGCGGCGGATGACCTCGCCCTGGTACTTCACGCCCTTGCCCTTGTAGGGCTCCGGCGGACGGATCTTCCGGATGTTGGCGGCGACCTCGCCGACCTGCTGCTTGTCGATGCCGGCCACGTGGAACAGCGTCGGCTTCTCGACCGTGAAGGTGATGCCCTCCGGCGCCGGAACCAGGACCGGGTGCGAGAACCCGAGCGCGAACTCCAGGTCCTTGCCCTTGGCGGTCACGCGGTAACCGGTACCGGCGATCTCCAGGCTCTTGCGGTAGCCCTCGGTGACACCGACGATCATGTTGGCCACCAGCGTACGGCTCAGGCCGTGCAGCTCCTTGGCCTTGCGCTCGTCGTTGGGCCGGTTGACGTGCAGCTCGCCGTCCTCGCCCCGCTCCGCCGTGATCGGCTCGGCCAGCACGTGGCTCAGTTCGCCCTTGGGGCCCTTGACCTTGACGGTCCGGCCGTCGATCGTGATGTCGACGCCGGCAGGCACCGGGATCGACTTACGTCCAATACGCGACATTTCTACCTGTCTCCCGTTACCAGACGAAGGCGAGGACTTCCCCGCCAACGCTCCGCTTGCGGGCCTGCCGGTCGGTGAGCAGCCCCTGGGACGTCGAAATGATCGCCACGCCCAGCCCGCCGAGCACCCGCGGGAGCCCGTCCGACTTGGCGTACACCCGGAGACCGGGCTTGGACACGCGCTTGATGCCGGCCAGGCTCCGCTCGCGGTTCTGGCCGTACTTCAGCTCGACGACCAGTCGCTTGCCGACGGCGCCCTCCTCGGGCTCCTCGACCGACCAGGTGGCGATGTAACCCTCGGCCTTGAGGACCTCGGCGATGTTCGCCTTGATCTTCGAGTAGGGCATCGTCACCCGGTCGTGGTACGCCTGGTTGGCGTTACGCAGACGCGTGAGCATGTCTGCGATCGGGTCGGTCATCGTCATGAAAACTCGTCAACCTTTCTCGCCGGGGTTCCCCGGGCCAGGCCCGGGGCCTACGGCGAAGAGACAGTTCAGCTGACGCGCCGGAGCGCGCCGGGCTATTACCAGGAAGCCTTGGACACGCCGGGCAGCTCACCGCGGTGGGCCATCTCCCGGATGCACACCCGGCAGAGACCGAACTTGCGGTAGACCGCCTTCGGACGCCCGCACCGCTGGCAGCGGGTGTACGCGCGAACCGAGAACTTCGGCTTCGCGGCCGCCTTGAGGATCAGCGCCTTCTTGGCCATCTCAGTTCTCCTTGAACGGGAAGCCCAGGAGCTTGAGCAGCGCCCGGCCCTCGTCGTCGGTCGTGGCGGTCGTGACCACCGTGATGTCCATGCCCCGCTGGCGATCGATCTTGTCCTGGTCGATCTCGTGGAACACCGACTGCTCGGTCAGGCCGAACGTGTAGTTGCCGTGCCCGTCGAGCTTGCGCCCGTCCAGGCCGCGGAAGTCACGGATACGCGGCAGCGCGATCGAGAGCAGCCGGTCCAGGAACTCCCACATCCGGTCGCCGCGCAGGGTGACCTTCGCGCCGATCGGCATGCCCTCGCGGAGCTTGAACTGCGCGATGGACTTGGTGGCCCGCCGGACCTGCGGCTTCTGGCCGGTGATGGTGGCCAGGTCGCGGACGGCCCCGTCGATCAGCTTGGCGTCGCGAGCGGCCTCGCCGACACCCATGTTGACGACGATCTTGACCAGCCGCGGCACCTGCATCGGGTTGGCGAACTCGAACTGCTTCTGCAGCTCGCCCACGATCTCGTTGCGGTACCGCTCCTTGAGGCGCGGCAGGGTCTTGGTTTCGGTAGCCGTGGTCATCAGAGGTCCTTACCGGTGCTACGCGCGATGCGGACCTTCTGGCCGTTGTCGTCGATCCGGTAGCCGACGCGGGTCGGCTTGCCGTCGGAGTCCAGGACCATCACGTTCGAGACGTGGATCGGGGCCTCCTGGGTGACGATGCCACCGGTCTTGGCGCCACGCTGGGTGGTGCTGATGCGGGTGTGCTTCTTGACCCGGTTCACGCCCTCGACCAGGACCTTGTCCTGCCGCGGGTAGGCCGCGATGACCTTGCCCTTGGCACCCTTGTCCTTGCCGGCGATGACGACGACCGTGTCGCCCTTCTTGACCTTCACGGTCACAACACCTCCGGCGCGAGAGAGATGATCTTCATGAACCGCTTGTCCCGCAGCTCCCGGCCCACCGGGCCGAAGATGCGGGTACCGCGCGGGTCCCCGCCGTCCTTAATGATGACGGCGGCGTTCTCGTCGAAGCGGATGTACGACCCGTCCGGCCGCCGCTTCTCCTTGGCGGTCCGAACGACGACGGCCTTGACGACGTCGCCCTTCTTCACACCGGCACCGGGGATCGCGTCCTTGACGGTCGCCACGATGACGTCGCCGATGCTCGCGTAGCGCCGACCGGAGCCGCCGAGCACCCGGATGCACAGGATCTCCCGGGCACCCGTGTTGTCGGCGACGCGCAGTCGCGACTCCTGCTGAATCACGTCTATCTCCTATGTCTGCCGGTTCTCCGGCCGCTCGGGGCGGCCGGAGCCTGGCGGAACCTGCGCCCGACCGAGACCCGGCCGAGCTCGAGCCTTCGCTACTTGGCCTTCTCGAGGATCTCCACGAGCCGCCAGCGCTTGGTGGCGGACAGCGGCCGGGTCTCCATGATCAGGACCCGGTCGCCGATGCCGGCCGAGTTCTGCTCGTCGTGGACCTTCAGCTTGCTCGTACGGCGCATGATCTTGCCGTACAGCGCGTGCTTGACGCGGTCCTCGACCTCGACCACGACGGTCTTGTCCATCTTGTCGCTGACCACGAGGCCCTCGCGAACCTTGCGGCGGGACCGCGCGGGGGCGGTGGTGTTCTCACTCATGATGCAGTCACCTCAGTCGGCGCGGCCGAGAGACCCAGCTCACGCTCACGCATGATCGTGTAGATCCGGGCGATCTCCCGACGGATGACCTGCAGCCGCCGGTTGTTGTCCAGCTGCCCGGTTGCGGCCTGCACGCGGAGGTTGAACAGCTCCGCCTTCGCCTCGCGCAACTTCGTGACCAGCTCCTCCTCGGAGAGCTCACGCAGCTCGGAGGGCTTGACGCCCGCTGCCATCAGGATTCACCCACTTCGCGCGTAACAATGCGGCACTTCATCGGGAGCTTGTGGATCGCGCGACGCATCGCCTCTCGCGCGATCTGCTCGTTGGGGAAGGACATCTCGAAGAGAACCCGCCCCGGCTTCACGTTGGCGACCCACCACTCGGGCGAACCCTTACCGGAACCCATCCGGGTCTCGGCCGGCTTCTTGGTGAGGGCCTGGTCCGGGAAGATCGTGATCCAGACCTTGCCGCCACGCTTGATGTGGCGGGTCATCGCGATACGCGCCGACTCGATCTGGCGGTTGGTCACGTACGCCGGCTCGAGAGCCTGGATCCCGAACTCGCCGAACACCACCCGGTTACCACCCTTGGACGCGCCACTGCGGTCCGGGTGGTGCGGCTTGCGGAAGCCCTTCGGGGGCTTGCGCGGCATCAGCATCTGTCAGCCCTCCTGCTGCTGTTCTGCCGGCTGGGTCGCGGCTGCGGCGACAGCGCTGCTGTCGACGGGCTCACCGGCCGGCGTCTCCGCCTGCTGCGCGATGGTCGTCGCGGCAGCGCGGCCGGCCTCGGTGCCACCGGCGGTCGTACCGGACGAGCCCGAGCGGCCACGGCGCGGCCGGTCCGGCCGGTCGCCACGGTCACGGCGCGGGCCGCGCGACGGGGCGGCCTCGGCCGGGGCCTCGCGGCCCGGGACGGCGTCGCCCTTGTAGATCCAGACCTTCACGCCGATCCGGCCGAAGGTGGTACGGGCCTCGAAGAAGCCGTACTCGATGTTGGCCCGCAGCGTGTGCAGCGGAACCCGGCCCTCGCGGTAGAACTCGGTCCGGCTCATCTCGGCGCCGCCCAGACGGCCCGAGACCTGAACCCGGATGCCCTTGCAGGCGGGGTTCTTCATGGCGGACTGCATCGCCTTGCGCATGGCCCGACGGAAGCTGACCCGGCTGGACAGCTGCTCGGCGACGCCCTGGGCGACCAGCTGCGCGTCCGACTCGGGGTTCTTCACCTCGATGATGTTCAGCTGGACCTGCTTGCCGGTGAGCTTCTCCAGCTCGCCGCGGATCCGGTCGGCCTCCGCACCCTTACGGCCGATGACGATGCCCGGCCGGGCGGTGTGGATGTCGACGCGGACCCGGTCCCGGGTGCGCTCGATGTCGACCTTGGAGATGCCGGCGCGCTCGAGGCCCTTGGACATCATCCGGCGGATCTTGACGTCCTCGCCGATGTAGTCCTTGTAGAGCTTGTCCGCGAACCAGCGGGACTTCCAGTCGGTCGAGATGCCGAGCCGGAACCCGGTCGGGTGAACCTTCTGACCCATTACTCGGCACCCTCCGTCGTGCTCTGCTCCTCAGCGGCCGGCTTGGCCGGAGCGGCCTTCTTCGCCGACTTCTTCGGCGTGGCCGCCGCGACCGCCTCGACCGCCACGGTGATGTGGCACGTGCGCTTGCGGATCCGGTACGCCCGGCCCTGCGCCCGCGGCCGGAACCGCTTCATGGTCGGGCCCTCGTCGACGAACGCCTCGCTGACGAGCAGCGCGTCGGGGTCCAGCCGCTCGTTGTTCTCCGCGTTGGCGATCGCGCTCGCGAGCACCTTGTACACCTGCTCGCTCGCAGCCTGCGGCGCGAACTGCAGCACCGTGAGCGCCTCCTTCGCGGGCAGGCCGCGGACGAGGTTGACCACCCGGCGCGCCTTCATCGGCGAGATGCGCACGTGCCGCGCAACCGCCCGCGCGCCCGGAAGCACCGGAGCGTCGCCCTTTCCTGGCATCGCTGTAACCCCTTGTTCCTCTATCCGTATGCCCGCGGCGTCAGCGCCGGCGGCTCTTCCGGTCGTCCTTCTCGTGACCCTTGAACGTGCGGGTCAGCGCGAACTCGCCGAGCTTGTGCCCGACCATGGCCTCGGTCACGAAGACCGGGACGTGCTTACGTCCGTCGTGCACGGCGATCGTGTGACCCAGCATCTCCGGGATGATCGTCGAGCGGCGCGACCAGGTCTTGATGACGTTCTTCGAGCCCTTGTCGTTCTGCGTCTCCACCTTCTTGAGCAGGTGGTCGTCGACGAACGGGCCCTTCTTCAGGCTGCGAGGCATGTCTTATCTCCCTCAGCCGCGCTTACGCGTGGCGTAGCGGCGGCGGACGATCAGCCGGTCGCTCGGCTGGCCCTTACGACGGGTGCGGCCCTCGGGCTTACCCTGCGGGTTGACCGGGTGGCGACCACCGGAGGTCTTACCCTCACCACCACCGTGCGGGTGGTCGACCGGGTTCATCGCGACACCACGGACGGTCGGGCGCTTGCCCTTCCACCGCATACGGCCGGCCTTACCCCAGTTGATGTTCGACTGGTCGGCGTTGCCGATCTCGCCGATGCTGGCGCGGCAGCGCACGTCCACGCGCCGGATCTCACCGGACGGCATGCGGAGGGTCGCGTACGCGCCCTCACGGCCGAGCAGCTGGATGCCGACGCCGGCCGAGCGGGCCAGCTTGGCGCCGCCACCCGGACGCAGCTCCACGTTGTGGATGGTGGTACCGACCGGGATGTTGCGCAGCGGCAGGTTGTTGCCCGGCTTGATGTCGGCGCCCGGACCGGACTCGACGCGGTCGCCCTGCTTCAGGTCCTTCGGCGCGATGATGTAGCGCTTCTCGCCGTCGGCGTAGTGCAGCAGCGCGATGCGCGCGGTGCGGTTCGGGTCGTACTCGATGTGGGCGACCTTCGCCGGCACGCCGTCCTTGTCGACCCGCTTGAAGTCGATCAGACGGTACTGGCGCTTGTGGCCGCCACCGTGGTGCCGCGTGGTGATCCGGCCGTGGGCGTTGCGTCCGCCCTTCTTCGGCAGCGGAGCCAGCAGCGACTTCTCGGGCGTCGACCGGGTGATCTCGGCGAAGTCGGCAACGCTCGAGCCACGCCGGCCCGGCGTCGTCGGCTTGTACTTACGGATAGCCATTGTCTACACCCCTCAGCTGACCGGGCCGCCGAAGGCCTCGATACGGTCACCGTCAGCCAGCTTCACCATCGCGCGCTTGGTGTCCTTGCGCTTGCCGAACCCGGTACGGGTCCGCTTGCGCTTGCCCTCGCGGTTGAGCGTGTTGACCGTCAGGACGCGGACGTTGAAGATCTGCTGGATAGCGATCTTGATCTCGGTCTTGTTGGCGTCCGGGTGCACCAGGAAGGTGTACCAGTTGCGGTTCAGCTCGCTGTAGCTCTTCTCCGAGACGACCGGCGCGACGATGACGTCACGCGGATCGGCGATCGTGCTCACTTGCCATCCTCCTCGGTGGTCTCGGCGGGAACGCCCAGGAACTCGTCCAGGGCCTCCTTGGTGAAGACCACGTCGTCGGCCACCAGCACGTCGTAGGTGTTGAGCTGGCCGGCCTCGATCAGGTGCACCCGGCTGTCCCGCGCGTTACGCAGGTTCCGCAGCGACACCCAGTTCAGCTCGTCGGTGCTGCTCAGCACGACCAGGACCCGACGGGCCTCGGTGAGCTTGGTCAGCGTGGCCAGGGCCGCCTTGGTGGACGGCTTCTCGCCGGAGACGAACGCCTCGACGACGTGCACCTGGCCGGCGCGGGCCCGGTCGGAGAGGGCGCCACGCAGGGCGGCGGCCTTCATCTTCTTCGGGGTGCGCTGGCTGTAGTCGCGCGGCACCGGGCCGTGGACCACGCCACCGCCGGCGAACTGCGGCGCGCGGGTCGAGCCCTGGCGGGCACGACCGGTGCCCTTCTGCTTGTACGGCTTCTTGCCTCCACCGGAGACCTCGCCGCGGGTCTTCGTCTTGTGCGTACCCTGACGGGCCGCCGCGAGCTGGGCCACCACGACCTGGTGCATCAGGGCGATGTTGGCCTGCGCGTCGAAGATGTCGGCCGGCAGCTCGACGGAGCCGCTCTTGGCGCCTTCGACGTTGATGACGTCAACGGTGGTCACTTGGCCGCACCGCCCTTCTTCACCTTCGCCTTGGCCGCAGTGCGGACCAGGACCAGCGCGCCCTTCGGGCCGGGGATGGCGCCGCGGACGAGCAGGAGGTTGTTCTCGGTGTCGACCGCCTGGACGGTCAGGTTCTGGACGGTGTAGCGCACGCCACCCATCCGGCCCGCCATCCGGGTGCCCTTGAAGACGCGACCCGGGGTCGCGCAGGCGCCGATCGAGCCGGGCGAGCGGTGCTTGCGCTCGACACCGTGGCTGGCACGCAGACCGTGGAAGCCGTGCCGCTTCATCGGGCCGGCGTAGCCCTTGCCCTTGGTCTTGCCGGTCACGTCGATCACGACGCCGGCCGGGAACTCCTCGACCGTGACCTCCTGGCCCGGCGCGTAGTCCGCGGCGTCGGAGGTGCGCAGCTCGACGATGTGCCGGCGCGGCGCGACGTCCGCCTTGGCGTAGTGGCCGGCGACCGGCTTCTTGACCTTGCGCGGGTCGATGACCCCGTACGCCAGCTGGACCGCGGAGTAGCCGTCCTTGTCGGCGCTACGAACCTGGCTCACGACGCACGGGCCGGCCTGAACCACGGTCACGGGCACAACCTTGTTGTTGTCCCAGACCTGGGTCATGCCGAGCTTGGCGCCCAGGATCCCCTTGACTTGCCTGTCCATTTGTCCGGTCCCTACAGCTTGATCTCGATGTCGACGCCAGCCGGCAGGTCGAGGCGCATGAGCGAGTCGACCGTCTTCGGGGTCGGGTCGATGATGTCGATCAGACGCTTGTGCGTACGCATCTCGAAGTGCTCGCGCGAGTCCTTGTACTTGTGCGGCGAGCGGATGACGCAGAAACGGTTGATCTCCGTGGGCAGCGGCACCGGGCCAGCGACCTGCGCCCCGGTACGCGTCACCGTCTCGACGATCTTCCGAGCCGAGGAGTCGACGACCTCGTGGTCATAGGCCTTGAGCCGGATGCGGATCTTCTGTCCCGCCATGGTGGCTTCTGTTCCTTCTCTCGATGCCGCTGTGTTGCGGGCGCCTGTACCGGCTGGCACAGGCCCACTTCCGCCGACCCCCGCGGTCGGGCGTGTCGCGCCCGTGGGCCAGGCTCCGCCCCGGGACTCCGGAGCGATTCTCTGACCACGCGGTGGGTCATGGCGCCGATCGCGGGGGCCGCGACCTGGACGCCGCGCGAGGGTGGTTGACCGCCGATGGCGATCAACCACCCTACGCGAGACAGTCTGACTCCCGGAGGTCCAGCGTTAACCGGACGCAGGCGACCGACTGTCGTTACGCAACCTGACTAGTATGCCGCACGACCGGCGGCGACGCTAATCGGGGTTACCCAGCTCACTTGATGATCTTGGTGACGCGACCCGCGCCGACCGTACGACCACCCTCGCGGATCGCGAACTTCAGGTTCTCCTCCATGGCGATGGGCTGGATCAGCTTCACCGTCATCGAGGTGTTGTCGCCCGGCATGACCATCTCGGTGCCCTCGGGCAGCGTGACGACGCCGGTGACGTCCGTGGTCCGGAAGTAGAACTGCGGGCGGTAGTTCTGGAAGAACGGGGTGTGCCGGCCGCCCTCCTCCTTGGAGAGGATGTAGACCGTCGCCTCGAACTCCGTGTGCGGGGTCGTGGTGCCCGGCTTGATGACGACCATGCCGCGCTCGACGTCCTCGCGCTTGATGCCGCGCAGCAGCAGACCGACGTTCTCACCCGCGCGGGCCTCGTCGAGCAGCTTGCGGAACATCTCGATGCCGGTGCAGGTGGTCTTCATCGACTTCTCACGGATGCCGACGATCTCCACCTCCTCGTTCGGCTTGAGGATGCCGCGCTCGGCGCGACCGGTGACCACGGTGCCGCGACCGGTGATCGTGAAGACGTCCTCGATGGGCATGAGGAACGGCTTCTCGGTCTCGCGCTCCGGCTGCGGGATCGCGGTGTCCACGGCGTTCATCAGGTCCAGGAGCTTCCCGGTCCACTCCGGGTCGCCCTCGAGGGCCTTCAGCGCCGAGACCCGGACGACCGGCAGGTCGTCACCCGGGTACTCCTGCGAGGAGAGCAGCTCACGGACCTCGAGCTCGACGAGCTCCAGGAGCTCCTCGTCGTCGACCATGTCGCTCTTGTTGAGCGCCACGACGATGTACGGCACACCGACCTGACGGGCCAGCAGCACGTGCTCGCGGGTCTGCGGCATCGGGCCGTCGGTCGCCGCCACCACCAGGATCGCGCCGTCCATCTGCGCGGCACCGGTGATCATGTTCTTGATGTAGTCGGCGTGACCGGGGCAGTCGACGTGCGCGTAGTGACGCGCCTCGGTCTGGTACTCGACGTGCGCGATGGAGATCGTGATGCCGCGGGCCTTCTCCTCCGGCGCCTTGTCGATCTCGTCGAACGGCGTGTACGGGTTCAGGTCCGGGTACTGGTCGTGCAGGACCTTGGTGATGGCCGCCGTCAGCGTCGTCTTACCGTGGTCGATGTGACCAATGGTGCCGATGTTGACGTGCGGCTTAGTCCGCTCGAACTTCGCCTTCGCCACTGGTGTCCTCCTGTGGACTTTCTTGGTTCGTTCGCCCCGGCGCGCCGTTCGGCGCTTAGGACTCTGTCGACAGCCTTTCCGGCCGGAAGGCCGGAGAGCTTTTGTGGGTTCTGCGGCGATGAAGCCTACAGGCCCGGTCTCACGCAACCCGATCGAGGTGGCCGCGGGCGGGAGAACCCTCCCGCGACCGCCCTCGCGTCATCGGATCAGCCGAGGGTGAGTGTCACTCACCCGTCGACTTGGCGATGATCTCCTTGGCCACCGAGGCCGGAACCTCGGCGTAGGAGTCGAACTGCATGCTGTAGCTAGCCCGGCCCTGGGTCTTCGACCGCAGGTCGCCGACGTAGCCGAACATCTCCGACAGCGGCACCAGAGCCCGGACGACGCGAGCGCCGCTGCGCTCCTCCATCGCCTGGATGATGCCACGCCGGGAGTTGAGGTCGCCGATGACGTCACCCATGTTCTCCTCCGGAGTGGTGACCTCAACGGCCATCATCGGCTCGAGGAGAGCGGGGTCGGCCTTGCGGGCCGCCTCCTTCATCGCCATCGAGCCGGCGATCTTGAACGCCATCTCCGACGAGTCGACCTCGTGGTACTGGCCGTCCACCAAGGTGAGCTTGACGCCCACCAGGGGGAAGCCGGCGAGGATGCCGTACTGCATGGCGTCCTGCGCACCCGCGTCCACCGAGGGGATGAACTCCCGGGGGATGCGGCCACCGGTCACCGCGTTGGCGAACTCGTACGTCGGGGCGTCGTTGCCCAGCGGCAGCGGCTCCACGCTGATGATCACGCGAGCGTACTGGCCGGAACCACCGGTCTGCTTCTTGTGGGTGTACTCGACCTTCTCCACCTTGCGGCGGATGGTCTCGCGGTACGCCACCTGCGGCTTACCGATGTTCGCCTCGACGTTGAACTCGCGGCGCATCCGGTCGACCAGGATGTCCAGGTGAAGCTCGCCCATGCCGGAGATGACCGTCTGACCGGTCTGGTCGTCCAGCTTGACGCGGAAGGTCGGGTCCTCCTCGGCCAGCCGCTGGATGGCGGTGCTGAGCTTCTCCTGGTCGGCCTTGGTCTTCGGCTCGATGGCCACCTCGATGACCGGCTCCGGGAAGGTCATCGACTCCAGGATGACCGGGTTCGCCGGGTCGCACAGCGTGTCACCGGTGGTGGTCTGCTTCAGACCCTGCACCGCGATGATGTCGCCGGCCTGGGCGGAGCTGCGCTCCTCCCGCTTGTTGGCGTGCATCTGGTAGATCTTGCCGATCCGCTCCTTGCGGTCCTTGGTGGAGTTGATCACCTGAGAACCGGACTCGAGCGTGCCGGAGTAGATCCGGACGTACGTCAGCTTGCCGAGGTGCTTGTCGGTCTGGATCTTGAAGGCCAGGCCGGAGAACGGCTCGGAGACCGAGGGCTTCCGCTGCAGCGGGGTCTCGCCGTCGGTGGCCGTACCCTCGATCGCCGGGATGTCCAGCGGCGAGGGCAGGTACGCGACGACCGCGTCCAGCATCGGCTGGATGCCCTTGTTCTTGAAGGCGGTACCGGTGAGGACCGGGTTGGCCTTGCCGGCGATGGTGGCCCGGCGGATGGCGGCCTTGATCTCGTCGACCGAGATCTCCTCGCCCTCGAGGTACTTCTCCATCACCGAGTCGTCGACGTCGGCGAGGGTCTCCATCAGCTTCTCGCGCCACTCGGCGGCCGAGTCGGCGAGGTCGGCCGGGATGTCCTCGACCGCGTAGTCCTCACCCTTCTGGGTCTCGCCGCGCCAGGTCAGCGCACGCATCTCGACCAGGTCGACCACGCCGATGAAGTCGGACTCGGCGCCGATCGGGATCTGGAGGACCAGCGGGGTGGCGTTGAGCCGGTCGATCATCATCTGCACGCAGCGGAAGAAGTCGGCGCCGGTCCGGTCGAGCTTGTTGACGAAGCACATCCGGGGGACGTTGTACTTGTCCGCCTGCCGCCAGACGTTCTCCGTCTGGGGCTCCACGCCGGCCACGCCGTCGTAGACCGCGACCGCACCGTCCAGAACACGCAGCGACCGCTCGACCTCGACCGTGAAGTCGACGTGGCCGGGCGTGTCGATGATCTGGATCGTGTGGCCCTTCCACTCGCACTTGGTGGCGGCGGAAGTGATGGTGATACCGCGCTCCTGCTCCTGCTCCATCCAGTCCATGACGGCGGCGCCCTCGTGGACCTCACCGATCTTGTACGTGATGCCGGTGTAGAACAGGATTCGCTCGGTGGTAGTGGTCTTACCGGCATCGATGTGGGCCATGATGCCGATGTTGCGTACGTTGGCGAGCGCGTCTGCGGCGGCCACTTCAATCCCTACTTATCGTCGTCTCGACACAACTGGTGGCGGTTCCGGCGCCGGTGGGCGCCGGAACCTCAGGTGTTACCAGCGGTAGTGCGCGAAGGCCTTGTTCGACTCGGCCATCTTGTGCGTGTCCTCACGCCGCTTGACGGCGGCGCCGAGGCCGTTGCTCGCGTCCAGCAGCTCGTTCATCAGCCGCTCGACCATGGTCTTCTCGCGACGGGCGCGGGAGTAGGTCACCAGCCAGCGCAGACCGAGCGTGGTCGCACGGGACGGCCGGACCTCGACCGGAACCTGGTAGGTGGCGCCACCGACACGGCGGCTGCGCACCTCGAGGGTCGGCTTGACGTTGTCCATCGCGCGCTTGAGCGTGACGACGGGGTCGGTGCCGGACTTCTCGCGGCAGCCCTCCAGGGCGGCGTACACGATGCGCTCGGCGAGCTGACGCTTGCCGCGCAGCAGGATCTTGTTCACCAGCTGGGTGACCAGGGGCGAGTTGTACACCGGGTCAGCGACCAGCGGCTTCCGCGGAGCGGGTCCCTTACGCGGCATGTCAGCTCTTCTCCTTCTTCGCGCCGTAGCGGCTGCGAGCCTGCTTGCGGTTGCGGACACCCTGGGTGTCCAGCGAACCGCGCACGATCTTGTACCGCACGCCCGGGAGGTCCTTCACACGACCGCCGCGCACGAGCACGATCGAGTGCTCCTGGAGGTTGTGGCCGACGCCCGGGATGTAGGCGGTCACCTCGATCTGGCTGCTGAGCTTGACACGAGCGACCTTGCGCAGCGCCGAGTTCGGCTTCTTCGGGGTGGTGGTGTACACGCGGGTGCACACGCCGCGCCGCTGGGGAGACCCCTTGAGCGCCGGGGTCTTGGTCTTGGTCGTCTTGGCCTGACGGCCCTTTCGGACCAACTGCTGAATGGTGGGCACCGGGTTTCTCCGCTCCCTTCGGCCGCTGCGAGGCGACCGCGCCGTCTGCTCCAGCCGTCCGGGTGGGCGGCTCTCCTACATTCCAACCAGGGCCGCCTGACGGCTCCCCAGCACCCGCGGTCGGGCGTGTCGCCCGAGTCACGGTTCCGGTGCCGGCCGCTGACGCGTCGTACCGGATCTTCTGGTCTTGGTGGTGCGACCGCGCGATCACCGGCTGACCGGTTCCAGCGCACGCACGCATTGCCCGGGCGGGCCCGGGCACAAGGGGAAAGAGTACCTACCACAGCCGCGCCGGTCAAAACGGATGGGTCGGGAAGGACCGCTGTGCGGTCCGCCGCCCGGTCTCCGGGTCGCCGATGCGCCGGTGATGGGCACCTACAGTGACAAGTGTACCGGCTCGCCCGCCGCACGACCCGGCGGCCCCGACACCGCCCGGCCTTCGGGCACCCGGACATACCGCACAACCCAGGTCACCGGCCGCAGGCGTCGCAGACACGGCGTCACGTGATCTGCACCACCAGGGCCAGCGCGAGCCCGATCAGGCCGAACAGCAGGCCCGCCGCCCCGCAGGAGATTCCCGCCACGGCCAGGCCGGCGCCGGTGAAGCGCACCGACGGCGGCGGCGCCGGCCGCCGGATCTGCCGCCGGGCGAGCAACCCGGCCACCATCGCGCCGACGCCGATCAGCCCGCCCAGCACGGTGAACGCGCCCGCCGCCCAGGCGCCGCCCACGTTGCGGCCGGCCAGGCCGAAGCACAACACCAGCAGCGACACCCCGATCGCGGCGATACCGGCGACGAGCGACCCGATCGCCAGGCCGGAGGTGACCGGCGGCACGTCGAGGTGGACCACGCCGAACGGCGTACCGGGCACCGCGTCGACCCGCTTCGGCGGCCGCGGCGTCTCGGCCGGCGGGGGCGGAAGCGCCGGCCCGCCGTGCGGGCCCCAGCCACCGTGGCCCGGCGCGCTCCCCGGTGCCGGCCACCCGCCGCCGTGCACCGGCTGACTCCCCGGGTACGCCGCGAACCCCGGCCCGTGCGCCGGTGGACCCCCCGGGTACGGCCCGTGCGCCGGCGCGGACGCGGGACCCGGCGGGTACGGCCCGGGGCGGGTCGGGTCGCCTCCCGGCGCGGCCGGTTCCGTCACGGGGTCCTCCTGTCCACACGCCCGCCGCGCGGCGGACACCGGCCAGGCTACCGCCGCCGATCATTGCGAGGTGGGCGGGCGCGGGCCCGCTCCCCCACCGGGTCAGTCGAAGTTCGGCGCGAAATCGTGGCCGAACGACGCGTCCGCGGCCCGGACCACCCCGATCACCACCGCCGCGACGACCGCGGCGGCGGTCAGCACCAGGCCGGTCCGCGCCATCTGCTCGCCGCGCCGCAGCCAGTCCGCGCCGGTGAGATAACCACCCGACGCGTACGCCTCCCGGCGGGCCTGCCGGGCGAGCACGAGCGCGATGGTGGCCGGCACCGCCCCGCCGATGAAGAACCCGGTGAGCGCGCCGATCAGCCCGAGCGCGAAGACGGCGCGGGCCTTCGTGGAGCGGACCGGTTCCGGATCCTGCGGATGGCGGTACGCCTGAGGCACGACGGGCGCCTGCCCGGGCACGGTCGTCATGCCTCCATCATGCCCCGGATCCGGTCCCCCGGTCCCGGCACTCCGGACGCGACGAGGCCCCCGGCGGATGCCGGGGGCCTCGTCGTTGCCTACTGCTTAGCGGTACGACCCGAAGTCGAAGTCGTCCAGCGGAACCGCCTGGCCGCTGGCCGGCCCGAAGCCGTAGTCGGTCTCCGGGTAGCCGGTCATCGAGTAGACCTTGGCCTTCGCCTCCTCGGTCGGCTCGACCCGGACGTTGCGGTACTTGCTGATGCCCGTACCGGCCGGGATGAGCTTACCGATGATCACGTTCTCCTTGAGGCCGATCAGCGAGTCGCTGCGGGCGTGGATCGCCGCGTCCGTCAGCACCCGGGTGGTCTCCTGGAAGGAGGCCGCCGACAGCCAGGAGTCAGTGGCCAGCGAGGCCTTGGTGATACCCATCAGCACCGGGCGACCGGCGGCGGGCTCGCCACCCTCGCCGACGAGCCGGCGGTTCTCCGACTCGAACAGCGCCCGGTCGACCAGCACACCCGGCAGGAACTCGGTCGAGCCGGAGTCGATCACCGTCACCCGCTTGAGCATCTGGCGGATGATGATCTCGATGTGCTTGTCGTGGATGAGCACACCCTGCGAGCGGTAGACCTCCTGGACCTCCTGGGTCAGGTGGACCTGGACCGCACGCGGGCCGAGGATGCGCAGCAGCTCGTGCGGGTCGATGGTGCCCTCGGTGAGCTTCTCGCCGACCTCGACGTGGTCGCCGTCGTGCGCCCGGAGCCGGACCCGCTTCGAGATCTTGTCGTAGACGATCTCGTCGCTGCCGTCGTCCGGGATGACCACGATCTTGCGGGACCGCTCGCCGTCCTCGATCCGAATGCGGCCCGGGGTGTCGGCGATGGGCGCCTTACCCTTCGGCACCCGGGCCTCGAAGATCTCCTGGACACGGGGCAGACCCTGGGTGATGTCCTCACCCGCGACACCACCGGTGTGGAAGGTACGCATCGTCAGCTGCGTACCCGGCTCACCGATCGACTGGGCGGCGATGATGCCGACCGCCTCGCCGACGTCCACGGTCTTGCCGGTCGGCAGCGAGCGGCCGTAGCACGCACCGCAGACGCCCAGCTTCGACTCGCAGGTGAGCACGCTGCGCACCCGCACCGTCTCCACGCCGGCGGCGACGATCGCGTCGACCCCGATGGAGTTGATGTCCTGGCCGCGGTGGGCGACCACGGTGCCGTCCGGGCCCTTGATGTCGTCGGCGAGCGTCCGGGCGTGCACGCTGGTCTCGGCGTGCTCGTGCACGACCAGCTTGCCGTCGATGCGCTCACCGATCTGCATCGGGATGGCACGGTCGGTGCCGCAGTCCTCCTCGCGGATGATGACGTCCTGCGAGACGTCCACCAGACGCCGGGTCAGGTAACCCGAGTCGGCGGTACGCAGGGCGGTGTCCGCGAGGCCCTTACGGGCACCGTGCGTGGAGATGAAGTACTCCAGCACGGACAGACCCTCCCGGTAGCTGGCCTTGATCGGCCGCGGGATGATCTCGCCCTTCGGGTTGGCCACCAGACCACGGATCGCCGCGATCTGCCGGAGCTGGAGCAGGTTACCGCGGGCACCCGAGTTGATCATCTTCCACAGCGGGTTCTCCTGCGGCAGCGCGGTGTCCATCTCCTTGGCGACCTCGTTGGTCGCCTTGGTCCAGATCTCGATGAGCTCGCCGCGGCGCTCCTCGGCGGTCATCAGACCACGCTGGTACTGCTTGTCGATCCGGTCGGCTTCCTTCTCGTACCGCTCCAGGATCTCCCGCTTGCGCGGCGGAGCGATGACGTCCTCCATGCCGATGGTGACGCCGGACCAGGTGGCCCAGTGGAAACCGGCCTCCTTGAGCCCGTCCAGGGTGGCCGCCAGGGCCACCTTCGGGAAGCGCTCGGCGAGGTCGTTGACGATCGCGGAGAGCTGGCCCTTGCGGATCTCGTAGTTCACGAAGCGGTAGCCCGGGGGCAGCGTCTCGTTGAACAGGACCCGGCCCAGCGTGGTCTCCACGGTCACCGGCTCGCCCTCGGTCCACCCCTCGGGGGCGGTCCACGGCTCGGCGCCGGCACCGTTGTCCACCCCGACCACGTCGCGCAGCCGGATCCGGACCGGAGCCTGCAGGTGCAGCTCGCCGTTGTCGTACGCCATCCGCGCCTCGGCGTCCGAGCTGAACGCCCGGCCCTCGCCCTTGCCCCCCGGAGTGAGGTGGGTGAGGTGGTACAGACCGATGACCATGTCCTGGGTGGGCATGGTGACCGGCTTGCCGTCGGCCGGCTTGAGGATGTTGTTCGACGACAGCATCAGGATCCGCGCCTCGGCCTGGGCCTCGGCGGACAGCGGCACGTGGACCGCCATCTGGTCACCGTCGAAGTCGGCGTTGAACGCGGTGCAGACCAGCGGGTGGATCTGGATGGCCTTGCCCTCGACCAGCTGCGGCTCGAAGGCCTGGATGCCCAGGCGGTGCAGGGTCGGCGCGCGGTTCAGCAGCACCGGGTGCTCGCCGATGACCTCTTCCAGCACGTCCCACACGACCGGCCGCTGCCGCTCGACCATCCGCTTGGCGGACTTGATGTTCTGCGCGTGGTTGAGGTCGACCAGCCGCTTCATCACGAACGGCTTGAACAGCTCCAGCGCCATCTGCTTGGGCAGGCCGCACTGGTGCAGCTTGAGCTTCGGGCCGACCACGATGACCGAACGGCCGGAGTAGTCGACGCGCTTGCCGAGCAGGTTCTGACGGAACCGGCCCTGCTTGCCCTTGAGCATGTCGGACAGCGACTTCAGCGGCCGGTTACCCGGGCCGGTGACCGGACGACCACGGCGGCCGTTGTCGAACAGCGCGTCGACGGCCTCCTGGAGCATCCGCTTCTCGTTGTTGACGATGATCTCGGGCGCGCCGAGGTCGATCAGCCGCTTGAGGCGGTTGTTCCGGTTGATCACACGCCGGTACAGGTCGTTCAGGTCGGAGGTCGCGAAGCGGCCACCGTCGAGCTGCACCATCGGGCGCAGGTCCGGCGGGATGACCGGGACGCAGTCCAGCACCATGCCGAGCGGCGAGTTGCGGGTGTTCTGGAACGCCGCGACGACCTTGAGCCGCTTGAGCGCCCGGATCTTCCGCTGGCCCTTGCCGGAGCGGATGGTCTCGCGCAGGTTCTCGGCCTCGGCCTCCAGGTCCATGTTCTGGACCAGGGCCTTGATCGCCTCGGCGCCCATGCTGCCGGTGAAGTACTCACCGAAGCGGTCGCGCAGCTCGCGGTAGAGCAGCTCGTCGGTGACCAGCTGCTTCGGCTCCAGCTTGCGGAAGGTGTCGAGGACCTCGTCGAGGCGGTCGATCTCGCGCTGGGCCCGGTCGCGGATCTGGCGCATCTCGCGCTCTCCGCCCTCCTTGACCTTGCGCCGGACGTCCGCCTTCGCGCCCTCGGCCTCCAGCTCGGCCAGGTCGGCCTCCAGCTTGGCGGCCCGCTTCTCGATCTCCGAGTCGCGGCTGTTCTCGGCCTGCCGCTTCTCGGCGAGGATCTCGTTCTCGATGGTCGAGAGGTCGCGGTGACGCGCTTCGGCGTCCACGCTCGTCACGACGTACGAGGCGAAGTAGATGATCTTCTCGAGGTCCTTGGGGGCGAGGTCCAGCAGGTAGCCCAGCCGGCTCGGCACGCCCTTGAAGTACCAGATGTGGGTCACCGGAGCGGCCAGCTCGATGTGACCCATCCGCTCCCGGCGAACCTTGGAGCGGGTCACCTCGACGCCGCAGCGCTCGCAGATGATGCCCTTGAAGCGAACCCGCTTGTACTTACCGCAGTAGCACTCCCAGTCCCGCTGCGGACCGAAGATCTTCTCGCAGAAGAGCCCGTCCTTCTCCGGCTTGAGGGTGCGGTAGTTGATGGTCTCGGGCTTCTTGACCTCGCCGTGGGACCACTGACGGATGTCGTCAGCGGTGGCGAGGCCGATGCGCAGCTCGTCGAAGAAGTTGACGTCGAGCACTATGTCCCCTATGTCGTCGTCTGTACTGCTAGCTAACGAGTGGGATCCGGGGCAGGGTCACCCTGCCCCGGATCACCACCTCAGACCTCTTCGACCGAGCTCGGCTCGCGCCGGGACAGGTCGATGCCCAGCTCCTCCGCCGCCCGGAACACCTCGTCGTCGGTCTCGCGCATCTCCAGGGCCACACCGTCGCTGGAGAGCACCTCGACGTTGAGGCACAGCGACTGCAGCTCCTTGAGCAGCACCTTGAACGACTCCGGGATGCCCGGCTCGGGGATGTTCTCGCCCTTGACGATCGCCTCGTAGACCTTGACCCGGCCCAGGACGTCGTCGGACTTGATGGTCAGCAGCTCCTGCAGGGCGTAGGCGGCGCCGTACGCCTGCATGGCCCAGCACTCCATCTCACCGAAGCGCTGGCCACCGAACTGCGCCTTACCACCCAGCGGCTGCTGCGTGATCATCGAGTACGGGCCGGTCGACCGGGCGTGGATCTTGTCGTCGACCAGGTGGTTGAGCTTCAGGATGTAGACGTAGCCGACCGCGATCGGGTCGGGCAGCGGCTCGCCGGAACGACCGTCGAACAGCTGCGCCTTGCCGCTGCCCCCGATGAGCTGGTTGCCGTCCCGGTTGGGCAGGGTCGACGCCAGCAGACCGGAGATCTCCTCCTCGCGGGCACCGTCGAAGACCGGAGTGGCCACGTTGGTGTCCGGCTCGGACTCGTGCGCGTTGATCGAGCGGAGCTGGCGCTTCCACTCGGCGTCGTCGCCGTCCACGCTCCAGCCGGTCTTGGCCACCCACCCGAGGTGGGTCTCCAGGACCTGGCCGATGTTCATCCGGGACGGCACACCGAGCGGGTTCAGCACGATGTCGACCGGGGTGCCGTCCTCCAGGAACGGCATGTCCTCGATCGGCAGGATCTTGGAGATGACGCCCTTGTTGCCGTGGCGGCCCGCGAGCTTGTCACCGTCCTGGATCTTGCGCTTCTGGGCCACGTAGACCCGCACCAGCTCGTTCACGCCCGGGGGCAGCTCGTCGCCGTCCTCGCGGGAGAAGGTACGCACACCGATGACCGTGCCGGTCTCGCCGTGCGGCACCTTCAGCGAGGTGTCCCGGACCTCGCGCGCCTTCTCGCCGAAGATCGCGCGGAGCAGCCGCTCCTCGGGGGTCAGCTCGGTCTCACCCTTCGGGGTGACCTTGCCGACCAGGATGTCGCCGGGGACGACCTCGGCGCCGATCCGGATGATGCCGCGCTCGTCGAGGTCCGCGAGCATCTCCTCGCTGACGTTCGGGATGTCGCGGGTGATCTCCTCCGGGCCGAGCTTGGTGTCCCGGGCGTCGACCTCGTGCTCCTCGATGTGGATCGAGGTGAGCACGTCCTGCTGCACGAGGCGCTGCGACAGGATGATCGCGTCCTCGTAGTTGTGGCCCTCCCAGCACATGAACGCCACCAGCAGGTTGCGTCCGAGCGCCATCTCGCCCTCGTCGGTGCACGGACCGTCGGCGATGACCTGACCGGCCTCGACGCGGTCGCCCTCGAAGACGACCGGCTTCTGGTTGACGCAGGAGCCGGCGTTGGAGCGGCGGAACTTGTGCAGCAGGTACGTCCGGCGGTGGCCGTCGTCCTGGTGGACGGTGATGTAGTCCGCGCACAGGTCCTCGACCACACCGCCGACCTCGGCGACGACGACGTCACCGGCGTCGACCGCGGCGCGGTACTCCATGCCCGTACCGACCAGCGGGGCCTCGGCCTTGACCAGCGGCACCGCCTGACGCTGCATGTTCGCGCCCATGAGCGCGCGGTTGGCGTCGTCGTGCTCCAGGAACGGGATCATCGCGGTGGCGACCGAGGTCATCTGCCGCGGCGACACGTCCATGTAGTCCACGGCGCCCGGCGCGACGTCCTCGGTCTCGC
This sequence comes from Micromonospora sp. ANENR4, assembly GCF_015354395.1. Lineage (NCBI taxonomy): Bacteria > Bacillati > Actinomycetota > Actinomycetes > Micromonosporales > Micromonosporaceae > Micromonospora > Micromonospora sp. ANENR4. Next base: position 192,758 of record NZ_JADKYQ010000009.1, read on the forward strand.
CGCCCTTACGGCGGACCAGGACGCGGTCCTCGGCGAAGGTGCCGTCCGACTTCAGCGGGGCGTTCGCCTGCGCCTTGACGAACCGGTCCTCCTCGTCCGCGGTCAGGTAGTCGATCTGGTCGGTGACCCGGCCGTCGATGACCTTCCGGTACGGCGTCTCGATGAAGCCGAACGGGTTGACCCGGGCGAACGTGGACAGCGCGCCGATCAGGCCGATGTTCGGGCCTTCCGGCGTCTCGATCGGGCACATCCGGCCGTAGTGGGACGGGTGCACGTCGCGGACCTCGAAGCCGGCCCGCTCGCGGGACAGACCACCCGGGCCGAGCGCGCTCAGCCGGCGCCGGTGGGTCAGGCCCGCCAGCGGGTTGGTCTGGTCCATGAACTGGGACAGCTGCGACGTACCGAAGAACTCCTTGATCGCCGCCACCACCGGGCGGATGTTGATCAGGGTCTGCGGCGTGATCGCCTCGACGTCCTGGGTGGTCATCCGCTCGCGGACGACCCGCTCCATCCGGGAGAGACCCACCCGGACCTGGTTCTGGATCAGCTCGCCCACGGTACGCAGGCGACGGTTGCCGAAGTGGTCGATGTCGTCGGCCTCGTAGCCCTCCTCACCGGCGTGCAGCCGGCAGAGGTATTCCACGGTGGCGACGATGTCGTCCTCGGTGAGCGTGCCGGTGGTGATCGGCACGTCCAGCTCGAGCTTCTTGTTGAACTTGTAGCGCCCGACCTTGGCGACGTCGTACCGCTTCGGGTTGAAGAAGAGGTTGTCGAGCAGGGTCTGGGCGTTCTCACGGGTCGGCGGCTCGCCAGGGCGGAGCTTCCGGTAGATGTCGAGCAGGGCCTCGTCCTGGCCGGCGATGTGGTCCTTCTCGAGCGTGGTCATCATGAGCTCGGACCAGCCGAACTTCTCACGGATGCGCTCGGCGGACCACCCGATGGCCTTGAGCAGGACGGTGACGGCCTGGCGGCGCTTGCGGTCGATGCGAACGCCGACCGTGTCGCGCTTGTCGATGTCGAACTCCAGCCAGGCACCCCGGCTCGGGATGACCTTGACGCTGGAGAGGTCGCGGTCGGAGGTCTTGTCCGGCTGCTTGTCGAAGTACACGCCCGGCGAGCGGACGAGCTGGCTGACCACGACGCGCTCGGTGCCGTTGATGATGAAGGTGCCCTTCGGCGTCATCATCGGGAAGTCACCCATGAACACCGTCTGGCTCTTGATCTCGCCAGTGGTGTTGTTGGTGAACTCCGCGGTCACGAACAGCGGCGCGCAGTAGGTCAGGTCCTTCTCCTTGCACTCCTCGATCGAGGCCTTGACCTCGTCGAAGCGCGGAGCCGAGAAGGAGAGCGACATGGTGCCGGAGAAGTCCTCAATGGGACTGATCTCGTCGAGGATCTCCGCGAGACCCGAGCGTGCGTGCGGGTCGTCCGCCGACCGGCCCTGCCAAGCCTCGTTGCCGACGAGCCAGTCGAAGGACTCGTTCTGGATGGCGAGGAGGTTGGGGACCTCGAGGTGTTCGGTGATCCGACCGAAAGAAACTCGGCGGGGCGCGAATGCGCTCGACGTACGACTGGTCTTCGCAGGGCGGGAAGCTGCCAAGATGCGTCCTTCCGAGGACCGGTGCTGCAGAACGGCTGGTACGCGTGCACTCCAATGACCCCACCAGAAATATCCACAATCGGACATTTCCGAGCAGGGGTCAAGTCGGAAGGCAGCGCAAACTAGCAGTGTAGCCGAGAGGCTAACCGCTGTCCAGCCCACCCCGCAGGTCGTCGCGGAACAAGCCCTGGGACCTCGGAAAACCGGGTCGACCGGGCCGCTCGGAACGCGACGCTCCTGCCGGTCCGCTCGGGAGCCGCGGCGGCGGTGCTGCCGTTGCCCTTACCCGAGAGGCGGCCGTTGCAAGCGCGGAAGGTCTTGCTGATGTTCAGCGTGCCTGGCAGGCCGGTGCCGCGTCAAGGGCCGGTTACCGCTCGGGGTGTCTTTCCCACCGACGGGCTACCGACAGACGTCGCTGACCGGCCGATGAGAGGACGCTGTACGCCCTGCTCACGCCGTCCGCCGGCGGGTGGCACCAACACAGCGGGCGGCGACCCGGTCTCCCGGATCACCGCCCGCCGCGACGCGATGTGCCCCGGCTCACGTGAGCCGGACGCGCGTCAGGTGGCGCAAGGTCACTTCATGGTGACCTTGGCGCCCTCGCCCTCGAGCTTGGCCTTGGCCTTCTCGGCGGTCTCCTTGTTGACCTTCTCCAGGACGGCCTTCGGCGCGGCCTCGACCAGGTCCTTGGCCTCCTTGAGGCCCAGGCCGGTCAGCTCACGCACGACCTTGATGACCTGGATCTTCTTGCCACCGTCGGCGTCGAGGACGACGTCGAACTCGTCCTTCTCCGGCTCGGCCTCGGCGGCCGGGGCACCCGGACCGGCCGGGCCGGCGACGGCGACCGGAGCGGCGGCGGTGACCTCGAAGGTCTCCTCGAACTGCTTCACGAACTCGGAGAGCTCGATCAGCGTCATCTCCTTGAACGCGTCGAGCAGCTCGTCGGTGCTGAGCTTCGCCATGTCTGGCGTCCTTTCTCGCAATGAAAACTAAGAACGTGGTGCGCCGGGCGGGCCTCAGGCCGCCTCGGCGCCCTCCTGCTCGCGCTTCTTGTCCGCCAGGGCGGCCGCCGCGCGGGCGGCCTTGGAGAGCGGCGCCTGGAACAGGGCCGCGGCCTTGCTCAGGTTGCCCTTCATCGCGCCGGCCAGCTTGGCCAGCAGCACCTCGCGGGACTCCAGGTCGGCGAGCTTCGTGACCTCGGCCGCGGAAATGGCCTTGCCCTCGAAGACACCGCCCTTGATGACGAGCTTCGGGTTGGCCTTCGCGAAGTCGCGAAGCCCCTTCGCCGCCTCGACGACGTCGCCCGAAACGAAAGTCAGCGCGGTAGGACCGGAGAACAGCTCGTCGAGGCCGGAGATGCCCGCATCGGTCGCGGCACGCTTCGCCAGCGTGTTCTTCGCGACCGTGTAGCTGGTCTCCTTGCCGAGCGAGCGCCGCAGCTGGGTGAGCTGCGAAACCGTGAGCCCGCGGTACTCGGTCAGCACGGTCGCTCCCGCGTTGCGGAAGCTCTCGGTCAGCTCGGCGACGGCCGTGGCCTTGTCGGCCCGGATCGGCTTGTCCGCCATGTCCCTCCTCTCTCGTTGCTCGGAGCTGGTACGCCGGCGGCGAGCCGAGGCTCGACGACGGCGGCGGAGGCATCACGACAACGAAAAAGCCCCGGCGCAGGGCGCACGGGGCGAGGGGCCGGGACACGGGCACAGTCGGCGGACCGTGCGTGACACCGATTTTCGCTTACCGCCCTGCGCGGGTCGCCCGTCGTCGCGGGACCTTCGACCGTGCCGGAGCACGGTGACCAGCGGTCTTTGGGTGGAACTACCGCACCAGGTTACGCGACGCACGCCGCAGCACCAAATCGCGCCGAGTGCTCCCGGTCACCCGTCGGTCAGGCCCGGGTACGCCGCGCCCAGGCGTAGCCGGTCAGCGCCACCGCCGCCCAGAGCGCCGCCCAGCCGGTCAGCAGCAGGCCCTCGCCGGCCGCGACCGGCCCGGTGAGCGCCCGCGCGGTCGCCATCACCGGCGGGGCCAGCCACGGCACGACCGAACCGGACAGCCCGAGCACCACGACCCCGACCGCGCCGGTGACCAGCACCGCCACCCCGTAGCCGGCGCTGCGCGTCACCGCCCGGCTGGCGAGCGCGCCGAGCGCCACCGCCGCCGGCAGCGCGAGCAGGTGCGCCCAGAACCCCAGGGCCACCCCGGCGAGCACCGGCCGATCCCCCGGCCCGACGGCAGCGGTGACCCCGCCCAGCGGCCACGGCAGCGCCAGCGCGAGCAGCACCACGGCGAGCCCCGCCACCAGCGCCGCGAGCAGCCCGGCCGCCCGTTCCCGGGCCGGGCCGGCCACCACCCGGGCCATCCGGCGCTGCACGTCGGGTTCCACGTCCAGCAAGATCTTGGTCTGCCAGGCAAGAACCGGGAACAGCACCACGGCGGAGACGCCGTAGGCCTCCGCCGGCCGGGCCCGGCCACCGCCGTAGAGGACGCCGAGGACGAGCAGGCCGGCCAGGACCGGCGCCAGCGCCCGTCCGGTACGCAGGAAGCCGGCCAGCCGCAGCCGGACCAACGCGATCACCTGGTCACCTCCGGCGCCGGCCCGGGCCGGGCCGAGTCCCCCTCGGCACCGGCCTGGTCCGGGGAACCAGCGGCGGACGCGCCGCCCGGCCCGCCGGTGCCCGACGGGCCGGCGGAGGCCGGCACCGGGTGCGTGGCCGGGGGCGGGACGGCGTGTTCGCGTACCCGAAGGATCTGGTGGCCGTCGGCGCGCAGGCGGGCGACGGCGGCGGCCAGCCCGGCGGCCGGCACCGCAAGCTCGACCACGGCGGCGGCCGCACCGCCCGACGACGCCTCCTCGGTCACCGTGCCGTCGGTGACCGACAGGTGCCGGGCGCCCGGGAGCCGGACCGTCTCGCCCCGGTGGTCGCTGACCAGCACCGCGCCGCCGCCCGCCAGCACCTCGCCGATGATCTCGGGGACCGCCTCGCGGGCGGTGGCGTCCAGCCCCTCCCAGGGCTCGTCGAGCACCAGCAGGCCGGGCGGGCGCAGCAGCGCCTGCGCCAGGCCGACCTTCTGCGCGGTGCCCTTGGACAGCCGCGGCAGGCGTACGTCGTGGAAGCGGGTCAGGCCCAGCCGCTCCACCCAGTGGCGCACCGCCCGGTCGGCGGCGGGGCCGGGCAGGCCGGCGACGCGGCCCATCGCGGACAGGTAGGCCCCGACGGTGAACGGCTGGTCGGCGGGAAAGCGTTCCGGCACCCAGCCGACGACCGGCGGCCGGTCGGTGACCCGGCCCCGGCTCGGGCGCAGCACCCCGGCGGCGAGCTGGAGCAACGTGGACTTGCCGGCGCCGTTGCGGCCGAGCACCACCGCCGCCTCACCGGGGCCGATCGCGACGTCGACCTGCCGCAGCACCCACGGGCCGTGCCGGTGGTAGCGGAGCCAGACGCCGTCGAGCCGCATGCGCCCGAGCGTGCCACACCGGACAGACGGACGGGGCCCCGCCACGTCGTGGTGGCGGGGCCCCGTCCGGGAGTACGCGTGCTCAGCCCTCGGCCGAGCCCTCCTGGAAGTTCTTCACGACCTTCGGGTCGACCGGGACGCCCGGGCCCATCGTGGTGGTGAGGGTGACCTTCTTGAGGTAGGTGCCCTTGGCCGCGGACGGCTTGGCCCGCAGCACCTCGTCCAGCACCGCGGCGTAGTTGTCCACCAGCTGGTTCTCCGAGAAGGAGGCCTTGCCGATGATCAGGTGCAGGTTGGAGTGCTTGTCCACCCGGAAGGTGATCTTACCGCCCTTGATGTCCGAGACGGCCTTGGTGACGTCCATGGTCACGGTGCCGGTCTTCGGGTTCGGCATCAGACCGCGCGGGCCCAGGATCCGCGCGATCCGGCCGATCTTGGCCATCTGGTCGGGCGTGGCGATCGCCGCGTCGAAGTCCAGCCAACCGCCCTGGATACGGGCGACCAGCTCGTCGGTGCCCACCTCGTCCGCACCCGCGGCGACGGCCTCCTCGGCCTTCGCGCCGGCGGCGAAGACGATCACGCGGGCGGTCTTACCGGTGCCGTGCGGCAGGTTGACCGTGCCGCGGACCATCTGGTCCGCCTTGCGGGGGTCGACGCCGAGGCGCATCGCGACCTCGACCGTGGCGTCGAACTTGGTGTTGGTGGTGTCCTTGGCCAGCTTGACGGCCTCGACGGGGGTGTAGAGCTTCGACCGGTCGATGACCTCGGCGGCCTTGCGGTAGCTCTTGCTGCGCTGCATTTCTGGTGACTCCTGTGGTCTCTGGCGGGCGCGCGGCGTGCGCGGCCCTCCCACGAACAGAAAGATCGGGTGGGGCGGTGGAGCGAGATCAGTCGGCGACGGTCAGGCCCATCGACCGGGCGGTGCCGGCGATGATCTTCTCGGCCTGGTCGATGTCGTTGGCGTTGAGGTCGGCCATCTTCTTCTCGGCGATCTCGCGCAGCTGGGCGCGGGTGACCGAGCCGACCTTCTCCTTGTGCGGGACGCCCGAGCCCTTCTGCACACCGGCGGCCTTGATCAGCAGCCGGGCGGCGGGCGGGGTCTTCAGCACGAAGGTGAAGGTGCGGTCCTCGTAGACGCTGATCTCGGCGGGGACGATGTCGCCCCGCTGGGACTCGGTCTGCGCGTTGTAGGACTTGCAGAACTCCATGATGTTCACGCCGTGCTGGCCGAGCGCGGGGCCGACCGGCGGCGCCGGGGTGGCCTGGCCCGCCGGGAGCTGAAGCGTGAACGTCTTGACGAGCTTCTTCTTCGGAGGCATGTCTCTTCCTGGGGCTTGGAACTGGGATTCTCGCCGGTCCGCGGGCGCGCACGGTCAGCACGGTGCGGACAGCCGACGTTCTAGGGTAGCGCAGCCGTCGGCCACCCTCCGCGCCGAGGTCGGCGGGCGGCGAAACGGCGCACCGGCGGCCACCCCCGGAGGGGCGGGCCGCCGGTGCCGACGTACGTCAGATCTTGGCGACCTGGTTGAAGTTCAGCTCGACCGGCGTCTCCCGGCCGAAGATCGACACCAGCACCTTGAGCTTCTGCTGGTCGGCGTTGATCTCGCTGATCGTCGCCGGCAGCGACGCGAACGCGCCGTCGGTGACGGTGACCGAGTCGCCGACCTCGAAGTCGAGGACCTTGACCTCGGGCTTGGCCTTCTTCTGCTCGGTCTCGACCGCCGGGGCCAGCCACTTGAGAACCTCGTCGAGGCTCAGCGGCGCCGGCCGGTCGGCCCGGTCGGTGGCGCCGACGAAGCCGGTGACCCCCGGGGTGTTCCGGACGCAGGAGTAGGACTCGGCGGTCAGCTCCATCCGGACCAGGATGTAGCCCGGGAAGACCTTCGCCTGGATCTGCGACCGCTTGCCGTTCTTGACCTCGACCTCTTCCCGGGTCGGCACCTCGACCTGGTAGATGAAGTCCTCCATGTCGAGGGAGGTGATCCGGGTCTCGAGGTTGGTCTTGACCTTGTTCTCGTAGCCGGCGTACGAGTGCACCACGTACCAGTCGCCGGGCGCGTAGCGCAGCTTCTGGCGCAGCTCGGCGACCGGGTCGAAGTCCTCGTCCGGGGCCGGCTCGGTGGTCGGGAACTCCGGCTCGCTGGCGGCCTCGACCGACTCGTTGTTGGCCGCCGTCGCCACCGTGGACTGGTCGTCCGGGGTTCCGGCGGTCTCGTCGTACTCAGGCACGCTCGCTCACTTCCGTCAGTATCGCTGTCCGCAGGTCAGCTGGACTCGCCGAAGACCCACAGCACCGCCTTGGCGAAGCCGTAGTCCAGGCCGGCCACGATCGCCAGCATCACCGCCACGAAGGTGACCACCACGGCCGTGTAGGTCAGCAGCTCCTTGCGGGTCGGCCAGATGACCTTACGCAGCTCGGCCACGACCTCGCGGAAGAACCGCGCGATGCGGGCGAACAGCCCGATCCGCTCGGTGTCCTTGCGGGTCTTCCGGCCCTCGGCCGGCTCGGCCTGCGCCCGCTTGCGGGTCGCGGTGCCACCCCGGGCGACCGGCTCGTCCGCGTCGGTGGCGTCGTCGTCGGCCACGTCGTCGACGGTCGCGTCGTCGTTCAGACGCTCGTCGCCGTCGTCCTCGCCGCGGCGCTTGCTCTCGGCCACTTCGCCCTCCGTGCGGGTATGGGGTCGCACGCCGGGCGGCGTGCGCGGCGTGTTGGTCACGCCGGCCGGACCAACCGTCCCGCGACGGGCCGCGGCCGGCGGACCGGCCGGGAGGGCCCGAACGCCTCGGAACCACCCCACCGGTGCCACCACCACGGGCCGGACGCCGCCGGTGAGGGCGGCGCGACCCACGGAACGGTCAGGCCTGAGGCGCAGGGGTGACAGGACTTGAACCTGCAGCCTGCGGTTTTGGAGACCGCTGCTCTGCCAATTGAGCTACACCCCTGTGTGGCAACTCACCTCCACCCGGACACGCTGTGCCGAGCGGGGGTCACTTGCCCCACGGCGGACCAGTGTACGGGTAGTCGTGCGACTTTCCCAACCGGTCTGCCCCTCGCGCGTCGGGCGAACCCTCAGCGCGTCGTGCGGATCAGAGCCCGAGCCTGCGACAGCACCTTCTCACCCCGGCAGGTGGCGGTGATGTCGAGCCTGGTCAGGCCCGCATCGGTGACCTCCTTGACCACCGCCGACACCTCGATCTCGGTGCCCTCGTCGGTGTCCGGGACGACCACCGGGCGGGTGAACCGGACGCCGAAGTCGACCACCGCGTCCGGCGCGCCGGCCCAGCCGGCCACCGCCCGGCCGACCAGCGCCATGGTGAACATGCCGTGGGCGATGACGCCCGGCAGACCCACGCCGGTGGCGGTGCGGTCGCTCCAGTGGATCGGGTTGAAGTCGCCCGAGGCGCCCGCGTAGCGGACCAGGTCCGCGCGGGTCACCCGGTACGTCTGGGTGGGCAGCTCCATGTCCTCAGCCCTCTCCGCGTACGACGATCTTGGACCAGACGGCGACCACCGGCTCACCGTCCACGGTGCTCACGTCCGTGCGGGTGGTCAGGAAGCCGTGCCCGCCCCGGGTGGTGACCTCCTCGATGGTGTTCACGCACACCAGCTCGTCCCCGGCCACCACCGGCCGGGTGTACGCGAACCGCTGGTCGCCGTGCACCACACGGCTGTAGTCGACGCCGAGCGCCGGATCCTCGACCACCTGCCGGTTCGCCGCCATCGTGACGACCACCGGGAACGTCGGGGGTGCCACCACGTCGCGGTGGCCCAGCGCCCGGGCCGCCTCGGGGTCGTGGTGGGCCGGGTCGGTGGCACCGACGGCGGTGGCGAACTCGCGGATCTTTTCTCGGCCCACCTGATAGGGGGCGGTCGGCGGGTACGTCCGGCCGACGAAGGACGGGTCCAGGGACATGCCGCCGAACCTACACGGAAAACACGAACGCCGATCCGCCCGGTCGGGCGGCCCGGAGGCCACCCGTCAGGTGGATCGGCGTTCGAGAAGCTGCTGCGAACCGGCTGCGCCGGCAGCGGTCAGCGGGTCTCGCGGTGGACGGTGTGCTTGCCGTCCCGGGGGCAGAACTTCTTCAGCTCGATGCGGTCCGGGTCGTTACGGCGGTTCTTACGCGTGATGTAGTTGCGCTCCTTGCACTCCACACACGCCAGAGTGATCTTCGGCCGAACATCGGTCGCCTTCGCCACGGCGGAGTGCCTTCCTCGCTCACGGAACAACTACGGCGTGTCAGCCTACGCGCTGACGACGCGGACATGCAAAGTGGGCGCCTGTGGCGCCCGTCCCACCGGCCACCGGGCTGGGCCCGGAGGACGAGAGTAGCGGTGGCCGGACTTGAACCGGCGACACAGCGATTATGAGCCGCTTGCTCTGCCATCTGAGCTACACCGCCGTGGCGGGTCCAGCCGGACCCTCTGAGCCCCCTTACGGAATCGAACCGTAGACCTTCTCCTTACCATGGAGACGCTCTGCCGACTGAGCTAAGGGGGCCTGCTCGATCACCCCGGGGGGTGTCGCGCAGAGGAAACAGTACACGACCGCGTCGCGCAGGTGAAATCGGATCCCCCAGGTGCGTGTCCGCCCTGGTCAGGGCACCACTCGCAGACGCGGCAGCTCCCCCGCGACCACCGTCTCCGGGTCGACCTGGGCACCGAACCAGGCCTCCAGCCGCTCGTACGGCAGAGGGCGGCTGAACAGGAAGCCCTGGCCGATCTCGCAGCCGATGTCCTGGAGCAGCTCCAGCGTCAGCTCGCTCTCCACGCCCTCGGCCACCACCGCCAGGCCGAACTGCTGGGACAGCGTCACCACCGCGTTGACGATCGCCAGGTCGCCCGGGTCGGTCGCCATGCCCTGCACGAACGACCGGTCCACCTTCACCTCGTGCACCGGCAGCCGGCGCAGTTGCGCCAGCGACGAGTTGCCGGTGCCGAAGTCGTCCACCGAGAGGCGGACACCGAGGTCACGGAGGCTGCGCAGGGTCGGTATGGGACGTTCGGTGCCGTCCAGGACACCCGCCTCGGTGACCTCCAGCGTCAGCCGCTGCGGCGGTACGCCGTACTCGGCCAGCAGGTCGCGTACCAGCGCCGGGAAGTGCTGGTCGGTGAGCGTACGCGCGGCGAGGTTGACCGCGACGGACAGCGGCTGTTCGCCGTGGCTCCAGTCCCGGCTGCGCCGCAGGCTCTCCCGGAGCACGAACTCGGTGAGCCGGCCGAGCTGGCCGGTGTGCTCGGCCACCGCCACGAAGTCGTCCGGGGCGACGCTGCCGTGTGCCGGGTGCTCCCACCGGGCCAGGCACTCCACGCCCACCAGGCGGCGGTCCCGCAGCGTGACCTTGGGCTGGAAGTAGACCTCCAGCTCGCCCTCGTCGAGCGCCCGTTGCAGGTCGCCGGCGAGACCGAGCCGGCGCAGCGACCGGGACTCCAGCGCCGGACTGTAGAGCTGGACGCTGCCCGGCACCGACTTGGCCGCGGTGGCCGCCAGGTCGACGCGTTGCAGCAGCGCCACCGCGTCGCTGCCGTGATCCGGGTGGACGGCCACCCCGACGACCGTGTCGACGTCCAGGGTCAGCGAGTCGAAGACCATCTCGTCGCGGATCTGCTCCCGCAACTGGGCCGCCAGCTCCAGGGCCGCCTCGGTGCTCTCCAGCCGGAGCGTCACCAGGAACTCGTCCCCACCGGCCCGGCCGACTAGCGCCGAGGACGGCGCGCACGCGCGCAGCCGCTCGGCCACCTCCATGAGCACCTTGTCACCGGCGGCGTGGCCCAGCGACTCGTTGACCTGGCGGAGCCGGTCGACGTCGAAGAGCAGCAGCGCCACCACCTCGCCCGGCGCACGGATCTTGACCGCCTCCGCCACCGACGAGGTGAGGCGCCGCCGGTTGGGCAGGCCGGTGAGCGCGTCGTGGTCGGCGTCGTGCCGCAGCCGGTCGACCAGGCGGGAGTTCTCCAGCGCCACCGCGGCGTGCGCGGCGACCGTCTCGAAGACGGGGATGTCACCGGGGGCGAAGTGGCCGATGTCGCTGAGCCGGTTGGTCACCTCCAGCGTGCCGATCACGGCCTGACCGGAGCGCAGCGGCACCACGATGGCGTCCTTGACCCGCTCCTCCCCCGCGGCCTGCCGCAACGCCGGATCTCCGCCGAGCCAGCGGCCGATCGAGAGGGTACGACCCTTCTTGTGCACCTGCTGGCGCAGGCTCGCCGGGGTGGGCGCCAGGTCCAGCAGGCCCGGCGTGTCCACCCGGGCGGTGAGCAGCACCTCGGGATGCCGCCCCTGGGCGGGCAGCCAGAGCGTGGCGTACTCCGCCTGCATCAGCGCGCGGACCCGGTCGAGCAGGATGTCGGCGAGCGACCGCTCGGTGCCGGAGGCGAGAAGGCGGGTGAGCTCGTACATCCCGGCCAGCGTCCGGTGCTGCCGGAAGAACTGGGAGTAGGAGCGGTAGACCAGGACCAGGCCGCTGAAGAGGGCGGCGAGCAGCAGCGCCGACCACCACGTCGTCTTCAGGGCGATCAGGACGAGCAGACCGATCGCCACGTTGATGGCGGCGGTGAGCAAAGCGGTCGGCATGCTGCGCAGCGCGTCCCGCCCGGCCTGCCAGCCCTGGAGCAGCACGTGCACGCCGACCACGCTCACGAGGCTGACCAGCGTGACCACGCAGACGGCGAGGAAAAGGGAGCCCCACGTCCCCGGTCCGACATTTTTCAGCGGCGGCAGCGCCAGGAGTACGAGGCCGGCCAGCGAGGTGGCGGCCGCGGCCTTGGCGACGTTGAACCAGAGCTTCGCCGCGCCGAAGCGATGCGAGGCGCTCCAGATCAGCACCGAGAGTGTGTAGATCAGGACGACACTCAACGGGGGCAGGAAGTAGAGCGCCACGATGAGTGGCACCTCGGTGAGCGTCACGCCCACCGACTGGCGCCGGACGTAGACGTTCAGCACCGCGAAGCTGATCCCCGCCATGACGACGAAGAACACGAAGGCGAGCGGCCACTTGCCGAACGGTTGATCGGCAACCAGCGCGACGCAGGTGCTGCAGACCACCGCCAGCAGAGCCAGAGGGGCAGTGACGAGCCAGGCACGTTCCGTCGACCTTCGAGGTCGGCCCTGGCCTGCCATGCCCCTCCTACCCGAGACGCCGTCCGCCGGGCGGCGGACGGCTCGATGATTCAGCGTGGGGCGTCCATCGTCCAGACGATGTCGGCGAGTTGCGCGCTACCAGTGCCGGGGATGATGCCGAAGGCGCCTGCGATGGCGGCGAGCACGAGGAGCGAGCCAAACAGCCGGCCCAGCGTTCGACCAGACATGATTGCTCCTGTCGGGAGATTGCCACAGGGATGGTGAAGGTTTCCCGATCGTGCCACAACGCCGGGGAGCAGAAAAGCGGAGAGGACCCGCCCAGCCCGAGTAGCTGTCAGGTTCCGCCGTTCGGCCCGGCTACCCACGACACGCAGCCAGGTCATGGGGGTGAAGGGACGTCAGCCCCTTCGTCCATTGCGGATTCCCACCTTCACCCACGAAGGGGATCAAGTCACGCGAAACCCCACCCCACCAACCCAGGGCCACCCGGCCGGCTCCGCCGGGCCGATCCGGCCGGTGGATCGCCACCGGACCCGCGGGCATTGACCACCATACCTGCCCCTGTCATGAACGCCAGAGGATGATTCCCTCATTCACGCCCGAACAGCTCAGGGTGCACCAGGCGGCCGCCGAGGCTCCGGGCCCGGGCTGTCGCCGGACGGCGGGCGGTGGCGGATATCGGGATGACCGGGCCCGCTCCGGCGGCGGACCATGTGCCGGTGCTCGACGACGACCCGCTCACTCGCCTCCAGGACGCCACCGCCCTCCGGAGCATCCGCCAGGGCACGGCAGCCGACGTGATCGAGGCCGCCTGTGACTGCCTCGTGGCAGGCGTCGACAGCCCGTCGCTGCGAATCCTGGCCGGCGTCTCGCCCTCGGCCGGCAGTCAGGAACTGATCCAATGGCTCGAACCGACCCTCGGCGAACTCGGCCTGACCTACTTCCCCGAAGGCGGTCAGGAGGGCGAGGACGCCGCCGTACGCGTCATGGCGACCAGGCTTCTCGCCGGCGCTCTCTCCCCGCGCGAGCTGGCACGGTGGGCCCACGCGGTGATCGGACACGACGGCACGCCGCTCGCGGAAGAGCTGGTCATGCTCGACGACGTCTACGACACGCTGGAGTACGGCGAGCAGACCGAAGCGGACACCGATGCACGCGTTCTCGCCGAGGCGCGACGGTTGACCGCGAGCCACCACTGATCGCCCACGTCCAGGGGCGTCACTGCTCCGGCAGGGTCAGACCGTCCGGCGGATCCTCCATGAGCCCATCGTCGAATCTCGGCGGAACCTGGAATCTGGCCGTACGGAAGGAGACTCTCCCACCACAGAACGTCACGTAGTTGAAGAACACCTCCCCACCGCTGAATGTGGTTCTCTCAAGAGAAACCACCCCACCACTGAACCGCGCCCCGCTGAAGATGACGGACCCGTCACTGGACGCCGGCTGCACGAAGGTCACCTGCTCGCCCTTCGGCCACGTCACATGGACAGCCTTCCCGCCACTGGCCGTCACCCTGTCGAAGAACACCTTCCCACCACTGAACGTCGCCCGGTCGAAGAGCACCTCCCCGCCACTGAAGCTCGTGAGACCGAAGAACACCTCCCCACCGATGAACGACGCACCGAAGAAGGAGACCTGCCCGCCGCGGAACGACGCGCCGCTGAAGGAGACTTTTCCGCCGCTGAACGACGCGCCGACGAAGGAGACCTTTCCGCCGCTGAACGACGCGCCGCCGAAGGACACGTCCCCACCGATGAACGTCGCACCGTCGAAGTAGACGCCCCCGCCACTGAAATTCGCCCCCGACAAGTCCCCGCCGTCGAAGACGGCACCAGTGAAGTCGAAGTCGTAGCCGCACCAGGAGGCCGCGTCGTCCTCGGCAAGGCTCAAGTGCCGCCCAACGAGGCGGATAACGGTATGACGAACCTCCCGCTCCTCGCGGGCGGCTCGGACATCGTCCGCATCCCTTACGGGCGCCTGATCCTCATCCTGCTCGGCCGTCTCACCCGGAGCGTCCGGGGGCGGGGTGTAGGGCATGCGGATATAGGCGCAGAGGACATCAATGCACGTCTGCCGCCCTTCCCGCCAGTCGTCAGCAAGGCCTGCCAGGGCGTAGACACCTGCCAGGCGTACGGCTCCCTTCTCCGAACCGAGCTGCTCAGATGCCTTGGCGAAGCGTTCGTTGAAGAGCCGGACCCCATTGCGGTCGCTCTCGACCTTTGCCCGCTCGTCGGCCGCTTCGGCGAGAGCCTTGCTGACCTCGGCGCGCAGATCAGCAGCGTGCGCCAGCTGGTGAGCGAACTCGGCCAGCGCGTTCGTGTGCTCCGCCACCCGCTGCCGCCGGTAGGCGACCACCAAGGCGGCGACACCGCCGATCCCCGCCACGACTGCGAAGACAAGTTTCAAGAGATCGAACAGCGTGGCCACAGTGACGGTTTCGTCGCGCTCGAAACCAGGCCAGGCGGCGTACCAGAACGCCGCAACGACCAGCCCTCCGACGAGCAGCAAGGCCGCCACGACCGCCAGGGCGATCGACCGGCGGATGCCCCAGAGCCGCAGCTCCGGCACCGGACTACCGGCGGGGACGGAACCAACCGTGACATGGGGCTCGGGCCGGGCCACGCGCGGCGATTCGGGCGACTCCACCCTCTCCTTCTAGCGCACGCCGTCAATGTCAACGCTCAGCACCTCGCCTGCGGCCAGTAGCCGGTCGCCGGCATGCTTGGTGGAGTAGTCCTGACGTACCGTCCTCGGTCCCAGGCCTGACGCCGCCGGCGCCGACTGGGCGCCGGATCGCCACCCGAGTCCTGATCCGGCCGGCGACGCCGGTAGCTCTCAGTCGATCCCTGCACACACGACTCCGCGAGGCCAGGACCAGACGGACGACAACGGCCCCCGATCAGCATTCCTGCTGGTCAGGGGCCGCATCTGCACCTGGTGGCGGGTAGAGGATTCGAACCTCTGTAGCTTTCGCGACGGATTTACAGTCCGCTCCCATTGGCCGCTCGGGCAACCCGCCAGGGCACCCCACCGCGTCGCAACGCGGCGGCGGAAGCAAGGATAGCGGTTGCCCCCGGCACTGCCGCAACCGGGTACCGTCAGGAGGTCCCACGCTGGTCAGCGCGGGACGGACCAGGACATACCGCCGGACAGCAGGAGCATGAGCATGGCAGCGAACCCGTCGTTCGACATCGTGAGCAAGGTCGACCGGCAGGAGGTCGACAACGCCCTCCGCCAGTCGGAGAAGGAGCTCTCGACGCGGTTCGACTTCCGCGGCACCGGTGCCGAGATCACCTGGTCGGGAGAGGAGGCGATCAGCCTCCAGGCGGAGACCGAGGAGCGGGTCCGGGCCGCGCTGGACGTCTTCAAGGAAAAGCTGGTCAAGCGGAACATCTCGCTGAAGTCGCTCGACGCCGGCGAGCCCAGGCAGTCGGGCAAGATCTTCAAGATCGACGCCAAGGTGGTGCAGGGCATCGACTCGGACAAGGCCAAGGCGATCAGCAAGAAGATCCGCGACGAAGGCCCGAAGGGCGTGCAGGCGCAGATCCAGGGCGACCAGCTCCGCGTCACCGGTAAGAAGAAGGACGACCTCCAGGCCGTCATCGCCCTGCTCAAGGGCGAGGACTTCGGGCTGGCGCTCCAGTTCACCAACTACAGGTAAGGCTCGACCACCCTGGCAGGTCAGGGCATAGGTCACGCCGTCTGGCCTCGCGGGCCTCGTCGCCACTGGTCGTCGTTCGTCACTACTGCGTGGCGACCGACGGCCGGGCGGCGACCCCGCACCCACCCGCTCAGGCAACCATGAATAAAGCCGGCACCGGGCACCTCTTGATGAGCGCCCGCTGGCGGGGATGTTCTTGACTCTCGACCCGGTCGAGGGCCGACCCTTCCTGGATGACGTCCGAAGAGCGCGCCCAACCATCAGTCCCGCTCGCGATCGACCTGGAGATGCTGCGGCCGGTGCTGCGCAGCGGCTGGGGAGCGGATACCTGCGACCCACACGATGTGCGGGATTGGCACGCCGGCAACCCGGCCCGTGGTCAATGCGGAGTGACCGCCTTGATCATTCAGGACCTGCTCGGCGGAGAACTGATCCTGGGCGAGGTCCTCGCCGGGGACGCCAAGATCGGCTACCACTACTGGAATCGACTGGCCGACGGCCGCGAGGTCGACCTGACAGCTGACCAGTTCCAGCCGCCGGAAGTCGTCGTCGGCGGTCAGGTCCAGCAACGCCCGCCGGGCCCACCTGGGCGATGCCGCCGGCAGTACGAGATCCTGCGGCACCGCGTCTTCGCAGCCCTCTACGGCGGCGAATCAACGCGACCTGCTCAACCGTGACGGCGACGTCGCGACAGACCGCGGTCCGGCCACGACCGGCGGGCCGGACCGCCACGGCCTCTTCTGCCGTCAGGCGACTTCCTTGGGGTACGGGCCGGGTATGAGGTCGGGTGGGAGCCATGACCCCCGCGATGCTCCTCCCCTATCGCCCGGTGCTCGGTCAACCGGTCCTGCGCCGGCTGCTCCCCGGGCTCGCGACATCCGCTCTCGGTGACGGGCTCGCCCTTGTCGCGGTGACGTGGCTGGCTCTGCAACTCGCCCCGGCCGGGCAGCGCGGCACCTGGACCGCGTTCGCGGTGGCGGCGTACACGCTGCCGGGCGCGGCCGGCACGGTGCTGCTCGGGCGGTGGCTGGGTGGACGGAGCGGGGCGCAGCTCGCCGGCTGGGACGCGACGGTGCGCGCCGCCGCGTTGGGGGCGATCCCCGCCGCCCACCTCGCCGGGGTGCTGGACGTCCGTCTCTACGTCGTCCTGCTCGCGGTGTCCTCGCTGCTGCGCCCGTGGGGGTCGGCCGGTCGCTTCACGCTCGTGGCGGAGTTGCTGCCGCAGCGGCACCACCTGGCCGCGAACGCGCTGCTCGGCGTGTTCGGCCAGGCGGCGACGATCGTCGGCCCGCCGCTGGCCGGCCTTCTCATCGCCTGGGCCGGCGCGGTGTGGGTGATCGCCGTCGACGCGGTCAGCTTCGCCGTGCTGGCCGCCAGCTACCGCCTGGTCGTCCGCAACCGAGAAGCCGCCGCTGTCCGTGACCGAGCAGCCCCGGCCGGGGCGGGGCCGTCGCGTACGTCGGGATTCCGGATCATCGGGCGGGACCGGTCACTGCTCGGCCTGCTGTCGCTGTCCTTCGCGTTCTTCTTCCTCTTCGGACCGTTCTACGTCGCCATGCCGGTGCACGTCACCGACGATCTGCACGCCTCCGCCGGTACGCTCGCGGCCTACTACACCGCGTTCGGCGTCGGCTCGCTGCTCGGCGGGCTGCTCACCGGTCACCTGCGCGGATGGCCGCCGCGGACCACGCTCGCCGGCATCGTCGCGCTGTTCGGCGCCGCGCTGCTCCCGCTCGGCCTGGGCGCGCCGGTCGTCCTGTCGCTGCCCGCGTTCGCGCTCGCCGGCCTGGTCTGGGCGCCCTACCAGCCGACCGCGACGGCGTTGTTCCAGCGCCGCGCCGGCGCCGTGGACCTTCCCCGCGTGCTGGCTGCGAACGGCGCCGTCACCGTGCTGGCGGTACCGCTGGGCACGATGCTCGGCGGTCCGGCGACCGCCGCCTTCGGGGCACGCCCCACGCTCCTGGCGTGCGCGGTGACGATCCTCGCCCTGGGTCTGGCCGCCGCGACGACCGCCGCACGCCCCGGCCGCCCCGGAGCACAGAACACGGAGCGGACCGGGCCGGCGGGCCCGCACGACCAGCCCGGACCGCACGCCCCGTCCGCACGGGTGGACGCGCCAGACCGGGTACGACCCGGAGCGACCTGATCCGGGTGCAACCGCCGGAGCCGCATCGGGGTGTCGAGTGGTGAGAGCGGACACGGGAGGTGGGCATGGACGGCCCCGAGGACTTCGACGCCTTCTACACGGCGACCGCGCGGCGGGTCGTGCACCACGTCTACGCCCTCTGCGGCGACCTGGCCGAGGCCCAGGACGTGACGCAGGAGGCGTACGCGCGGGCCTGGCAGCGCTGGTCGGCAGTCGGGGCGTACGAGGATCCGGAGGGCTGGGTGCGGACGGTGGCCTGGCGCCTGACGGCCAACCGGTGGCGCGGCCTGCGGCGCTGGTTCGCCGCGCGGGCCCGGCTGGGCCGGGAGACTCCGGCACCCGGGCCAAACCCTGACCGGGTGGCGTTGCTGGCGGCGTTACGGCGACTGCCCGACGCGCAGCGGCTGGTCGTCGTCCTGTACCACCTCCACGACCTGCCGGTGGCGGAGATCGCCCGGAGCACAGGTATGCCGGAGGGGACTGTCAAGTCCTACCTGTCCCGGGGCCGTGCCGCGCTCGCCGTTCTACTGACCGACGACAAGGAGGAAGTCGATGTCGGCACGCATTGGTGAGGCTCTGCGGGAGTTGGAGCAGGACATGACCGGGCTGCGGCTCAGCCCGGCGGCCGAGGTGCGCGCACGGGGGCGCGCCAGGAGCCGGCGCCGGGCCGCGGTTCTGGCGGGGGTGGCCGCGGTGACCGTCACCGGCGGCGCCGCGAGCATGGCGGCGCTGTCCGGACCGGCGACGCCGATGCCGGCCGCCGGCGGCGCGGCCACCCCGTCCGCCACGGCGTCGGCCGCGTGTCAGGCCGACCCTCCGGTACGGCTGGACGTCGTCTTCCGGCCCGGTGCCGGCGCGCCGCAGATCGGCGAGGTCGACTACCGGATCGGGCAGGCGCGCGGGGACACCGGGCTGCGCTGCGGTGGCACCACTGCCGCGGCCCGGCCGGACGCCGACGGACGGGTCGTCCTGTCGGTGCTGCTGGCGCAGGGTGAGGACCCGGCGCCGATCCGGGCCGCCGTGGAGAAGCTGCCCGGGGTGGAGCGGGTGGTGACCGCCGGCGGGTGAGCGGTCAGGCGGCGAGCGTCTGCTCGGCGCGTACCGCTGTGGCCTCGGCCCGGGCGATCGGGCCGCCTGGTAGCGCGGCGACCGCGGCCCCGACGGCGACCGCCACCCCGGCGAAGACGAACGCCCAGGAGACGCCGCCGGCGTGGTCGATGATCAGGCCGGCGATCGAGCCGCCGGCGGCGCTCGCCGCGACCGACATGGTCACCACCCAGGTGTACGCCTCGTTCAGCATGCCGGCCGGGGTGATCCGCCCGACGAGCGTGTTCTCCAGGGTGAGCGCGGGGGCGATGGCCGCGCCGCCGAGCACCAGCGCGACGCCGAGCGCGGCCGGGCCGGGCATCACCGCGAAGACGGCGAAGCTGGCCGCGACGGTGCCGAGCAGCCAGGCGAACTGGCGGGTCATGTTGGCGGCGGGCTTGCGTACGCCGAACCAGAAGCCGCCGATGGCGCTGCCGATGCCCCAGACGGCGAGCAGCACGCCGGCCAGGCTCTCCGGGTCGTCGGCGCCGGAGTTCCCGGCGAAGGCCGGGACGATGACGCCGGAGGCGCCGAACGCGATGCCGAGGCTCGCCACGCAGAGCAGCAGCGCGGGGAAGCCGCCGAGCCGCAGCGGGCCGAGGCCCCGGGCGTGATGCTCGCGCGGGTGCGGGCGCCAGCCGCGCATGACCCGGCCGAGCGCGACGGTGGCGGTGCCGACCAGGGTGACCACCGCGGCGCCGACGAGCGCGGCGGAGGCGTCGGCGAACAGCACGAAGCCGGCCACCAGCAGCGGGCCGATCACGAACACGACCTCGAAGAGGGTGGTCTCGGCCGCGAGCGCGGTGTTGCGCAGGTGCCCCCGGCCGGTGGCGGGGGCGGTGAGGTCGTTCCAGGCGCCCCGGATCGCGGCGGTGAGCGGCGGGTACGTGGCTCCGGCGACGCCCGAGGCCAGGTAGATCAGCCCGAGGTTGCCGCTGTCGGAGCGGGTGGCGAGGAGCAGCCCGATCAGGGCGAGCGGGTGGGTGACCGCGGTGAGCAGCAGGACGGGGGTGGGCCCGACCCGGTCGGCGATCCGCCCGGCGACCGGGCTGAGCGCGGCGCCGGAGAGCGCGTAGATGCCGCCGGCGACGGCGGCGAGGGAGTACCGGCCGGTGACCTGCTCGACGACGAGCAGCAGCGCCAGCGGGGTCATGCCGATCCCGAGCCGGCCGATGATGCCGAGAACCAGCAGCATCGGCGCGCCGGGGATCCGCCAGACGCCCTGGTACTGGCGCAGTGCGGCCACTGTGTGCACCTCCGGGAAGTAACGAGTGAGTCAGCCTTCGACCCTAACGCTCCTGCTGGGCGGGGCGGTGGTCGAGTCGGTCACATCGGGCTGCCGGCGCGGGGCTGCCTTACCCGCCGTTAACGAGTAGGTTCGGTGATCGAACGGAGTCCATGCCTACGGCGGGTCGGCCGCCGCCGTGATCGGAGGTCGGATGAGCGGCATGGCCGTCGCGCCGCTACGGGTCGAGATCTACTCCCTGTACGGCGACGCCCGGCCCGCCGAGCCCGCGTCCGCCACCCTCCGGGTCCGCCGCCTGCGTGAGCGGGCCGACTACGAGCCGGTCGGCGTCGAGGAAACGGACCCGTCGGATCGATGACCGGCACCGCGACGCCCGCGCCCGGTTACCGGGCCCTGTTCCGGCATCCGGTCGCCGCCCGGTTACTCGTCGCCCGGAGTGTCTCCGAGCTGGGCGACTTCGTCGGGCTGGCGGCCCTGCTGCTGCTCGCGTACGACCAGACCGACTCGGTCCTCGGCCCGGCCGCCGTGTACGCCGCCCGCACGGTGCCCGCCCTGCTCGTCGCGACGGTGTTCAGCGGCTGGCTGGACGTGCCGGCCCGGCGCACCATGCTGGTCTGGCTCTCGCTGGCCGGCGCGGTGCTCATCGCCGTACCGGCTGCGGTGCCCGAGCCGGTGCCCGCGATCGTGGCGGCCGGGCTGCTCGGAGCGGTCCGGGCCGCGTACGCGAGCGTGCACGTGGCGATCACGGCCGAGGCGGTGGAGCCGCCGCTGCGGCTGCCGCTGTTCGGGCTCTCCGCGTTCGCCAACCAGAGCGGCCAGGTCGTCGGCCTGCTCGCCGGGGCCGGTGTGACGGTGGCGCTCGGTCCCCGGGTGGCGCTCGTGATCGACCTGGTCTCGTTCCTGCTCGCGGCGGCGGTCCTCGCCGGCCTTCCGGTACGCCGGCAGGAGCACCGGGGTCCACGGCCGCCCGCCACCGCCGGTATCCGGATCATCGCCGCCCATCCGGTGCTGCGGGGTGTGGCGCTGCTGACCCTGGCCACAGTCCTGTCCGGCGGGCTGCCGGAGACGCTCGCCCCGGATCTGGCTGCCGGCGGATGGCGGCCGGTCGTGCTGGCGGCGTCGTCGTTCGGCGGCGCGGTGTTCGTGCTCGTCGTGGGGCGGCGCGGCTGGCTGGCCCGGGTGACCGGTCAGGTGGTGGCGGCGAGCGCGCTGGGCGCCGCGCTGCTGCTGGCCGGTCTGCTGGTGGCCCTCGACGCTCCGGCGTGGGCGCTCGCCGTGGCGAACGCGCTCGTCGGAGCGGGCGGCGGGTGGCTGATCGGGGCCCAGGCCACGTTCGCGCGGCTGGCGCCACGGGAGCGGATGGGGCAGGTGGAGGTGACGATCGTGGCCGGCAACATCGTCCTCTCCGGGGTCGGGATCTTCCTGCTCGGCGGCGTGGCCGTGCTGCTCGGCCCGGCCGTGGCCTACCTGGCGGCGGGGGTGGTGCTGCTCGCCGTGGTGCTGGCCGCCCGGCCGGACCGGCTCCCCGAGCCGGCCGCGTCCTGACGCCCGGCCGGACCGGCTGCCCGGCCGGATCTGACGGCAGGGCCCAGACACAGCGCCGCCCGCGTCCGGGTGGACGCGGGCGGCGTTCGTGTCACGCGGGTCAGCGCTGGAACTGCACCGGCCCGGAGTTGCGGGCCATCTGTTCCAGGCGGGCCACCCGCTGCTCCATCGGCGGGTGGGTGGCGAACATCGCGGCGATGCCGCCGCCCCGCTTGAACGGGTTGTCGATCATCAGGTGCGCGGTGCTGGCGAGCTGGCCCTGCGGCGCCAGCGGACGCGCCTGCGTACCCATGTGGATCTTGCGGAGGGCACTGGCCAGGGCCAGCGGGTCGCGGCTCAGCTCGGCGCCGGACTGGTCGGCCTGGAACTCCCGGCTCCGGCTGATCGCGAGCTGGATCACCGTGGCGGCGATCGGGCCGAGGATCAGCGTGAGCAGCAGCACGGCCGGGTTCGGGCCGTCCTCGTCGTCCGAGGAACCCAGCGGGATGAACCAGGCGAGGTTCGCCAGCATGGTGATGATGCCGGCCAGGCCGGCCGCCACGCTGGAGATCAGGATGTCCCGGTTGTAGACGTGCGACAGCTCGTGGCCGATCACGCCACGCAGCTCCCGGTAGTCGAGGATCTCCACGATGCCCTGGGTGACGCAGACCGCCGCGTTCTCCGGGTTACGGCCGGTGGCGAACGCGTTGGGCTGCGCGGTCGGGCTCACGTAGAGCCGGGGCATCGGCTTGCCGGCCTGCGTGGAGAGCTCCCGCACCATCTGGTACAGCTCGGGGAACTGTGCCTCGCTGACCGGTTGCGCCTTCATCGAGCGCAGTGCGAGCTTGTCGGAGTAGAAATAGGTGACGCCGTTCATCAGCAACGACACGACGACGGCGATGACGAGACCGCCGCTACCGCCGAACCAGTAGCCGATCGCGAGGATCAGCGAGGTCAACAGGCCGAGCAGCGCTGCGGTCTTGAGACGGTTGTGATGCACGATTTCTCCTTCGGTGCACGGGCCCTTGCGGGAGGCCCGCTGACCGGTTCAACACACCGGTACCCGTCAACCATCCGGCTCATGGCTGAAAGTTGGCTGGATGTTGCTGTGCGCAGGCTGAAGCGGTCGCCCATCCGGGCAGGAACCGGTCAGCGCGACGCCACGTCCAGCACGAGCTGCGGTGCGAAACCGATCACCACCGCGGCGACCGTGGCCACGCCGAGCGCCAGCACCACGGTCCGGGCGGGCCGGACCGTCGCCACGCCGGTCGGCGTCGCGTAGAGCGATGCGGTGACCCGCAGGTAGTACGCCAGGCCGATCACCGCGTTCAACGCCACCACGAGCGCCAGCCAGCCCGCGTGCCCGGCCAGCAGCGCGCGTACCACCGTCACCTTGGCGAACAGCCCGGCCAGGCCCGGCGGCAGCCCGGCCAGCCCGATCAGCGCCAGCGCGAACGCGCCGCCCACCCACGGGTGCCGCCGCGCCGCGCCGCGCAGGTCGGCCAGCGTGCCGCCGTCGCCGTCCGCCGGGCGCAACGCCACCACCGCGGCGAACGCGGCCAGCTCCAGCAGCACGAAGAAGATCGCGTACGCGACGGCTGCGGCGTACGCGGCCGCCCGCGCGTCGCCGGTGCGGCCCGCGGCCAGCGCCAGCGCGCCCAGCGGAGCGAGGATGTACCCCGCCTGGGCCACCGACGACCAGGCGAGCAACCGCACGGTACGCCGCTGGCGCAGCGCCACCAGGTTGCCGACGGTCATGGTCAGCACCGCCAGCGCCGCCAGCACCGGGCCGGTCAGGTCACCCGGCAGCGCACGCTGCACCACAGCCAGCAGCGCCACCACACCACCGAGCTTCGAGGCGGTCGACAGGTACGCGGCCACCGGCAGCGGCGCGCCGTCGTACGTGGCAGGGGCCCAGGCGTGGAACGGCACGGCGGCGACCTTGAACGCCAGCCCGGCCACCACCAGCGCCACCGCGACCGTGGTCAGCGGCAGGTCGGTCAGGTCGTCGCGGGCGGCCAGGGTGGTGCCGAGCCGGTCCAGGTGCAGGGTGCCGGTGACCGCGTAGAGCAGCGCCGCGCCGAGCAGCGTCACAGTGGTGGCGACCACGCTGACCACGAAGAACGTCACCGCCGCCTCGGCACCGGCGAGGCTGCCCCGGCGCAGGCCGACCAGCACGTACAGCGGCAGCGTCAGCGTCTCCAGCGCCACGATCAGCGTGATCAGGTCGCCCGCGGCACCGAGCACCACGCCGCCTGTCATCGCGCAGGCGAGGAGGAAGCAGTACTCACCGACCGGGGTACGCCCGGCCCGCAGCAGCGGGCCGGACAGCGCCAGCACGCCGAGCGTGAGCAGCGCGATCACCGCCCCGACCAGAGCGGCCCGGCCACCCCACACCCAGGAGCAGTCCGCGCCCACGCAGAACGTGCGCCGCTCACCGGCCGCCCCGACCAGTGCCGCGCCGGCTGCGGTACCGGCCGCGCCGAGCGCCGCCACCGCCACCGTGACGGCGGGCCGGGCCACCAGCAGATCCACCAGCAGCACCAGGACGGCGGTGCCGGCGGCCAGGTACGCAGGCAGCATCGCCAGGTTGTCGACAGGCTGCACCAGGCTCATGGGACGACCCCCAGCAGCGCCTCAACCGGACCGGAGGCGTACGACAGCACGAGCGCCGGGGCCAGGCCGACCGCGAGCGCGAGCAGCACCAGCGGCGCCCAGGCGGTCAGTTCCGCCCCGGCCAGCCCGGGTGCGAGCCCCGCCACCGCCGGGCTGGGCCGCCCGTGGGTGACCCGGCGCAGCAGCCGCAGGAAGTACGCGGCGGTGAGCGCCCCGCCCAGCGCGGCCAGCACTGCAAGCGTCAGCCAGAGCGGGCCGCCCCGCTGCACGGCGGCGACCACGGCGAACGCCTCACCCCAGAACCCGGCCAGGCCGGGCAGCCCCAGCGAGGCGACGGCCGCGAAGCCGAGCAGCCCGGCCAGCCGGGGCGCGGTCTCCCGCAGCCCGGACAACTCGGCCAGCGAGCCGGTGTGCGCGCGGCCCTTTACCGCCCCGGCCAGGAAGAACAGCAGGCCGGTGATGACGCCGTGGGCGATGTTGCCGATCAGCGCGGCCTGGATCCCGGTGGCGGTGAGCGTGGCGACCCCGAGCAGCACGAAGCCCATGTGCCCGACGCTGGAGTACGCGATCAGCCGCTTCAGGTCGTCCTGCGCCAGGCAGACCAGGCCACCGATCAGGATCGCGGCGACGGCGAGCACACCGAGCACGGGCGCGGCCCAGCGGGCGCCCTCCGGGGCGACGCCCACGGCGACCCGGATCAGCCCGTACGTGCCCATCTTGAGCAGCACCCCGGCGAGGATCACGCTGCCGACTGTGGGCGCCTGGGTGTGCGCGTCGGGCAGCCACGAGTGCAGCGGCCAGAGCGGGCTCTTCACCGCGAACGCGAGCGCCAGCAGCGTGAACGCGGCGAGCTGGGTGCCCCGGGACAGCCCGGCGCCGCCGGTGAGCGCGACCAGGTCGGCGGTGCCCGCGGCGGCCACCACCACGTAGACGCCGACCAGCAGCAGCACCGAGCCGAACAGTGTGTAGAGCGCGAACTTGCGGGCCGCCCGGCGACGGTCCGCGCCGCCCCAGCCGGCGATCACCGCGTACATCGGCAGCAGGACGACCTCGAAGAACAGGAAGAACAACACCAGGTCGAGCGCGAGGAACGTGCCGAGGATGCCGACCTCGACCACCAGCAGCAGCGCCACCAGCGCCCGCCCGCTGCCGCCGCCGGGCGGCACCCGCCACAGCGTGTACGCGCAGCACAGCAGCGTGAGCAGCGCGGTCAGCACCACGAGCGGCCAGGAGATGCCGTCCACGCCCAGGTGGAAGCGCAGGTCGAGCCCGGGCACCCACGGCACGTCGAGCTGGTGCCACGGCTGCACCGCCGGGCGTGGCCCGTACCCGAACCAGCCGTGGTCGCCGCCGACCAGCGGCAGCGTCGCCAGCAGCGTCAGCGCGGCGGCAGCGGTGCCTGCCACCCGGCCGGCCCGGTCGCCGGGCACGACGGCAGCGGCCAGCGCGCCGAGCGCCGGGACCGCCACCACGGCGACCAGCAGCACCTGCCCGAACGTCATGAGGTCACTCCGATCAGCGCGACCGCGAGGCCGATCAGCAGCGCGCCGGCGAGCACCCCGGCCGCCGCGCGCGGCAGCGCCGCCCGGTGCAGCGCGGCCAGGCCTCCGCCCACCTCGACCGCCGCCCGGCCGGTGCCCTCGACCAGGCCGTCCACGCCCAGTTCGTCACCGGTACGCACGACCCGCGCCAGCGCGCCCGCCGGGCGTACGACGACTGTGTGCTGGACGTCGTCGAGCCGGAACGCCCGGGCGAAGACCGGCCGCAGCGGACCCAGGAAGCGGGCCGGGTCGGCGGCCGGGTCGCGGCGCCAGCCGGCCCAGGCGACGCCCGCGCCGACGAGCAGCAGCAGGAACGGCAGGACCAGGTTCGGCGCCAGGTGGACCAGCTCGACCGCCTCGCCGGTGTCGTCGCCCGGCACGCGCAGCCGGTCGGCGAACCACTGCGCGAACGCGGCCAGGCCGAGCAGCGCAGCCGGGACCGTGAGCAGCAGCACCGGCCAGCGCAGCAGCGCGGGCGGGTCGTGCGGGCGCAGCAGCGGCGTGCGCGTGGCGCCGAGGAAGGTGCGCAGCAGCAGGCGGGTCGCGTACCAGGCGGTCACCGCCACGCCGACCAGCCCGGCCAGCCAGACCAGCCAGCCCACCCAGGCGGCGGTCGGCCCGGCGCCGTCGAGCGCGGCCGCCTCGGCAGCCGCGAGCACGCCGTCCTTGCTCCAGAAACCCGAGAGCGGGGGTACGCCGGCGAGCGCGCCGAGGCCGACCACCATGCACCAGAACGTCACCGGCATGGCGGTACGCAGGCCGCCCATCCGGGACATCAGCGTGGTGCCGACGGCGTGGATCACCGCACCGGCGGCGAGGAACAGCAGCGCCTTGAACGCGGCGTGGCTGAGCAGGTGGAAAAGCGCGGCAGCCGGTGCGCCGACCGCCAGCGCCCCGGTCATGTAGCCGATCTGCGAAACCGTGGACCAGGCGAGCACCCGCTTGATGTCGTCCTGCGCGGTGGCGGCGAACGCGCCGAGCAGCATGGTGATCGCGGCCATCACGCCCAGCACGGCGAGCGCGGCCGGTGCGCGCTCGAACAGCGGGAACAGGCGGGCCACCGCGTACACCCCGGCGGCGACCATCGTGGCGGCGTGGATCAGCGCGGACACCGGCGTGGGACCGGCCATCGCGTCGGGCAGCCAGGTGTGCAGCGGGAACTGGGCGCTCTTGCCCGCCACCCCGGCGAGCAGCAGCAGGCAGGCGGCGGTGAGCGTGCCGGTGCCGTAGTCGTGGGCCAGCACGTCGGCGATCCGGAAACTGCCCGCGCCCACGCCGAGCAGCGCGATGCCGAGCAGGAAGCCGACGTCACCCACGCGGGTGACCAGGAACGCCTTGACCGCCGCGCTGGGAGCCTCGGGCAGCCGCCGGTCGTGGGCGATGAGCAGGTACGAGCAGACGCCCATCACCTCCCAGCCGACCAGCAGCATGATCAGGTCGCCGGACACCACCACCGTGAGCATGGCGGCGGTGAAGAGGCTGAGCTGGGCCGCGTACGGCGGGTAGCGGTGGTCGACGTCCACGTCGTCGTGCGGGCCCCGGCGCAGGTAGCCGATCGAGTAGACCTGCACGGCGAGCGCGACCGCCGCGACGGCGGTGGCGACGAGCACCGCCACGCCGTCCAGGCGCAGGCCGAGCGTGACCCGCAGCCCGCCCAGGTCGATCCAGGTGGTGGACGCCTCGACCGGCGCGTCCACGCGGACCAGCAGCGCCAGCGCGGCCAGCAGCGACACGGCCGCCCCGGCCACGCCCAGCGCGATCGCCGTCCGCCGGGCGGTCGCCCGGTCCTGGCGCGGGGCGGGCGGCAGCAGCAGGCCGAGCAGCCCGGCGACCAGCGGCGCGGCGGGCAGGATTGCGGCAAGCCACAGCGTCGGCGTGCTCACCGGACCGCTCCCTGCGCGTTCGGCTGCTCGGCCGGGGCCACCGCGACCGCCGGCGCCGGTTCGTCGAGCGGTACGTCGTCGACTGTGACGCTGGCGCGCAGCCGGTAGAGCTGGAGCACGATGGCGAGCCCGACACCGATCTCGGCGGCGGCGAGCACGATCACGAACAGCGCGAACACCTGCCCGGAGTGCGGCAGCACGGCCCTGACTGTGGTGTCGGCGGTGACGAGCACCAGGTTCACCGCGTTGAGCATCAACTCCACCGCCATCAGCACCAGGACGGCGTTGCGGCGGCGCAGCACGCCGTACACGCCGAGGCCGAACAGCAGCGCGGCGGTGACGTACGGGATGACCGGCCTCACCGGCGCCCACCCTCGTCGGCGGGTTGCGCGGCGTCGACGGGCCGGCGGCCGATGTCGGGGCGGGAGAGCACGATCGCGCCGACGAGCGCGGCCAGCAGCAGCACCGACAGCACCTCGAACGGCAGCACCCAGGAACGGAACACCTGCTCGCCGATGCGCTCGGCGGTGCCGGCGGCCGGCAGGTCCACCCGGGACCAGCGGAACGCGTCGATCAGCAGCACGGCCAGGCCCAGGCCGCTGCCCGCGCCGACGAGCGCTGCGGCCCAGCCCGGCCGGTCCAGGTCGTCCGACGGGCCGATCGGCGCGCGGGTCAGCATCACCGCGAACAGCAGCAGCACCACCACCGCGCCGACGTAGATGAGCACCTGCACCCAGGCCACCAGCTCAGCGGTCAGCACCAGGTAGTCACCGGCCAGCGCGCCCAGGCACACCACCAGCCACAGCCCGGCCCGGACCAGGTGGCGGGTGGCGACCACCAGCGCACCCGCGCCCACCGCCACCGCGCCCAGCGCCAGCAGCAGGACGTCCGCACCGGTCATGAGGCAGCGCCTCCGCCCGGATCGGTGGCGGCGTCGGGGCGTACCCGGGAAGGAGCCGGACGGGCCGACGGACCCGCCGCCTTCCGGGCGGCGGTGGTCTCCTCCTTGGAGGGGTCGCCGAGCGGGTCGTGGGCCGGCGGCGGCGGCACGGTGGCCATCCACTCGCCCAGGTGGTCCTTGTCGTGCAGCAGGTTCTTGATGTCGTACTCGGCGTACTCGAACTCGGGCGACCAGTAGAGCGCGTCGAACGGGCAGACCTCGACGCAGATGCCGCAGTACATGCAGAGCGAGAAGTCGATGTCGAACTTGTCGAGCACGTTGCGCTGGCGGGGGCGGGCGGCGCCGGGCACCGCCACCTCCTCCTTGTGCGAGTCGATGTAGATGCACCAGTCCGGGCACTCGCGCGCGCAGAGCATGCAGACCGTGCAGTTCTCCTCCAGCAGCGCGATCACGCCACGGGAGCGGGGCGGCAGCTCCGGCTCGACGTCCGGGTACTGCTGGGTGGTCGAGCGGCGGGTCATCGTCTTCAACGTGACCGCCAGGCCCTTCACCAGGCCCCCGCCGGGCACTCCACCGTGCTCGCTCATGCCGCCCATCCTGCCCTGTGGCCCGGGCGCGCGCGACCACCACCCGTCGCTTTGTCCCGCGCGTGCGGCCGGATCACGCCTCGCCGGGTGTGAGCGGGGGAAGCATCTCCACGCCGAGCTGCTGGAGCACCTGGAACAGCTCGTTGACGCTCCACACGTCCACGATCCGCCCGTCGTCGTCGAAGCGCAGGAACGTGGCACCGGAGTAGCTGACCACGCGGCCGGTCGGCGGCACCGGACCGAACTGGCCCGCCTGGGTGCCGGCGGCCCGCCACCGCACCGCCACCCGCGTACCGGTCGCGACCACGTCGACGATCTTGTAGCGCAGGTCGGGGAACGACGCCCGCCGGTCCCGGTGCCACGCCAGCATCGCCGCCGGGCCGGTGCCGCCCAGGCCCGGGCAGTCCGCCGCCACCAGCTCGTACGCGCTCTCCTCGCGCCCCGCGTTCCACACGTCGGCGACGAAACGCCGGGCTGCCGCCTCCACATCGGTCACGGCGGGCAGCCTATGCCCCTCGGTGACGCACTCGCCCTGCCGGGAGCGGCCGGAGCGACAATGATGGGGAACGAGAAGCGAACTCGGAGGTGGGTGTGGGCAGCGACGACGAGGTCCTGGACCGGACCGGCGGCAAATACGTGGAGCCGGGTGGCGAGTTCACCCGGGATCAGCGCTACATCGCCACCCGGATCACCGCGGACGAGCGGGACGGCTGGCCGGTGGAACCGGGGCGCTACCGGCTGGCGGTCAGCCGGGCCTGCCCCTGGGCCAACCGGCTGATCATCATCAGACGCCTGCTGGGGCTGGAGGACGCCATCTCGATGGCCGTGGCCGGGCCCACCCACGACAAGCGGAGCTGGACGTTCGACCTCGACCCGGACGGCAAGGACCCGGTACTCGGCATCGAGCGGCTGGCCGACGCCTACTTCGCCCGCTTCCCCGGCTACGAGCGCGGCATCACCGTGCCGGCGCTCGTCGACGTGCCCACCGGGCAGGTGGTGACGAACGACTACGCGCAGATGAGCCTGGACCTCACGACCGAGTGGACGGCGTACCACCGGCCGGGCGCGCCGGACCTCTACCCGGAACCGCTGCGCGGCGAGATCGACGAGGTGAACGCTGTCGTCTTCGCGGACGTCAACAACGGCGTGTACCGGTGCGGCTTCGCCGGCAGCCAGGAGGCCTACGACAAGGCGTACCACAGGCTGTTCGACCGGCTGGACTGGCTCAGCGAGCGCCTGGCCGGTCAGCGGTACCTGGTCGGCGACACCATCACCGAGGCGGACGTACGGCTGTTCACCACGCTCGTCCGCTTCGACCCGGTCTACCACGGGCACTTCAAGTGCAATCGGCAGAAGCTCAGCGAGATGCCGGTGCTGTGGGCGTACGCGCGGGACCTGTTCACCACGCCCGGGTTCGGCGACACGATCGACTTCGTCCACATCAAGCGGCACTACTACGAGGTCCACCGGGACATCAACCCGACGGGCATCGTGCCGCTCGGCCCCGACCTGAGCAACTGGCTCACCCCGCACGGCCGGGAGGAGTTGGGCGGCCGCCCCTTCGGCGACGGCACCCCACCCCCGCCCCCACCCGAGTCCGAGCGCGTAGACCCCTCCCACACCCCGTTGCACTGACCCACCCCACCCCACCCCACCCCGCCCCGCCCCGCCCCCGGCGATCTTGCACTTTGGGCCCCAAACTTGGGCCCTTTGCCCCTTTTACTGGGGCAGAAGGTGCAAGATCGCCGAGGTGAGGGGGCGGAGGGGGCGGGTGGGTTACAGGGCCAGGCGGACTGCGGCGGTGAGGACCAACTGGGCCAGGGCCAGGGGGACCAGGACCAGCCAGCAGAGGCGCTGGAGCTGGTCCTCGCGCAGCCTCGGGTAGCTCACCCGCAGCCAGATGATCACGAAGGCGACGGCGAAGACCTTCAGCAGCGTCCACAGCCAGCCGAGCTGCGCATCGGCGAACGGGCCCTGCCAGCCGCCGAGGAACAGCACAGTGGTCAGCGCCGCGATCACCACGATGCCCACGTACTCGGCGAGCAGGAAGAACGCGAACCGCAGGCCGGTGTACTCGGTCATGTAGCCGAAAACCAGCTCGGAGTCGGCCACCGGCATGTCGAACGGCGGGCGGCGGATCTCGGCCAGCCCCGCCACGAAGAAGATCACCATAGCCGGGGCCTGCCACAGCAGCCACCACGGCTGCCACGCCTCCACGATGCCGGGCAGGCTGAGCGTGCCGGCCGCCATCGCCACCGAGGCGGCGGCCAGCACCAGCGGCAGCTCGTACCCGAGCAGCTGGGCCGCGCCGCGCAGCCCGCCGAGCAGGCTGTACTTGTTCGCCGACGCCCACGCGGACATGAGCACGGCCAACACGCCGACACCCACCACGGCGAGTACGAAGAACAGGCCGATGTCGAGCGGCTGGGCGACCAGGTCACCCGGCCCGAGCGGGATGACGAGCAGCACCAGCAGGTACGGCACCAGCGCCACTGCGGGCGCCAGCCGGAACACCGGACGGTCCGCGTCGCGCGGCGTGACGTCCTCCTTCTGCACGAACTTGATGCCGTCCGCGACCAGTTGCGCCCAGCCGTGGAAGCCGCCCGCGTACATCGGGCCCAGGCGGCCCTGCATGTGCGCCATCACCTTGTGCTCGGCCTGGCCGACGATCAGCGGCAGCGTGAGGAACGCGACGAGCACCCCCGCCACGCGCAGGACCAGCTCCAACCAGTCCGGCATCAGCTCTCCCCCGCCGCGTCGGGCTCCGGCTCCTGCCGGGGCGGCCCGGTCGGCCGCTCTCCCGGCAACGGCCGACCGAGCGGACCCGCCTCGTCGGCCCCCGGAGCAGCACCGGACCCCGGCCCGGCCTCCCCGGAAGCAGGCCGCTCCGGAGCATCCCCGGCGGTCGGCCGCGCCGGACGCTCAGCGGCAGCAGGCCGAGCCGGACGCTCGCCAGGAGCAGGCCGTACCGGACGCTCAGCGGCAGCAGGGCGCGCCGGATGCTCCCCCGGAGCGGGCCGCGCCGGGCGTTCCCGGGCCGGACGCGCCGGCGTACCCCCTCGGGGGCCCTCACCCGCGCCCGCCGCACCCGCCGGCGTGGGCGTCGTGCCCCACTCACCCGGCGCGGGCACGCCCGGCGGCCGGACCGGCCGGCGGCCGCCGCCCGCCTCCGACTCGCCCGGCTCCTTCGCACCGGGCCACGGCTTGGCGACCCGGGAGGCGAGGACGAACTCCTTGCGCAGCGGGTGCCCCTCGAACTCCGGTGGCAGCAGCAACGGACGCAGCTCGCCGTGGCCGGCGAAGTCGATGCCGAACATCTCGTGCGTCTCGCGCTCGTGCCACGCGGCGCCGGGGAACAGGTCGACCACCGACGCGACGACAGGCGTGTCCCGGGGCACCCGGGTACGCAGCAGCAGCCCGTGCCGGTGCCGGACCGACCAGAGGTGCAGCACCACGTCGAAGCCGTCGGCCAGCTCGTCCACCGCCGACAGCCAGTCCAGGAAGTCGAGATCCAGCTCGGCGTCGTCGCGTGCCGCACGCACCGCGTCCGCCCAGCTCGCCAGGGGTACGTCGACGGTGGCGCGGGCGTACCCCTGACCGCCAGACACGGACGCGGTGGCCTCGACGGGCGCGAGCAGCGCGACCACTCGCCGGCCGACCTCTTCCGGAGTCATGCGCTGATCCTATGGCCGACGGCTGCCGGCCGGGTCGGGCCGTCCGTGCCGGGATCGCCGCTTTGCCGGACGGGCGGCGGCAGCGCGCGGAAAGATGAGGTCCGTGCGCGCTGTGACTGTGACCCCCGGTGTCCCGGATTCGCTGCGGCTCGCCGAGGACTGGCCCGAGCCGCCGCCCGAGGAGGGCGCGATCCTGGTCGAGGCGCTGGCGGTGGGTGTCTGCGGCACCGACCACGAGATCGTGGCCGGCGAGTACGGCGAGGCGCCGCCGGGCCAGGAGCGGCTGGTGCTCGGGCACGAGTCGCTGGGCCGCGTGCTGGAAGACCCGACCGGCACGTTGCAGATCGGCGACCTGGTCGCCGGCGTGGTCCGCCACCCCGACCCGGTGCCGTGCGCGAACTGCGCGGTGGACGAGTGGGACATGTGCCGCAACGGTCAGTACACCGAGCACGGCATCAAGGCCCTGCCCGGTTTCGCCCGGGAACGCTGGCGGTTGCAGCCCAAGTTCGCCGTCGGCCTGGACCCGGCGCTCGCCTCGGTCGGCGTGCTGCTGGAACCGACGAGCGTGGTGGCGAAGGCGTGGGACCACATCGAGCGGATCGGCCGCCGGGCCGAGTGGAAACCGATGACGGTGCTGGTCACCGGCGCCGGGCCGATCGGGCTGCTGGCCGCGCTGCTCGGTAGCCAGCGTGGGCTGACGGTGCACGTGCTGGACCGCAACACCACCGGGCCGAAGCCGGAGCTGGTCCGGGCGCTGGGAGCGACGTACCACACGTCGACGGTGCCCGAGCTGGACGTCAAGCCGGACGTGGTGATCGAGTGCACCGGCGCACCCACTGTGGTGCTCGACGCCATGTGCAAGGCCGCGCCCACCGGCATCGTCTGCCTGACCGGCGTGTCCAGCGGCGGCCGGACGATCAACTTCGACGCCGGAGCGCTCAACCGGGAGCTGGTGCTGGAGAACAACGTGGTGTTCGGCTCGGTGAACGCCGGCCGGCGGCACTGGGAGATGGCCGCCGAGGCGCTCGCCCAGGCCGAACAGTCGTGGCTGACCTCGCTGATCACCCGCCGGGTGCCGCTGTCGAGCTACCGGCAGGCGTACGCCTCGGTCGGTGAGGACATCAAGGCGGTGCTCGACTTCACGCAGTGAGGCGGGGCGCCGGACCGGCGCCCCGGCCCCTCAGATGCCGGGTAGCCGGCCGTTGCGGAACAGGTCCACGAAGAGCTGGTGGTCCTCGCGCGCCCGGATCCCGTACCGGTGCCCGAAGTCGACCAGGTAGTCGACGAACCCGTCGGGGTCGGCGTCGACGACCGCGACGATCGCCTCCTCGGTCGAGTAGTCGACCAGGTCGTGGCTGGACTCGTCGTCGGCGACCGAGTGCATCCGGGCCACCGCCCGGCCCAGGTCGGCGAGCACGCCCGCCAGTTCCTCCGGCTCGTTCACGTCGGCCCAGTCGAGGTCCGCCGCGTACGGGGACACCTCGGCGACGAGCTGCCCGACGCCGTCCAGCTCGGTGAAGCCCAGCCACGGGTCGGCGTGCGCCTGCAACGCGCGCTGCGACTCGGCGGTGCGGTGCCCCTGGTGCCGGAAGTACGAGCGGACCCGCTCGTCGTCGACGTACCGCGCCACGGCCGGCACCTGCGCCTGCTTCATGTAGATGACGACGTCGTTCTCCAGCGCCTGGGTGTGCCCCTCCAGCAGCAGGTTGTACGACGGCAGCCCGGCCGACCCGATGCCGACGCCCTTGCGCAGCACCACGTCCTTGATGCCGGTGGCGACCGGGCGCATCCGGGTGGCCGACTCCGGCAGCGTGTGCAGGTAGTCGGCGAACGCCGCGCAGACCGTCTCCCGGGTGGCGTCGTCGATCTCGTGCACGCCGTCGCCGAGGGAGAACCGGCGCTCGTAGTTGTCGATCGTGGTCTGCGCGGCCAGCAGGTCCACCCGGGTGTTCAGCCGCGCCTGCTGGAGCACCCGGCGCAGCACACCGTCGGCGTTGTCGAGCGTGATCGAGCCGATCGCGTCGTCCCCGCCCGCGGCGATGGCCCGCAGTTCGGCCAGGTACGACCGGGCGAAGCCGGTCACCAGCTCGCCGATCACCCGGTCGGAGAGCGCCTTGGCGTAGCCGAGCAGCGCCACGCTCGCGGCGAAGCGCTTCAGGTCCCAGGTGAACGGCCCGACGTACGCCTCGTCGAAGTCGTTGACGTTGAACACGAGCTGCCCGGAGGCGTTCATGTAGGTGCCGAAGTTCTCGGCGTGCAGGTCGCCGTGGATCCACACCCGGCTGGTCCGCTCGTCGAGGAACCGATCGCTGCCGAAGTCGCCGCGCTGGTCGGCGTAGAACAGCGCGGCGCTGCCCCGGTAGAAGGCGAACGGTGACGCCGCCATCTTGCGGAACTTGCGGCGGAACGCCGCCGGGTCGATCGCCATGGACGCGCCGAACTCCTCGGTCAGCACGTCGATGATGAATGCGGAGCGCTTCTCCGCGAGGTCGGTCATGAGCCGCAGGCTAGCCCCGCGCCGCCACCCGACGGTTCAGCCGACCGGCGGACGTACCGGGGGTGCGGTGAGCGCCTCCACCGGCCGCGCGACGGCGTCCGCCGGTGAGGTGAGCGCGTCGGGCCGGGGCACGCCGCCGATGCCGGACTGCTCGGCGGCGATCTTCTCCTGGAGGCGCAGGATGCCGTGCAGCAGCGCCTCCGGCCGGGGCGGGCAGCCGGGCACGTACACGTCGACCGGGATGAGCTGGTCGACGCCCTTCGTCACCGAGTAGGAGTCCCAGTACGGGCCGCCGCAGTTGGAGCAGGCCCCGAACGAGATGACGTACTTCGGTTCGGGCATCTGGTCGTAGAGCCGCTTGACCGCCGGGGCCATCTTGTCGGTGACGGTGCCGCTGACCACCATCAGGTCGGCCTGCCGGGGCCCGTGGGCGAACGGGATCACGCCGAGCCGCATGAAGTCGTGCCGGCCCATGCTGGTGGCGATGAACTCGATGGCGCAGCAGGCCAGGCCGAAGTTGAACACCCAGAGCGAGTAGCGGCGGCCCCAGTTCAGCACGAACCGGATCGGCTCGCCGAGCACGGCCGGCACCTGCATCTCTGGCCTCCCTCGCAGTTCCCCGAGGTGCCAGTCAACCACAGCGTCCGCGGCCGCGTTCCGGTGTCGTACCCCCGACAGGGCACCCGCGCAACGATCAGCGGTGCCGGCGTGTGTCACCACTGTCGGGCGGACGGAACCACCGCCGCCCACCACGGGGATCACGGAGGACCTGTCATGACCACACGGACCACACGGGTGGCCGCCGCGCTGCTCGCCGGGGCGGCGGCGCTGTTCGCGCCGGCCGCGCCGGCCGCCGCGGCCGGCGGCACCACGGCGCGGCTGACCGTCGACACCGAGACGCTGGTGCTGACGCCGACCGACAAGGGGTACGTCGGGACGCTGACCACGACGATCAGCAACCGGGGCCGGGCCGACGCCACCGCCGGCCTGCGCATCACCGAGCCGGCCGGTGGCTCCTTCGCCGGCCTCGACAACGGCTCGCCCTGGTTCACCGTGGGGATGGAGCAGAACCGCCGGGTCGTCGAGAGCTACGGCGGCCGGGTCGCGGCCGGCGCGAGCGTGACCGTCCGCCTCGACTTCCAGGTGTGGACGACTGCGCGCGCCTACCCGATGACCGCCCTGGGCGGCTCGGTCGCGGTGGTGCCGGACGGTGGGGTGTCGGACCGGGACTCCTTCCGGACCGTGTTCCGGTCCACCTCGGGCAGCGTCCGCAACCCGCGCGTCTACCGGCAGGCCACCGAGACGGACCTGACCATCAGCGGTGGCGACGTGACGCTCACCCGCCAGGCCGACGGGGCCCTGCTGGGCCGGACGCCGGTGACAGTGCGCTACGGCAACGACGCCCCGTCGTTCCGGCTCGACGTGCGGGCGAGCCTGCCCGCCGGGGTCGAGGTGTGGGCCACCGACCCGCAGGACCTGCCCAGCTTCCCGGACTGGTTCGACGTCCCCGGCGGCCGGTTCATGCCGGGCGAGGAGCGCACGTTCGACGTCGTCCTGCGGGCTCCGGCCGGGACCCCGGCCGGCGCGCTGGGCAGCGGCTCGTTCACCGTGGCGGCCGTCTACGCGAGCGAGCCGGTGGCGGACGTCGACCCGGCGGACAACAGCACGACGTTCAACGTCCGCGCCACCGACTGAGCCACCGCACACCGCGGCCCGCCCGGACTCCGGGCGGGCCGCACGTTGCTCAGGCTCAGGTGAAGGCCAGCCCGGTGGTGTGGGGCAGCCAGTAACCGACGTACGCCCCGGCGGTGACCTGGTAGCTGAGCCGCCCGTTCACCCAGGCGGTGGCGCCCAGCGGCGCGATCGAGGCGGACGGGAACGTGAGCCGCTTGGAGCCGGTCACGTTGCCCGCCGCGTCGTACGCGTAGCCGGTGTAGGTGCCCGGCTGAAAGGAGAGCGTCCGGGTCGGGTTGTACCGGTGCTCGACCGCCTTGCCGAGCAGGACGCGCTGCCCGTACGCCTCGGGAACGAGGTAACCGGCGAGCGCGCCGTTGGCGATCTGGTAGTAGATGCCCCGGCCGTACACGCGGACCCGCTGGCTCGCCTGGGCGCCGGAGGCCCGGGCGAGCTTGAGCGTCTTCTGGCTCTTGACGGCCCCGGTGCTGGAGAAGGTGTAGCCGACGTGGGTGCCGGCGGCGAACGACACGGCGCCGTTGACGGCGGGCACCGGGTAGTCCGAGCGCAGCAGGTACGCGTACGTGGCGAAGACGGCCGACGTGGTCATCTCGTACAGCTTGAGGTTCTGCGCGGTGTGGACCTGGTGGTACTTCACGTGCGGCTGTGCGCAGCCCATCGAGTAGTTGCTGGCCCACCGGGTGACCCGGAAGTGGGTCGGCAGGTACCGCCGGACGGTGCTCGCCGCGCCGTCGAAGACCGCCACCGCCCGCTCGTCGCCGGTGAGCCGCCAGTAGTCGTACACGCCGTAGAGGGCGAAGGTGTGCCCGTTGAGGACGCGTTCCCCGGTGGTGCCGAAGGTCACCGGGTACTCCTCCAGCCACAGATAGCCGTTGGGGTCGACCCAGCTCGCCCAGGGCGCGTTGGAGACGACCGGCAGCGTCAGGCTCAGGAACGTCTGGTCCGCCGCCGTCCGCCACTTCGCCTCGCCGGTGATCTCGGCGAGGCCGACGAAGAGGCTCAGCATCTCGCCCTGTGCCATCCCGCTGTACCAGGGGGCGCGCTGCAGCGGACGGCCCGCGCAGCGGCTCAGGTCGAAGTCGTACGGGTACCACCAGGCGCCCCGCGACTCGACCCGGCGGTCGATGTTGCGCTGGGCGTTGGCGACGGCCCGGTCGAGGAACCGCTTGTCGCCGCTGGTCCGGTAGGCGGCCAGGTTGCTCAGGCCCCACTGCGCCTGGCCGACCGGGTGGTTCCAGGTCTTCCCGGCGAAGCTGAACATGCGGACGCCCTGCGCGTCGTGCAGTCCCCGGTCGACGAGCGGCGCCGGGTTGCTGTTCGTGGGCTGGGCGGCGAGCGGCAGCGGCTTCGGCAGGTGCCCGTCGCGGGCGTACGTGGCGGCGGCGATGGCGCCGCTCGCCCGCTCCCGTCGCTGCTGCTCCTTGGTCTTCGCCACGTCCCGCGAGGGCAGTTGCGGCACCCCGTCGGTCAGCGGGTCGGGCGTCCACCCGGGGTCCACGACTGAGACGTCGGCGCTGCGGTCCGGGCCCGGTGGCGCGGCCGGGGCGGTACCGGCCGGCGCCAGGCCGACCATCGCCCCCGCCGCTACCACTGCGACGAGCCGGCGGACAGGTGGTGACTTAGCGGTGATCATGTAAACACTCCCCGTGTCATCGATGTGCCCTGATGCTAGGCAGGGACGGACACGGGTTCCGGTCGCCGAAACGCCCGACTTCTCCGACGAACGGACGAGCCTCCCGTCACCAGGCGGGACGCTGGAGCAGCCCGACGAACTCGGCGAGCAGCCGTTCCCGCAGCCGCGCCGGGGCGGCGTCGAGCAGCGTGTTCACCATCGCCATCCGGTCCGGCACACCGGCGCCGCCGGCCAGGCCGAGCCCGCCGGCCAGCCCCGCCACCAGCTCCGGGGTGAGGGCCTCCGGCGTGAGGCTGCCGGCCAGCGCCAGCAGCTCCGGCGGCAGCACCACCGGCCCGGCGGCGCGGGCCGCCGCGACCGCCTCGGCCAACGCCGGACCGAACTCGGCCACCCGGGGCGCCACCGCCGCGGTCACCGTGAGGTGGACACTGGCCGGCAGATCGGCGTACGTGAGCTGGGGCTGGGTGTGCCAGCCACGCTCGGTCAGCTCGTCGACCAGCACGAACAGGTCGAGCCCCGGGTCGTCGCTGGTGAAGCAGACCACCGTGGTCTCCGGTTCGGCCATCAGCCGCAGGCCGCCGGTGGCCCGTACCGTGTCGGCCAGTCCGGCGACCGCGTCCCGGGTGGCGGCGGCCAGCCGCAGGTAGCCGTCCTCGCCGAGGTGGCGGAGTGTGGCGTACGCGGCGGCGATCGGCCCACCGGAGCGGGTGGAGGCGATCACCGGGTTGACCATCGTGTACCCGGGCCAGTCCGCGTACGCGAAGAACTGCGCGGCGCGCAGCGCCGGATCGCGGTGCAGCAGCACCGAGACGCCCTTCGGCGCGTACGCGTACTTGTGCAGGTCGACCGAGATCGAGGTGACCCCCGGCACGGCGAAGTCGAACGGCGGCACCGGCGCGCCGAGCCGGCGCAGCCAGGGCAGCGCCCAGCCGCCGAAGCAGGCGTCCACGTGGCAGCGCACCCCGGCGGCCTGCGCGACGGCGGCGATCTCCGCCACCGGGTCGACCACCCCGTGCGCGTAGGACGGGGCGGACGCCACCACCAGCACGGTCTCCGGGCGGATCGCGGCGGCCACCGCCGCCACGTCCGGCCGCAGCGTCACCGGGTCGACGGGCACGGTGTCGAGCGCGACCCGCAGGTAGTGCGCCGCCTTGGCGAACGCCGCGTGCCCGCTCGCAGGCACCACGATCCGCGGCTCGGCGAGATCGGGGCGGGAGTCCCGGGCCGCCTTGACGGCGAGCAGCAGCGACTCGGTGCCGCCGCTGGTGACGCTGCCGACCACGTCCGGCGCGCCGGTGCCGGGCCCGCCGCCGAGCAGCCGGGCGGCGGCGCCGACGAGCGCGTTCTCCATCGCCAGCAGCGACGGGAACGCGGTCGGGTCGAGGCCGTTGACGTGCGCGCTCTCCGCGTACGCGGCCTGCGCCAGGTCGTCCAGCCCGGCCACGCCGGGGTCGTAGACGTACGCGAACAGCCGGCCGCCGTGGGTCGGCCGGTCGGCGGCCCGCAGCGCGCGGATCTCGCCCAGTACGTCCGCCGCGGGCATCCCCCGCGCGGGCAGCGCGCCTCCGCCTGCCGTGTCGGTCATCGGGTGGTTCCTCTCGTGGGACGGGCCGGTGCTCACGCCCGCGCGGCCGGCGCGGCGTCATCGACCACGGGTGCGGCGGTGGCCAGCTGGGCCGGGGTCAGGGTGTAGCCGCGCAGCAGCACCAGCGGGACCGCCACCAGCAGGGCGGGCAGCACGGTGAAGCCGAGCAGCACGCCGAGCCGAGCCGTGCCGGACTGAACGGCGGCGGTTCCGGTGGACGAGGAGACGTAACCGGAGAGCTGGAGCACCAGCCCGTAGATGCCCGGCCCCAGCGCCAGCCCGAACGTCTCCCCGGCGGTCCACAGCCCGGTGAACACCCCGGCCTGCCGCCGCCCGGTGCGCGCCGTGTCGTACGCGATGCAGTCCGGCAGCATGGCCAGCGCGAACACCTGCTGGCCCGCGTACCCGACGCCGATCACCGCGACCACGGCGTAGGCCGCGGCGGCGGGTAGCGCGGGCGCGGCGACCAGGGCCAGCGCGCCCACCGCGAAGATCAGCGACGCGGCGACCAGCGACGTCCGCTTGCCCAGCCGGGCACCGGCCCGGGACCACAGCGGCATGACCAGCAGCGCGGGCGCGACGAAGCAGGCGAACAGCAGCGTCGGACCGCTGTCCGGCTCCCGCAGCACCTGGTCGGCGAAGTACTTCACCCCGGCCAGCACGGTGGCCACCCCGGCGGACTGGATCACGAAGCAGATCAGCAGCGCCCGGAACGGCCGGTTGCCGGTGGCGACGGCGAGCTGCGCGCGCAGGCTCGGCTCGCTCTCCCCCACGGTGCCGGTCGGCGCGGAGCGGGTGCCCAGGAACACGCCGACGGTGCCGGCGACGATCAGCGCGGCGACGAACAGGCCCATCCACCGGTGGCCGGGCACGCCGTCGCCGCCCGCGGTCACCACCGCCGGGGCCACCGCGCCGGAGACCAGGATGGCCAGCGCCAGCACCGCGATCCGCCAGGTCATCAGCCGGGTACGCTCCGCCGGGTCGGCGGTCAGCTCGGCCGGCATGGCCACGTACGGCACCTGGAAGAACGCGAACGCGGTGGCGGTGGCCAGGAACGCCAGGGCCACGTACGCGGCGGCGGCCGGACCGTTCGCGAACGGCGCGGCGAAGATCGAGGCGAACAGCACGGCGAGCGCCAGCCCGCCGCCGAGCAGGTACGGCCGGCGCGCGCCCCAGCGGGAGCGGGTCCGGTCGGAGATCCGCCCGGCGACCGGGTTGACCAGCACGTCCCACGCCTTCGGCAGCAGCACCAGCAGCGCGGCCAGCCCGGCGGCGACGCCGAGCGTGTCGGTGAGATACGGCAGCAGGAGCAGCCCGGGCACGGTGCCGAACGCGCCGGTGACCAGGGAACCCAGCGCGTACCCGAGGTGCACCCGGCGGGGCAGGCCCGAAGCTGTCATGGAGCCGAATGCTACTCACGTTATGGCCGGCGTCACATCCCCTCCTCCGGCGACCAGGACGCCGCCGCCAGGTCCACCCGGTCCCCGCGCAGCGGGCACCCCTCGGCGAGCAGCCGTTCCCGGGCCTTGCGCTCGTGCCCCGGCGGCATCCGGCCGGCCGCGTTCACCACCCGGTGCCACGGCACCCCGCCACCGTGCCGCGCCATGATCGAGCCGACCAGTCGCGGCGACGCCCGCCCCGAGCGCTCGGCCAGCGCGTCGGCCACCGCCCCGTACGACATCACCCGCCCCGGCGGGATCCGCTCGACCAGCGACAGCACCGCCTCGACGTACTCGTCAGGTGTCACGGGAAGCCACGATAAGGGGCCTCAGCCGGCGAGCGTGGCGATGGCGAGGTCTCCCCGGGCCGCCAGCCAGTAGCCGCCCAGCTCACCACCGCTCACGTGGTAGCTGAATTCCCCGTTGACCCAGGCGGTGCCGCCGAGCGTCAACTCCGTCACGGCGGCGAAGGTGACCTTCCGGGCGTCGAGCACCGCGCCGTTGCGGTCGTAGGTGTAGCCGGTGTACGTGCCGGGCTGGGCGGTCAGCACGCGTGCGGGCTGGTAGCGGTGCTCGACCGCCACCCCGAGCAGGACCCGCCGGCCGGGCTCCTCGGGCACCAGGTAGCCGGCCAGCGGGCCCTCGGTGATCCGGTAGTGGATGCCGCGGCCGCGCACCCGGATGCGCTCGTCCGCAGCGAACCGGCTCGGCCGCTCCAGCGTGACGGCCCGCCGGCCGGTGACGGCGCCCTTGGCGTCGTACGTGTAGCCCACGTGTGTCCCGGGTTCGAGCTGCACGGTGCCCGTCAGGTCCGGTACCGGGTAGTCCGCCCGCAGCGTGTCGGCGTACTCGGCGAAGACGGTCGCGTGGGTGACCTCGTACAGCTTGAGGGTCTGCCGGGTGTGGACCTGGTGGTACTTCGGGTGGAAGTGCCGGCAGTTCATGGAGTACCGGCTGGCCCAGTTCTCCACCCGGAACCTCGTCGGCAGGTAGCGGCGCACCGTGGTGGCGGCGGCGTCGAAGATCTCCGCGGCCCGCTCGTCGCCGGTGAGCCGCCAGTAGTCGTAGACGCCGTACAGGGAGAAGATGTGCCCGTTGAGCACCTGCTCGCCACGCGGGTCGTCGTTCTCCGGATACTCCTCCAGCCACAGGTAGCCGCCGCGATCGGTCCAGGTGGCCCACGGTTCGTCGGCCCGGGCGGGCAGGGTGAGGCTCTGGAACGTCCGGTCCGCGGCGGTCCTCCACCTCTCGTCGCGCGTCTCCTCGTACAGCCCGACGAAGAGACTGAGCAGCTGGCCCTGCGACATGCCGCTGTACCACCTGGGCTTCAGCAGCGGACGCTTCTTGCACCGGGTGAGTTCGAAGTCGTACGGATACCACCAGGCGCCGCGCGACTCGACGCGCCGATCGACGTTACGCTGCGCGTTCGCTATCGCCCGGTCCAGGTAGATCCGCTTGCGGGTGGCCCGCCAGCCGGCCAGATTCTGCAGACCCCACTGGGCCTGCGCCACCGGATGGTCCCAGGTCTGGTCGTGCATCCGGAACATCCGAACGTTCCCGGTGTCGTGCAGCCCGGCGTCCACCAGCGGCGCGATCCCCTCGCGCGACGGAATCGCCGCGAGTGGCACCGTGTGCGGCCGGTAGCCGTCCCGCCGGACGGCCGGCGCCTTCTCGTCGCGGAGACCGGCGAGTACCGGCGTCAGCCCGGCGACCAGGCCGACGGTGACGAGCAGCGCCAGCCACCAGGCACGATGAGCCCTCGGAATTATCACTGTGAACCCCCGTTCGTGATGAACGAGACGCTATGCAGCGGAATCCGCGGATGTGTGCCGCTAACCGGACGATCAAAACTGTTCGTTCGACGAGCAACCGATTTCGTGTGAGCTCCGTCGGAGCACCGGCCGCGAGCTGCCACGATTTGGGAACGCGCCGCGGCGCGGCAGACCGCAGCGCGCAGAATGGTCGGGTGCGCGAAGCAGTCACCTCGGCCCGGCGGATCGTCGTCAAGATCGGTTCGTCCTCGCTGACCACCGCGACGGGCGGGCTCGACGACGCCCGGGTCGACGCGCTCGTCGACACGCTCGGCGGGCTCGCCGCCGCCGGACGCGAGGTGGTGCTGGTCTCCTCCGGCGCGATCGCCGCCGGGCTCTCCCCGCTGCGGCTGCCCCGGCGCCCGCGCGACCTGGCCACCCAGCAGGCCGCCGCCAGCGTCGGTCAGGGCCTGCTCATCGGCCGGTACGCCGCGGCGTTCGCCCGGCACGGCCGCACCGTCGGGCAGGTGCTGCTCACCGTGGACGACGTGACCCGGCGGGCGCACTACCGCAACGCGTACCGGACGCTGCGCAAGCTGCTCGACCTGCGCGCCGTGCCGATCGTCAACGAGAACGACACGGTGGCCACCGAGGAGATCCGGTTCGGCGACAACGACCGACTGGCCGCGCTCGTCGCCGCGCTCGTCGACGCCGACCTGCTGGTGCTGCTCTCCGACGTCGACGCGCTCTGGACCGGCGACCCGGCCCGCCCGGGCAGCACCCGCATCACGGAGGTGCACGGCGAGGGCGACCTCGCGGGCGTGGACGTCGGCGGGGCCGGTCGGGCCGGGGTGGGCACCGGCGGCATGGTGACGAAGGTCGAGGCGGCCCGGATCGCCACCGGCTTCGGCATCCCGGTGGTGCTGACCGCCGCGCCGCTGGCCGCGCCGGCGCTGGCCGGGGAGCCGGTCGGCACGTACTTCCACCCGAGCAGCCGCCGCCCCGCCGCGCGCCTGTTCTGGCTGGCGCACGCCACCGCGCCCCGAGGTCGCCTGCACCTCGACCCGGGCGCGGTG
Source organism: Micromonospora sp. ANENR4 (assembly GCF_015354395.1). Taxonomy (NCBI): domain Bacteria; kingdom Bacillati; phylum Actinomycetota; class Actinomycetes; order Micromonosporales; family Micromonosporaceae; genus Micromonospora; species Micromonospora sp. ANENR4. Next base: position 237,434 of record NZ_JADKYQ010000009.1, read on the forward strand.
CAGGCGGTGGTGGGCCGCCGCAAGTCGCTGCTGCCCGCCGGCATCACCGCCGTCGACGGCGCGTTCACCGCCGGGGACCCGGTGGACCTGGTCGACACCGCCGGCGCGCCGGTGGCCCGAGGGCTGGTCAACTACGACGCGGTGGAACTGCCGGGCCTGCTCGGCCGCTCCACCTCCGAACTCGCCGCGGCGCTCGGCCCGGCGTACGAACGTGAGGTCGTCCACCGCGACGACCTGGTCCTGCTGTGAGCCCCACCGATGAAGGAGTACGCACGATGAGCGTCGTCGAGCAGGCCCGGCGAGCCCGGGACGCGGCGGAAGCCCTGGCCACGGCCACCCGTACCGTCAAGGACGCCGCGCTGCACGCGATGGCCGACGCGTTCGTGGCGCGTACCCCGGAGATCCTGACCGCGAACGCGGCGGACCTGGCGGCCGGGCGCGAGGCCGGGCTGTCGGCGGCCGTGCTGGACCGGCTCGCGCTCGACGAGGGCCGGGTGGCGGCGATCGCGGACGCGCTGCGCCAGATGGCCGCGCTGCCCGACCCGGTCGGCGAGGTGGTGCGCGGCTCGACGCTGCCCAACGGTCTGGAGCTGCGCCAGGTGCGGGTGCCGTTCGGTGTGGTCGGCATCGTCTACGAAGGCCGGCCGAACGTGACTGTCGATGCCGCCGGGATCTGCCTGAAGTCCGGCAACGCGGCGCTGCTGCGCGGCTCCTCGTCGGCCGCCCACTCCAACGCCGCGCTGGTCGCGGTGCTGCGCGACGCGGTCTCCGGCGCCGGGCTGCCGGCCGACGCGGTGCAGCTGCTCGACTCCAGCACGCGCGACTCGGTGAAGGAGCTGATGCGCGCCCGCGGCCTGGTCGACGTGCTGATCCCGCGCGGCGGCGCGTCGCTGATCCGCGCCGTGGTCGAGGAGTCGACGGTCCCGGTGATCGAGACCGGTGTGGGCAACTGCCACGTCTACGTGGACGCCGCCGCCGACCTCGGCAAGGCCCTGGCGGTCACGTTGAACGCCAAGACCCAGCGCCTGTCCACCTGCAACACCGCCGAGTCGCTGCTGGTGCACCGGGACGTGGCGGACGCGTTCCTGCCGGCCGTGCTGGCCGCGTTCGCCGAGGCCGGGGTGACGGTGCACGGCACGCCCGAGGTTGCCGCCCACTCCGACGCCGTGGTGCCGGCCACCGAGGAGGACTTCGGCACCGAGTACCTCTCCGCCGACATCTCCGTCGCCGTGGTCGACTCGCTCGACGCGGCGGTCGCGCACATCCGCCGGTACGGCACCGGCCACACCGAGGCGATCGTCACCGACTCGCAGCGGGCGGCCCGGGAGTTCGTGGCCCGGGTGGACTCGGCAGCGGTCATGGTCAACGCGTCCACCCGTTTCACCGACGGCGGCGAGTTCGGCTTCGGCGCGGAGATCGGCATCTCGACGCAGAAGCTGCACGCGCGCGGCCCGATGGGTCTGCCGGAGCTGACCAGCACCAAGTACGTGGTGACCGGAGACGGGCACCTGCGCTGACCGGACGTGCCTTCGCGGCGCGCCGGTCGCCGTACTGGCCTGGGCACACGCCAGATCGGGGAAGTGGCGGTATCCCGGCACCTTTGATGCCGCTACTTCCCCGATCTGGTGTTGATCATCGGCATGACCAGCGGAGGCACAACGGGCGGCACCGGGCCGGACAGCAGCTCCGGTGCCGGCTGCGCAGCAGGCCCGGTGCTCTCGTCGGGGAGCAGATCGGGCGTGACGATCCAGGCGGACCACAATCCCTGCCCACTGTCCGGACCGGCCGACACCTCAACACCGGCTGACGGATCAGGCCCTGCTCCCGATCCGGGCATCGCATCCGACCCGGTGTCCGGACGGAACCAGGTCTCAGGCCCGAGACCCCGGGCCGGAAACAGCTCCGGCGCGCCGTCCGACAGCGCGGGCGCGATCCCCGGTCCGGCCGACGGGTCGGTGCCGAAACTGGACGACAGGTCGGAGCCGAAGCCCGCCGAAGGTTCGGGATCGCGGCCTGCCGACGGCTCTGTGCCCTGGCGGGACGACGGATCGGGGTCGAGACCCGCCGATGCGACAGATGCCTCGGCCGGGCAGGTCAACGGGCGAGCCGGGGCGGGCAGCGGAGACACGGGCGCAGGCGACGCGGGCGTGGAGGCGGGCGGCCCGGAGTCGGGCGCGGGCGGCGGCGATGCGGGGAGCCGGCGCGGGCGCGGGGCCGGCACCGCAGGCAACGCGGGCAGCTCGGCGGTCTGCGGCACCACGAACGGCGCTCCGGAGACCGGTGCCTCGGGCGTGTGCGGGCGGCACGCGCGGATCGCCCGCAGTGTGGTGTGCACGTCGAACTGGTGGCCGTCGTCGCTGTCCCAGCCGCCGTCGCTGCGCTGCGTCTCGGCGAGCCGCCTGCGCGCGGAGACCAGCAGCCATTGCTCCTCGCCCACGTCGACCCGGCGCAGTGTGGCGGCGAGCCAGGCCACGTCGGCCGGGGACATCCGGGGGATCCGGTCGGCCAGCACCGCCTGGATGCGGGCGGACTCGTAGTACATCTGCTGGCGGTGCAGCACCGCGGCGGCGAGCCAGCCGGCGGGCAGGAAGGACGGCCAGCTGCCGTCCGGGGCGAGCTGCGCGGCGAGCGCCTGGGCCGCCGCCTGCACCACACCGGCGTACGCGCCGCCGACCCGGTGGTCGAGCGGACCGGCGGCCCGCGCGTCCAGGCCGGCCACGGTCAGCCAGAACCCGGCGTTCGCGGTCTGGTAGAGCCGTGCCTCGGGATCACCGGGGGTGGCCCACTCGGGGGCGAGCCCGGCCAGCGAGGGGTCCTCGTCCCAGCCGCCGTCTGGTAGTTGCCGGGCGGCCAGCCAGTCCAGCGCGTGCCGGGCGGCGGGGCGGCCCAGCGCGCCGAGGTCGTCCAGCTCGGCCAGGCGGAAGCAGGTCGCGTCGATCGAGGCGACCTCGTCGTCGAGGACGGCGGGCCAGCCGCCGCCGGGCGCCTGCCCGGACTCGGCGGCGTCGAGCACCTCGGGCGGCACCGGAGCGCCGGTACGCAGCCGGGAGAGGCGGGCGCGGTCCACCGCGTCACCGTGAGCGACGACGAATCCGATCGCCGCGTCCAAGTCCACCACGGCACTGACGGTACTGGCGCGGCCGCGGTTACGCCTCGGTAGCTCGGTCAGGACCACCCGGCCCAGCGGTCGCCGCGATCGATCGTTTGCCCACGCCAGGTGCCCCGGAGAGCACGATGGGCCCGCCCGGAGCGCCGGGCGGGCCCATCGACACGACTCAGTACGCGGGCAGCGACGGGTCGACCTGCTTGACCCAGGAGAGCACACCGCCCTGGAGGTGCACCGCGTCGGAGAAGCCGGCCGCCTTCAGCGCGGCCAGCGCCTCGGCGGAGCGGACGCCGGACTTGCAGTGCAGCACGATCTGCCGGTCCTGCGGGAACTTCGCCAGCGCCTCGCCGGAGAGGATCTCGCCCTTGGGGATGAGCGTCGCGCCGGGGATCCGGACGATCTCGTACTCGGCGGGCTCGCGCACGTCGACCAGGAAGATGTCCTTGCCGGAGTCCTGCCAGTCCTTCAGCTCCAGCGCGGTGATGGTCGAGTCGACCACCGCCTCCTGCGCCTCCTCGGAGACGGCGCCGCAGAAGTCCTCGTAGTCCTCCATCAGGTCGGTGAGGGTCGGGTTTTCACCGCAGAGCACGCAGTTCGGGTCCTTGCGGACCTTGATCTTGCGGTAGCTCATCTCCAGGGCGTCGTACACCATCAGGCGGCCGACGAGCGGCTCACCGATGCCGGCGAGCAGCTTGATCGCCTCGTTGACCTGGATCGACCCGATCGACGCGCAGAGCACGCCGAGCACGCCGCCCTCGGCGCAGGAGGGGACCATCCCGGGCGGCGGGGGCTCCGGGTAGAGGCAGCGGTAGCAGGGGCCGTGCTCGGCCCAGAACACCGACGCCTGGCCGTCGAAGCGGTAGATCGAACCCCAGACGTACGGCTTGCCGAGCAGCACCGCCGCGTCGTTGACCATGTAGCGGGTGGCGAAGTTGTCGGTGCCGTCGACGATCAGGTCGTACCGGGAGAAGATGTCCCGGACGTTCTCCCGGTCCAGCGCGGTGTTGTGGATCTCCACGTTGACCAGCGGGTTGATCTCGCGGATCGACGCCGCGGCGGACTCGGCCTTGGACCGGCCCACGTCGGAGACGCCGTGGATGACCTGGCGCTGGAGGTTCGACTCGTCGACGGTGTCGAAGTCGATGATGCCGAGCGTGCCGACACCGGCCGCGGCCAGGTAGAGCAGGGCCGGCGAGCCGAGGCCACCGGCGCCCACACAGAGCACCCGGGCGTTCTTCAGCCGCTTCTGCCCCTCCACCCCGACGTCCGGGATGATCAGGTGGCGCGAGTAGCGGCGGATCTCGTCTACGGTCAGCTCGGCGGCGGGTTCGACGAGCGGGGGCAACGACACGGTGGACTCCCCGGGATCGGCGGTGTGACCGCGCCATTGTCGCTCGCCCGGGCCGGGATCGGCCATGATGAGGGACACTGCGCCCGAACTGCGGGACCGGGAATAACTCAGACGCCGTCGGTGGGCTCGCCTTCGTAGCGCACGCCGCCGACGTACGGCCAGGCGTTCGGCAGGCAGCCGTCCAGCCCGTACGTCTGCTGCTGCATCACCGGCGCGGGCGCGCCGGGCGCGGGGCACGCCTGGTGCAGCTCGCCGAACTCGTGCCCGACCTCGTGGTTGATCACATAGGTGCGGTAGACCTCCAGCGGGGCGCCGTAGTCGGGCACCGCTGTCATCCACCGGGCCAGGTTGAGCACGACCCGTCCAGGCAGCCGGCAGGAGGTGTACCGGTCGGTGCGCAGGCCGCCCTCGGCACACATCCGCTCGGAGGTGACGGGGGTGGCGAGGTAGACGGTGAAGTCGGCGGCGGCCGCCTCGGGCACCCGCTGCACCCGCAGGTCCCCCGAGGCGATCCAGCTGCGCGGGTCGCCCAGTACCGCGTCCACGGTGGCGGCGAACCCGTCGGCGTCCTGCCCCGTGTCCTGCTCGACCTCGACCCGGTAGCGGCGCAGCGGGCCCTCCTGTCCGCGTACCGGAGATCGGCCCTGGGCCACCGCGAACGTGCCGGGGCCGGCGGTGGGGTAGGCGGTCGGCGCCGCCGGGACGTCGGCCTCGGCGGCGCCGCGCGCCAGCGACGGTTCGGCGGCGAGTGACGCCCCGCCGTGTCCGGACGGCGGCGTGTTCAGCCGGGTGATCCCGGCCGCGCCGCCGACGGCCGCGAGCAGCATCGCCAGCAGCAGCACCGAGCGGCGGCGGCGCCGGCGCATCCGGCGCAGCGTGGGACGCTCGGGTGGCGGCGTGGTGGGGTTGTCGTAAGGGGACGACGAGGTCATGACCTCAGCGTGCCATGCAATTCGGGCATTTAGCTGCTTTTGCCACCTATGCCGCGAATGTTCTTCACAAACCGGCGCTCAGAGGGCCGGCCCGGTGTACCGCTTCCCACCCACGTAGGGCCACGGGTTCGGCCGGCAGCCCTTGAGGAACAGCGTCTGCTGCTGCATCACCGGCGCCGCCCGGCCCGCACCAGGGCATCCCTCGTGCCGGTGCCCGAGCTGGTGGCCCACCTCGTGGTTGACCACGTACAGGCGGTACGTGTCCAGCGGCATCCCGGCCTCGACCAGGTGCGGCGCCGAGGTCCGCCACCGGTCCAGGTTGATCACCACCTTGCCCGGTACCCGGCACGACGTGTACGGCACCCCGCCCACCCGGATGTCGATCCCGCCCGCCCCGCACAGCCGCCCCGCCGTGTCCCGGGTGGCCAGGTAGATCGTGAAGTCGTACCGGTCGCCCGGGCCGACCCGCTGCAACCGCAGCGTGCCGCCGTCGACCCAGCTACCCGGGCCGGCCAGGGCGCGCTGCACCGCCTCGCCGAAGGCGCGGACCTCCTCGCCGGAGCCGTTCTCCACCGCCACCCGGTAGCGGCGCAGCGTCCCCGAGCGGCCGAGCACGCCGCTGGTCCGCTCGTCGTACGCGAAGCTGCCCCGGCCCTTCGCCGGCCCTGGGCCGGACAGCGTCAGCACCGGCGCGGCCGGCGAGCTGGGCGCCACCGGAGGCGGCGGCGGGACGCTCGGCGTGGACGGTTCCCGCGTGGGCGCCGGCGGCTGGGCGGCGAACCCGTCGGTGACCCGCGTCCCCGCGCCCGCCGACGGCAGTTGCACCGCCACGCCGACCCCGACCGCGGCGGCGGCGACGAAGGCGCAGACCACGAGCGCGGTACGCCAGCGCGGAGACGAGGAACGGGAGCGTGTGGCACGAGGGCGGCGGGAGCTGGGCATCCGGCTCAGCCTGCCATGTCACGCTCCGTTCCGCTCTCCCCCATGCCGGTGGTGAGCGACGGTGTCGCCTCGGCGAGCAGCCCGAGCACCGCCCGCGCCACGGTCCGGGGCACCTCCAACTGGGCCACGTGCCCGACGCCGTCGAGCATCAGCAGCCGGCTGTCCGGGATGACCCGCGCCGCCTGCGGCGCCACCCGCACGTCGACCAGCCGGTCCTGCCGCCCGCCCACCACGAGCGTGGGCGCCCGGACCGCCGAAGCCTGCCGCCACAGCGCGCCCTCCCCCGGCAGGTACGACCGCAGGAAGCTGCCGACCAGGCCCCGGAACGTGCGCACGTACGCCGCGGCGTAGTGGGCCGCCTCGTACCGGACCCGGATCTCGTCGATCGCCTCCTGCCGGCGCTGCTCGCTGATCCGGGTCAGGTCCGCCACGCACGCCTCCATCACCTGCTGCGCGGTCACCTCCGGACTGAACTGGGCCAACCGCCAGGCGGCCAGCCGTTCGCCCCTGGGGATCGCCAGCAGCGGGAGCATCCGCCCCTGCAACGAGCGCCGGAAGTCCAGGAACGGCAGCGCGGGCGAGACCAGGGTGAGCGTGCGGACCAGGTCCGGGCGCAGCGCCGCCACCCGGACCGAGATCGCGCCGCCGAGCGAGTTGCCGAACAGGTGCACCGGCCCCCTGTCGCTGTGCTCGATCCAGCGGATCACCCGCTCGGCGAAGGACGGGATCGTGTAGCGCGGCCCCGGCTCGCTGCGCCCGAACCCGGGCAGGTCGATCGCCTGGCCGTCGAGCCGGTCGGCGAGCAGGCCGGCCAGGTCGGTCCAGTTCTGCGCCGACCCGCCGAGGCCGTGCACGTACAGCGCGGGCTCCGCGCCGGGACCGGTGGCCGGGGTGTCGCGGACGTGCACGAGCGTGCCGTCGAGGCGTACGTGCCGGCCGGGCCAGGGCGGCGGGACGTGGTGTGCGGGAAGGCTGTGCTCCGGCCACAGTGCGGCGCGCTTCATGTCTCCAGTCTCCCCCGCACGGGCCGTACCGCACACCGGCTCAGGAGAGCAGCGCCTCCAGCCGCCGGTTCACCGCCGCGAGCGTGGCCCGCACGACCGCCTGCCGAGGATCCCCGGCCACCAGCGCCGAACCGGCCAGCTGCTCCACCCAGCCGTCGCAGACCAGCAGCACCACCACGGTGGCGACCTCGCAGTTGCCGAACGGCACCACGGCGGCGTGCTCCACGAAGCACCGGCCGTGGTCGCCGGCCGGAACGCCCCGGCCGAGCAACTCGTCCACCGCGGCGGCGGCGGCCACCGCGCAGAGCCGCAGCACGTACCCGTCGACCGCCGGCCCGGTCGCGTGCCCCTCGGCCGTGCGGTCGCCCGCGACCAGGCGGACCTCGGTGGTGGCGTCCAGGCCGAACGTGCTCACCAGGACGTGCTCGATCACCACCCGGGGCCCCGGCACGCCGCCGGTGTCCAGCGGTCGCGACGGCGCGGTCTCCGTCGTGGTCATCTGACCACCGGAGTACGACGTCCCGAGCGTCACCGGGCTGCCGGTGGACATGCCGGTCGGCGCGGCGGCCAGCGACGTCTCGTCGACGGCGGCGCGCCCCCGGTGGGTGGCCTGCCGGCGGCGGCGCGGCGGCTCGTCGGCGTCGCCGGGCGCCTCGGCCGGACGCGTGGCGCGGTCCGCACCGAACCGCGCGTCACCGGAGCGGTTCGCGGCCGGACGGATCACACCGGTCCGCGCCGGCATCTCGTCGCCGCCCGTCTCGTCACCGTTGCGGGCCTCGACCGGCTCGGACTGCGCGGCGCGGGCCTCGACCGGCGGCGGCTGCGTGCCGGGTGCCCGGTTCTCACCCGTACGCGGCTCACCGGCGCGCTCCAGCCGGGCCGAGCGGCGGCGCAGCGGGGCCGGCGGCGGCACGGCGGGCGCGCCGGGCAGGTTCTGCGGGGCGGCGGCCAGGCCCATCCGCTCCTGGAGCAGCCGGGCCACCAGGCGGCTCACCTCGGCCGGGTCGGCGCCGTCGGCCAGGTCGAGCCGAAGGCTGTGCGCGCCGGCCGGGGTGCGGCGCAGCGCGGCGTCGCGTACGCCCGCCACCTCGCGGACCGCGTCGAGGATCGCGTTGACGTCGAAGCCTTCCGGCCGCTCCCGCAGGGGCGCGGGTTCGTCGTCGCGGCGCAGGTGGGTGGCGATGCGGGCGAGTTCGGGGGTCTCGGCGGACGGTTCCACTGCCGGTGGCTCCGGCACGACGGGCACGTCCGGTTCCGAGGGGACGCGCTGCGGCAGCACGGGGGACGGTTCCTCCGGTCGGGGCTCGGCGACCGCGTCGGCGGCCGGCACCGGTTCCGGTGCGGACCGGCGGGCCGCGTAGGGAGGGGCGCTCGTCGGGTGGGGCGCGGGGGTGGGGTCGAACCGCGGCGGGCCGCTCGTGGCGGGCACGTCCGAGGTCGGCGGGGCGGGGACGGCCGCCTCCGTGGGGGCGTATCCACCAGCCTGCGCGGGCGGGGCGCCGGCCACCGGCGGCGCGCCGGGTGCGGGCGGGGCACTCGTCGGCGGGGGGCCCGGGGGCGTGATCAGCGGGGCGACCGGCACCGGCGGCCCGGCCCAGGAGGGCCGCTCGTAGCCGTGCGGCGGTTCGGCGTCGCCCCGGGCCAGCCGGAACGGCCGGGTCGCCTCGAGCGTCGGCTCGGGCGCGGCGGGCGGCTCGTAGCGGCGGGCCGGCTCCGGCCCGGCACCCGGCTCGTACGGCCGGGACGCCTCGGGCTCGGCGGGCGGCGGGTACTGCCGCGTCGCCTCGGGGCCGGGGGCCGGTTCGGCACGCAGCGGCTCGTACGGCCGTACCGGCTCGGGCCGGGGTGGCTCGTAGGCGGCGGGCGGCTCGACGCGGGCCGGCTCGTACGGCCGCACCGGCTCGGGCGCCCACTCGGCCGCGCGGTCCTCGCGGGCGGTGCGGTGGGCGGCGCTGTCGTCCTCCCACTCCCGGCGCTCGGCGGCGGGCTCCTCGGCCCGGCGGGCCGGCGGCTCCTCCGCTCCCCGGGCCGGTGGCTCCTCGGCCCGGCGGGCCGGTGGCTCGTCGGTGCGGGCCCACGGCGGGGCCCAGCCGTCACCCCAGCTCGGGCGGTTCCAGGACGGCCCGGACCAGTCCGGTTCGGCGGCCCTCGGGTCGTCGCCCGCCGGCGGGTCGGCGGCGGCCCGCGGCTCGGCGCCGGTCGCCCGGCCCTCGGGCGGGTGCGCCTCGCCCGGTGCGTGCTCCGCCCGGTTCGCGGCCGGGGGCGGGGTGACCGGCCGGTCGGCCCAGCCCCGGGACAGCGACGGGGCGGATTCGGTGTTGGGCGCGTGGAAGCCCGGCGGCACCTCGAACCCGGAGGCGGCGGCGCCGACCGGCGGGACCTGGAGCGCCGGTGGCGCGGAGGTCGGCCCGCTCTCGGCCCAGCGCGGGGCCCGGGCGGCCGGGTCGTCGGCGGCGTGCCGGGAACCGGCGGTCTCCCCCGGGTCGGTCGGCTGCTCGATCGTCGGCGCCGGGCGCGGGGCCGGCACGGCCAGCCGTTCGCCGTCGGTGGGCCGGGGCGGCTCGTCCGCGGGCGGGGCACTGACCGGCGCCTGGCGGGTCACTGGCGACTCCTCCCCGGCGTGGTGCACGCCGTTGACGTGACGGCCGTTGACGCGGCCCGGTTCCGGCGCGGAGTGGCCGGGCAGCGGGGCCGGCAGGTCGCCGTGCCGGGGCGAGGAGGCGGCCCAGCCGCCGAGGTCGCCGTAGGGCCAGCCGCCGGGCGCCGGGGCACCGCGGGACCAGCCGTTCGGCGGGGGCGCCCAACCGCCGCCGGTACGGGCCGGGTCGTCCTGCCGGCCCGTCCCGTCGCCGTGCTCTCCCGGGGTGGCGGCTCCGGGTTGCCCTGTTTCACTCACCGCGCGCTCCTTGGTCGCCCCCGCTGAGGCTACCGTGTGGTGACAGTGGCGATAAGTTACAGCGGCGGGCCAATTCCGCGACGGGTTCACGAACCCGGACCGGTTCGGGTGATACGTGCCGGCTCGTACGCAGATACTCGGAGGATCCGATGACCGCAGTGGGGAACGGTGCACAGACTGCCGGTCGGCCCACCCGCCTGCCCCGCTCGGCGCGCCGTAAGCAGCTGCTCGCCGCCGCTCAGGAGGTGTTCGTCGCGCAGGGCTACCACGCCGCCGCGATGGACGACATCGCCGAGCGGGCCGGTGTCTCCAAGCCGGTGCTCTACCAGCACTTCCCCGGGAAGATGGAGCTCTACCTCGCACTGCTGGACACGCACTGTGACGCGATAGTGGCAAATGTGCAGGAGGCGATGAGCGGCACCAACGACAACAAGGAGCGCGTCGGCGCCGCGGTGCGCGCGTACTTCGACTTCGTCGACCACGAGAGCGAGGCGTTCCGGCTGGTCTTCGAGTCGGACCTGCGCAACGACCCGGCGGTGCGGCAGCGGGTGGAGCGGGTCGAGCAGGGCTGCATCGCCGCGATCACCGACACGATCATCTCGGACACCGGGGTCAGCCGCTCGCACGCCGAACTGCTCGCCTCGGGCCTGGTCGGCGCCGCCGAGACGGCCGCCCAGTTCTGGCTCGCCGGCGGCCGCCAGGTGCCCAAGGCGGAGGCCGAGGCGCTGGTCGCGGCCCTGTCCTGGCGGGGCATCGCCAGCTTCCCGCTGCAAGGTGAGTCAGCCTGAACATCGGGCCACCGGATCGGATAGCCTTCCCACGGTGGCTTTTTCGCCCCAGTTGAGGAGGCACAGTGGAGGTCAAGATCGGCGTGCAGTACGCGCCGCGGGAGCTGGTCCTGGAGAGCGCGCAGTCGCCGGCCGAGATCGAGCAGATCGTGACCGACGCCTTCGCCAAGAGCGAGGGCACGCTCTCCCTGACCGACGAGAAGGGCCGGCGCGTGATCGTTCCGGTCGGCAAGGTCGCCTACGTCGAGATCGCCGAGGCGTCGCCCCGCGCGGTCGGGTTCACCGTTCGCTGATTCCCGCGGCACCGGCCGCCGTGGCGGGCCTCCCCGCCACGGCGGCTCAGTTGTTCAAGCCGACTGCTGTCATCCGCGCGGTGTGCGCCTCGGTCAGCCGGCGCAGCAGCCCCGGCACGTCCCCGCCGGTCCGCCCGATCAACGCGACGAGCGCGCCCCGGTCGGCGGCGGCCACCCGGCCCGCCTGGGACAGCGCCTCACCGAGCAGCCGCCGCGCCCACATCGACAGCCGCCCGGCCGCCCGGGGATCGGCCTCGATCGCGGCCCGGATCTCGGCCGCGGCGAACTCGGCGTACCGGGAGTCGTGCAGCACGTCCAGCAGCAGCGTCCGGTCCGGCTCGTCCAGGCCGTCGGCGACCCCGCGCAGGAAGTCGTCGGTGATCGCGTCGCCCACGTACGCCTTCGTCACCGCCTCCGCCCAGTCCCGCGGCTCGGTCGAGTCGTGGTACGCCCGCAGTGCCTCGACGTAGGGGGCCATCGCCTCCTCCGGGGTGACGCCGCAGGCGACGAGCCGGTTGGTGAGCCACCTGTAGTGCGCGATCTCGGTGGCGGCCATCTCGCTGAGCGCGGCGCGGCGGCGCAGGTCGGGTGCGAGGCGCGCGTCGGCGGCGAGGCGGTCGAAGGCGAGCAGTTCGCCGTAGGCGACGAGCCCGAACAGGTCGGCAGCGGCGGGGTCGGGGGCGGACACGAACGCAGGCTACCGGCGTCACTGATGTGACTCAAGTCACAACAATTCGCCCCGCGCGCACGGCCACCACCTGGGAATCGGGACGACTCAGGGACCGTTCAGGTACGATGAGACAGTTGCCGTGGGCACCGAATCGGTCACTTGCTGATCAACGCCGGTCCCCGACGCGCGTGCGGCCCGGTCCGGCTCGGCGAATTCGCCCCTGACCGCGTGGCCCGCGCCATACCGATCGCGCCCTGAGGACTTGAGGGGCGCACCACGAGAGGGCACCCCCAAATCCATATGAGCGAGCAGATTTCCGGCCAGCCACTGGCCCCCACCGCCCCGGTCCCCCCGGAGGCACCCACGTTCGCCGCGCTCGGCGCGCGGCAGGAGACCGTCGAGGCGCTGGCCGCCGCCGGTATCACCCGCGCCTTCGCCATCCAGGAGTACGCGCTGCCGATCGCGCTGCGCGGCGTCGACCTGATCGGGCAGGCGCCGACCGGCACCGGCAAGACGCTCGGCTTCGGCATCCCGCTGCTGGAGCGGGTGTTCGCCCCGTCCGAGGGCAGCGACGGCGTGCCCCAGGCACTCGTCGTCGTACCGACCCGCGAGCTGGGCATCCAGGTCGCCAAGGACCTCGACGCCGCGGGCCGTACCCGGGGTGTCCGGGTGCTGCCGATCTACGGCGGCGTGGCGTACGAGCCGCAGATCGAGGCGCTCCGCAAGGGCGTCGAGATCCTGGTCGGCACCCCGGGCCGCCTGCTGGACCTGCAGAAGCAGAAGCACCTGCGGCTCGACCGGGTCCGCGCGCTCGTCCTCGACGAGGCCGACCGCATGCTCGACCTGGGCTTCCTGGACGACGTCGAGAAGATCCTGGCGATGCTGCCGGAGGATCGGCAGACCATGCTGTTCTCGGCCACCATGCCGGACCCGATCGTCACGCTGTCCCGGCGCTTCCTGCGCCGGCCGGTGACGATCCACGCCGGGCACACCGCCGAGACCGGTCCGTCGCCGCAGACCAAGCAGCTCGCGTACCGCACGCACTCGCTGAACAAGGTCGAGATTGTGGCGCGCATCCTCCAGGCCGAGGGTCGCGGGCTGACCATGATCTTCACCCGTACCAAGCGGGCCGCCGACCGGGTCGCCGAGGACCTCGACTTCCGCGGGTTCGCCGTCGCCGCCGTGCACGGTGACCTCGGCCAGGGCGCGCGTGAGCGGGCGCTGCGGGCGTTCCGGGCCGGCAAGATCGACACGCTGGTCGCCACCGACGTGGCCGCCCGGGGCATCGACGTCACGGGCGTCACACACGTGATCAACTACGACTGCCCCGAGGACCAGGACACCTACACCCACCGCATCGGCCGTACCGGCCGGGCCGGGGCCACGGGCTCCGCTGTGACGTTCGTCGACTGGGACGACATGCCCCGCTGGCGGATCATCGACAAGACGCTCGGGCTGGACATGCCCGAGCCGCCGGAGACGTACCACACCTCCGCGCACCTCTACACGGACCTGGACATCCCGACGGACGTCAGCGGCACGCTGCCGACCGCCGAGCGCACCCGGGCCGGCCTGTCCGCCGAGGTCGAGGAGGACCTGGGCGGCGGCAGCCGGTCGCGCCGGGGCGCGCGGCGCGGCGACAGCCGGGGCCGCGAGCGCGGCGACCGTGACCGCGGTCGTGGCCGTGGCCGGGGTGGCGAGGACGGTTCGTCCGCCGGTTCGACCCCCGCGCAGGCCGACGCCGGGGACGACGAGGCCCCGCGTACGCCGCGTCGGCGCCGCCGCCGCCGGGCCGGCGAGACGGTGGCCGGTGAGCCGACCGCGGTGATCGGCACCGAGGGCACGGCCGAGGCCGCCGCCGCACCGCAGGCCGCGGAGGGTGAGGCGGCGAGCAAGCCGCGTCGCCGCCGCCGTCGTCGCAGCGGCAGCACCGGCGCGCCCGCCGAGGCCAGCAACGCCGACTGACGAACACCACGGAAACGGCCTCCCGGACCCCGGTCCCGGAGGCCGTCCCCATCCCCGCCCCTCCCACTCGCCCGCTCCCTCACTCCCCACTGCGACGATCATGAAGTTGGCGGTGGCGCGCACGGCGTGTCGCGCCGTCAACTTCATGATCGCCGGGCCGGGTGTCCCCCGGGCGGGCGGCGGTGGGGCCAGGAAAGGTAGGTACTGATGCCGGAAGCGCTGGACTCGGCGCTCGCCGAGGTGCGGGCGCTGCTGCTCGCGCCGGGGCTGACCCGCGCGGTCGCCGCCGGGCGCCGTCGCGGGCAGCGTCCCTCGGTGGTACGCGCGGAGCTGCGCCCGGTCACGCTGAAGGCCGGCCCCCGGTTGCAGATCGCCGTCTCCGACGGATCACGGCCGCACACCCGCAACGTGGCACCGGGTACGGAGGCCGGCGCGGCGGTGGACGAACTGCTCGCCGAGCCGTTCGGCAACTGGCACGTCGAGACAGCCGACGCGACGCTCCAGCTCCGGGTGACCAAGTCCGGCGAGGCGCAGGTGCACCGCGCGGCGGCCAGCCGTCCGGCCGCCGAGCCGGGCGGGCACGACCGGGCCAAGGAGTGGCTGCTCGACCCCGGCGACCCCCTGTTCCGGGAGATCGGCGGCTCGGCTGCCAAGCGCCGCCAGGTCGACGCGTTCCTGCGCGCACTGGCGGCCACGTTGCCCGACGACCTCACCGGCCCGCTGCGGGTGGTGGACCTGGGCTGCGGCAACGCGTACCTGACCTTCGCCGCCTACCGCTACCTGGTGCAGCGCGGCCTGGACGTGACGCTCGTCGGGGTGGACGTGCGCGAGGACCAGCGCCGCCGCAACACCGAGCTGGCCGATCGGCTGGGCTGGGCCGACCGGGTCGGGTTCGTGGCCGGCACCATCGCCGAGGCGCCCGTCGACCCGGCGCCCGACCTCGTGCTAGCGCTGCACGCCTGCGACACCGCCACCGACGAGGCGCTGGCCCGGGCGGTGCGCTGGGGCGCCCGCTGGGTGCTTGCCGCGCCCTGCTGCCACCACGACCTGGCCGCCCAGCTCCGCGCCGGTCAGGCGCCCGCGCCGTACGAGCTGCTGACCCGCCAGGGCATCCTGCGGGAGCGGTTCGCCGACGTGCTCACCGACTCACTGCGGGCCGCGCTGCTGCGTCTGCACGGCTACCGCGCCGAGGTGGTGGAGTTCGTCGACTCCCAGCACACGCCGCGCAACCTGCTCATCCGGGCACGGCGGACGGCGGGCGCCCCCACCGACGGGCAGCGCGCCGAGTATCGCGAGTTGATCGGCCAGTGGGGTGTCACGCCCCGGCTGGAGACGCTGCTGGCCGAGGCGCGCTGAACCGAGGCGCGCTGAACCGAGGCGCGCTGAGGAGCGCCGAGCGCGGCGGTCCTACCGCCCGCGCTCGCCCCGGTTGCGGTCGCCCCGGTCCAGCACCGACACCCGCTCACCGCGGTTCGATGCCCGCTCGCCGTCGTGCGACGCGCTCGGAAACGGCACCACCTTCCCGGCATGCTCGGCGTTGCCGGCGGCGGCGAAGGCGTTCCACGAGATGTCCACGAGCATCCGCTTCAGCTCGGCGTGCCGGAGGGCGGCGTTGCGCTGCAACGCCATCCGCGCTCCCAGTACCACCGAGGCCAGCGTGGTGCAGATGGCACCGGTCGCGGCGATCAGGTGTACCCCGGTCGCGTCGCCTCCGCGTACCGCCAGCACCAGCAGCCAGATCCAGAAGCCGAGAGCGAACAACGCGGCCTTGGCCACGAAGAAGAGGCTCACCGCGCCGGGGCGATGCGGTACGGGACGGTCCGGCTCGGCCATGCTTCTCCTCCATCGATTCCCAGGGTTTCCTCAGCCTATTACCCGAAGTGCATTACCCGAAGCAGGCTTCCGCAGTCGTCGAGTCTCGCCGACGGGACCTCCGGACCGATCAGTCAGTTACTTCTCCGGCCCGGCGTACTAGGCTCGGGGCGCGAGCCGGGCCACCGGAGGAGGGGGACAGATCCACCAGGGATGGGTTCCGCAGACGTTTCGCCACAGATGGCCTTCGCGCGCTTCGTACGCCGGGCCATCGACGCCGCGCGCGAGGAGCGCGGCTGGACGGTGACCGACCTCGCCACCCACACCGGCGTCGGCCGTTCCACTGTGTTCCGCTGGCTGGCCGGCGACTGGCAGGACTACCCCGAACTCGCGAAGGTCCGCGGCTTCTGCGCCGCCCTCGACCTGCCCGTGGCTGCGGCGTTCCGCGCGCTGGGCCTGCCCGACGCCGGGCCGGTGCCCCGCCGCCGGGGTGCCGAGGACGGCCCGGTGGAGGCCGACGTGCGCGTCATCCTGGATCGGCTCGCCGACCCGAACGTGCCCGCCGAGGAGAAGCACCACATCCGCGATCTGCTCCGCTACCTGGCCCGCCGCCCGGTCCGCCGGGCCGGCTGAGCGCCGGGCGAGCGACGGGGCTCAGGCCACTGTCAGCGTGAACTCGGCGGTCCGCACCACGCCGCCGACCTGGAAGTCCAGGAACATCCGGTAGCTACCCGGCCCCGGCGCGGTGAGCCAGAACGTCACGTCGTCGCCGTCGCGCACCGGCTCCGGGTGCACGTGCAGGTAACCCAGGTCGCCCTCGCGCAACGCCACCAGGTGCCCGTACGCCCCGAGGTACGGCTCCAGCGCCGCCGCCGCGCCGTCCGCGCCGGTGACCCGGAACCGCAGCGGCACCGACTTCCCCACCTCCGGCGTGCCCGCGTACCCGGCGGTGAATCCGTCGACGGTGGCCGACGTGGCGGCGGCGGGCAGCGGCCGGGGCCGGTACGCGCCGGACGCGGTCAGGTCGGCGCCGAGCACCACGGCGACCTGGCGGCCGTCGTCGGCCACCGCGGTGAAGTCCGCGTACATCCGCCAGGGGCCCGCGCCCGGCGCCGTGATCGGGACCGACCAGGTGCCGTCGGCGGCCATCGTCGGGTGCAGGTGCCGGTAGCCGCTGAGGTCACGCCGGACCATGATCACGTGCATCGGCTTGTCGTGCACGACGGCGAACCGGGTGACCGCCCGGCGCTGGTCGTCGCGGATCTGGAAGCGCAGCTCACCGGCGCGGTCCGCGACCAGCTCGGTCGACGGCACCAGCGTGTAGCCGGACGAAGTGATCGACAGCCCGGTCGCGCCGTCGCCGCCGCCCTGCGTGACGGTGGCGCCGTCGTGCGTGTGGGCGCCGGTGCCGGGTGAGTGGGCGTGCGCGCCGCCGTCTGCGCCGCCCGTGGCGACCCCGGCCGTGGCGCCTGCGGGCCGGGCCGGGCCGGCCGGCGCGTTCATCCGCCCGAGACCGAAGCCGAGCAGCACGGCGAGCACCAGGCCGCCCACCACCAGGGCCAGCCGCAGCGTCTCCCGGTCGACGGCGACGGGCCCGGCCGCCCCGGCCGAACCACTCGCGCCGTTCCCGGCCAGCGCCGCGTCCCGGGCCAGCGCCGCGTCCCCGGGCTGCGCAGCGGGAGCGTCGGAACCGGCCTCGGAGTCGTCGGGGACGACGCCGGTGCCGGACGTGACGGACGACGACTCAGGCACCGCCGCCGACCAGCTCGTAACCCGCCTCGTCCACAGCGGCACGCACGGACTCGACGGGCAGCGGCGCCGCGCTGGTGACAGTGGCGGTGCCGCTCGTCAGATCGATCCGGACCTCGTCGACGCCGGGCAGCGCGGACAGCTCCTCGGTCACCGCCTTGACGCAGTGTCCGCAGGTCATCCCGGTCACGGTGTACGTCTGGACGACGGGTCGCTGCTCGGTCATGACCCCACGGTACCGCCGCCCGGGTGCGGGCCCGACGACGGTCCGCCGACGGTGGTGACGCTCGCATTCCGCCCGGCCCGGGAACTTTCCGCGCCGGCCGGAACCCGCCACGCACCGCCGGGAACCCACCGCGGCCGGACGGGTCAGCCGGCCACCGCGAGTGCCAGCGGCAGCACGTCCGGAGCACCGGCCCGGCGCAGCAGCCGCGCCACCATGCCCATCGTCCAGCCCGAGTCGACCAGGTCGTCCACCAGCAGCACCGGCCCGTCCAGCCCGGCCAGCGCGCCGGCCAGATCGTCGGGCAGCTGGAAGGCGTCGTGCAGCGCGCGTACCCGCTGGGCGCTGTTGCCGCGCGGCCCGCCGCCGCCAGGCCCGGCCGGGACGACGTGGCCGAGCAGCGGCAGCCGGCCCACGGCGGCGATCCGCTCGGCCAGCGAGCCGACCAGCAGCGGGCGCGTCCGGGAGCCGACCGCGACCACGACCGCCGGTCGCCGGGGCCACGGGTCGTCGCCGTGCGCCCACGCCTTCAGCACCTCGACCACGGCGGCCACCACGTCGTCGGGCACCGGGCCGTCCGGCGCCTCCGGCCCGACCAGCCCGCGCAGCCGCCCGCCCCAGCCCAGGTCGGACAGGCGCCCCACGGCCCGGCCGGGCAGCGCCTGCTCCGCCGGGGGGATGCGGCCCTTCAGGGGTACGCCGACCGACTCCAACCCGGTCGGCCAGAGCTTCTTGGGCGGGATCGGCACGCCGGGGCGCCCGAGGAACGTCTGCGCGGCGGTCAGCGCCTGGTCGGACACGGTGGCGTCGAACAGCGGGCCGGCGCAGTTGTCGCACCGGCCGCAGTCGGCCGCCCCGCTGTCGTCCAGCCCTTCCCGCAGGTAGCGCATCCGGCAGGCGGACGTCGAGGCGTACTCCCGCATGGCCCGCTGCTCGGCGGCGCGCGCGTCGGCGACCCGCCGCAACCGGGCCTCGTCGTAGACCCAGGGCTCGCCGGTGGCGAGCCAGCCGCCGCGCACCCGGCGGACCGCGCCGTCCACGTCGAGCACCTTGAGCATCAGCTCCAGCCGGGCCCGGCGCAGGTCGACCACCGGTTCGAGGGCCTGGGTGGAGATCGGCCGCTCGGTGTCCAGCGCGGCGAGCACGGCGCGGACCTGCTCCTCGGGCGGGAAGGCGAGCGAGGCGAAGTACCGCCAGATCGCCGCGTCCTCCACGCCCGGCAGCAGCAGCACCTCGGCGTGCTCGACGGCGCGGCCGGCGCGGCCGACCTGCTGGTAGTAGGCGATCGGCGAGGGCGGCGCGCCCAGGTGCACGACGAAGCCCAGGTCGGGCTTGTCGAAGCCCATGCCCAGCGCGCTGGTGGCGACCAGCGCCTTGATCTTGTTGTCCAGCAGGTCCTGTTCGGCGGCCCGCCGGTCGGCGTCCTCGGCCTGCCCGGTGTAGGAGGCGACCGACCAGCCCCGGCCGCGCAGGAAGTCGGCAGTCTCGGTGGCCGCCGCGACGGTGAGCGTGTAGACGATGCCCGAGCCGGGGAGCCGGTCCAGGTGGTCGGCCAGCCAGGCCAGGCGGTGGGCCGGGCTCGGCAGATCGAGTACGCCGAGGCGCAGCGACTCCCGGTCCAGCGTGCCGCGCAGCACCAGGGCGTCACCGAGCTGCTCGGCCACGTCCTGCGTGACGCGGGCGTTGGCGGTGGCGGTGGTGGCGAGCACCGGCGTGTGCTCGGGCAGGTTGGCCAGGAACGTGCGCAGCCGCCGGTAGTCCGGCCGGAAGTCGTGCCCCCAGTCGGAGACGCAGTGCGCCTCGTCGACCACGAGCAGCCCGGTGGTGGCGGCGAGCTTCGGCAGTACGCCGTCGCGGAAGTCCGGGTTGTTCAGGCGTTCCGGGCTGATCAGCAGTACGTCGACGGCGCCGGCGTGGATCTCGGCGGTGATCTCGTCCCACTCGTCCAGGTTCGCCGAGTTGATGGTGCGCGCCCGGATGCCGGCTCGGGCGGCGGACTCGACCTGGTTGCGCATCAGCGCCAGCAGCGGCGAGACGATCACCGTCGGCCCGTGCTGGTTCCCCTCACGCAGCAGCGCGGTCGCCACGAAGTAGACGGCCGACTTGCCCCAGCCGGTGCGCTGCACGCAGAGCACCCGCCGCCGGTCGACCACCAGCGCCTCGATGGCACGCCACTGGTCCTCGCGCAGCCGGGCGTGGTCGCCCGCCAGCCGTCGCAGCACCGCCTCGGCGCGCTCCCGGACGGCCATCCGATCCTGGCTCATCCGGCATTTCTACCAGGGAGGGCGGACGACTCCGGCGGGCCGGACGGCGACGTGGGCGCCGGTGCGGGCGTCGGCGTGGGCGTCGGTGCGGGTGGCAGGAAGATCAGCAGCTCGCGCAGCGAGTCCGTCGCCGCCGCCGGCAGCAGGCACCGTGCGGCCAGCTCCTCCATCGACGTGTACGGGCCGCGCATCCGCCGGTCGACCACCACGTGCTGCGCCTGCGACCGGGTCAGTCCCGGCAGCCCGGCGATCACCTGGTCCGGCACCGAGTTGACGTCCACCAGTCCGCCGTCGTCGTACGCGCGGGGCAGGTCGGGGCGCCCGATGCGCAGGTCGTCCCGGGCCGACGGGTACTGGTAGAGCAGGTAACGGGTGTACTCCCGGCGCAGCCGGTTGCGGTCGGCGTAGGGCCGCCCACGCCAGAGGCCGCGCAACCAGGTGAGCAGCCGGCCGTTGAGCAGCACCACGTGCGGGACGCCCGCCGCCCAGGTGGTAAGCCAGATCACTATCAGGGTGGCCTCGGGTCCGCTGACCTCCTCGGTCTCGCTGCTGCCCAGGACCACCACGAACGTCACGGCCACGGTCAGGTAGTAGATCGCGGCGGCGACGCTGCCCCAGCCCCGGCGCCAGACCCCGTAGAGCAGCACCACCAGCCACGTGAGCATGCCGAACGAGAACAGGGCGACGAGCGCGCCGCCCACAGTCGCGACGACGCTCAACCAGCCGGGCACACCGGATGGACGCCGGGACGGCGGCACGGGGCCGATAAGCGGCGCGACAGGGGGCGAGACCCAGGGCGGCAGGCCGGTCGGCGACTCACCGGGCGGTGGCGGCGGAAACGGACCACCCGGCTGCGCCGAGACGGTGAACTGCACCGGAACGGTGAGCTGAGCCGAGACCGTGGGCTGGGCCGGCGCGGCGGGCTGGGGCGGGCTCTCGGCCGGGCCGGTGGGCAGCGGCCGGGCCGGTGCCTCGGCGGGGGCCGGAAGCGGCTCCGGGCCGCCCGCCCACCTCTCGCCGGGTCCGGCCGGACGACGCGGCGCCTGAGCCAGGAGGTCCGGGTCGGCGCGCAGGATGCGCCGGTGCAGATCCTGGAGCGGCTCGCCCGGCTCGATGCCGTACTCGTCGCGGAGCAGCCCGGCGTAGTCGCGGTAGGCGGCCAGCGCCTCGGCCTGCCGTCCACTGCGGTGCAACGCCAGCATGAGCTGGTGGCGCAGCCGCTCCCGGACCGGGAACTCGGCGACCAGCTCGACCAGCCGGCCGACCAGCTCGCCGTGCCGGCCGTCGGCCAGCTCCAGGTCGACACGCGTCTCCAGGGCGACCGCGCGCATCTCCACCAGCCGGTGCCGGGCCGCGTCGAAGTACGGCCCGGCGAACCCGGTGAACGGTTCTCCCTGCCACAGCTCCAGCGCGGCGCTCACCTCGGCGAGCGCCTCCTCCGTACGCCCGGCCGCCTGGGCCGACCGCGCACGCCGCACGCCGCGCTCGAAGCGCACCACGTCCACCGCCTCGGGCGGCACCCGCAGCAGATAGCCCGCGTCGGTGAGGGTGAGCACCCGGGCCGGCGTACGCGGTGACCGGTCGGGTTCCAGCACCCGGCGCAGACCGGCGACGTGCTTCTGCACCACGTTGAGGCCGTTCACCGGTGCCTCGTCCGGCCACACCGCCTCGACGATCTGCCCGCTCGGCACGGGACGGCCGGCGGCGAGCAGCAGTACGGCCAGTACGGCCCGCTGCTTGGCCGGCCCCAGATCGAGCTGACGGTCGGCGTACCAGGCCCGCTGCGGGCCGAGCACTTCGAAGCGCAGCGCCTCTGACATGCGAGTTTCCGCCCCCGTGTCGCCTGCCGGCACCCACTGTGGCCGACGGCAGTCGGACGGCAGCATATCGGCAGCGATGCCGCCGTGACGTCTGACGATACTTACCCGGCAACAATCACCTGGGAAAGTGAGTCGAACACCATGACGCAGCGATTCGGTTTCGCCGGCAACCTCCGGCGGATCGCGGCTCTCGCGACGGCCGTGCTGGCCACCACCGTCCTGTCCGCGGGGTGCGGGACCGGGGACGCCTCCGAGGGCGCCGGACCGGCGCCGAGCCCGTCGGCCGACCCGAAGGCCGCGCTGCTGGCCGCCGTGCCGGACGAGAAGGACCCGGCCTTCCGGTTCTCCACCATCGAGGGCACCGAGAAGTTCGACGGGCTGGTCGACCCGGCGGCGCGCGGCGTGGAGCTGACCGTGTCGGAGAAGGACCCCGAGTTCACCATGGGAATGACCTTCCGCGTGATCGAGGACGACATCTGGGTGCGCGTCAAGATCACCGGCATGCCCGGCCTGCAGGAGGCGATGAAGCTGCCGAAGCGCTGGATGCTCCTGGACCGCACGAAGCTCGACGACGCCTCGGAGGTGCCGGTCTACCAGAACGCCGACCCGGCCAACACGGCCGCTGTCATCCGGACCGCCGAGACGGTCGAGGATCGGGGCAACGGCACGTACGGCGGGTTCGCCGACCTGACCGCCAACGCCGACATCCGCGAGAACTTCAGCACGGTGGACGTGGCCGCGCTGGGTGAGGCGGCGAAGAAGGTGCCGTTCACGGCCGTGGTCGGGCCGGACGGGAACCTCACGTCGCTGACCCTGGACGTGCCGGCCGCCGGCAAGACGAAGGCGATGAAGCTGGTCGCCAAGTACTACGACTTCGGCAAGGCGCCGAAGCTCACCGCGCCGACGGGTTCGCAGGTGCAGAAGGCGCCGGCGTCGGCGTACGAAATGCTCAACGGCTGACCACGACGTACGCGAAGGGGCGGTGGCCA
The DNA here is from genome assembly GCF_015354395.1 of Micromonospora sp. ANENR4. Taxonomy (NCBI): domain Bacteria; kingdom Bacillati; phylum Actinomycetota; class Actinomycetes; order Micromonosporales; family Micromonosporaceae; genus Micromonospora; species Micromonospora sp. ANENR4. Next base: position 260,238 of record NZ_JADKYQ010000009.1, read on the forward strand.
CACGGGGGGCCGCCGCCCCTTCCACGTGTCAGCGGCCGAGCACGGAACCGCCGTTGACGCCGAGCACCTGTCCGGTGACGTACCCGGCGGACGGGCCGACCAGGTAGCGCACCGCCGCCGCGATGTCGTCCGGCACTCCGGCCCGGCCGACGAGCGTGGCGGCGACCCGCTTAGCGTGGCCCTCGGGCGTCATCCGGTCGCCGAAGAACTCGGTCTCGGCCACGTAGCCGGGGCTGACCACGTTCACGGTGATCTGGTCCGGCCCGAGCTGGGCGGCCAGGTCGTAAGCCCAGCCGTGCAGCGCGGCCTTCGCCGCCGAGTACGGCCCGGCGCCGCCGCGCTGTGCGGCGATCGAGCTGAGCAGGACCACCCGGCCGCCGGGGCGGCGCAGGGCGGGCAGGAGCGCCTCGGTGAGCAGGACGGCGGTCAGCACGTTGGCGTCCAGGGTGGCCCGCCACCAGTCCGCCACCCCGCCGAGCGAGTCGGTCGACCCGCCGAGGTAGCCCCCGGCGTTGTTGACGACGGCGTCCACGGCACGGTCCCCGACCGCGTCCACCACCGCGGCGACCTGCCCCGGATCGGTCAGGTCGGCGACGACAGGCGTGACCGCCCCGTCCCGTCCGCTCTCGTCACCGATCCGCCGCGCGGCGGCTTCGAGCACGTCACCCCGCCGCCCCACCACGAGAACGTCGAACCCGTCCTCGACGAGCCCACGCGCCACCGCGGCCCCGATCCCGGTCCCACCCCCACTGACAACCGCAAGCCGCCGCAGCTCCCCCATGAGGTCTCTCCCCTCCCCTTCCCCGCTCTCCCCGTTGATCAAGGACTTTGGGTCATCCTAACCGCGGCATCAGGACACAAACTCCTTGATCAACGGGGTGAAGGGAGGGGGATGGGAGCCGTCAGCGAGGGCGGCGGAGGGCCGTCAGGACGGGGGTCAGGCGGGAGCGGAGGCTGGCCAGGCCGCCGGGGAAGAAGTAGACGGCCAGGATGAACACCGTGCCCAGGACGAACAGGGGCTGGCTCAGCGGGTGACTCAGGAACGCCGGGAGGGCGTTCACCGCGTCGCTGCTGCCGAACGCGGTGAGCCGGTGGTCCAGGTACATGTAGAGGACGCCGCCCAGCACCGGCCCCCACCGCGTACCGGGGCCGCCGAGCACCACCATGACCAGCAGCGACAGCGTCAGCTCCGACGACGTGATGTGCGGGCTGGCGCCGCCGACGATCAGCACGTACACCACCCCACCGGCCGACGCGAGGCCGCCGGCCAGCGTGAACGCGACCAGCTTGAACCGGTACGGGTCGAGCCCGAGCACCCCGATCCGCCGCTCGTCGTCGCGCAGACCGGCCAGCACCCGCCCGGTCGGCGAGGCGCTGACCCGGTGCACCACGAGGACCACTATGGCCAGGTACGCGAGCGCCAGCCAGTACAGGTTCACCGTGTTGGTGACGCCCACCAGGGCAGCCGGCAGCCCCGACACGTCCAGTGGCAGGCCCTCCTCGCCACCGGTGAGGCCGCCGAAGTCGCGGGCCACCAGGATCGCCCCGACCTGCGCGAACGCCAGCGTCACCATGGCGAACGCGATGCCCACCGTCCGCAGGGCCACCGCGCCGAGCAGCGCGGCGAGCGTGGTCCCGCCGATCACCGTGAGCACTGCCGCCTGCCACAGCGGCAGCCCGGCCTTGGTGACCAGGATGTCGGTGCCGTAGACCCCGGCGGCGAAGTAGAGGGCGTGGCCGAAGGAGAGCATCCCGGTACGCCCGAACAGCAGGTCGTAGCCGGCCGCGAGCCCGCCGAACACCAAGCAGATGGCGAGCAGTTGCAGCGTGCCGGGCGAGTTCAGCGGCCCCTCGAAGATCCCGGGCAGGTGCAGCGTGGAGTACGGCAGCACGGCCGCCACCACCAGGGCCACCAACGGCAGGTACGGACGCAGGCCGTGCCAGCGGGAACGCCCGGGGGTCAGTTCGTCGGGCACCTGCGCCGGAGGCGCGTCGACCACCGAGTTGGTCATGCGTGAGCCACCTTTCCGGCCAGGCCCTGCGGACGCAGCAGCAGCACCACGGCGAGCAGACCGACCACGCACAGGTCGCCCAGCCCGGACGTGCCGTAGTAGTTGACGAACTGTTGCAGCAGCCCCACCGCGACCGCCGCGTACGCGGACCCGACCACCGAGCCCATCCCGCCGATCACCACCACGATGAACGCGAAGATCAGCAGTGAGCCGCCCTGCCCCGGCGAGACGGTGCCGAAGTAGACGCCACCGAGCGCGCCGGCCAGCGCGGCGGCGGCCCCGCCGATCGCGAAGACCAGCGTGAACGCCTTGCGCACGTCGATGCCGAGGGCTGTCACCATCTCCCGGTTCTCCACGCCGGCCCGGATGATCAGGCCGTACCGGGTCCAGCGCAGGAACGCCAGCAGCGCCCCGAGCACCACAGCGGCGGCGACGATCAGCAGCAGCCCGGCGTTCGGCACCTGGGCGCCGAGCACCGATGTCACGCCCCGGCTCCAGTCCGGTCGCGGGAACGGCCGCGGGTCGGCGCCCCAGGTGGCCTGGAGCAGCGCCACCCCGGCGAGCGACAGGCCGACGGTGACGAGCACCTGTTCGATGGTGCGGGAGTAGAGCGGCCGGATCAGCACCAGCTCCACCAGCACCGCGACGAGCGAACCGGCCAGCACACCGAAGACGACAGCCAGCACGAACCCGAACCCGTCCGGTCCGGCGCCGGGCAGGTTGCCCGAGGCCCACCAGGTCGCGTACGCGCCGACGCCGAGGAACAGCCCGTGCGCGAAGTTGAGCACGTCGGCGAGGCCGAACACGAGGGACAGGCCGGAGGCCACGAGGAAGTAGAGCGCCGCCAGGCCCAGCCCGGTCAGCGTCAACAGGACCACCGTGTTCACGCGTGCACCTCCCCGGAGCCAGAACCCACACCGAGCAACGACTTCGTCAGCGCCGTCTCCAGCAGCAGCTCGCGGGCGTCGCCGGTCCAGGCGACCTTGCCGGCGGAGAGCACCACCGCGTCGGTCGCCAGCCGCCGTACCACCGCCAGGTTCTGCTCGACCAGCAGCACCGGCACGGATTCCGCGACCCGTTCCAGCACCTCGGCCACCTCGGTCACCACCTTCGGTGCCAGCCCTTTCGTCGGCTCGTCGACAAGCAGCAGCCGGTTGTCGTTCAGCAGCACCCGGCCGATCGCGAGCATCTGCTGCTGCCCGCCGGACAGCGAGCCGGCCCGTTGCCGTCCGCGCCGCTCCAGCTCCGGGAAAAGAGCGAAGACCTTGTCGTACGCGGGCGTGACGCCCCGCCGCTCGGCCAGCCGCAGGTTCTCCGCGACGGTGAGCGCGGCGAAGACGCAGCGGTCCTCCGGCACGTAGCCGAGGCCGTCGCGGACCAGCCGGTGAGTGGGGCGGGCCAGCAGGCTGCGCGCTCCCATGCGTACGCTGCCGCGCACCTCGCCGCCGCGCGGCGTCAGCCCGACGATCGCGCGCAACGTGGTGGTCTTGCCGACGCCGTTGCGCCCGAGCAGCACCGTGACGCCGGTGGGCGCGACCTCGAACGACACCCCCTGGAGGATGTGCAGCCCGGCGATCCGCACGGACAGGTCCGCCACGGACAGGACAGGTTCCGCCATTAGAGCGCCTCCCCCAGGTACGCCTCCTGCACGGTGGCGTTCGCCATCACCGTGTCCGGGGTGTCGCACGCCAGCAGCGCGCCGTGGTGCATCACGGCGATCCGGTCGGCCAGTTCCAGGATCACGTCCATGTGGTGTTCCACCATGAGCACCGCCCGGCCGCTGTCGCCGGTCAACGACTTGATCACGCTGACCAGCTCGGGCACGTCCTCGGCGCTCACCCCGGCCATCGGCTCGTCCAGCAGCATCACCCGGGGCTCACCGGCGAGCAGCAGCGCGATCTCCAGCTTGCGCTTCTCGCCGTGGGCAAGGGTGCCGGCGAGCGCCGTACCCCTGTGGTGCAGGCCGACCCGGTCGAGCGCCGCGTCGGCGGCGGCGGCCACCTCCCGGTCGGCCGCCGCCCGCCGCCACAGCTTCATCGAGCCACCCCGGTGTGCCTGTACGGCGAGCCGGACGTTCTCCCGCACGCTCAGCGAGCCGAAGACCGAGGACGCCTGGAAGGTACGCCCCAGTCCGAGCCGGGCACGCCGGTGCGGCGGGAGCGCGGTGATGTCCGCGCCGTCCAGCAGGACCGTGCCCTCGGTGGGCCGGCGCAGGCCGGTGATCAGGTTGAACAGGGAGGTCTTGCCGGCGCCGTTGGGCCCGATCACGCCGAGGAACTCCCCCGGCGCCAGATCGAGGTAGACGGAGTCGACGATGGCGACCTCACCGATCCGCCAGGTCAGACCGCGGGTGGCGAGCACGGGTCAGCCCTTCATCTGCGCGACCGGCGGCGCGCTCTCGTCACCGGTGAGCGACTTCTGCGCGGTCGCCGTGAAGGCGGTGCCGCTGCCGGAGAGCTTCGCCTGGTACATCGGCTGGAGCAGGGCGTGGTCCTCGGCGCGGATCTTCATGGTGCCCTTGACGCCCTCGAACTCCCAGCCCTCCAGCGCCTTGACCATCTTCTCCACGTCGTCGCCGCCCTCCTGCACGGCCCGGACGACCATCTGCGCGGCGGCGAACCCGTCCGGGTGGAACAGGTCGAGCGTGCCGCCCGGCACCTTCGCCTTCGCGGCCTTGGCGGCCTCGGTGTCGCTCGCCCCGTCGAAGTAGTGCGACAGGAACGAGATCTTGCTGCCGGCCGCGCCGAACGTCGGCCACGAGGCGCGGATGTCCAGGCCGGTGACGACGGTGGTGGAGGCGAGGACGCCCTGCTGGTCGAGCGTCTGCCACATGGCGCCGGCGGTGGTGCCCGCCCAGGCGACGAAGAGCAGGTCCGGCTTGGCGGCCTTGATCTGGCTGGCGAACGGCGTGAACTCGGTGGCGCTGGCCGGGGCCCGGACGCTGCTCACGTTCGCACCGGCGCCGCCGATGACGGCCTTGACGGCGGCCTCGTTCGCGTCGCCGAACGCGCCGTCCTGCGCGAACACGACGACCTTCTTGCCGCCCGCGTCGCCGATGAACGACCGGGCGGTCACCACGTCCTGCCACGACTGCCGGCCGGAACGGAACGTGTACTTGTTCGCGCCGGTCACCGCGTCCGTGGCGGCCGGGCCGGAGATGAACAGCACCTTGTTCTGCGCGGCGATCGGCGCCACCTGGAGCGCCACCCCGGAGGAGGTGGACCCGGCGATGATCTTCGTACCCTTGCCGATCAGGTCCTTCGCGGCGGACACGGCCTTGGCCGGGTCGCCCGCGTCGTCGGCCTCGGTCACCTCGATCGTGCGGTCACCGACCTTGCCGGTGCCCTTCGTGGCGAAGTCGAGGCCCGCCTTGAAACCCTCGATGTACTGCTTGCCGTAGCTGGCGAGCGGCCCGGACTGGGAGTAGACCAGACCGACCTTGACCGGGGCGGCATCGCCGCCGCCGGATGCGGTGTCCTGCGGGCTGCCACAGGCCGTGGCGGCCAGAGCGACCGCCACCGAGGTGGCGGCGGTAAGGAACACCCGTCGCGTGTGCCGGATCGTCATTGCGACTCCAGGTGAGGACAGGGGGAATGTCAGTTGTCGGCTCACGCTAGAAGTGACGTCACCCACGGGCTATGTGGTCGGCGCACACAAGTCCCCGGGACGGGGTGGCCGCACGTTACAACGCCGGACATCGCCACGTAACCGCACCGACCCGGGATGGCCGTACCCACCACGCACGCCGCGCCGGGAATGTCGCCCCACGCCATCGCGCCCCGCTCACCGCCCGCCGCAGTCCCCGTCGTGGTCGGCCGCCCGTGCGCATCGTCGGCCACCGCCGCGCGGGCGGTCGCACCAGACCCAGTGGCGTACGGACTGCTCGTCCTCCCGCGACACGGTGGTCCCGGCGCGCTCCACGTCGGCCAGGAACCCGAGAGCCCGGCAGATGGCCCGCGCGAACCCCCGCGCGCCGTCGAGGTCGGCCGCGAGAATCGGCAGGTGTACGACGAACCGCTCCCGGCTCACCGCTGCGCGCCCGGGGTGAATCGGGACTGCCAGCTCTTGAGCGCCGCCTTGATGCGCGTGTTCTCCTCGGCGTACCGGGACGCGTCACGCCGGGCCAGCGCCAGGTCACCGGCCACCCGGTAGAGGAAGGCGTGCACCTCCGCCGGGTCGAGCCCGTGCCGCACCGTGCGGAACCTCCGCTCGCGGATCTGCCCGACGCTCAGCGGCCGGCACGAGTCCGAGCGGTACCAGCCCTGGTTCGGCGGGCCGCCCTTGCCACGTCGCCCGGATGGCTGGAACAGGTTGAGCACGTTACGCACGCCGATCCTCCTCACCGAGCCGTGGAGGCGGCCCGCCCGCAGACAGGGGACGCGGGCGGGCCGCCGACCCCGAGACCGCAGCCCGTTCGGCGGTACGACCCCGGAGCCCAATCCGGGTCCGACTCCCGAGGTTTGCCGAACCAACCGGAGCCGGACGCGGGTCAGCCTACCCAAAATACCTGTGTAGGTCGAGCGTCCACATCGGGCTTTCTGCTTGTTGCAGTTACTGGTGTAGGCCCGGCATGATCGGAGGTGCCGAACCGACCGGAGTCCTCACCATGCCTACAGCCGAAGCGCCATATCGTCAGATCGCCAACGAACTCGCCGCAAAGATCAAGAGTGGCGAGTTGAAGCCCGGCGACAAGCTGCCCTCGACCCGTGAACTCGCCGAGGCCTATGGCGTCCACATGAACACGGCGTCCCGCGCTCTCTCGTTGCTGCACGATCGCGAGCTGATCACCGGCCAGCCCGGCCGAGGCACCTACGTAGCCGAACCGCCGGCCTGATCAACTCCACTACGCCGAGGTGGCGGCATCATCCCGCCCGGAAGCAGCCACTTCCCCGAAGTGGCGCCCGCCCCGCACGACAAGCCCCGCCCGCCACCGCCCGCCACCGCCCGCCACCGCCGATCTTGGAGTTGTGGCGCCCAGGATGTCCGGATTAAGGCGCTTCGCGAGGTGCCATAAGTCCAAGATCGGCGAGGCGACCCCTCCACGGGGGAGATCTTGGTACGGAATGGCCCTTGGAGGGGCCGTTTCGTACCAAGATCTCGGGGGCCGCCGAGCGCGACAAAGCACGGCGGGGTGCCCGCCGCTTGCGGCGGGCACCCCGTCACAGGGAAGCAGGGTCAGCGGCCGGCTCGGGCGGCAACCGCCGTGTCGGGGTGGTCGCTGAACACGCCGTCCAGGCCCAGGTCGAAGAACAGCTCGTACTCGGACGTGATGTCACCACGCGCGTTCGGGTCGGTGCCGATCCGGAAGTCCACAGGCAGGAACTGGTTCTCGGCCCGGAACGTCCACGCGTGCACCACCAGCTTCTGCCGGTGCGCGTCCCGGATCACCGACGTCGGCGCGAGCAGCCGTCCGGCGGAGTCCCGGGGCACGATCAGGTTCTTGTTCAGGCCGACGCCGTCGGCGTACCGGGAGATCCAGGCCAGTCCCGCGGGCGTCGCAAGGTCCGCGTACGTCCGCTTGTCGCCGCCCGCGACGAAGTCGTAGGGCGCGCCGGACGCGTCCATGAGCTGCACCAACCGTACGTCGATCATCGTGTCGAGCTTGCGCAGGTTGGCGGTCTCGAAGCTCTGCACGAACACCGGGTCGTTCCGGTGGGTGAGCCGGTTGCGGCGCAGCACCGCCACCAGCGGCTCCTCCAAGGCGCGACCGATCGAGGCGAAGTAGGTCGGGTGCTTGGTCTCCGGGTAGACGCCGATGGTCCGGCCGCGGGCCTTCGACTCGGTCCGCGCCAGGTCGATGACCTCCTGGAACGTCGGGATCTCGAATTTGCCGTCGAACGCGGTGTTGGCGACCCGCACCTGCGGCAGCCGCTCCTTGGCCCGCAGCGTCTTCAGCTCGGCCAGCGTGAAGTCCTCGGTGAACCAGCCGGTGACTGTCACCCCGTCGATGGTCTTCGTCGCCTTGCGGGCGGCGAACTCGGGGCGGGCGCCCACGTCCGTCGTACCGGAGATCTCGTTCTCGTGCCGCGCGACCAGGACGCCGTCCCTGGTCGAGACCAGGTCCGGCTCGATGAAGTCGGCGCCCTGGCGGATGGCGAGCCGGTAGGCCTCCAGGGTGTGCTCCGGGCGGTAGCCGCTCGCGCCGCGGTGACCGATCACGATCGGCCGCTGAGCCGGGCGGGCCTGCTCGGCGGCGCGGTGGTCGGGGCCGGCCTGGGCGGTCACGGCCGGCACCACCACTGCGGCCGCCGCGAGCAGCGCGCCGGCCACGCCGAGGGCGGAAAGGGTACGTCGCAACGCCGTCTCCTGTCGTCGATGGGTACGCACAGCAGACCGGGCGTGGTTGACCGCCAGTTGGTCGGTTCCTGACCTGCCGGTGAATCTCCGGACGGAAGATGACGGGGTGCGCCGCCTGCTCCGGAAGCCCGTACGGCTGGTGCCGTTGGGGTTCCTGGCGGTGATCCTGGCCGGCACCGGCCTGCTCATGCTGCCCTGGGCCACCAGCGAGCAGCGGTACACCCCGTTCGTCACCGCGCTGTTCACGTCCACGTCGGCGGTGTCGGTGACCGGGATGGCGGTGACCGACACGCCGAACTACTGGAACGGCTTCGGACTCGTGATGATCACCGTGCTGACGCAGCTCGGTGGTCTGGGCATCCTGACCGGGGCGTCGCTGGTGATCCTGGCCGTCTCCCGCCAGCTCGGCCTGCGGAACCGGCTGCTCGTGCAGGCGGAGACCGCCGAGTTCGGCCTCGGCGACGTACGCCGGCTGCTGCTGCGCATCGCGGCGACCGTCTTCGTCACCGAGGCGCTGATGACGGCGGTGATCGCCGCGCGCCTGTTCCTGGCGTACGACTACCGTCCGGGCCGGGCGCTCTGGTCGGCGGTGTTCCACTCGGTGCAGGCGTTCAACAACGGCGGGTTCACCCTCTACTCCGACGGCCTGATCGCGTTCTCCCGCGACGGCTGGGTGGCGCTACCGCTCAGCGTCGGCGCGATCATCGGCGGGCTCGGTTTCCCGGCGCTGTTCGAGGCGGTACGCGAGTGGCGGCAGCCCGCGCGCTGGGCGGTCGCCACGAAGCTGACCGTCTGGGGCAGCGTGGTACTGACCGTCTTCGGCGTCGCCTACCTGCTGATGGCAGAGTGGGGCAACCCGTTCACGATCGGCACGTACGACGTGCCGGGCAAGCTGCTGGCGTCGTTCACCCAGATCGCGTTGAGCCGTACCGGCGGCTTCGACGTCATAAGCGTCGGGCACCTCACCGACGAGAGCTACCCGATGCTGATCGGCCTGATGTTCATCGGCGGCGGCAGCGCCAGCACCGCCGGCGGCATCAAGGTCTCCACGTTCTTCCTGCTCGGCTTCGCCATCTGGGCCGAGCTGCGGGGCGAACCGGACACCACTGTCGGGCGCCGCCGGGTGGCGGCGGCCAGCCAGCGGCAGGCGCTGACCGTGGCGCTGCTGAGCGTGGCGCTCGTGGCCGGCGGGACGGTCGGCCTGATCGCGCTGACCTCGCACATATCGTTCTCGGCCGCGTTGTTCGAGGTCACCTCCGCGTTCAGCACCACCGGCCTGACCGTCGGGGTGTCCGGGCAGCTCTCGCCGCCGGGCCAGTACGTGCTGACCGCGCTCATGTACATCGGCCGGATCGGGCCGCTCACGCTCGGCTCGGCCATCGCGTTGAACACCCGTCGACGGCTGTACCGCTACCCGGAGGAGCAACCCATTGTCGGCTAGACATCCGGAGGAGACCGGCATCGCGGTGATCGGCCTGGGCCGGTTCGGCGCGCGCCTGGCGGACTCCCTGTCCCGCCTCGGTTACGAGGTGCTGGCGATCGACCACGACCCGAACCGGGTCCAGCACTGGTCGGCCGACCTGGACCGGGTGGTGCAGGCGGACAGCACCGAGGAGGTGGCGCTGCGGCAGCTCGGGCTGGCGGACTTCCGCCGGGTCGTGGTCGCGATCGGGGCGTCGCTGGAGGCGAGCGTGCTCACCGTACTGGCGCTGGCCGAGCTGGGGATCGAGCAGATCTGGGCGCGGGCCACCTCGGAGAAGCACGCGAAGATCCTGCACTCGGTGGGCGCGCACCACGTGGTCTTCCCGGAGGCGGAGACCGGCGAGCGGGTGGCGCACCTGATCGTCAGCCGGATGCTCGACTTCATCGAGTTCGACGACGACTTCGCCATCGCCAAGATCAAGGTGCCGGCGCCGCTGGTCGGGCGGTCGCTGCGTGACATCGCACCGCAGGACCGGTACGGCGTGATGGTGGTGGGTGAGAAGCAGGCCGGGGAACCGTTTCGGTACGCCGGGCCGGACACCGTGCTGGAGGCGGACAGCGTCCTCATCGTGGAGGGCGGCATCACCCAGGTGCAGCGCTTCTCCGCGCTGACCTGACCCTCAGCCCTTCTTCGGACCCTTGCCCTTGCCGTGCTCACCCCCCTTCGGCCGGTCTACTTTGCTTTTCCCTTCGGCCCCTCCTTGCCCTTGGGCTTCGGCGCGGCCTTGGGCTTCGGTTTCGCCGGCGCCGGCTTGGCCTTCGCCGGCCCGCTCTTGGTGGTGGTCTTGGTGGCCGGCTTGACCGGCGTCTTCACCGGCGGCGCGGTGGTCGGCGCCGAGCCGGCGATGCCGGAGACCTGCACGCCGCAGGTGCTGCCGCCGAGCGTGAACTCCACAGGCAGCGTGTTGCTCCCGGTGTAGCGGCCGGCCAGCGTCAGCTTCGTCGACGCGCCGGGTGCCAGCGCCGGGTCCGTCGCCGGTGCGGCGATCGACACGGTACGCCCCGCCTGACGTGCCGGGGGCTGGGCCGTGGTGACCGTCTGCTTGCCGGGGAACGTGAAGTTCATGGTCCAGCCGCGCAGTTCCCGGTCGCCGGTGTTGGTGAGCGTCAGCTCGGCGGAGAAGTCCTTGCCGGTGTCGCGGCGCAGCGAGTAGTCGACGGCACAGGGGATCGGCTCGGGCAGGCTCATCCGCGCCTCGGTCGGTTCCACCCCGCCGCTGGCCGGGCTCCGCGACGTCAGCCCCCACAGCGTGGCGGTAACGGCGATCAGCCCGACGGCGGCGACCCCGGCCTCCACCTTGCGCCGCCGCGCCACCGCCCGCCTCGTGCGGGTCCGTACCACCGAGAACGGCAGCGCGTCGGTCTCCGCCGACCAGGGCAGGATCGTGGTGCCGGCGTTCTCGGCGAGCGCCGGGTCCATCCGGCCGAACGCCGGCGACACCGGCACGATCGCCGCGATACCCGCTGCCTCGGCGAGCGTACGGGCCACCTCGGCGGTCGCCGGGCGGTCCTCGGGGCGCTTCGCCAGGCACCGCTGTACCAGCGCGGCGACCGGCTCGGGCAGGCCCGGCACCGCGGGCATCGGGTCCGGGTCGCGATACATGTGCGCGCGCAGCATCTCGGTGGTGGTGCTGGCCTGCCACGGCAGACGGCCGGTGAGCATCCGGTAGAGCAGCAGCCCCACCGCGTACACGTCGGTGGCGGGCGAGACGTGCCCGTTGTCCAGCCGCTCCGGCGCGAGGTAAGCCGGCGTGCCGAGCAGCGCGCCGTCCGGCCCCTTGTCGCTCTCCCCCACCAGCGCCGAGATGCCGAAGTCGACGACCTTCACCCCGGTCGGGGTCAGCATCACGTTGCCCGGTGTGACGTCCCGGTGCACCACGCCACGGGCGTGCGCGGCGGCCAGCGCCGAGGCGACCTCCGCGCCGATGGTCATGGCCTCCCGCCAGGGAAGCTGCCCGTCGCGGCCGAGCCGCCCGCTGAGCGGACCGCCGTCGACAAGCTCCATGACCACGTACGGCACGGTCAGGCCGACCTGCACGGACTCGCCGTAGTCGTACACGTTTGTGATGTTGGGGTGGCACAGCCGCGCGGCGGCCTGCGCCTCCACCCGGATCCGGTGCCGGAACGCCTTGTCGCTGGCCAGCCGCGAGGCCAGCACCTTGACCGCCACCTGACGGCCCAGCACCTCGTCGTAGCCGCGCCAGACGACCGACATGCCGCCCGCGCCCAACTGCTCGACGAGCCGATATCGCTCGCCGAGCAGTTGCACGCCGTTCCTGACCGGTCCACCCATGGTCGGTCCTGTTGCCCGAAGTCGACCCTGGTACACCTCAGCGGTCGGAATCGGTCAGGAAAGTCACCCGTTCAGGCGGTCGCGAGCAGTTGGTCCACCGGCGCGTAGTCGTCGGTGAGCACCATCGCGTCGCCCACCCATGCGGTCACCGCCGCCTCGTCCATCAGCGAGGCCGGCTCGGGCAGCAGCTTGAGGCCGGGCGGGATCGCGGCGAGCGGCAGCGGCGCGTCCGAGGCGACGATCACGAAGTTGGCGCCCTGCTTCCCGTCGATCGCGCCGGGCGGGGCGATCAGCGCGACGTGCGCGAACTCGGCCTTCACGGTGGCCAGTTCGGCCCGGATGAACCGGCCCGGCGGGTAGTCGATGACGTTCTGCACGTAGATGCCGTCCGGGCGCAGCACCCGCCGGATGTCGGCGGCCATCTCCCGGGTCGCCAGGTGCCACGGCACGACCAGGTGGCCGAACGCGTCGCCGACGATGAGGTCGCGGCTGTCGGCCGGCTCGCCGCGCAGCAGCACCCGCGCGTCGCCCACCTCGGCGCGCATCCCCGATCCGGTACGCAGGCCCAGCTCCCGCCGGTCCAGCTCGACCAGGCCGCCGTCCAGCTCGAACACCAGGTTGTCGGTGCCGGGCCGGGTCGCGGCCAGGTAGTGCGGCACGGTGAAGCCGCCGCCGCCCAGGTGCAGCGCGTCGATCGGCTGCTTCGCCGGCCGCGCCACGTCCGCGACCAGGCCGATCCACTGCGTGTACGCGTACTTCAGGTGGGTCGGCTCGCCCAGGTCGACGTACGAGTGCTCGGCCGAGTTGAGGTAGAGCGTGCGTCCCTGCGGCCACGACGGGTCCACCTCGACCCGGGCGCAGTGGTAGGCGGTCTCCACGTCGCACGGGTTCGGCGCCGCGGCGGTGAGCCCGGCGGCGGCCAGACCGAGCAGCGCCAGCGCGGCCTTGACCCGGCCCGGCGCGGACAGCCCGCTCGGGCCGGCCTGCCGGCGCAGCCAGAAGCCGAGCGCCAGCCCGGTCACGCCGAGCACGGCGGCCAGCCCCAGCACGATGACGGTGCTGGACAGCGCCGCCACCAGCACGAAGCCGGTGCCGAGCGTGGCGGTGATGCCGCCGAGCGTGCCGATGCCGGACAGTTTGCCCACCACCTGCCCGGTGCGGCGCAGGTCGGCGAGCTGGAGCTTCACCACGAGCGGGGTGATCCCGGCCAGCAGCGCGGCCGGCAGCAGGACGGTGAGCGCGGTCAGCAGGAGCACCGCGCTCGCCGCGCCGCCGCGCAGCGCCTCACCGGCGTACCTGACGATCGGCAGCGTGACCGCGGTGGCGATGCCGGCCAGCACCAGCGCCGGAGCGAGCAGGGTGCGCGGGTCACGCCGGTCGGCGAGCCACCCGCCGAACCACGCCCCGTACGCGATGGCGGCCAGCGCCATGCCGATCACCGAGCTGGTCACCTGGAGGGTCACCCCGACGTACGGGCCGACCAGGCGCAGCGACACGGTCTCCAGCACCAGCACGGCACCGCTGGAGAGGAAGACGAGGAACGCGGCGAGCCCGTTGGGCAGGGCCCGGGGCGGGACCGGGGCGTCGGCCGCCGGTCCCGCGATGACGTCTGACGATGTGCTGCTCACCGTGGCGATGCTACGCAGCGCTCGCGGCGGGCCGGGTCAATACATCGAGATGTGAACATGGTTTGTGTGGTCCGCTGCCGGGCTGCCACCGCCGCTGTACGCGCGCCAGCCGGTGTTCGGCATCCAGATCTGCCGATACCAGATGACGTACATGATGCCGAGTCGGTTGGCGTTGTTCTTCGCCCAGGCGGCGAGGCTGTCGCCGTACGCCTTGTCGCCGCCGGTGGCGGTCTTGTCCTCGAACCCGCCGCTGGCGGCGGAGAAGTCGCAGGCCCGGCCCTTGGGGTGCTCGCCGCCGCCACCGCTGCGGTGACACGAGGCGTAGCGCTTGTAACCGGCCGACTTGGCCTGCTGGAGCATGTGCAGCGTGCGCGGCGTGATGCAGCCGGACGCGGGCGTCGGGTCGTCCACCGAGCAGGACTCCGACGGCCACGAGCCGTCCGAGTTGCGCGGGGCGGGCTTCGCCGACGAGGAGGTGCCGTTGAATCCGGACCCGGCGCCGGAGCTGACCTTCGCCAGCGCCACCTCGGCGTCCTTCTTCTTGCGGGCCTGCACCGCGACCTGCTTGGCCTGCTCGCGCACCTCGGCGTCGATGGCGAGTTTCGCCTCGGCCGCCTGCGCCTTCGCGTCGGCCAGCTCCCGCAGCCGCTTGCTGTCCCGCTGGGCCATCACGTCCAGCTCGGCCGCGCGCTTGAGGAAGTCGTTCGGGTCGGCGCTGGCGAGCAGCATCGACGTCGCGGTCAGCCGGCCCATCCGGTACGACTGCGCGGCGACCTCACCGGCCTGCGCGCTGAGCCCGACGAGGCGTACCTCGACGTCCTTGAGCTGGGCGGCGAGCGCCTTCTGCCGGCGCTTGGAGTTCTCCAGCTTGTTCTGGGCCTCGATGTGGCCCTTCGCCGCCGCCTCCAACGCCGCCCGCAGCTGCTTGCTGCCGCCCTCGTTCGGGGCGTTCGGGCTGGGTACGGCGGCGGCCGGGCCGGCGGCCACGCCGGAGCCGAGCAGCACGGCCACCGCGGCGAGCGCGGCGAGCAGCGACCGCCGGACGCGCCGGCCGGTAGGGCTGGTCCTGGGCACGTGTTGGTCCTTCCGTCGACCGCCGGCCCCCGTACACCGAGCGGCGTCTCCGCCGGCGCCGGACGGCGGCCTGCTGGCGGAGACCGCCGGTCACGATACCGGACCACACGCGACGCGCCAGGCCGGCGACGGCGTACGGCGTCCGACATCGACGCAGCGTGCCGCGCCCGTCGCACTACGCCGCTCAACCGCCCAGCAGGGCGGCGCTCACCTCGTCCCAGATCTCCGGGCTCGACGCCACCAGCAGTCCCCGGCCGTCGTCGGCCGGGTGGTAGTCGGCGCCGTCGAACCGGCGGGCCACGCCACCGGCCTCGCGCACCAGCAACGTGCCGGGTGTGTGGTCCCACGGCAGGGTGCGCCAGAACAGCACGAACTGCTGCTCGCCGGTGAGCACGTCCAGGTATTCCCGGCCCGCGCAGTGCTGGCCGGGCAGCAGCTCACCGATGCGGCGGCCGCCCTCCTCCACCCGGCGGCGGAAGTCCGGCGGCAGGAACTTCGTCGCCGCGGTGCCGCGCAGCGCGCCCACCCGCGGCTCGGCCGGCGGCGCGCTCAGCGACGCCCCGTCCAGCTCGGTGCCGGCGCCGAGCCGACACGCCGCCATCGTGCCGTCGAGCGGGTCGTACACCCAGGAGGCCACCGGTACGCCGTCGGTGAGCAGCGCCGCCATCAGCGCGAACGGCCGGCGACCGGCGGCGAAGTTGGAGGTGCCGTCGACCGGGTCGACGAGCCACACGTCGCCGCTGCCGCGCAGGTGCCGCAGCAGGTCCGGGTCCTCGGCGACGGCCTCCTCGCCGACCACCACCGAGCCGGGACGCAGCCGCCGCAGGCCCTCGGAGATCAGCACCTCGGCCTCGCGGTCGGCGACGGTGACCACCTCGCCCGGCGCCTTCTCGGAGATGTCGGACGCGTCGAGCCGGCGGAACAACGGCACGACGACCTTGGCCGCCGCCTCCTTCAGCAGCGCGCCGACGTCGTCCAGCAGCGGGTCAGCCACGCGGCGGCAGCTTGACCACGCTGACGAAGAACTCGTCGATCTGGCGGACCACCGAGATGAAGCGCTCGAAGTCCACCGGCTTGGTCACGTAGGCGTTGGCGTGCAGCTGGTAGCTGCGCAGGATGTCCTCGTCGGCCTGCGAGGTGGTGAGCACCACGACCGGGATGCGGCGCAGTTCCTCGTCCTTCTTGATCTCCTTGAGCACCTCCCGGCCGTCGCGGCGGGGCAGGTTCAGGTCGAGCAGGATCAGGTCGGGCGTCACCGCGTCCGCGTACCGGCCCTCGCGGCGCAGGTAGGCGAGCGCCTCGGCGCCGTCGGAGACGACGGTGAGGCGGTTGCGGAGCTTGTGCTCCTCGAACGCCTCCTGGGTCATCAGCACGTCGCCGGGGTCGTCCTCGACGAGCAGGACCTCGATCGGGCTCTTGCCGTCCGCGGGCGCGGTCATGCCACCGTCTCCTTCATGCCACCGTTTGTACCGTGTCGGTCCGCCTCCGCGGGCGGCTCTTCGCGTGCCTCGCCGTCCGGCTGCCGCCCGGCGTCCGCCGGGTCACCGTCGGCGGCCGGCGCGTCGGCCGGTTCCGCGGCATCCGCCGTGTCCTCGTCCGCCGCCTCCGCCGCCTTGGCGGCCTCGATGTCGGCCTCCAGCGCGGGCAGCGTGAACCGGATGGTGGTGCCCTCGTCGGTGTCGGTGTCCACCCAGACCCGGCCGCCGTGATATTCCACGATCTTCTTGACGATGGCCAGCCCGATGCCGGTGCCCGGGTACGCGTCCTTGGAGTGCAGCCGCTGGAAGATCACGAAGATCTTGTCGGCGAACTCCGGCTCGATCCCGATGCCGTTGTCCCGGCAGCTGATCTCCCACTCGCCGTCCACCAGCCGCGCCGACACGTGCACCTTCGGCGGCACGTCGGGCCGGCGGAACTTCACCGAGTTGCTGACCAGGTTGACCAGCAGGTTCGTCAGCAGCGGTTCCTCGCCGCGGATGGTGGGCATCTCGCCCCAGGTCAGGTCCGCGTCGGCGTACTGCAACGCCGCCTCGGTCTGCCCCGCCACGTCGCCCATCACCTTGTTCAGGTCGACCTCGGTGAAACCGGTGGTCAACCGGCCGATCCGGGAGAACGCCAGCAGGTCGTTGATCAGCCGCTGCATGCGCTGCGCGCCGTCCACCGCGAACGCGATGTACTGGTCGGCCCGCTCGTCGAGCTGCCCGGCGTAGCGCCGCTGCAGCAGCTGGCAGAAGCTCGCCACCTTGCGCAGCGGCTCCTGGAGGTCGTGCGAGGCGACGTACGCGAACTGCTCCAGGTCACGGTTGGAGCGGGTCAGCTCCTCGGCCTGCTTCTGCAACTGGCTGTTGACCCACTCGATGCGCTCCCGCGCCTCGCGTACCTCGTCCAGCTCGCGGGCGATCTTCATCCGCATCTGGTCGATGTCGTCGGCGAGGCGACGGAACTCCGGCGGGCCGGACCCCTCGATGCGGTGCCGGTAGTCGCCGTCGGCCACCTCGCGTACCTGGCCGACCAGGTCGGCCAGCGGGCGGATCAGGATCCGGTCCAGCGAGACCAGCATGACCACGCCGGCCGTCGTCACCACCAGCGCGGCGATGATCAGCAGCACGACCAGCGTGTTGCTCGTCTCGTTGACCCGGTCGGCGGTCTCCTGCCGGACCGTGAGGATCTCGTCCTGGAGCGTGTTCACCGACGTGCGGATGCCGTCGAACTGCTGGCGCGTCGCATCAGTGATCAGCGCCTGGCCGGCCGCCGGGCCGTCCCGCTCGACTGTGGTGATCACCGGCTCGGCCACCTGGGTCCGCCACTGCGCGGTCTGCTGCTCCACCACCTCCAGCGACCGGCGCACGTCCGGGTAGTCGGCGGAGAGATCGCGGATCGAGGTGACCAGGCTCTGCTCGCGCCGCACGCCCTCCCGATAGGGCTCCAGGTCGCTGCGGTCCCCGTTCACCGCGTACCCGCGCACCGAGGTCTCCTGGTCGAGCAGCACGCTCATCAGTTCCTGCGCCTGGACGCGCAGCGGACCGGTCTTGAGCAGCACCGCGTCGATGTTCTGCCGGTTCTGCGCGGCGACCGCCGCCTCCGCACCGGCCAGCCCGAGCAGCAGCACCACCACCACGCCGAGCAGCGCGGCCACCCGCCGCCGCAGGGTCCACCCCTGCTGGTACGCCTTCACAGGTTCCTCCCCGTAGCCCTTCAACGACCACTACCGCGGGTCACCAGCAACATCGCCACGTCGTCGGCCAGCGGGCCACCGTTTATCTGCTCGGCCCGTCCGACCAGCCAGGCGGGTAGCTCGGCCAGCGGCACCGCCCGGTTCGCCGGGTCGGCGAGCAGCCCGGTCAGGCCCGGTACGTCGAGCCGTTCGTCACCGCCGTCCACCCGGCCCTCGATCAGGCCGTCGGTGTACATCAGCAGGGACCAGTCGTCGGTGTCGAACTCCAGGTCGAAGGCGACCGGGCGGCGCGGGCGTACGCCCAGCAGCAACCCGCCCTTGGCCGGCACCGGCGCGACAGTCCCGCCGCTGAGCAGCAGCGGCGGCGGATGACCGGCGAGGCGTACGGTGGCCCGCGCCGACGCCAGGTCGAGCCGGGTGGTGGCCACCGTCGCGAAGATCTCCTGGAGGCGGCGCTCGCTCATCAGCACCTGCTCCAGCGCGGGCAGCACCTCGTCGTCCGGCACCCCGGCCAGCACCAGCGCCCGCCAGGCCACGCGCAGTTCGACGCCGAGCGCCGCCTCGTCCACGCCGTGCCCGCAGACGTCGCCGACGATCAGGTCGATCCGGTCCGGCCGGGTCTGCACCACGTCGTAGAAGTCGCCGCCGATCAGCGCGGCATGCCGGCCGGGCCGGTAGAACGTGTGCACCGACACCTCGTCGGTGGTCATCAGCGGCTGCGGCAGCAGGCCGCGTTCCAGGCGGGCGGACTCGGCCTGGCGCAGCTCCACCTCGCGCAGCCGGCGGGCGTTCTCGTCGGCGCGCTTGCGCTCGACCGCGTACCGCAGCGCCCGGGTCAGCAGGACCCCGTCGACCTGGCCCTTGACCAGGTAGTCCTGCGCGCCCTCGGCGACCGCGACGATGCCCAGGTGCTCATCCGAGCGGCCGGTCAGGACGCAGACGGCGGCGCCGCTGGCCATCTCCAGCACCCGGCGCAGGCCGTCCAGGCCCTGCGCGTCCGGCAGGCCCAGGTCGAGCAGGACGCAGTCCACGCCCATCACCCGCTGCCGGGCCTCGCTGAGGCTGGTGGCGACCAGCAGGTCGATCATCGAGTTGGTCTCGGCGAGCAGCTCGCCGACCAGGAAGGCGTCGCCCTCGTCGTCCTCGACCAGCAGCACCCGCAGCCGCTCGCCCGGCGGTACGCCGCCGTGCAGCCCCGCCCCGGCCGACGGCACGTAGGCGGCACCCGACGCGCCGGCCCCACGGACCGGTCGGGTCACCGCCGCGAGACGCGGGAGTTCGCTGGTGATGTCGGACTCCTTCCGAATGCCCTGCTGATCCTGGCTGACACAACGGTCCCACCCCGACAGCGGCACGGTCGACCCACGATGTTACGCCGGGAGCGCTGTCACGCCCGCAGCGCACCGACCGAGGACTGCCGCCGCGGCCCTCGGGGGTGCAGGATGATCCCCACCCCGTAGATCCACCCCGAGGAGTCCCTGTGGGCGCACCCCCCACCCGCCCCGCCGACCGCGCGTTCAGCAGGCCCCGCCGCCGGCCGATCGCCGCCCTGGCCGCGCTCGTCGCGCTGCTCGCCGTCGGGGCGGGCGTCCTGGTCGGCCTCTCCACCCCGGCGCCACGTCCGGCGGACGCGCCCGCCGGCGACTTCAGCGCCGCCCGGGCGTTCCGCAACGTCGAGGTGATCGCCGCCGAGCCGCACGTGGCGGGCAGTGCCGCAAACGACCGGGTACGCGAGCACCTGGTGGCGACGCTGCGCGGGCTGGGCCTTCAGACCGAGGTGCAGGACACGGTCGCGCCCGAGGCCGGGCAGCTGTCCGGCGCGGCGGGCGGGGCGACGCTGGCCCGGGTCCGCAACGTGGTGGCCCGGCTTCCCGGCACCGACCCGACCGGGAAGGTGTTCCTGGTCTCGCACTACGACTCGGTGCAGACCGGGCCGGGCGGCAACGACGACGCGGCCGGCACCGCCGCGATCCTGGAGGTGGCCCGGGCGCTGACCACCGGCCCGCGCCCCCGCAACGACATCGTCTTCGTGCTGACCGACGCGGAGGAGGCGTGCCTGTGCGGGGCCGCCGGGTTCGCCGGCGACCATCCGCTCGCCCGCGACGGCGGGGTGGTGCTCAACCTGGAGGCGCGTGGCTCCACCGGCCCGGTGATCATGTTCGAGACGTCCCGGGACAACGCGAAGCTGGTCGAGATCTTCGGCAGGGCCGCGCCGCACCCGGTGGGCACCTCGTTCGCGGTGGAGATCTACCGGGCGCTGCCGAACGACACCGACTTCACCGCGTTCCTGGACCGGAAGTTCGTCGGGCTGAACTCCGCGTACATCGACGGCGGCGCGATCTACCACACCCCGCTGGACGTGCCGGCCCGGATGGACCGGGGCAGCCTCCAGATGCACGGTGACAACGCGCTCGGCCTGGCCCGCGAGTTCGGCCGTACCGATCTGAGTGACCTGAGCGCCGACCACGACGACACCTACTTCCCGGTGCTCGGCGGCCTGATCAGCTACCCCGGCTGGCTGACGGTGCCGCTGGCCGTGATCGCGCTGCTCGCCGTCGGCGCCCTCGGCTGGCTCCTGCGCCGTCGGGGCCGGGCCACCGCCGGCACGCTCGCCGCCGGCTTCGGCCTCACCCTGGTGCCGGTCGTCGTGGCACCGCTCGGCGCGTGGCTGCTCTGGGCCGCGATCACCACGATCCGCCCCGGGTACGCCGAACTGCTCGACCCGTACCGCCCGGTCTGGTATCGGCTCGCCGTCGTGGCGCTCGCCGCCGCGGTGCTGTTCTGCTGGTACGCGCTGCTGCGCCGCCGCGTCGGCCCGGCCGCGCTGGCGTTCGGCGGGCTGGCCTGGCTCGCCGTGTTCGGTGTGCTGCTCGCCGTGGCGGTACCCGGCGGGGCGTACCTGACGACACTGCCCGCCCTGGCCGGTGCGCTCGCCGGTTTCGCCGCGCTCGCCACCCGCCGCGACGGACCGTGGCCGGTGGTCGCGGTGACGCTCGCCGCCGCGGTGGCAGTGGTGATCCTGCTGCCTCCGGTGGTGCTGCTGTTCCCGGCGCTCGGCATGGGCATGGGCGCGGTAGCCGCGCTCGTCGCGGTGCTGCTCGGCCTCGCCGTACTCCCGGTGGTGGACCTGTTGCACCCACGGGCCGGCGGCCAGCGCGGCCTGCTCGCGCTGCGCGCACGCCGGCTCGGCGCGCTGCCCGCCGCGGCCGCCGCGCTGGCGGCGGTGGTGCTCACCGGGGTCGGCCTCGCAGTGGACCGCTTCGACGCCGCACATCCCGTGCCGACCCATCTGATGTACGCGCTGGACGCGGGCACCGGGAAGGCGGCGTGGCTGACTCGCGAGGAGAAGCCGCAGCCCTGGACCGACGGTTACGTCGACCGGAGCATCTCGCTGGCCGACGACTTCCCCGGGCTGGGCGACGGCGAGATGCGCGCCGGGCCGGCCACGGCCGCGCCGCTGCCCGCGCCGAAGGTGGAGACGCTCTCCGACACCCGCGACGGTGACCAGCGTGTGCTGCGCGTGCGGGTGGTGCCGCAGCGGCAGGTACGCCTGCTCACACTGCACGTCGACACCGGCACCGCCACAGTGCGGTCCGCCACGGTGGCCGGGCGGAGCGTGCCGGTCGAGCCGGGCGACGGGAAGTGGGGGTTCGGGATCGTGTTCCACGCCCCGCCGCCGGAGGGTGTCGAGGTCACGCTGACGCTCGTGCCGCGCGGCGGTGCCGTGTCGGTGCGGGCGATGGACGCCAGTGACGGGGTCTCCGGGGTGCCCGGGTTCCGGAAGCGGCCGGCGGGTGTGGGAGTGGTCGGCTCGCACAGTTCGGAGATGCTGGCGGTGGCGCGCACGTACCCGCTCTGACCGCCGCTTGATCGACACCAGCGCTTGATCGACACCACCTCGCCGAAGTGGCGGTATCCGCGCGCCGTGATACCGCCACTTCGGCGTACTGGAGTCGGCATGATCCCGCGAGCGGGTCTGACAGCGTCAGTGGATCTCCCTAGCATCGGTGCCGTGGGATACAACGTGGAGCCGTCCGGCCGCCTGCACCTTCCCGAGGGCGACGAGGCGGCCGCTCTCGCCGCTGTCCGGGTCGCCTGCTCCCAGCGGGACGGCTGGTTCGACCCGGACCTGCCACCCACGCCCGAGACGTTGACCGACATGGCGTGGGTGGGTGCGGCCACGTTCGTCCGCGACGGCGACTGGATCGAGGTCGGCCAGAGCCGGGACGACTTCAAGTGGTCGGGCCAGGCCATCGCCTTCTACGTCGCGCTGGCCCCGTTCGTACGCGCGGGAACCGTCCGGTTCGAGGGCGAGACGGGCGAACGCTGGTCCTACACCTACGCCGACGGCGGGATCACGCAGCAGGGATACAACGGCTGGGACGGCTCCACCGAGCTGGCCGGCTGAGGGCATGGACTTCTTCTGCTACCACCGGGACCGGCACGGCTCGAAGGCGTTGCGGAGTGACCTGGTCGAGGAGCACTGGGCCTACATGGACCGGTTCGCGGAGCAGATGATCGCGCGCGGCCCGACCCTTGCCGTCGACGGCACTCCGACGGGAAGCGTGCACATCCTGGGCCTGCCCGGCCTCGCCGACGCGCGGGCGTTCGCCTTCGACGAGCCCAACTACCAGGCCGGCGCGTACCGGGACGTGATGCTGCGCCGGTGGCGGAACATGCTGGACCGCACCATGTGGGACTTCCCCGGCGGCCGGACCGGCGGCAACCGCTACCTGGTGCTGGGCCTCGGCCCGGAGCAGGACGACGGCCCGGTGCTTCCGCAGCGGCAGGACGAGTTGATCGCGTACGGGCCGTTGCTGTCCGACGACGGCGTGACGTGGGTGGGGACGGCGGCGCTGGTGCGGGCGACCGGGCCGGACGAGGCGCGCGCCGTGCTGGCCGCTGACCGGTACGCCGAGGTCGAGGTGCACAACTGGGTGTTCGGCGGCCGCCCGGCGTAACCGGCTACTCGTGATCTCCCAACCGGGTCTCACGGTATCCCCTTATGTCGTAGGCGACGTGCGGCTCGGCGAACTGCACAGGCTCTGTCGGTGCGGCGAGGGCGGTTCGCCGACTGGGGCACGCCGCCGAGTGTCCACAGGTGGCTAGGCTGGCGACGTGCCAAGCGATCCGGAGTGTGCGCGGCAGGCGCTGGCGATGTGGGACGGTTTCCCCGTTCACCGCGAGCCGCGTCCGATCGTGCTGACAGCGATGGGCATCAGAGCGCTCGACCGACTCATGGTGGACACGCAGTGGCGGTCGTTGTTCGACGCCCCCGGCGTCCCGGAGTCCGAGTTGCCGCCGGAGATCGCGCCGGCCGCCGTCGACTACTGCCGTGACGTGCAGAGCGGAGCGCAGAGACCGCTGGCGAACATCATCCGGGCGAACGGACCGTTCGCCACCGACCGGGGCACACGCGAACTCCCGGCGTGGATGATGCACCCCGACGACCGGCGATGGCCGTTCATCGCCTTGGACCCGGACTTCGAACGTCGGATGACGTGGCGGCCACCCGGCGTAGGAGCCGCTCATCACGAGGAGGCCGTGCTCGCGCACGATGGGCGCACCCTGACGTTCCGATTCATCGGAACGCCCGCGCAATACGCCGACTACCCCGACGCCGAGGTGTTCGAGACGGACACGGCGGTGCTCGTCGAGCCGGTGGAGGTCGCCCGCGACGGGAACGGTTATCGGCTGGACTACGCCGAGGAGCGCGAGGTGGTGGTGCGCCTGGCCGCTCCGCTCGGCAACCGGGTCCTGATCGGCGTCGGGCACGGTCCCGGAACAACCACCTTCGGCCTCCCCATAACGGTGCTCACCGCAGCCTGACCTGGTGAGCAGACGCGAAGGCGCCACCACCCCAGAGCGCCTGAGCGCTGGCCGGATGCGACCGGGTGTGCCGTCCGAGCACGTCAAGCCGTCCCGGGCGTTGATCGACGGCGTCTGTGCTCCCAACGGGCTCGTCGCTCGGCATAGGCACGCCGCGCATCCGACAGACTGACCGGCCGTTCGGCGTAGGCACGACGGGCATCCGTCAGACTGAGCGAACCGTTGGGGCCACCCCGCACCGTGTCCGCGTCCTCGTCGTCCTGCCCGTCGTCCTCCCAACCGCACACGAAGCAGATCTCGAACTGACCTCGCCCTTCGAGCGTCGGGTGCCGGCAGCAGGGACACGCGTAGGGTTCGCCACCCGCCTCGGCCACCACAGAACGCTGGTTCAGCCCCTCGACGTACTGCTCAAACCACCTGGTGCGACGCGCGAGTTCTTCTGCGGACGGCCCCTCCTGCTTGCCGGCATGCTCGTCCATCCTCTGCACCTCGCCTCGTCGATCGGTTGAAGTGACCGGGATACCGCTACTTCCAGCGGAAGTGCACGAAAAGGCGGCCGAAGTTCTTCGAGTCCTTCTCGACCCGGTGGTAGAGCTGCTTCACGTCCTTCTGGTCGAGGAAGCGCAGCACCTTCTTCTTCAACGCGCCGGAGCCCTTGCCCGGGATGATCTCCACGAGCGTGGCCTTCTTCGCCACCGCCTCGTCCATGATCCCGCGCAGCGCACGATCGATGTCGTGGCCCTTGTTGTAGATGTCGTGGAGATCGAGCTTGAGCTTCACGGTCCCATCCTAGGTACGCCGAAGGGCAGCCCGGGCGGGCTGCCCTTCCGCGTCATCGGTCAACGACCGACCTTGCCCTCCACCCGGCGCAGCGCGGTGGCGTAGTCGGTGTTCGTCGAGTACATCGCTGCCGCGATGCGCAGGTGCCGCAGCGCGTCCACCGGCCGGTTCATCCGCTCCAGCGTGCGGCCGAGCACGTGGTGCGCGTAGTGGTCGCTCGGGTCCCGGTCGACCAGCTCGCGCAGCTGCTCCTCGGCCCGGTTGAGCTGGGCCGACTGGAAGTACGCGCGGGCCAGCAGCTGCCGGACCGAGGAGTTGTCCGGCTCCGCCTCGATGATCGGTTCGAGCAGCCGGGCCGCTCCGGTCGGGTCACCCGCTTCGAAGAACATGGTCGCCCGCCGGTACTCCGCCAGAAGATCCACTCGACCCACCTCCTCGTGTCGCGCCAGGCCCTAGGTCCGACGCTGGCACAACACCGGCGCGAGCGCGAGTGTTCCTCGGGGCGAAGATCAGGTGGTCGGGTCGTACCGGCCGCCGATCAGGTCCCAGGCCCGGACACCACCGACGATTCCGGCAGTGTTCGGGACGATCACCACGTCGTCGCCCATCCGGGCCACCTGCTCGGGCCGGATCAGCCGCGAGTTGCCGCCGCCGAGATACAGCCGGTCCCAGCGGAACACCGGCCGCAGGCCGTCCACCACCTGCCGGATCCGCCGCGACCAGAACGCGTCGCCGAGCCGCCGCCGTTCCGGCTCCCCCACGTACGTGTCGTACGTGGTGTTCCACCGCACCGGTGCGTGCGACAGCTCCAGGTGCGGCGCCAGCACCCCGCCGTCGAACAACGCGCTGCCCAGCCCGGTGCCGAGCGTCAGCACCAGCTCGCAGCCGGTCCCGGCGACCACGCCCGCGCCGTGCACCTCGGCGTCGTTCAGCACCAGCGCCGGCACACCGAACGCCTCGGCCAACGCGGTGCGCGCGTCGTACCCGGACCACTCGGCCAGAAGTTCGGGATCGACGCGGCTGCGCGGCCCGGAGCGGGTCACGTAGTGCGGCGTCGCCACCACGACGCCGTGCCGGATCATGCCGGGCATGCCGACGGTGAGCCGGTCCGCCGCGGGCAGGCGGGCACCGAGATCCAGCAGCGTCTTGACGAACAAGGCCGGCGGCAACGGGTACGGCGTGGGCACGCGCAGCGGCCGTGCGCGCATGGTTCCGGCGGCATCCAGTACGGAGGCCTTTATCCCGCCGCCACCACAGTCGATCGCCAGTGTGGTCACCACGGCTGTGAGTCTCCCTCAGACCGGCGCCGCCGCGAGCGCGGGTCACGGTAATCCGGATGCGCCCGCCGGTAGGCTCGGTCATCTGATGAGCGCCACGTTGATCGCCAAGGACCTCACCGCCGGCCACGGTGACCGCCTCCTCTT
This sequence comes from Micromonospora sp. ANENR4, assembly GCF_015354395.1. NCBI lineage: Bacteria > Bacillati > Actinomycetota > Actinomycetes > Micromonosporales > Micromonosporaceae > Micromonospora > Micromonospora sp. ANENR4. The sequence continues at coordinate 286,232 of NZ_JADKYQ010000009.1, forward strand.
CGAAGACCTCGACCTGGTCGTCGCGCCCGGCGACGTGGTGGGGCTGGTCGGGGTCAACGGCGCTGGCAAGTCCACGCTGCTGCGTACCCTCGCCGGTCTTGTCCCCCGCGAGCAGGGCTCGGTCTCGCTCAGCCCGCCCACGGCGACGGTCGGCTACCTGCCGCAGGAGCCGGAGCGCCGGCCCGGCGAGACGGTCCGCGAGTTCCTGGCCCGGCGCACCGGGGTGACCGCCGCGCAGGCCGCGCTTGATGCCGCCACCGAGGCGCTCACCGCCGGGACGGCGGGCGCCGACGACACGTACGCGAATGCTCTGGAACGCTGGCTCGACCTCGGCGGCGCGGATCTGGACGAACGGGCCGCGCAGGTGGCGGCGGAGCTGGGTCTCGACGTCGGCCTGGACCATCCGATGACCGGCCTGTCCGGCGGGCAGGCCGCCCGCGCCGGGCTCGCGTCGCTGCTGCTCAGCCGATACGACGTCTTCCTGCTCGACGAGCCCACAAACGACCTCGACCTGGCCGGGCTGGACCGGCTGGAACGCTTCGTCACCGGGCTGCGCGCCGGGACCGTGGTGGTCAGCCACGACCGGGAGTTCCTCACCCGCACGGTCACCCGGATCGTCGAGCTGGACCTGCACCAGCGGCAGGTCAACCACTACGGCGGTGGCTACGCGGCCTACCTGGAGGAGCGGGAGGTGGCGCGCCGGCACGCCCGCGAGGAGTACGAGGAGTACGCCGACACGAAGGCCGACCTGGAGGCGCGCGCCCGCACCCAGCGGGCGTGGATGGAGAAGGGCGTCAAGAACGCCCGCCGCAAGGCCACCGACAACGACAAGATCGGCCGCAAGTACCGCGCCGAGTCGACCGAGAAGCAGGCCGCGAAGGCCAAGCAGACCGCCCGGCTGATTGAGCGGCTGGAGGTGGTCGAGGAGCCGCGCAAGGAGTGGGAGCTGCGGATGGAGATCGCCGCCGCGCCCCGCGCCGGCGCCGTCGTGGCCTCGCTCCGAGGAGCAGTGGTACGCCGTGGCGGCTTCACGCTCGGGCCGGTGGACCTGCAGATCGACTGGGCCGACCGGGTGGCGATCACCGGGGCGAACGGCTCCGGCAAGAGCACCCTGCTCGCCGCGCTGCTCGGCCGGCTGCCACTGGACGAGGGGCACGCAGCGCTCGGCCCGGGTGTGGTGGTGGGCGAGGTCGACCAGGCCCGAGGGCTGTTCCTCGGCGACCAGCCGCTGCTCGACGCGTTCGGCGCCGCCGTACCGGACCTGGCCCCGGCCGACGTGCGCACGCTGCTGGCGAAGTTCGGGCTGCGCGCCGACCACGTGCTGCGGCCGGCGGCGACGCTGTCGCCCGGCGAGCGGACCCGGGCCGCGCTGGCCCTGCTCCAGGGGCGCGGCGTGAACCTGCTGGTGCTCGACGAGCCGACGAACCACCTCGACCTGGCCGCGATCGAGCAGCTGGAGTCGGCGCTGGCCACCTATCCCGGCACGCTGCTGCTGGTGACCCACGACCGGCGGATGCTCGACGCGGTGAGCGTGAACCGGCGGCTGCGCGTCGCGGACGGACGGATCGCCGAACACTGATCCGTGCCGACCGGCGCGCGCGGGTCCACAATGAGCGCATGCTCAAGTGGGAGTACGCGCTGCTGGTCCGCCGCCGCCAGGCCGCCGCCACCGACGCCGGGTGGGAGGTCGTCTTCATCTGGTACGGCCCGGACGGCTCCATGATCGACGTGACGCCGTACGGCGACACCGCGCTGGCCCACCTGAACCGGGCCGGTGACCAGGGCTGGGAACTGGTCGCGATGAGCGAGGACCCGTCGCTGCCGGGCAACAACGAGTTGCACCGCTACCACCTCAAGCGCCCGAAGGCAGCGGCCGCCCAGCCGCGCCAGCGCATTCGAGGCTCCCGCACAGTCCGCCGAACCCTCTCCCCCTGACTCGCCTTCCTCTCTCCCCTCCCGCCGCTGATCTTGCAGTGACGGCCCTCGCCTGCCCCTTTCGCGAGCTTGGTCCGGGCCGCAACTCCATGATCGACGAGGCGCAGCCCAGACCCCCGCCATCGCCGCGCACAACCCGACCCGAGACCGGCGGTGATCAAGGAGTTTGGGTCCATCCACGCCCGAGTCGCGGGAGATCTTGGAAGGAAAGTGCCCCCATAGGGGCCGAAATCTTCCAAGATCTCAGGCACACGCCGGTGGTCGGACGGAGGGCTGGGGCGCGATTGGGCGGGCGGGGCCGACGCGGGCGGGGCGCGGTTGAGCGGGGGGCCGGGGTGGACGGGGGCGTGCTGGCGGGGTATATCGGGGCGAATCGGGGGTAACGGGCCGCCGGAGGTGGCGCATGGTGGCGATGGGGCAGACCGCGCTCTCGGGTGAGCGACTCCGGCAGACCGACGGCTTCCTCGCCGAGGCGTGGGCCGACATGGTCCGGCACGACGAGCGGCTGCGCGGAACAGCGGTCGAGGTGCGCTTCGACCGGGGGGTGGCGCACCTGACCGGCGAGGTCGCCGACCCGGAGCAGCTACGGCTGGTACGGGAGCTGATCGGCCGGCTGTCCGGCGTACTCGGGGTCTGGTGCCGGGTCACAGTGGCCGGGCGGGCGCCGGTGGTGGTCGACCTGGGCTGCGGCGCGACCAAGCAGTGGCCGGGCAACCTGGGGCTGGACATCTACCCGGCGCCGGGCGTGAACGCGGTCGCCAACCTGGCCGGCTCGCTGCCGCTGCGCGACGACTCGGTGGACGTGTTCTTCGCGGTGCACATCGTCGAGCACCTGATCGACTTCCTGCCGCTGTTCGACGAGTGCCACCGGGTGCTGCGGCCCGGCGGGGTGCTGCACGTGATGAGCCCCTGGTGGCGGCACGTCAACGCGGTGGCCGACCCGACGCACGTACGCCTGCTCGACGTGCAGACGTTCAAGGGCATCTGCGGTCAGCGCCCACCCGGTACGCCGCGCTGGTATCCGCTGCACGTCGGCTGCGACGGCGCCTCGATCTTCGCCGACCTGACCCCCCTGCCGCCGGACGCCCCCGCCCCACCCCCGTCCCACCTGGCCCGCTTCTTCGACTGACCCTCGCCGACCACCCCCAGGACCACCCCCAGGACCACCCCGTCGATCATGAAGTTGGCGGCACTCAAGGAGATCGACTTCGCCGTCAACTTCATGATCGACGGGGACGAGAACGCGGGTTAGGCGGACTCGCGCAGGGCCAGGTGGTGGGGGGCCACCAGTTCGCGCGGTGGGGAGTCGCGGTCGGGGCCCAGGCGACCCGCCAGGAGCTCTACCGCGAGGCGGGCGATGCGTTCCTTGTCGGGGGCGACAGTGGTCAGCGTCGGGATCGAGAAGCGGCCGTCCTCGATGTCGTCGAAGCCGGCCACCGCGACGTCCTCGGGCACGCGCAGGCCCATCTCGTGCAGGGCACGCAGCGCGCCGAGCGCGAGCGTGTCGTTGAAGCAGAAGACGGCGTCGGGGCGTACCCCCGTGGTGAGCAGGTGCCGCATGGCGGCGGCGCCGTCCGCGCGGTGCCAGGCCGGCGCGGGCGCCACCAGGCGCTCGTCGTACGCGATGCCGGCCTCGGCCAGCGCGGCGGTGTAGCCGGCCAGGCGGAGGCGGGCGCTCGCGCCCTCGGGGGTCCGCCGGGAGCCGATCGCGGCGATCCGGCGGCGGCCGAGCCCGAGCAGGTGGGCGGTGATCTCGCGGGCGGCGGCCACGTTGTCGATCATGACGTGGTCGGCAGGGCCGTGGTCGACGCGTTCGCCGAGCAGCACCACGGGCAGGCCGGCCAGCGCGGCGAGGTCGTCGGCGGTGAGCGCGAGCGGGCTCAGGATCAGGCCGTCGATCATGTGGTCGCCGATCCCGCTGGCGGCCTTGCGCTCCCGCTCGGAGCGACCACCGGTCTGGTCGATCAGGACCGTCCAGCCGTGGTCGGCGGCGGCGGTGACGACGTGCCGGGCCAGCTCGGCGAAGTAGGGGATGTCCAGTTCGGGTACGGCCAGCGCGATCACCCCGGTGCGGCCCTTGCGCAGGTTGCGAGCAGACAGGTTGGGCCGGTAGTTGAGCGCGGCGATGGCCTCCTCGACGCGGGCCCGGGTGTCGGCGCGCACGTGCTGGTAGCCGTTGACGACGTTGGAGACGGTCTTCACCGACACTCCGGCGCGCTCCGCGACGTCCTTGAGCCTGTGCCGCACTGCACTTCCTTCCGGTGAACGCTGGCCGCACTGTACCGCGCCACGGCGACGCAACTGCCTCTTTACACGGGCGCTTACAACGTTGTACAAACCACTGACAACGGAGTGACAGCGGTCACCCGAACCAGCAGCGAGGGAGAGGTTGCCATCGTGCCGAACGCGCAGCTCACGATCGATCCGGCGTTCCGGGTCGCGCCAGCGGATCGCCGGATCTTCGGCTCCTTCGTCGAGCACATGGGCCGCTGCGTCTACGGCGGGGTGTACGAACCGGGCCACCCCACAGCCGACCGGCGAGGGCTGCGGCGCGACGTGCTGGACCTGACCCGTGAGCTGGGCGTCTCCGTGGTCCGCTACCCGGGCGGCAACTTCGTCTCCAGCTACCGCTGGGAGGACGGCATCGGCCCGGTCGGTGACCGCCCGCGCCGGCTCGACCTGGCCTGGAAGACCGTCGAGACAAACGAGTTCGGGCTCGACGAGTTCATGACCTGGGCGGCCGAGGCCGGGATCGAGCCGATGATGGCGGTCAACCTCGGCACCCGCGGCGTGACCGAGGCGCTCGATCTGCTGGAGTACACAAACCACCCGGGCGGCACCCAGATGTCCGACCTGCGCCGCAAGCACGGCGCCGAGCAGCCGTACGGGGTGCGGCTGTGGTGCCTCGGCAACGAGATGGACGGGCCGTGGCAGGTCGGGCACAAGACCGCCGACGAGTACGGCCGCCTCGCCGCCGAGACCGCCCGCGCGATGAAGATGATCGACCCCTCGATCAGCCTGGTCGCCTGCGGCAGCTCCGGCCGGGGCATGCCCACGTTCGCCGCGTGGGAGGCGACGGTGCTGGAGCACACCTACGAGCACGTCGACTACATCTCCGCCCACACCTACTACGACCCCTCCGACGGCGACCGGGCCAGCCTGCTCGCCTCCGCCGTCGACATGGACGCCTTCATCACCGAGGTCGTCGCCACCGCCGATTACGTGGGCGCCAAGCTGCGGCAGAAGCGCAAGCTGAAGATCTCCTTCGACGAGTGGAACGTCTGGTACCAGTCCCGCCTCCAGTCCGACCTGGACCGGCGTGGCTGGGTCGAGGCGCCGGCGCTGATCGAGGACGACTACACCGCGATCGACGCGGTGGTGGTGGGCGACCTGCTGATCACCCTGCTCCGGCACGCCGACCGCATCGGCGTGGCGTGCCAGGCGCAGCTCGCCAACGTGATCGCCCCGATCCGTACCCGCAACGGCGGTCCGGCGTGGCGGCAGAGCATCTTCCACCCGTTCGCGCTGACCGCCCGGTACGCCCGCGGCACCGTGCTGCGGACCGAGCCCACCGGCCCCACCCACGAGACCCGGCGGTACGGCGACGTGCCCGCGCTGGACACCGTCGCCGTGCACGACGAGGAGACCGGCGCGCTGGCCGTCTTCGCGGTCAACCGCAGCTCGCAGGACGTCCCGCTCGACCTGGACCTGCGCGGCCTGCCCGGCCTGCGAGCCGAGGCACACACCACAGTGGCGGCCGGAACCGACCCGGACGCCACGAACACCGAGGCGGACCCGGAGCGGGTCACACCCCGGGACCTCACCACTCCCGCTGTCGACGGCGGCCGGGTCTCCGTGCTGCTGCCGGCCACCTCCTGGAACCTGCTGCGCTTCGTGCCGGCGCCGTGACACGTCATCCAGGGCGTCTCCCGCAGCGGAAGGGGTGAGCGGGTAAGGAAGGGCCCCTTGTTAACGCCTCCGGTAGCAGAAAGGCCCCTTCTTAACGCCGGGCGTTAAGAAGGGGCCCTTCTTCGGGTGCCCGCCTCAGGGGGTGGGGGCGGGCTCGGGGGTGTCCGAGTGCTCGCGACGGGCGAGCCGGTTCTTGCGGTGGCCGTACCCGAAGTAGATGACCGCGCCGATCAGCATCCAGGCGAGGAACCGCAGCCACGTCTCCACCGACAGGTTCAGGCTCAGGTAGAGGCACGCCAGCGCGGTGAGGATCGGCAGCACGGGCGAGAACGGCACCTTGAACGGCCGTTCCAGGTCGGGGCGGCGCTTACGCAGGACCGGCACCGCGATCGCGACCAGCGTGAACGCGCAGAGCGCGCCGATGCTGACCAGGTCGGCAAGCGCGGACAGCGGCAGGAACCCGGCGAGCAGCGCCACCGCGATCGTCATGATCCCGGCGATCCGGTACGGCGTACCCCAGCGCGGGTGCACCTTCGCGATGGCGGGCGGGATGAGCCCGTCCCGGGCGATGGCGAAGCCGATCCGGCCCATCGCCACCAGGTCGACCAGGATCACGCTGGTGAGCCCGGCGACGGCGGCGATGGAGACGAGCACCGCGGCCCAGCCGGCGCCGACCGCCCGGAACGCGGACGCGATCGGCGCGCCCTCGTCGATCTCGGTGTACTTGACCATGCCGACCACGACGAGCGAGACGCCGATGTAGAGCACTGTCGAGATGAGCAGCGTGCCGAGCAGACCCAGCGGCAGGTCCCGCTTGGGCTTGCGGGTCTCCTCACCCAGGTTCGCCACGGCCTCGAACCCGGTGTACGCGAAGAACACCACGGCGGCGGCGGTGAGCACCCCGACGAAGCCGAAGACGGAGGGTTCCAGCCCGAAGATGGCCTGGGTGACCGGTTGCTTGACGCCGTCGTCTCCGGCCCCGGCCGGCTCGGCGGACGGGATGAACGGGCTGAGGTTGGCCGCCTTGACGAAGAACAGCCCGGCGATGATGACGAAGGCGCAGATCGCCACCTTGACCAGCACCAGCAGGTTGGTGACCCGGGCCGACTCGCGGATGCCGACGATGGCGACCACACCGAGCACCAGCACGATGCCGATCGCGCCGAGGTTGACGACGCTGCCCTCTTCGGCGAACCAGGCGCTGGGCAGGCCGAACAGGTCGGCGAGGTAGCCGGACCAGCCGCGGGCCACCACCGCCGCGCCGAGCGCGAACTCCAGCAGCAGGTCCCAGCCGATGATCCAGGCGACGATCTCGCCCATCGTCGCGTACGCGTAGGTGTAGGCGCTGCCGGCGGTCGGCACGCTGCTGGCGAGTTCGGCGTAGCAGAGCGCGGCGAGCAGCGCGACCAGGCCGGCGATGCCGAACGAGATCACCACGCCGGGCCCGGCGCTGTTGCGCGCCTCGACGCCGGTGAGCGTGAAGATGCCGGTGCCGATCACGATGCCGATGCCGAAGCCCATCAGGTCGACCGCGCCGAGCCGGCGCCGCAGGCCCGGTTTGCCGTCCTCGCCGTCGGCGTCGCCCTGGGCGAGCACGTCGCCGATCGGCTTGGTCCGCAGGACCGACATCTGATCACCTCCCCCGCCGTGTGGCCGCCACGGTGGCGGTCTGTGACCGGGCTAGCTACCCAGCCGTTTTCCGCTCCAATCCCGCACCGCAGGTCTCGGAATCGTCACGATCCGGCCGAGTCGGACGGCGCGGGACATCGATCACCGGTCGGGGTCTTGCGCCGGGCACGGATAGATGAAAGTTTTCTACCGGCGGCATGGATGGCACGGCGAATCTTGCCGTACGCTCCGCCGCCGACCGTCCCCCCGGACCCGACGAAGGGACCGCACCGCATGAAGGCAACTCGGCTCGGAGCCGCCGCGCTGGCCGCGGCGCTGCTCGGCACGCTGGTCGCCGGCACGCCGGCGCAGGCCGCCCCCGGCGACACCGGCACCGCCACTTCCCCCTCCACCGACTGCGTCACCGATCCGGCCACCCCCAAGCGCCAGTTCCGGGCCATGTGGATCGCCTCGGTGACGAACATCGACTGGCCCAGCAAGGACTCCTGGACCGCGCCGGACCAGGTGGCCAAGCAGAAGGCCGAATACCTGGCCTGGCTCGACCTGGCCCGCAAGCTCAACCACAACGCCGTCGTGGTCCAGGTCCGCCCGACCGCCGACGCGTTCTGGCCCTCGCCGTACGAGCCGTGGTCGGAGTACCTGACCGGCGTACGCGGCAAGAACCCGGGCTGGGACCCGCTGGCCTTCCTGGTCGCCGAGTCGCACAAGCGCAACCTGGAGTTCCACGCCTGGTTCAACCCGTACCGCGTCTCGATGCCCGCGCCCGGCGGCGCCGGCGCCGACCTGTCGCAACTGGCCCCGGACAGCCCGGCCCGCCAGCACCCCGACTGGGTCTTCGCCTACCCGCCCGCCGGCGTCGCCGGCAGCCGGCTCTACTACAACCCCGGCGTCCCCGAGGTCCGCGAGTTCGTCCAGACCGCGATGATGGACGCGGTCAAGCGGTACGACATCGACGGCGTGCACTTCGACGACTACTTCTACCCGTACCCGAGCGGCACCCACCAGGTGCCCGACGACGCCACGTTCGCGGCGTACAACAGGGGCTTCACCGACAAGGCCGACTGGCGGCGGGACAACATCAACCTGCTGATCCAGGAGATGAACGCCAAGATCAAGGCGGTCAAGCCGCATGTGAAGTTCGGCGTCAGCCCGTTCGGCATCTGGCGCAACGCGTCAGCCGACCCGAACGGTTCGGACACCACCGGCTCGCAGTCGTACGACATCATCTCCGCCGACTCCCGCAAGTGGGTCAAGGAGGAGTGGATCGACTACATCGTGCCGCAGCTCTACTGGTACATCGGCCAGTACCCGGCCGCCGACTACGCCCGGCTGGTGCCGTGGTGGGCCGAGCAGGTGCGCGGCACGCGGGTGCAGCTCTACATCGGCCAAGCCGACTACAAGAGCGGAGACCCGGCGTACGGGTCGTTCTGGATGAACCCGCAGGAGCTGTCGAACCACCTGACGCTCAACCGGTCGTACCCGGAGGTGCTCGGCAACGTGCACTTCTCCGCGGTGCAGGTCCGGGCGAACCGGCTCGGCGCCACCGACATCTACGCCGCCGAGCACTACTCCCGCCCGGCGCTGGTGCCCACCATGACGCACCTGCCGCGCAAGCCGCTGCTGTTCCCGGTGGTCACCAAGGCCCAGCGGGAGGCGGACGGGGTACGCCTGAGCTGGCGGCAGCCGGCCGACGGCAAGGGCCCGCTCGGCACCGCCGCGTCGTACGCGATCTACCGGTTCGACGGGCACGGCCTGGCCGGGCGCTGCGACTTCGCGGACGCCTCGCACCTGGTCGGCACCGTCCGGGCCACCGATGGCGCCGTGCAGTCCTGGGTGGACACCACGGCGGCCGACGGCGCCCGGTACACGTACTACGTGACCGCGCTGGACCGGCTGGCGAACGAGAGCCCGGCGAGCCCGCCGCGCTTCGTCCGCTGATCCACCCCGGATGCCCCCGGGCCGCCTCGCCGGCCCGGGGGCATTCGTCTGTTCAGGCGGATGTCAGCGAGCCGTTCCCCGAGGCATCGCCCCAGCTCACCGATTTGATCGACACTTGTCGACATCCGGAGATCCCGGCCACCACCCCCCGGAGGTTCCCGTGTCCCGTCGACTCGCCACCACCCTCGCCGCCGGCGCGCTCGCCCTGCTCACGCTGCTCGGCCTGGCGACACCGGCCGCCGCCGCGGTGAGCACCCAGCAGAAGCTGTCCGTCCTGACCAGTTGGACGCAGACCAGCGCGTCCAGCTACAACGCCTGGAACAGCGCCCGGCAGAACCGGGCGCCCTGGACCGAGTACGGCTTCGACTGGTCCACCGACTACTGCTCGTCCAGCCCGGACAACCCGGTCGGGTTCAACTTCAAGCTCTCCTGCTACCGGCACGACTTCGGCTACCGCAACCACAAGGCGATGGGCGTCTTCTCGTCCAGCAAGTCCCGCCTGGACAGCGCCTTCTACGCCGACCTGAAGCGGGTCTGCGCCACGTACAACGCGGTGGTCCGGCCCGCCTGCTACAGCCTCGCCTGGACGTACTACCAGGCGGTGAGCGTCTTCGGCTCGGTCGCCGCCGTGTCGCAGGCCGACCTCGACCGCGCCGCCCGGATGAAGGCCGACGCCCAGCGCCGCGCCGCCGCCCTCACCTGACGCACCGCGCCGGGGAGTCCGCCGCCCGGCGGGCTCCCCTCCGGCTCACCGGCCGACCGCTGCGCCCGGCCGTCCTCCAGCGCGGTCGGCCCGCTCAGCCGGCTGTGCTGCGTGGCTCGAACGCCGGCCAGGAACCCGGCGGCCGCGCGCCGAACCGGGGCGAGTCGGCGGCCAGGTCCGGGTGCTCGACGTGCAGCGCCAGCGCCGCCACCTCGTCCAGCCGCAGCCCCGTCCCGGCCCCGTAGGCGGCGTCGAACGCCTCGTCGCCGAGCACCCGCCGCAGTTCCGCCTGCCGGGCCGACCAGTACGGGCCGTATATCCCCGGCGTGGCCCGCAGGTTCGCCCGGGTGGCCTGCGCCGCCCCGAACAGCCGGGCCGCCGCCAGCGCGTCCCCGGCGAGCGCGCAGCGCACCGCTATCGCGTTTATCGTGTCGCAGGCCCGGCCCAGGTAGCCGTGGCTCATCCGGGACCGCAACGCCACCAGCAGGTGCTCGTGCGCGGCGACCAGATCACCCCGGGCCAGGGCCACCATGCCGAGCAGCATGTCCACCGACCGGCCGCCCCGCTCGGCCGGCCGGGCCGCCTCGACCGGACGGGCCGCGGCGAGCAGGTCGGCCGCCTCGTCCAGCGCACCCCGGCGCCAGAGCAGCTCGGCGAGGTTGTAGACGGCCAGCAGCGCGTCCCCCACCACGTCCTGCGCGTACGCCCAGTCGATCACCTCGCGGCAGATCCGCTCCGCCTCGGCGAACTGCCCCATGTCGACGAGCGGCGCCGCGCGCCCGGCCAGCACCCGGGCCAGCAGCCCCCGGTCACCGGACTGCCGGGCGGCCGCCTCGGCCCGCTGCGAGTACCGCAGCTCCTCGCCGAACTCGCCGTCCGCGCCCGCGTGCAGCGAGTGCATGTGATACGCGGCCGCCAGTTCGGCGTCCGGCATCGGCTCGCCGGTCTCGGCGAGCCGGCCGTAGAGCCGGAACAGCCAGAGCCGCCCCTCCCGGGCCAGGCCGCGCTCCCGCCACCACTGATCCAGGTCACCGGCGAGCGACAGGCCCGACCGGGCGCTGCCGCCGGTGGCACACCAGCGCAACGCGGCCCGCAACTCGTTGGCCAGCGGGTCGAGCGCGTACAGGGAGAGCGTCACCGGGCGGCCGTCCGGGCCCAGGTGCGCCCGGTCCAGCGCGTGCCGGCACCAGGCGACGTGCCGGTCCCGGGCGCTCTGCTCCTCGCCGGCCTCGACCAGCCGCCGCGCGGCGTACGCCCGGATCGGGTCGAGCATCCGGTAGGTGCTGCCGGAGGCGTGCGGCTCGGCCAGCACCATCGACTTGTCCACGAGCACCGAGAGCGGGTCGAGCGGATCCTCGTCGAGCAGCCACTGCACGGTCGGCAGGTCCACCGGCCCGGCGAACACCGCCATCCAGCGCAGCAGCCGCGCCGAGCGCGCGCCGAGCGTCCGGTACGACCAGGTCACAGTGGCCTGGATGGTCAGGTGCCGCTCGCTCGCCGACCGCTGCACCGCCCGTGTCGCCGGGGTGGGCGGTGCAGCGCCGGTAGCGGCGGCCACCAGGTCCACCGTGTCCTGCTGGTTGCCGCTCCAGCCCGCCTCCACCGGTGGCGGTTCCGCCGTCTCCCGCCCGGCGTCGAGCGTGCCCAGCATGTCGTCCAGCCGCTCGGCCAGCTGCCCGGCCGAGAGCACCCTCAGCCGGGCGGCGGCAAGCTCTATGGCCAGCGGCAACCCGTCCAGGCGGCGTACCACCCGGTGCAGGTCGGCCTGCTCGGCCGGCTCCGGCGCCCGGCCGCCGCGGGCCACTGCGGTACGGTCCAGCAACAGCGCCACCGCGTCGCTCCCACCACCGTCGGGGCCCTCGTCCACCGACAGCGGCGGTATCCGCCACACCACTTCGCCGGGTACGCCGAACGACTCCCGGCTGGTCGCCAGCACCCGCACACCCCGGCCACCGGCGAGCAGCCGGCCGATCACCTCGGCCGACGCGGCGGTCTGGGCGTCGCAGGTGTCGAGCAGCACGAGCATCCGGCGCGGCGCCGCGTACTCGACAAGGGTGTCGACCATCGGCCGGCCGGGCTCCGGGCGCAGGCCGAGCACGGCGGCGATCTCGAACGCCACCAGCCCCGGGTCGGTCACCGCGGCGATGTCGACGAACCAGACGCCGTCCGGGTAGTCCTCGACGAGTCCGGAGGCCAGCTCCACCGCCAGCCGGGTCTTGCCGGCGCCGCCCGCGCCGAGCACCGTCACCAGGCGGTACGCCTCGACCAGCCGCCCCAGCTCGGCGCGCTCGGCCTGCCGGCCGACGAACGAGGTGACCTGGGTGGGCAGGTTGTGCGCCGTCGCGTCGGCGGTACGGGGACGCGGGAACCGCCGCTCCAACCCGGGCGCGACGAGCTGGAACAGCCGCTCCCGGTCGTCGAAGCCGCGCAGCCGGTGCAGTCCGAGGTCCAGCAGGGACACCCCGTCCGGCAGCGGGTCGGCGTGCCGGGCGGTGGCGGCCGAGCAGAGCACCTGCCCGCCGTGCGCGGCGGCGGCCACCCGGGCGGCCCGGTGCACCTCGGGGCTGGCGTACTCGCCGTCGCGGGGCTCGGCGTAGCCGGTGTGCAGTCCCATCCGTACCCGGGGGGTGGCGTCCGGGTTGGGCCACTCGTGCCCGGCGAGCGCGCGCTGCGCGGTCAGGCAGGCGCGGACCGCGGCGGCGGCGTCGGGGAACGCGAGGAAGAACGAGTCCCCCTCGGTCAGCAGCTCGGCTCCGTCGGTGCCGGCCAGGGTGTCGCGCAGCAGCCGCCGGTGCTCGTGCAGGACCGGGCGGTAGACCGGGCCGAGCATCCGGGCCAGCCGCGTCGAGCCCTCGATGTCGGTGAACACGAAGGTCACCCACCCGCTGGGGAGGTGGTGTCCTTGCGACATACGTCGAACCTCCGCCCGGTGACGTCGGGTTCATGCTGCCCTATGGTCGTGCCGTCACGCATCGTGAGAACGGCTGGGCAGATTCCGCCCCAAGGTGCCAAAAGATCACACCGGCGGCAAGACCCCGATCGACCCGCGGGACGGAAGGCGGAAAGTCAGCAGCCGCAGGAGCCGCCGCAGCAACCACCGCCGCTGGGAATCCCACCACTCGGGGCGGAGCCGCCCCGTCCGGTGACGGCCACCGTGGACAGCAGTTTCACCGTGTCGGCGTGGCCCTGCGGGCAGGCGGCCGGCTGCGCGGCCTCGGCCATCGGACGGCTGACCTCGAAGGTGTCGCCGCAGGCGCGGCAACGGAACTCGTACCGGGGCATGTCCCAAGCGTACGGCCGGGCCTGACGTCGCCACCCGGATGGGTGATACTCGACGGGTGGTGGACGGCGAACGGCGAGCGACGGCCCGGCCCCTGCGACCCGCCGCGCCACCCGACGACGGCACCCTCGCCATCCCGCGGCCCCGCAAGGCCGGCGCCGAGTCGGTCGGGAAGCCGCAGATAAAGCCGGACGCCGAGCCCGACGCGGACGCCGAGCCCGATGAGAAGCCGCAGCCAGAACCGGGCGCGAAGGCAGACGCCGAGCCCGGGTCGGGCGGGGACGAGCAGCCGGATTCCGCACCGGGGACGAAGGCCGAGGCGGCGGCCGAGAGCGGCGGGCGGCGTCGGCGGATGCCGTTCGCGCACGCCGTCCGGACGCGCCCGAGGCAGCTCGTCGTCGGCGCCGCCCGGGGCACCCGTGCCTGGTCCCGGCGGCCCGGCGGGCGCACCACGCTGCCCGCGCTGTTCCTGCTCGCCCTGGTCGCCGCCGCCGCCACCGCCGGTGCGGTGGTCGTGCCGGCGGCGGTCGACCGGCCGGAGACGGTCGCCGAGGCCACGCCGTCGCAGAGCGTGCCGCAGACCGCGGCGGCGCCCGCCACGCCGCTGTTGCCGGAACTGACCGGCCTGCCCGGCACCGCCGCGCCCACCGGCACGCCGCTGCCCGGTGCGACCACCGCCCCGGTGCTGCCCGCCGGGCGCCCGGCCGACGCGCTCACCGGCTGGGCGCAGCGGGTCAGCGCGGTGACCGGCGTCCCCGTGGTGGCGCTCCAGGCGTACGCGTACGCCGAACTGGTGCTCGCCCAGACCAACCGTGGGTGCCAGCTGAGCTGGACCACGCTGGCCGCCATCGGGTACGTCGAGTCGCGCCACGGCGCGGCGAACGGCGCCACGCTGCAGGCCGACGGCCGGGCCCTGCCGGAGATCAGGGGAGAGCCGCTCGACGGGCAGGGCGGCCGGTCCCGCATCCTCGACACCGACCAGGGGCTGCTCGACGGCGACCGGGTCCACGACCGGGCGCTCGGACCGATGCAGTTCATCCCCACCACCTGGCAGGAGATCGGCGCGGACGCGGACGGCGACGGGGTGAAGAACCCGCACGACATCGACGACGCGGCGCTGGCCGCCGGGCTCTACCTGTGCAAGGGCGGCCGGAACATGACCATCCCGGGTGACTGGTGGGGCGCCATCCTGTCCTACAACGATGTGCGTCGGTACGCCCAGGCCGTCTTCGACAAGGCCGACGAGTACGGCAGGCTCAGCCGCAACGTGAGGTGACGGCTCGCGTACATTCGCGGACTGAACCCTTCCCCCCGGCTGCCGTTGACGGCAAGCTAGACGGGTGATGGTGCGCGAGTGGGATCCCAGGACCGCGTCGTCCGCCGAGATCGCGTCCCTGCTGGACACGCTGAACGCGGTCCTGGCGGCCGATCTGCCGCAGGACCCGCCTTGGCGGGAGAGCTCCATGCGGGAGTATCTGTCCGAGGTGATGCCCGGCGAGCGGCGGATCTCGTGGGTCGCGCAGGACGACGCCGCCCCGGACGGCACGCCCGGCGCGATCCTCGGCCATGTGCACGTGCTGCTGCTCGGCGGCATCGGCGTGCTCGAGGTGCTGGTGCACCCGGCAGTCCGGCGCAGCGGGATCGGCCGTGAGCTGGTGCGGGTGGCCGCCCGCCGGGTCTGGGACGAGGGCTTCCAGTCGATCGGCGTGGAGGTGGTCGGCGACACCCCGGCCGTGGGGTTCTACGAGTCGCTGGGCTTCACCCGCGACTACGTGGAGACCCGCAGCGTGCTCGACCTGCGCTCGGTGGACTGGCCGGCGCTCACCGAGATGGCCGCCGAGGTCGGCGCGGGCTACCGCGTGGAGTTCTGGCCGGGTGGCCCGCCGGACGAACTGATCGAGGCGTACGCGCGGGCCAAGGCCGAGGTGCGCGACTCCGACGACGTGGAGCTGCGGCCCAGCTCCTACGACCCGGACCGGCTGCGCGACAGCCTCGCCACGCTGCACCGGCGCGGCATGAAGCCGTACATCGTGCTGGCGTTGCACGAGCAGACCGGCGAGGTGGCCGGGTTGACCGAGGTGGTGGTGCCGGCGCAGCACCCGACCCGGGCCGACCAGTACGACACGATCGTCGTCCACGACCACCGCGGCTACGGCATCGACCGGGCCATCAAGGCGCGGATGCTGCTGGAGCTGCGCTCGGCCGAGCCCGAGGTGGCCGAGGTGCAGACCTGGAACGCGCAGGACAACGAGTCGATGCTGAAGGTCAACGCCGAGCTGGGCTACCGCCCCGACCGCGACTGGTGCGAATACGGTGTGGACGTCGCCGAACTGGTGCACCGGCTGGACAGTCACCGCTGACCGTTCACCGCCCGGCCATCGAAGGGCTGGACGGTGTACCCACGAGAGCCTTAACGTTCGTTAGTTCCTGTCCACCCATCGTGGAGGCCCCATGCGCCCGCGCCGCACCCTCGCCGCGCTCGCGACCACCGCCGCCGTCACCCTCACGGCGATCGCTGTCGCACCCACCGCGGCCAGCGCCGCGCCCACCGACCTCTTCATCTCGGAGTACGTCGAGGGATCGTCGAACAACAAGGCCGTCGAGCTGTACAACGGCACGGGCGCCCCGATCGACCTGGCCGCCGGCGGCTACCAGCTCCAGCTCTTCTTCAACGGCGCCACCACCTCGACCAACGTGGCCCTCACCGGGACCGTCGCCGCCGGTGACGTGTTCGTCTTCGCCGCCGCGGCGGCCGCGCCGGCGATCCTCGCCCAGGCCGACCAGACGTACTCCGGTTCGCTGTTCAACGGCGACGACGCCATAGTGCTGCGCAAGGGCGGCACGGTGGTCGACTCCCTCGGCCAGGTCGGCGTCGACCCGGGCACCGAGTGGGGCAGCGGGCTGACCAGCACCGCCGACAACACGCTGCGTCGCCTGCCCTCGGTGACCGCCGGCGACACCGACCCGGCGGACCCGTTCGATCCGGCCGCGCAGTGGGCCGGCTTCGCCACCGACACGTTCGACGGGCTGGGCAGCCACACCGTCGGCGGCGGCGGACCGGTCGACCAGCCGGCCACCCTGAACTGCGGCGGCGCGCTGACGCTGTCGGCGGGCGCCACCGCGACCCGCGAGGTGACCGCTACCGACGCCGACGACACGATCACCGACCTGGTGGTCACCTCGGTCGTGCCGGTGCCGGCGAGCGGCTCGATCAGCCGTACCGCGTTCACCCCGGCGACCGCCGACGGCGGCACGGCCACCGCGACGCTGACCGCCACCGGCCTGCCTGCGGGTGGCTACGCGGTCACCGTGACCTCCACCGACACCGACGGCGACAGCGCCACCTGCACGCTCACCGTGCAGGCCACCAGCGTGCTGTCGATCGGCGAGGTGCAGGGCCGCACCGCCGGCGACGAGGACGGTCGCACCGACCGGTCGCCGCTCGCGCCGGCCAGCGGCAACGGCACCAGCTCCACGCTGTACGACGTACGCGGCGTCATCACCGGCATGTCGCTGACCCGCAGCTCGGCCGGGGCCGACCAGTGGGGCTTCTACCTCCAGAGCCGGCTCGGCAGCGAGGACGGCGACCCGCTGACCTCCGACGGCCTGTTCGTCTTCATGGGCTCGTTCACCACGCTGATCGGCGGGTACGCCCCGACCGTCGGCGACGAGGTCGTGCTGCGCGGCCGGGTCTCCGAGTACTTCAACCAGACCCAGCTCTCCGGCGCCTCGCTGGTCCGCAAGCTGGACTCCGGCCTCGACGTGGACACCGCCGTCCGGGTCGACGACGCGGTCCCGCCGGCCGAGGCGGCCGCCGCCGACCTGTTCTGGGAGCGGCACGAGGGCGAGCGGATGCGGGTACGCGCCGGCAGCGGCGTGTCCGCGCCCCGGCACATCTACTCCTCCACCGCCGACTCCGAGATCTACGTACTGGACCGCGAGGACCCGATCATGAAGCGGTCCGACCCGTACGCCCGCCGGGTGTTCCGGGACGCGCACCCGCTCGACGACATCCCCGGCACGCTGTTCGACAACGGCAACAACCAGCGCATCCTGCTGGGTGCGGGCGGCGTGAAGGCGACCGCCGGTGACTCCCGGGCGCTGCTGCCCGAGGCGCGCACGTTCGACACGCTCACCGAGGACGCCTACGGCTCCGTCTCGTACGCCTTCAGCAAGTACAGCGTGCAGCCCGAGCAGCTCACCCTGACCGGTGGCGCCGACCCGGCCGCGAACCACCCGCCGCAGCCGGCCGACCGCGGCAGCGAGGTAGCGATCGCCACCTACAACGTGGAGAACCTGTACGACTACCGGGACGACCCGTTCGACGGCTGCGACTTCGCCGGCAACACCGGCTGCCCCGGCGTCAGCCCGCCGTTCGACTACGTGCCGGCGAGCCCGGAGGCGTACGCCGCCAAGCTCGCAGTGCAGGCCCGGCAGATCGTCCAGTCGCTGCACAGCCCGGATCTGATCCTGGTGCAGGAGGCCGAGGACCAGGACATCTGCTCGGTGGTCGACGGCGCTCTGGCCTGTGGCGACACCAACAACGCCGACGGCGCGCCGGACACCGTGCAGGAGCTGGCGCTCGCCATCGCGGCGAACGGCGGCCCGGCGTACGCCGCCGCGTACGACCGGACCGGCGCGGACGCCCGCGGCATCGCCTCGGCGTTCCTCTACCGCACCGACCGGCTGACGCTGGCCGAGGCGACCGCCGCGGACCCGCTGCTGGGCTCCGCCCCGACGGTCCAGTACCGCTCGGCGGCGCTGCCGTCCAACGCCGACGTGCAGAACCCCAAGGCGCTCAACGCGGTGCTGCCGGCCGACGTGGACCGGTCGACCGGGGTGGACGGCAGCAACGTCTACACCCGCGCGGCGCAGGTGGCCCGGTTCACTGTGAAGGCCGGTCCCGGGTCGAGCGAGCGGTTCACGCTCTGGGCGGTCGCCAACCACTTCTCGTCCGGGCCGGACAGCCGGGTCGGGCAGCGCCGTGAGCAGGCCGCGTACGGTGCGGCAATCGTGCAGGCGGTCGAGGCGAGCGATCCGAACGCCCGCGTGGTGTACGGCGGCGACCTGAACGTCTTCCCCCGCCCGGACGACCCGATCGCCACCGCCCAGAACCCGACGCCGTCGGACCAGCTCGCCCCGCTGTACGAGGCCGGGCTGCACAACCTCTGGGACGACCTGGTGAAGGACGCGCCCGCGTCGGCGTACTCGTACACCTTCAGCGGCCAGGCGCAGACGCTGGACAACCTGTTCGTGAACGACCCGATGCACGACGACCTGGTGCAGGTACGGACGGCGCACATCAACGCCGACTACCCGACCGACGCGCCGGAGCTGGGCGACCGGGGTGCCAGCGACCACGACCCGCAGGTGGCCCGGTTCCGGTCGCGCGCCTCGCTGCGGGTCGCGGACACCTCGGTCACCGAGGGCGACAAGGGCACCAGCACGATGACGTTCACCGTCACCGTGTCCCGCCCGCTGTCCGAGCCGGCCCTGATCTGCGCCACCACCTACGGCACCACCGCCCAGGCCGGGTCGGACTACGACCCGTACGTGGGCTGCCGGGTGCTGGCCGCGGGCCGGACCTCGCTGACGTTCCCGGTCACCGTGCGCGGCGACCGTAAGCGCGAGGCGGACGAGAAGCTCACGCTGTACGTGGCCGGCGTGCCGGGCCTGCGGCTGGCCGACCCGTCCGGCGTCGGGACGATCCTGAACGACGACTGAGCGGTGTGCCGCGCGGCGGCCCGTCGATCCCCTCATGGGCGGATCGGCGGGCCGCCGCGGTATCCGCACCGTTGCGGGTCGGGCGGGGGCGGCACGCTCCGGTACTTGGCCACCCGCACCTCCCACTGGCTGCGGCGGCGCAGCCAGTCCCGGACCTCCCGGTTGCGGTAGAACGTCTCCGGCGGGCGGGCCAGCCCGTACCGGTCGGCCCACCACTCCCCCGGCTCGGGGTCGGTGACGATGTCGAGGTGGGACGGGTACCGCCGCTCCGCGCCGTCGCGCAGGTCGGCCCGGTCACGCATCGGCTTGAGCACCCGGCCGGCCTCGTCGACGACCACGAGCCGGAAGCCGGCCGTGCCGACGATGCGCGACAGCATGGCCAGGCTCGGCGTCAGCGTCCCCGCCTCGATACGCCCGATCGTGCTCGGATGCACCCGGGCGAACCGGGCCAGCTCACGCTGGCTGGTATCGGCCCGGCGACGCACCGCCCGGACGATCCCCGGCGCCGGGAACGGCACGTCGAACGGCTCGGTGAGCAGCGCCGGCCCGCCGTCCGCCGCCGCCGAGGCGGGCGCGCCGGATGCGGTGGGCACGCCAGGTGCGCCGGGCGCGGTGGGCGCGGTGGGCGCGGTGGGCGCCTCCGGCTCGGTGTCGGCGATGTCTGTCACGCCGCCCACGGTCCCGTCTCCCGCACCGACCGGGCAACCCCGCTCCCCGCCCTTGTGGAAAACCCGGGATGCGACGTCCAACTCGCATGGCAGCGACCGCCAGCACACACAGAGTGACTCTTACGCAGAGTTACTGGCTGCCACCAGAGCGAGCGACCCGGCCGCGGCATAAAAGCGACTTAAGCGGACACAAGCCTCGCGATCGCGGCGGCAAGGATAACTACCTCGGCACACTTTGCTCTGCAGCCACCGACGCAGCGCTCACGATTCGTGACAGTTGCGCCAATGGCTGCAGAGCAAAGTCGGCGAGGGGGGAAGTGTCCCGCCAGCCGAAAGAATACGCTGAGTGACCGCCTTGGGCTGTGGACAACGTGCGGCGACCACAACGAGGAGGGCGAAACCGGAGGACGGCGAGCCGAGCCCTGCCGCCGCACGTGGCGGCAGCAGACGGACCACCCGGCCGAGCAGTGGTCAGTAACGCTCGCGCAGCAACTGGGCGGCCTCGACGGCCCAGTAGGTGAGGATGATCTGGGCGCCGGCCCGGCGGATCGAGGTGAGCGTCTCCAGTATCACCCGCTCCCGGTCGATCCAGCCGTTCGCGGCGGCCGCCTCGACCATCGCGTACTCGCCGGAGACCTGGTAGGCGGCGACCGGGACGTTCACCGCGTCCCGGACCGCCGACACCACGTCGAGGTAGGGCAGCGCCGGCTTGACCATCACCATGTCGGCGCCCTCGGCCACGTCCAGCTCGACCTCGCGCAGCGACTCGCGCAGGTTCGCCGGGTCCTGCTGGTAGGTGCACCGGTCCCCCTCCAGCGCCGACTCCACGGCGTCGCGGAACGGGCCGAAGAAGGCGGAGGCGTACTTCACCGCGTACGCAAGCACCGAGACGTCCTGGTGCCCGGCGGCGTCCAGCGCCTTGCGGACCACACCGACCTGGCCGTCCATCATCCCGGACGGCCCGACCACGTGGACCCCGGCGGCGGCCTGGGCCACCGCCATGTCGGCGTACGCGGCGAGCGTGGCGTCGTTGTCGACCCCACCGTCCGGGGTGAGCAGACCGCAGTGCCCGTGCGAGGTGAACTCGTCCAGGCACAGGTCGCTCATCACGACAGTCGAGTCACCGACCTCGGCGATCACGTCCCGGATCGCCGTGTTGAGCACGCCGGCCGGGTCGATGCCGCCGGAGCCGGTCTCGTCCCGCGTCTCGGGCACCCCGAACAGCATGATCCCGCCGACCCCGGCCTGGACCGCCTCCGCCGCGGCCTTGCGCAGCGAGTCCCGGGAGTGCTGGAGCACCCCCGGGAGCGACGCGATGGCCCGCGGCTCGGTCAGGCCCTCCTTGACGAACATCGGCACGACCAGCTCGGCCGGGTCGACGCGGGTCTCGGAGACCAGCCGCCGCACGGCCGCGTTGCGGCGCAGCCGGCGGGGCCGGATCTCGGGGTACGGCATGACGGGGCCTCCTGTCAGCGGAACCGCAGGGCGGTCGGGCCCTGCACCTTGGAGCCCCGGCGCTGCTTCGCCGGCATGGCGGCGAGCTTCTCCCGCAGCTCGACGGCGTAGGCGGCGAGCGCCTCCACCAGGTCGGGTACCGAGGCGTGCGGCGGCTGCACGTCGACGCGCAGGCCGAACTCGGTGGCGGTCTCCGCCGTCTTGGGCCCGATCACTGCAACAACGGTCCGGGCGTGCGGCTTCCCGGCGATACCGACGAGGTTCCGCACCGTGGACGACGAGGTGAACAGCACCGCGTCGAACCCGCCCGACTTGATCGCGTCGCGGATCTCGGCGGGCGGCGGCGCCGCCCGCACGGTCCGGTACGCGGTCACGTCGTCGACCTCCCAGCCGCGCTCGGTGAGCCCGGCGGCAAGCGTCTCGGTGGCGATGTCGGCGCGCGGCAGCAGCACCCGGCCCACCGGGTCGAGGATCTCGTCGTGCGGCGAGAACTCGGCCAGCAGGCCCTCGGAGGACTGCTCCCCGGAGGGGATCAGCTCGGGCTGGATGCCGAAGGCGCGGACGGCTTCGGCGGTGGCGTCACCGATGCAGGCGATCTTCACGCCGCCGAAGTGGCGGGCGTCCAGACCGTGCTCGGCGAACTTCTCCCACACCGCCCGGACCGCGTTCACCGAGGTGAAGATGACCCAGGCGTACCGGCCGTCGACCAGGCCCTTCACGGCCCGCTCCATCTGCGCCGGGGTACGCGGCGGTTCGACCGCGATGGTCGGCACCTCGCACGGGATCGCCCCGTACGCGCGCAGCCGTGCGCTCATCACGCCGGCCTGCTCCTTGGTGCGGGGCACCAGCACCTTCCAGCCGTACAGCGGGCGGTTCTCCCACCAGCTCAGCTTGTCGCGGTCGGTGACTGCGGCGCCGACGGTGAGCACCACCCGGCCGGTGAAGCCGAGCGCCGCCGCGACGAAGGAGTCCACGCTCGACGTGGTGGTGTACTGCGTCTCGCCGGTGCCGTCGCCGGTCACCCCGACCGCTGTGGTGCCGTCGACCCCGGCGGCCAGCAGGCCGTCCCGGACGGCGGCCAGGTCACCGGCGTCCACGGCGAGCGCCAGCGAACCCCGCCCGACGGCGGTGGCGAGCGCCTCGAAGTCCAGCGCGGTGACGTCCTCGACGTCGGCGGCGGTGCGTACGCCCGGCAGCGGGACACCCGCGTAGGTGGCCACGCCCTCGGCCTGGCCGACGCCCGGCACCACCTCGAAGTGCGCGGCGGTACGCGCGACCGCCTGCACCTCCTTGACCACCGAGTCGTGGCCGAACGGGTCACCGGAGACGAGGTGCACGGCGTTCTGCCCGGCCCGGGCCGCGGAGATCAGCACCTTCGCCACGTCCCCCGGTACGCCCTCGGCGGGGCTGAACTCGGCGTCCGGCCGGGCCTGGGCGCGGACGTGCGCCAGGAGCGACTCGGGTACGCCCCGGTCGTAGACCACCTGGTCGGCGTCGACCAGGGCGTCCAGCGCCCGGCGGGTCAGCAGGCCCGGGTCGCCGGGTCCGGCCCCGACGAAGGCGATCTGGCCTACGGGCTTACGGGTGCGGGTCATTCTGTGCTCCCAAGTTGCTGGGTCCCCGGGCCGGCCTGTGCGTCCTGGCCGAGGATCGAGTCGGCGCCGAGTTCGAGGAGTTCGGCGGCGAGTGCCTTGCCGATCTCCGCCGCGTCGGCGGGCGTTCCGGTGCGGGACAGCCGGAGGTCACGCGAACCGTCCGGGCTGATCACCGCACCGCGCAGGTAGATCTCCTGATTGACGTCGCCCTCGTCGGTGGGCTCGCCTTCGGCGAGGACGGCGTACGCGGCCACGGGTGCGCTGCACCCTGCCTCCAGGGTGGCCAGCAGCGCCCGTTCCGCGGTGATCGCGGCACGGGACGGCGCGTGGTCGAGCAGCGCGAGCAGCTCGATCACGTCCTGGTCGTCGGCCCGGCACTCGACGGCCAGCGCACCCTGGGCGGGCGCGGGCAGCATGAGCATCGGGTCGAGCGTCTCGGTGATGACGTCGGCGCGGCCGATCCGGTTGAGCCCGGCGCGGGCGAGCACGACG
The DNA here is from genome assembly GCF_015354395.1 of Micromonospora sp. ANENR4. Classification (NCBI taxonomy): domain Bacteria; kingdom Bacillati; phylum Actinomycetota; class Actinomycetes; order Micromonosporales; family Micromonosporaceae; genus Micromonospora; species Micromonospora sp. ANENR4. The sequence continues at coordinate 309,560 of NZ_JADKYQ010000009.1, forward strand.
GCGTCGAGGTCGGCGTCCGGGCCGAGCACCCGGCCGAGCCGGGTGTCGATGTTGCCTCGGATCGGGGTGACCTCCAACTGCATACCCAGCGCGTGCAGCTGGGCGATCCGGCGCAGCGCGCCGGTGCCGACGATGGCGCCGGGCGGCAGCTCGGCGAGCGTACGGCCGTTCGTCGCCACCAGCGCGTCACGCGGGTCCTGCCGGGGCGGTACGGCCGCGACGTGCAGGCCGGGCGCCGCCGCGGTGGGCAGGTCCTTGTACGAGTGGACGGCGAAGTCGATCTCGCGGGCGGTCAGCGCGTCGCGCAGCGCGGACACGAACACGCCGACGCCGAGCCGCTGCACCGGGGCGGTGGACCGGTCGCCGGCGGTCACCACCTCGACCAGCTCGACCGGCCGGCCGGTGGCCGCGGTGAGGGCCTCGGCGACGTGGCCGGACTGGGCCATCGCCAGGGCGCTGCCCCGGGTACCGAGGCGAAGGGGGGCGGTCATCGCGCACCTCCGGTGGGCGGGACGTCGGCGGCGTCGAACGACGGCCGGCCGTCGAGGTCGGTGGCGACCACATCGGGGACGGTGTCGACCGGGGACGTCTGCGGGACGTCCAGGTCGAACAGTTCGCGCAGCAGCGCCGCGTACTGGTCACCGCCGGGCTCGGCGGCGAGCTGGCGGACCCGTACGGTCGGCTGGTGCAGCAGGCGCTGCACGACCCGGTGCACGGTGCGGGCGACCTCGGCGCGCTGGTCGTCGCTTAGGTCGGGGCGGCGCTGGCCGAGCCGGCGCAGCTCGGCGCTGACGACGTCCTCGGCCCGGCCGCGCAGGGCGGCCACCGTCGGCGCGACGTCGGCGCCGCGCAGCCAGCTCAGGAACGCCTCGACCTCACCGGTGACGATCCGGGCCACCTCGGCGGCGTCGGCGGCGGCCGGTCCGTCGGCGAGGACGGCGGCCATCCGGTCGATGTCGATCACCTCGACGCCGGGCAGCTCGTCGACGCCGGGCTCGACGTCGCGCGGGACGGCCAGGTCCAGCAGGACCAGCGGGCCGCGGCCGGCGTCCCGGCGGGCCAGCGCCCGGGTCACCACGTCGCGGGTGAGCACCGGCTCGGTGGCGGCGGTGGCGGCGACCACGACGTCGACGGCGGCGAGCGCGGTGATCAGCTCGGCCATCGGTACGGCGGACGCGCCGTACGACTCGGCGAGCCGGACGGCACGGGCGGCGCCCCGGTTGGTCACGGTGAGCGGGCCGGCGCCCAGCCGGGACAGCGTGGCTACGCCCAGCGACCCCATCGCGCCGGCGCCGACCACCATGGCGGGCCGGCCGGCCAGGTCGCCGTCGAGCAGCTCGGCGGCGAGGTCGAGGGCGGCGGTGACGACGCTCTGCCCGGCCCGGTCGATGTCGGTCTCGGCGTGTGCGCGCTTGCCGACCCGCAGCGCCTGCTGCATCAGCTCGTGCAGCAGGCGACCGGCCGAGTCGGCGCCACCGGCGGAGTGGTACGCGTCGCGGAGCTGGCCGAGGATCTGCGCCTCGCCCACCACCATCGAGTCGAGACCGGCGGCCACCCGGAAGACGTGGTCCACGGCGGCGGCGTCGTAGTGCACGTAGAGGTGCGGTGCGAGCGCCGCGGGCTGGCAGCCGGCCTGGTCGGCGAGGACCGCGCAGATGTCGCCGAGTCCGCCGTGGAACCCGGAGACGGCGGCGTAGACCTCCACCCGGTTGCAGGTGGAGACCAGGACGGCCTCGGCGACGTACGGCTGGGCGATCAGGCGATCCAGCGTGCGGGTGAGGTCGGCGGGCGGGACGGCCAGCTGTTCCAGGGTGGCGACCGGGGCGGTGCGGTAGGACGCGCCGACGACGAGCAGTTTCACGTGCCGATCGCCTCCTGGGTGTCGGTTGCCGCGAGTCCGCCGGGCAGGGCGGTGAGGGCGGACCCGCCGGTGGCGGGGAGCGCGGTCAGCGATGCCTTGCGGTGCTCGTGGAAGGACAGGATCTGCAGCTCGATGGCGAGGTCGACCTTGCGCACGTCGACCCCGTCCGGAACCGAGAGTACGCACGGCGCGAAGTTGAGGATGCTCGTCACGCCGACGGCGACCAACTGGTCGGCGACCGCCTGGGCGGCCGGGGCGGGCGTGGCGATGACGCCGATCGAGATCGACTCCTCGGCGACGATCCGGGGCAGCTCGTCGACGTGCCGTACGACCAGGCCGTTGATCACTTCGCCGACGCGGGACCGGTCGGCGTCGACGAGCGCGGCGATGCGGAATCCGCGGTTGGCGAAACCGTCGTAGCCGGCCAGGGCGTGACCGAGATTACCCACGCCGACGAGCGCGACGGCGCGGCACTGGGTGAGCCCGAGCACCGAGGAGATCTGGTCGACGAGCAGCGCGACGTCGTAGCCGACGCCGCGGGTGCCGTACGAGCCGAGGTGGGACAGGTCCTTGCGGAGCTTCGCGGAGTTGACGCCCGCGGCGTTCGCCAGGCCCTCGCTGGACACCGTCTCATGCCCGGCGTCGGCGAGTGCGTGCAGCGCACGCAGGTATTCCGGGAGCCGGGACACGGTCGCCTCGGGCAGCTCCGGAAGTGCCGGTACGGCACCGGTGCGACCGGGCGCGCCTGGTTGACGGTGCTGGCTCATGAGACTCCGTGCGGTGCGATCCTCGACCAGCGACGGGGGCCGGTCGTTTCGGGACTCCCGCTGGCGACCGAGATTGCCGGCTGTGCTAGCAGGGCGCGTCGGAACTACAGAGTAGGTGTTTGTGAAGGGGTGCACAAATCGCGATCTTGAAAGCTCGCGACGCGCCTTCACCTGCCCCTCCATTCCCGCAAGATCGATCAACCGCGTCTCTCGGCGGCGCGTGGCGATTATTGCTCAATCCAGACTTCCCTGACCAATCGCGCGGGGCCCGTAGCGCTCCGTGACCGGCGTGGCGAGGCGAGTCTCACGTTTTCAGTAGGGAGAACCCCACCCCGAAGAGGCCAGCGTGCGGGATGGGTGGGCGGGGCACGCGCCCATAGCCTCGACTCATGACCGCAGCACCACCGGCCACCGCGCCCACTCCGCTGTCCCCCGTCCACGGGCTCCTGCGCCGCCTCGCCCGCGACACCACCTACGTGCTCGTGGGCCTCCCGCTGGCGATCGTCAGCTTCGTGCTCGCCGTGGTGGGGATCGCACTCAGCGCCGGGCTGCTGGTGACCACGCTCGGCCTGCCGATCCTCGCCGGCTTCCTCTACGCGGCCCGCGGGCTGGCCGACATCGAGCGGCTGCGGCTCGCCGGGGTGCTGGACCGGCCCCGGGTACGCCCGGTCTACCGGACCCCCGAGCCGGGCGCCGGGTTCTGGCGCCGCGTGTTCACCCCGATCCGGGACGCGCAGTCGTGGCTGGACCTGCTGCACGCGTTCGTCCGGCTGCTCGTCGCGCTACCCACGTTCGTGCTGCTCGTGGTCTGGTGGGTGCTGGCGCTGGGCGGCACGCTCTACGTCGTCTACGACTGGGCCATCCCGCGCGGCGTCGACGACCAGGACCTGAGCCAGCTCCTCGGGATGGGTGACGGCGCGGGCGCGCGGATCGCCCTGAACACCGCTATCGGGGTGTTCGCCCTGTTCACCCTCCCGCTGGTGGCGCGCGGCTGCGCCCGGCTCCAGGCCGGGCTGGCGTACTCGCTGCTCACCGGCGTGGCCGAGATGCGGCAGCGGATCATCACGCTGGAGGAGCAGAAGCGGGCCGCCGCCTCGGCCGAGGCGGTCGCGCTGCGCCGGCTGGAGCGCGACATCCACGACGGCCCGCAGCAGCGGCTGGTCCGGCTCGCAATGGACCTCGGCCGGGCCCGCCACCAGCTCGCCGCCGACCCGGAGGCGGCCCGGCAGACGCTCGACGAGGCGGTCGCGCAGACCCGGGAGACGCTGGACGAGCTGCGCGCCCTGTCCCGGGGCATCGCGCCGCCGATCCTGGTCGACAGGGGCCTGCCCAGCGCGCTCGCCGCGCTCGCCGCCCGCGCGCTCGTACCTACCGAGCTGGCCGTGGACGACGACCTGGGCACCGCCGCCGGACGGCTCGACCCGGGGCTGGAGAGCACCGCGTACTTCGTGGTGGCCGAGGCCCTGACGAACGTCTCGAAGCACAGCCGGGCGAACACCTGCCGGGTGGAGGTCACCCGGAAGGTGGGCCGGCTGGAGATCACCGTCATCGACGACGGCGCCGGCGGCGCGCACCTGGCCAAGGGCCACGGGCTCAGCGGCATCGCCGACCGGGTCCGGGCGGCCGGCGGCACGCTCGAGGTGGACAGCCCGGCCGGCGGCCCGACCCGGGTCCACGCCGAACTGCCGAGGTGACGCGCCGCGCCCGGCATCCGGACCGCCGGCCCGGCGCCGGGTCCGGGCGTGATAGACACCGGACCCATGCGGGTGGTGATCGCGGACGACGCCGTACTGCTCCGGGAGGGGCTGGTCCGGCTGCTGACCGAGTACGGGCACGAGGTGGTGGCGGCCGTCGGTGACGGTGACGCGCTGGTCGCGGCGGTCGTGGCGCACCGGCCCGACGTCTCGGTGGTGGACGTGCGGATGCCGCCGTCACACACCGACGAGGGACTGCGAGCCGCGGTGGAGGCCCGCCGCCGGGTGCCTGGTACGCCGATCCTGGTGCTGTCCCAGTACGTCGAGGTGTCGTACGCCGACGACCTGCTGGACACCGCGGGCGGGGGCGGCGGCGGGATCGGCTACCTGCTCAAGGACCGGGTCGCCGCGATCGACGAGTTCCTCGACGGCCTGGCCCGGGTGGCCGCCGGCGGCACCGTGCTCGACCCGGAGGTGATCAGCCAGTTGCTGGTCCGGCGGCGGCGCGACGACCCGCTGGCGTCGCTGACCCCGCGCGAGCGCGAGGTCCTGGCGCTGATGGCCGAGGGCCGCTCGAACACCGCCATCGCCCGGACGCTCGTGGTCAGCGACGGCGCGGTGGAGAAGCATGTCCGCAACATCTTCACCAAGCTGGACCTGCCCCCTGATGCGACCACCCATCACCGCCGCGTCCTGGCCGTGCTGGCCCACCTGCGCGCCTGACCCGGACCGGTCAGGGCAGCGTGCGGGCCAGCGTCACCGCCTCGGTGAGCGTGTCGGCGGCCGGGTGGCCGCTGCCGCGCAGCCGGTCCGGGTCGGACAGGCCCCCGGTGTAGAGGACGCAGCGGGCGCCGACCGAGGCGGCCGCGTCGGCGTCGTCCAGCGAGTCGCCGATCAGCACCACCTCGTGCCCGCCCAGCCCCAGCTCGGCCAGGTGCTTCTCCAGCCACTCGGCCTTGTGCCCGCCGCCGATCGTGGCACGCAGCCCGTCCACCCGGCGGAAGTGCGGGGTCAGCCCGTACGTGTGCACTGTCGGCACCAGCTCGTCGTGGAACCACATGGACAGCAGCGACTGACTGCCCTCCCACGACTCGATCGCCGTGGTGGCGTCGGCGGCCAGGGCGCAGGTGGTCAGCCCGGCCCGGTACGCGTCGTGGAAGACCCGGTCGAGCGCACCGAACGCCTCGGCGTCCACGGCTCGGCCGAGCATCTCGGCGTAGTAGTCGGCGATCGGCCGCCGGAACCGCACCCGGTGCTCGGCGGCGGTGACCGCCGGTCCGCCGGCGCTGGCAAAGGCGACGTTCGTGGCCTGGACCACCAGGTCGAGGTCGTCGAGGAGCGTTCCGTTCCAGTCCCACACGAGGTGGCGTCGCATACCCGTCACCCGAGCACCATAGTGCTAGAGCTGCGGCGTAGTCAGGTCGCGCAGCAGCCGGTCCTCCTCGACCCGCCAGTAGCCGTGCTCCTTGCCGTCGAGCAGCACCACCGGCAGCCGGTCGCCGTAGTCGCGCTCCATCTCCAGGTCGCCGGTGACGTCCCGCTCGACCCACCGGTCGCCGGTGACCGCCACCACCCGGTCGAGCGCGGCCTTGGCGTCGTCGCACAGGTGGCAGCCGGGGCGGGTGATCAGGATGAGCCTCGGGTCACTGGACATCGGATACCTCCGTGCGGATCTCGGTCGGCGTCGCCGGCGACGGCACCGCGGGCGCCGGGCGCAGCTCGGTCTTGCGTACCTTGCCGATCGCCGAGTACGGCAGGCTGTCGACGAACTCGACGGCGGTCGGGCACTTGAACCGGGCCAGGTTACGCGCGCAGTGTGCGAGCAGGTCCTCCGCCGTCACCGGCGGGCCGGCCGCCCGGACCACGTACGCCCGCACAGTCTCGCCGGTCCGCGGGTGCGGCACACCGAGGACTGCCGACTCGGCCACGCCGGGGTGGGCCCGGAGCACCAGCTCCACCTCGTGCGGGTAGACGTTGAAGCCGTTTACCAGGATCAGCTCGCCGAGCCGGTCGACCAGGAACAGGTCTCCGTCGCCGTCGGCGTACGCCACGTCGCCTGTCGCCCACGAGCCGTCCGGGTCCGGCCCGCCCCGCCCGTCCGGCCAGTAACCGGCGAACAGGTTCTCCCCGCGTACCACGATCTGCCCGGGGTCGGTGCCAGTCGCCTCGTCGGAGAGGTCCATCTCGTCCTCGTCGGGGGCCTCGGCGGGCACCCCGTCGCGCCACAGCTCGGTGCCGTCGGACCCGACCAGGCGCAGCCCGACACCGGGCAGCGGGCGGCCGATCGACCCCGGTTTCGGCTCGCCGCCGACGAGCGTCGAGGTGAGCACCGGCGCGGTCTCGGTGAGCCCGTATCCGACGTGCACCGGATGCCCGGTCAGCTCGGTGAAACGCGCCCCGGCCGCGAGCGGCAGCGGCGCCGCGCCGCACACCGCGACGCGCACGGAGGCGAGCGCCGCGGCCGGGTCGCGCGCCGCCTCGGCCCAGGTCAGGAACATCGACGGTACGCCGACGAGCACCGTGACCCGGTGCCGCGCGATGTCGTCCAGCGCTCCGGCCGGGCCGGGCTCGTCGACGAGCACCCCGGTCGCGCCGTGCCGCACGACGGCGCCGAGCGCGGAGTTCAGCCCGTACGCGTGGAACAGCGGTAGGGCGAGCAGCACGACGTCGTCGGGGCCGACCACCGGTGGTTCGATGCGGTCGACCTGGTCGTGGTTGGCGGCGAGGGCCCGGTGCGACAGCATCGCGCCCTTGGGCCGCCCCTCGGTGCCGGAGGTGTAGAGCAGGACGGCGAGGTCGTCGCCGGAGCGGGCCGGGAACCCGGCCGGGGTGTCGTCGCCGGCCACCGGCGGCGTGGTGTGCACGGTACGCAGCGCGGGCAGTTCGGAGGCGTCCACGCGGCCGGTCACCTCGGGCGCACCGACCAGCACGGCCGCGCCGGAGTCGGCGAGGACGTGCCGCAGTTCGCGGGCGGTCAGCGCGGGGTTGACAGGTACGGCCACCAGACCGGCCCGGAGCGCGGCGAGGTAGGTGACCACGAAGTCCGGCGTGTTGCCGAACGCGATCGCCACCCGGTGCGGGTGGCCGGTTCCGTCGGCCGGTGGCGCGTCGGCGAGCAGCGCGCGGGCGGTGGTGGTGACCGCGTCGTCCAGCTCGGACCAGGTCAGCGTCCGGTCGCGCCAGTGCAGCGCGGCCCGGTCGCCCCGCTGTTCGGCGGCGTGGCGGAGCCGGTCGGCGAGGTTCGGCGCGGAGCTTTCGGCGGCGTCCTGCACGGTGGCTGAGTCTGGCACAGCGGTGTCCGACAGGCCATGCCCGGACACGGCGCCGGGTCCGCCGCACGGGACTGCAATTGCCGTACGGTGGGATTCCTAGCCACGGGATGAGGATCTCCAACGGCGCCCGGGCGGACAGCCGGAAGTGACCCGGCCGCACCGCTGCCGCGACACGCCGAGCGAAAAGAAAATCGGCTCCGACCAGGACTTTCCACTGCGGACCAGGTTCCGGCGCGAAAGTCAACCACACGCGACGGACAACCGGTCCGCCATGTGTGCGACCTGGCGGGAAATACTTCCGCTCTGTGTAACGGACTTGCCACGCGTGGGTGACGTTGGCCCTATCATCACTCGGGTCGGCTCACCCCATTTGCCGTGAGTCGACACCCCTCAGCCCGAGGAGGCCCCCGTGCCCGTGAGCGCATTGGACCAGCACCTCAAGGGGATCTGCCGCCCGTCGGCACGTCCCGACCCGGCCGTGCCCGACCGGGTGTTACCCGGTCCTCCGGCGCGGTCACTGTCCGCCAAGCCTGGGGAGGCGCGGTGACCACCTTCGGTTACGCCGAACGACCGGCCGGCGTCACCGGCCCGGCCCAGCGCAACCCGCTCAACGAGCGCGCGGACCCCGGCCCGCGGAGCGCCGACGGCCAGCTCGCGGTACGCGGCGACGGGCGGCGTGTCCGCAGCCGCGCGCACCACACGAACGAGGCACCACCCCGCCCCGCGACCCCGGGCGGCAACGCGAAGCCCACGACCGGCCGCCTGGGCAGCCCGGCCCGCCCCACGATGCCGGCCCAGGCGCGACGCGGCGACGCGGCGACCGGGACCGAGCCGTCCGCCGCCGAGACCGCGATCCTGCCGGCGGTGACCGCGGGTGACACCGCCGTCCTGCCCGCCGTACCGGCCGCGCCCGCCACCGGCTTCCCCAGCCGCCCCGACCCGTCCGACCCGGCCACCGAGGTGTGGACGCTGGTCGAACGCGCGCAGGCGGGCGAGTCCGAGGCGTTCGGGCTGATCTACGACAGGTACGTCGACACCGTCTTCCGGTTTGTCTACTTCCGGGTCGGCAACCGCCAGCTCGCCGAGGACCTCACCTCCGACACGTTCCTGCGGGCGCTCAAGCGGATCGGCAGCTTCACCTGGCAGGGACGCGACCTCGGTGCCTGGCTGGTCACCATCGCCCGCAACCTGGTCGCCGACCACTTCAAGTCCGGGCGCTACCGGCTGGAGGTCACCACCGGTGACGTCCTGGACGCCGACCGGGAGGACCGCGGGCCCGAGGGCAGCCCCGAGGCCGCGGTGGTGGAGCACATCACGAATGTCGCCCTGCTCACCGCCGTCAAGCAGCTCAATCCGGAGCAGCAGGAGTGCATCGTGCTGCGGTTCCTCCAGGGCTTCTCGGTGGCCGAGACGGCCCGCGCCATGGGCAAGAACGAGGGTGCCATCAAGGCTCTGCAATACCGGGCGGTCCGGGCGCTGGCCCGGCTGCTGCCCGACGGGTTCCACTCCTGATCGGTCCGACCCGGCCGGCGCACGCTCGCCGGGCGGTGTCGCATGCCCGACGTACCCCACCCCGCCCCTCACTCCCGGTGATTTCGCCGCCGCCCCAGCCGTAACCGGCGACCGGCGCGGTCCGTTTCTCCGGGTGCGACCAGTGGTTGTCCCGGCGTCCCCCGGGCCACCCGGTCCGGCGGGTCAGGTCGGCCGTTCCGGTCGGCTTCGGGCCACACGCTGCCACCGGTCGCTGGTGACGACGACGGCCGCCCGGCCGTGACCAGCGAGAGGGGGTGCCGCGGTGGACAGCGACCTCTTCTCCCGTCGGCGAGCCGAGCGCTTCGCGCAACTCCTCGACGAGGCCAACGGCGGACGCCGGCACCACGTCCGGTCCAAGGCGGACGGTGAACTCACCGCGCTCGTCGAGGTGAGCCGCCGGATCACCGCCGAGCGGCCCGACGTCGAGGTGGACGCCGAGTTCCGTACCGGCCTGCGGGCGATGCTCGTGGCCACCGTCGAACGCGAGGGCGTCGGCGCGCCGGACAAGACCGGCACCTCCGGCGTACGCGGCGCGCTGCTGCCCGCCATCACCGGCCGCCGGGCGCGGGCCCGGGGCGCGATCCTGGTCGGCGTGGCCGCCGGGGCGATCGCCCTCTCCGGCATCTCCGCCGCCAGCGAGAACGCGCTGCCCGGTGACGCCCTGTACGGCATGAAGCGCTCCACCGAGCGCGCCCAGCTCGCGCTCGCCAGCTCGGACATCAGCCGCGGTCAACTCTTCCTCGACTTCGCCCGTACCCGGCTCGACGAGGCCGCCTCGGTCCGCGACGACCGGCTCGGCTTCAGCGCCGTCCTGGACGACATGGACGCGGACACCCGCCAGGGCGTACGCCTGCTGACCACCGTCGCCGCGCAGCGCTCCGACCCGGCGGCGCTGGACGCGGTGGACACCTTCCTCGCCGGCCAGCGCCGGGTGGTCAGCGGCCTGCTCGACCGGCCCGACTACGCCGACCGGGAGCGCACCCGGCGCTCGCTGTCCCTGCTCGACGCGGCCGGCAAGCGCGCCGACGCGCTCCGCGAGGCGATCGCCTGCGGGCTGCCCGCGCCGCAGGCCAGCGACATGCTCGGACCCGCGCCGTCGACCTGTCCGGCCGACCGCTGAGCGATCGACGCCTACCGCGCCACACTTCTCCCGGCGGACACCCGGCCGTCACACCGTGCCGGATACGCTCGACTCGGAGCACGTACGCGTCGTCGAGGCAGGGAGGTCGCCGTGGCCGAGAGCCGGAAGGTGACCGTCAGCACCGACGCGCACGGGCACACCGCGGGCTGGTCGGAGACCCCCTCGGCGCCGGCGACCACTGTCACGCCCGACCCCACCGCCGCCGCGTTCTTCGACGTGGACAACACGATGATGCAGGGCGCGTCGATCTACTGGTTCGCCCGCGGGCTGGCTGCCCGGAAGTACTTCACCACCGGCGACCTGGCCCGGTTCGCCTGGCAGCAGGCACGGTTCCGACTGCTCGCCACCGAGCACGCGGGCGACATGTCGCAGGCCAAGGAGGCCGCGCTCGCCTTCGTTCAGGGCTGGCGGGTCGACGACATGGAACGCCTCGCCGACGAGATCTTCGACGAGCTGATGGCGCCGCGCATCTGGGCCGGCACCCGTCGCCTGGCCCAGCGCCACCTCGACGCGGGCGAGCGGGTCTGGCTGGTCAGCGCCGCCCCGGTGGAGATCGGCCGGGTGATCGCGACCCGGCTCGGCCTGACCGGCGCGATCGGCACGGTGGCCGAGGTGGTCGACGGCGCGTACACCGGACGGCTGGTCGGTGACCTGATGCACGGGCCGGCGAAGGCCGAGGCGGTCACCCAGCTCGCCGCCGTGGAAGGGCTGGACCTGGCCCGGTGCGCCGCCTACAGCGACTCGGCGAACGACCTGCCGATGCTCTGCGCGGTCGGCCGGGCGGTGGCCGTCAACCCCGATCCGGCGCTGCTGCGGCAGGCCCGCGAGCGGGGCTGGGACGTGCGCGACTTCCGCACCGGGCGGCGGGCCGTACGCATCGCCGTGCCATCCACCGCGGCGGCCGGGCTGCTCGCCGGCGCGGTCACGGCCGGCCTGGCGCTGCACCGGCGCCGCCACCGCGACGCCTGAACCGGCTCAGGGGCCGAACGGGTCCGGCCGGCGTTCGAGCAGCTTGTGCAGCGTCTGCTGGATCGTCTCCCGCACCTGGTCGGCGAGGTTGAACACCACGAGCGGGTCGTCCGCCGCGTCGCGCAGGTGCGCGGTCGGGATCGGCGGGCAGAACTCGATCAGCCACTTGCTCGGCAGCGGCACCATGCCCAGCGGACCCAGCCAGGGGAACGTCGGCGTGACCGGGAAGTACGGCAGCTTGAGCAGCCGGGCCAGCGGCTTGATGTCGGCGAGCATCGGATAGATCTCCTCGCCGCCGACTATCGCGACCGGCACGATCGGCGTCCCGGTGCGCAGCGCGGCCGAGACGAACCCGCCCCGCCCGAAGCGCTGGAGCTTGTAGCGGTCGGCGTAGAGCTTGCCGACGCCCTTGAAGCCCTCCGGGAACACGCCCACCAGTTCGCCGTTGCCGAGCAGCCGCTCCGCGTCCGGATTGCAGGCGACGGTGCCGCCGGTCTTGCGGGCGATCTCGGAGACGACGGGCATCCGGAAGACCAGGTCGGCGCCGAGCAGCCGCAGGTAGCGATGCGCCGGGTGCCGGTCGTGCAGCGCGGTGGAGAGGATCAGCGCGTCGAGCGCCACGGTGCCGGAGTGGTTGCCCACGACGAGGCCGGCGCCCTCGTCCGGTACGTGCTCGATGCCGCTGACCTCGGTGCGGAACCAGTCCCGGTAGAGCAGCCGGACCAGCGGGTGGACCACCGCGTCGGTCAGGTCGGGGTCGAAGCCGAACTCGTCGACCTCGTAGTCACCGGCGAGCCGCCGCCGCAGGAACGCCAGCCCCTGGGCCACCTTGCGGTCCCAGTGGTCCCCCGGCCGGTCGGCCACCGCCGGCCCGGCGGGGTTCTGCGTCTCACCGCCCGGCGTGCTCCCGGCGGGCGGCTCAGCCACCGCCTTCTTCGCCACCGCCTTCTTGGCGACGGTCTTCTTGGCGACCGTCTTCTTCGCCGGCTGGTGGGGCGTGGCCGGGTCCGCAACGCCCGCGCCCGGCTCGTCGGCGGAGGTGTCCGGCTCGTCCGGCGGCACCGCCGGGCGGGCGGACGGCGCGGTCACCCGGCGGTGCCCGTTGCGCCGCGCCGGCTCCGCGCCCGGATCCGGCACACCCAGCGGTACGTCGAAGCGCCCGTCGCGCCGCTCGTCAGGGCTGCTCACGAACGCTCCCGTACGGTCGAGCGGACCTGCCTGATGCTCTCCAGCACCAACTGCTCGGCGGCGGCGAGCTGGTCGCGGGTGACCACGACGCCGCCGTGGTGGGCGCGGATGAAGTCCTCGAACGCGGCGGCGGTCGAGCGGGGCGTGAAGCCGTACTCCCGCTCCAGTCGGCTGGTGTCCACCACCCGACCGTGCACGAAGAGGTCCACCTGATCCAAGCCGTACCGGCCGAAGCCCAGACTGCGGGCGATCGCGGCGACCCCGGCCAGGCCCGGTTCCAGCACCGGCACCGCCACCCGGCCGGCCCGGCGGATCGCCTGGGACAGCGACAGCACCCCCGGCCCGGCGACGTTGTACGTGCCCGGATGGTCCTCGGCGACGGACCGGTGCAGCACCTCCAGCGCGTCGTCGAAGTGCACGAACTGCAGGCGCGGATCGCGGCCGAAGACGGTGGGCACCACGGGCTGGGAGAAGTAGCGGGTGAGCGTGGTGTCGGCGGCGTACCCGATGAACGGGGCGAAGCGCAGCACCGTCGCGGTGACGTCGGGCCTACGGCGGCGGAACCCGCGGACGTACCCCTCGATGTCGAGGATGTCGCGGCCGAAACCGCCGCGCGGCACCTCGCGCGGCTCGGTCTCCTCGGTGAAGACGGCCGGATCGCGGAACGACACCCCGTACGCGGCGGTGGACGAGCGGACCACGAGCTTGCGCAGCCGGGGCGCGCGTTGCGCGGCGGCGAGCAGCTGCATGGTGCCGATGACGTTCTGTTCCTTCATCCCCGCCCGGCCGCCCTGCTGCGGGTCGGGGGCGGTGACGAGCGCCAGGTGCACCACGGTGTCGACGTCGAGGTCGTGCAGGAGGCCGCCGAGCGAGTCGAGGTCCAGGCGGATGCGTTCGACGTCGGAGAGCAGGTCGGTCAGCTCGGGGTTGGGTGGTGCCGGGTCGACCCCGATGACGCGTTCGATCCGATCGTCGGCGGCGAGCCGGGCGGCCACGTGGGCGCCGAGCCAGCGGCCGACCCCGGTGACGACGACGACCCCCGGGGCACCGGAGGTGTCACCGGGGGTCATGTCGTGCGCCTAGCGCGGCAGGCGGGATCGAGCCGGGACGTCCGCGGCCTGATCACCTGAGCCTCCGAGGGTCGACAGTTGGCAAGTGGTGCCGGTGCCGGGCTGCTGCCCGGCACCGGTCACTTGCCGAGACGGCGACGCTGGACGCGGGTCTTGCGCAGCAGCTTGCGGTGCTTCTTCTTAGCCATGCGCTTGCGGCGCTTCTTGACCACCGAGCCCATACGAAAGCCTTTCGATGCAACGTGCGGGGCGGACCGGACGGCACCACCACGGGTGGCGCCGTGACCGCTTGCGGACAACGGACCGGACCAGCGTGGTGGGCAGGGCACACCAGAGAGCGGTCACGGTCGTGGCCCAGCCTAACCGGAGTGCGTCAGCAGGACCAACGCGCCCCCGTCGATGCCCCTTTTCGTCGCACTCGGCGGACCGGTGCGCCGAGGGCTCAGGCGGACTCCTGGAAGGCGCCCCGGAGGTATTCGTGCACGGCGTGCTCGGGCACCCGGAACGACCGGCCGACCCGTACCGCGGTCAGCTCACCGCTGTGCACGAGGCGGTAGACGGTCATCTTGGAGACCCGCATGACCGTCGCCACCTCGGCGACGGTCAGGAACCTGACATCCGACAGCCGTGCGTCGGACTGCGACCCGGCCATGGCTCACCGACCCATTCCCGTGCCCGGCGCGTGTCACCGGGCAGGTGTTCCCGCCTCGACGAGCGACGCGCGTGTAACCAGTACGGTAGCGGGACGGCTGTGACCTGCGCGATCCCTTCCACCCTTTGATCATGGCGAGGCAGCCGTTCACCCGATGTCCACCAGGGCTTTTTCGCCCGGACGGGTGTCTCGTCCGATCCGGCTACTCGGCGCGCAGCGCCACCACCGGGTCGAGCCGTCCGGCCCGCTGCGCCGGCACCACGCCGAAGACGATGCCGACCGCCGCGGAGACGCCGAACGCCAGCGCCAGCGACCACCAGGTGATCGCCGCCGGGATCGGCGAGAACGCGTCCACGAGCAGCGCGGTGCCCACGCCCAGCGCCATCCCGGTCAGGCCGCCCACCGAGGTGAGCAGCACCGCCTCCAGCAGGAACTGCACGCCGATGTCGCGGGGGCGGGCGCCGACCGCCTTGCGCAGGCCGATCTCGCGGGTCCGCTCGCGTACCGAGACCAGCATGATGTTGGAGACACCGACGCCGCCGACCAGCAGCGAGATGCCCGCGATGGCGGCCAGCACGCCGGTCAGCACGCCCAGGATGTCGCCGAGCACGCCGAGGATCTGCCGCTGGGTGACGGCGCTGAACTCGGTGTCCGGGTGCCGGCGGGACAACTCCTCGACGATCCGGTCACCGAGTTCGTCGATCCGCTCCCGGTCCGGCGCCTTCACCGCGATGCCGTCGATGCGCTGGGTGCCCCAGAGCCGTTGCGCCGCCGTCACCGGTACGTGCACCTCGTCGTCCCGGTCCACGCCGAGGCTCTGCCCGAGCGGGGCGAACACGCCGATCACCCGGAACCGGACCCCGGCCAGCGTCACCTGCTGGCCGAGCGGATCCCGGTCGGGGAAGAGCGCCCGGGCCACCGAGTCGCCGAGCACCGCCACCCGGCGGCTGGTGTCCACGTCCGCCCCGGTGAGGTAGCGGCCCCGCGACAGCGACCTGGTGAACACCGACGGGGTGGTCTCCAGGACGCCCTGCACGGTGGTGAAGTCGGACCGGTTGCCGGCCCGGGCGGTCGCGCCGGAGGCCACCGTGACGGCGACCCGGCCGGGGTCGCCGACCACCCGGGAGACGGCGTCGGCGTCGCTGAGGTCCAGCGGCGAGACCACCGGCGCGGTGCCCACCTCGATCCGGCCCGGCACCACCAGCAGCAGGTTCGAGCCGAGCCCTTCGACCTGCTGCTCGACCTGCTGTTTCGTGCCGGTGCCGATGGCCACCAGGATCACCACCGAGGCCACCCCGATGATCACCCCGAGCATGGTCAGCAGGCTGCGCATCCGGTTGGCCCGCAGCGCGTCCGACGCCACCCGCCACGCCTCGGCCAGCCTCATCCGGCGTCGCCCCAACCTTGCGGAAGGCGCCCGGTGGCCCCGGTGGCGCCACCGGGGCCACCGGGCGGGTGCCCCGGGCCGCTTCCGGACGCGGACCGGGGCTCCGCGCTGGGAGCGGGGTCCAGTGTCGCAGGTACGCCGGAACCGTCCGACGGCGGTCGATCATGAAGGCTGTCGGACCGGATGAGCCCGTCCCGTACCGCGATGCGCCGGTGTGCCCGGGCGGCCACCTCCTGGTCGTGGGTCACCATCACCAGCGCCACGCCCGACTCGGCGTTCAGCTGTTCCAGCAGCTCCAGCACCGCCTCGCCGGTGGCACTGTCCAGGTTGCCGGTCGGCTCGTCGGCGAGCAGCACCGCCGGTTCGGTGACAAGCGCCCGGGCGATCGCCACCCGCTGCTGCTCGCCGCCGGAGAGCTGGTTGGGCCGGTGGTGCAGCCGATGGCCGAGCCCGACCCGGCCCAGCATCGCCGCCGCCCGCTCCCGCCGCTGCCGCGCCCCGACACCCCGGTAGACGAGCGGCAACGCCACATTGTCCACAGCCGACGTACGGGCCAGCAGGTGGAACGCCTGGAACACGAAGCCGATCGTCTCGTTGCGCAGCGTCGCCAGCTCCGGCGCGGTGAGCGTGGTCACGTCCCGCCCGCCGATCACCAGCCGACCGCCGCTGGGCCGGTCCAGCCCGCCGAGCAGGTGCATCAGCGTCGACTTGCCGGAGCCGGACGGGCCGATCACCGCCACGTACTCGCCCTGGTCGATGGTGAGCGACACCCCGCGCAGCGCGGACACCGAGACCCCGTCCAGCTCGTACGTGCGCCAGACGTCGACCGCCTCGACCGCCGGTACGGTCACCGCAGTTCCTGGCCGTCGCGCACCTGGTCGGCGCCGCGCACCACCACCCGGTCACCGGCCCGTACGCCGTCGACGATCTGCACCAGGTCCTGCCCCTGCACGCCCACCGTCACCGGCACCCGGTCGGCCCGGCCGTCGCGCAGCACCCAGACCGCGTCCCGCCCGTCGGTGGAGAACACCGCCGACGCCGGCACCGCCACCGCGTCGGCTGCCTCCCGCACCCGCAGCCGCACGACGGCGTTCATGCCGGGGCGGGGCGCCGGAGCGGCCTCGGCCTCACCGAGGCGGCCGGCGCCCAGGTCGAGCCGGACCCGGTAGGTGACGCCACCCCGCGCCGAGCTGGTCGGCAGCACGTCCACCGACCGCACCGTGGCGTCGTACGTCGCGCCGGTCACCGCATCCAGCTCGACCGACGCGGGCACCCCGGCCCGGACCAGCAGCACGTCGGTCTCGTCCACCTCGGCGAGCAGGCCGAGCCGGCCGACGTCCACCACGGTGAGCACCGGCGTGCCGGCGGTGACCCGGCCACCGGCCGGGATCGCGTCGTCCACCCCCGGCGGCGGACCGCCCTGCCCGCCACCGCCCAGCGCCGACGGGTCGAGACCGGGCACCCCCGCGCCACCCGCCGCACCCAGCAGCCCGGCCAGGTCGGCCGGTGCCGGCGACCGGGTGCCGCCCGGCTGCACCACACCGGCGATCGGCGCGCGCAACGTCAACGCGTCCACAGTCGCCTTCGCCAGGTCGTACGCCTGCTGGGCCTGGAGTCGTTGCGCGGCCGACAGCGCGCCGACGGCGCTGTTCAGGCCGGCGACGCCGCGCTGCACCTGGGCCACGGCCCGGTCGGCGGCGCGAGCGGCCGACTCGTACTGCCGCTGCGCCGAGGAGACCTGGAGCAGCAGCGCGGCGCGTACCCGCGGGTCGCCGACCTTGCCGGCGGCGGCGCGGGCGGCGGCGAACGCCTCGTCGGCGGCCCGGTCCGTGCCGCGCCGGCTGCCGCCCAGGTCGCCGGTGCCGGTGCCCCGCCCGGCCCGCTCAGCCGCGCGCAACGCGTCCCGCGCCTTCGCCAGGCGGTCCCGGGCCGACGGCGAGTCGATCACCGCGAGTACCTGCCCCCGGGTCACCCGCTGGCCCGGCTGGACCCGCAGGCGGGCGAGCGTGCCGTCGGCGGGTGCGGTGAGCGTGGCGGCGGCCCGCGCGGTGACGGTGGCCGGGGCGTCGATCACCTCGCTCACCGGCGCGCGGCCCACCTCGGCGACTGTCACCGCCGGGGCGTCGTCGCCGCAGGACGCTGCGGTCGTGCCGGTCAGCGCGACGACGGCGAGCACAGCGGTGACGAGACGGAAGCGGCGGGCCGCGGGCAGCCGCGGCGAGGGAGTGCGGGCCACCCGGCCCATGCTACGACCCGTCGACAGGTGTCGACGTTCAGCCGACGACGGCCCGCACGTAGGCCACGCAGTCGTCGTGCAGCATCGACCACTGGTCGCCGAACACCTCGTCGGCGGCCTGCTCCGGGGTCCGGCCCTGGTGCACCACGGCCCGGTAGAAGTCCAGCATCCGCTGCTCGCCGTACCTGTCGACCAGATGGCGTACGGCCAGGTAGCCGACGCCGTACGCGCCGCCGACCCGGTCGTCGCTCGCGTCGTCGGCCGGCGCCACCTCGTCCAGCCGCCCGGACCACCCGCCGCGCAGCAGGTCCCGCACCTCGGTCAGGCCGTCGTAACGGTGCACCGGCTGGCCGTCGGCACCGGCGTACTCGGCCAGCCCCTCCACCAGCCACCAGTCCGCGCGGTCGGCGTAACCGCGGTCGGGGAGCGAGGCGGCGTGGGTCAGCTCGTGCCGGAGCAGGTCGTCGAGGCCGGCCGGGGTGACGATCTGGGCGTTCAGCACGACGTCGTGACGCCCACCGCCGACACCCACCGCGTAGCCGGCTGTCCACTTCGGCCGCCCGCCGCCGTACCAGCGCTGCCACTCGCCCTTCCCGGCGTAGTAGACGACGTACCGGTCCGGCGGCCGGCCGCCGATCGCGTACCGGTCCGCGGCCCGGGCCGCGGTCTCCGCCTGGGCGAGCAGGCCGGGCAGCTTGCGCCGCTGGGCCGCCGTGGTGGCCACCACGACCCGCTTGCCGACCGTCACGGCCAGGTCGTTCGCCTGCCACGGCCGCACCCCGGCCGGGTCCGCCTCGGACGGTTCCAGCGCGGTCAGCCGGGGTTCCTCCCCCGCCAGCCGCCAGCGCGCGCCCAGCTCCACAGTGCTCGGCGCGCAGTCCGGCACCACGAAGCAGTAGCCCACGGTCACCGTCTGTCGCCACTCCCCCGGCCGCCCCTCGACAGCCTCCGGCACCCCGTCGGCCGCCGGCCGCCACACGGTGACCCGCAGCGCCCGCAGCGCCGCGTACCGGCGGCTCAGCGCGGGCCGGGCCGCCGGCTCGGCGACCGCGAGGAAGCCGGCCCGGTCCGCGCCGACCAGCGCGGTGGCCTGCCGGTCCAGCAGCGCGAGCATCCGTTTGCCGAGCCGCCGCTGCGCCGCCGTGCCCGGGTCGTCCTTCGCGGCCGACCGCCCGGCCGCGTCCGGCGCCGACCCTCGGAGGAGTACGCCGGGCACCGCGCCCGCCACCAGGCCGAGCGCGAGTCCGAGCGCGGTCCAGAGCGGCCACCGCCGCCGTGTCCGCACCGCCCGCGTCCGCGCCGGGTCCGGCTGCGCCAGCGGTACGGGGTACGGCGCCGCAACCGCCAGGAGGTGCGGCGATTGACTCGTGCCCGCGACGGGGCGCGGCGACGGACTCGTGTCCGCGACCGAGGGCGCGACGGGATGTGGCGGCGGGTCCGCGTCTGCATCAACGGCCCCGGCTGGGCGGGAGGGTGGGTCCGTGTCCGCCTCGATCGCCCCGGCCGGGTGCGGCGGCGGGCCGGCGTCCGCTGCCGGTTCGCCGGCATCGGCCGCGCCGTCGGCGTTCTCGCTCGGCACGGGTGCGGGTTCGCCGTCGCCGGCCGGAGCGGCGACGGCGGGCCGGGGTGCGGCGTCGGCGTGGTCCGCCGACGGCGGGTCTGCGTCGGCGGCGTCCACGTCGGCAACGGGGGCACCGCCCGGAGTGACGGCGGTACGAGGCTCGTCGCTGTCCGCCGTCCGGCCGGGAGGCTGCTCGTCGCCGTCGGTCACCGGCGAAGGGTACGACCAATCGGGCGTTCCGGGAAAGAGTCCCGTCGCTGTTCCGCCGCGCCCCGAGATCTTGGAAGGAAAGTGCCCCCAGAGGGGCCGAATCCTTCCAAGATCTCTCAGATGGGGGTGCCGGTCAGCGTCAACGCGGCCTTGTCGGCTGCCCACAGGGTCACCAGGGCCAGTCCGGGGGCGGCGTGGCCGGCCAGGGCGAGCAGGACGCCGCCGGTGAGGAAGCAGGCGGCCTGGACGGCGAGCTTGGCCGGGTCGGGCAGCGTCACTGCGGCACGCGGCGAGCAGAACAGTCCCCACACCACGGCGATCACCAGCGGGGCGCCGAGTCCGGCCAGCAGGCGCAGCGGCCAGCCGACGTCGAGCGTGAAGCCCCAGTAGCCGGCCGAGCCCAGCAGGGCCAGCTCCAGCAGGAAGATCACGCCGAGCAGCACCGCGGTCATCGGTCCCTCCAGGAACGGTAGGCGCGGTCCAGGCCCGCGATCATCTCGCCGAAGGAACGGTCGGTGTCGCGGGGCAGCCCGAATCCGCCGGCCGCCTCCAGGGCGACGAAGCCGTGCACGGCGGCCCGGAACATCCGGATGGCGTCGGTCGCGGCGTCGCCGTCGAGGCCGTACCCGAGCAGGATGGCCCGGACCGCGCCGACCGCGCGCTGCCCGGCGGCCAGATGCTCGGGGTCGGCCGGGTCGGGCGCCCGCTGGGCGGCCGGGTAGCGGCCGGGGTGCTGCCGCGCGTACTCCCGGTAGGCGGCGGCGACGGCGCGCAGCGCGTCGTCGCCGGAGCGACCCGCGGCGGCGGCCGTGAGCACGTCGGCGATCTCGGCGGTGGCGAGCACGGCGAGCCTCTGGTGCAGCGCGTCCGCGCCCCGGACGTGCTTGTAGAGGCTCGGCAGCGCGACGCCGAGCCGGGCGGCGAGCGCGGCCAGCGTCAGCTTCTCGTAGCCGACCTCGTCGGCGAGCGCGGCGGCCTCCCGCACGACAGTCGCCGGGGTCAGCCCGGCCCTAGGCACCTGCGGTCACCGCCAGGAACTCGACCAGGTCGGCGGCGGTGGCGTCGGGCTGGTCGGCGTGCGGGTAGTGGCCGGAGTCGGCGACCATCCGGGCCTCGGCCACGGCGAACAGCCGGCGTGCGGCCCGCGCCTCGGCGCCCGGGTCGGGGAAGTCCGGGTCCTTCGTACCCATCAGCACCAGCACCGGCCGGCGCACCTCGGGCGCGCGGGCGGTCCAGTGCGGGTCCACCGGTGCGATCACGCCGCGCACCGCGGCCATCCGCCCGCGCAGCTTGGCGACCAGCTCCTTGCGGTACGCGGCGTCGTCCGCCGGCCGCCCGCACGGGAACAGCGTGCGGTGGAACAGCCCGAACAGCCGAGGGCTGCGCAGCACCGCCGCCTGCGCCACACGCATCAGCGGGTTCGGCTTCGGGGTGCCGACGAATGGGCTGACCTGCACGATGCCGCTGACCAGGTCTGGCGCCTCGGCGGCGGCGAAGACGACCGCGGCGGCGCTGGACGAGCTGCCGACCAGGGTGGCGGGCTCCCCGCCGAGCGCCCGCACCACGGCGAGCAGGTCGCCGCCGACGTGCTCGGGGGCGTACGTGGGCCAGTGCGGGCTGGAGTCGCCGTGCCCGCGTACGTCGACCGAGGCGACCCGGTAGCCGGCCGTGATCAGCCGGGGCGTCAGGTGCCGGAAGGCGGCCCGGTTCTCCCCCATGCCGTGCGCGAGGACCACGAGCGGTCCCGACCCGTGCACCTCGTACGCGATCGTGCCGCCGTCCCGCGCCAGTCGGCTAACTGTCATAGCCAAAAAGCTAATGCCATTAGCCAAACTCGTCAAGCTTGACCTCAACCCGAGGTGAGGTCGCACGATCCCGGCATGCCGATCACCGCCGACACCCACGTACGCCTCGCCCGCCCGAGCCGCGACCTCGCCGCCACCGAACGGTTCTGGACGCAGGGGCTGGGCCTGGACGTGCTCTACCGGAGCGAGGGCGGTCACGCGGACGAGCACGACCTGGTGATGCTCGGCCTCCCCGGGGCCGGCTGGCACCTGGAGCTGGTCGGTGGTCCGACGCTCACGGTCGAGCCGCGCCCCACCGGGGAGGATTTGTTCGTGCTCTACCTCGACGGCCCCGCCGACGAAGAACTGGTCCCGAGACTGGAACGGGCCGGCGGGACCAGGGTCTCCGCCGGCCCGTACTGGGACAGGTGGGGTGTCACGCTCGCCGACCCGGACGGCTACCGCCTCGTGCTGTGCACCCGGGCCTGGTCGAACGACTGACTCACTTCTTCGACAGCACCGCGCGGCCGAAGAACGCCAGGTTGGCCGGGCGCTCGGCGAGCCGGCGCATCAGGTAGCCGTACCACTGGTCGCCGTAGGGGACGTACGTCCGCACCGTGTAGCCCTCGCCGACCAGGCGCTGCTGCTCCTCCGGGCGGATGCCGTAGAGCATCTGGAACTCGAACCGGCCCGGGTCGCGGTCGAACCAGCGCGCCCGGTCCTCGCCGATCGCGATCAGCCGCGGGTCGTGCGTGGCGAGCATCGGGTAGCCGTCGCCGGACATCAGCACGTTCATGCAGCGCACGTACGACTTGTCCACCTCGCGGGCGGACTGGTACGCCACCGACTCCGGCTCCTTGTACGCGCCCTTGCACAGCCGCACTCGCGACCCCGCCGACGCCAGCTCCCGGCAGTCCGACTCGGTCCGCCGCAGATACGCCTGGAGCACCGCGCCGGTCGACGGGTGGTCCTTGCGGAGCTTCGCCAGGATGTCCAGCGTCGAGTCGGTGGTGGTGTGGTCCTCCATGTCCAGCGTGACAGTGGTGCCCGCCGCGTCGGCCGCCGCGCAGATCGCCCGCGCGTTGTCGTACGCGAGCTGCTCGTCGAACATCTGACCCAGCGCGGACAGCTTCACGCTGACCTCGGCGGCCGGGGTGAGCCCGGCGGCGGCGAGGCGGCTCAGCAGCGTGAGGTATTCGTCCCGGGTGGCGTTCGCCTGCTCCGGGGTGGTGGTGTCCTCGCCCAGGTAGTCGAGGGTGACCGCTTGGCCGTCGGCGACCAGCTCGCGGGTGGCGCGCAGCGCGTCGTCGGTGGCGGCGCCGGCGACGAACCGGCGGACGACGTCCCGGGTGAACGGGGCCGTCGCGACGAGCCGCTCCACCTGGGAAGACCGGGAGGCGGCGAGGATGACGGAACGGAGCATGAGCCGAGCGTAACGCTCACCACCGGGCCCTCGCCGGGTGCGTCCGAGGCCCGCTGCTCCCGTCCTCAGGCCCGGCCCGGGCACCCCCGGCTGGCGGGGATCGGCTACAACGTTCACGTGGATCGACGACACCCCCGGCGCCGGCTCCGCTCGGCCTCCGTGCAGCTCGGCGCGCTGACCGCGCTGGCCCTCGCGCTCTCCGGCTGCAACAACGGTTACGACGACGACGATGACGACTGCGCGCTCGGACCGGCCGGCGGAGGCGGCGACACCGTCGCGGTCGCCCTGCTCGTGCCCGCGCCGGCCACCGCCACGCGCGGCGAACCGGCCCCGACCGCCGCGCTGCCCGAGCGCGGTGGGTTCGGCACCCACCTCGCCTCCTGCGGCGGCTGACGTGCGCCGCGAGGCGAGCACGCCGCGCCCCGGCTGGGACGAGACCATCCGGGCCCAGGGCCTGGTGTACGTGGACACCGAGCTGCCCGACGGCGAGATCATGTCGTACTGGGACGAGACGGCCGCGTACTCGTTCACGCTCGACGAGGTGCTCCGGCTGGAGGAGGCCACGGAGGAACTGCACCGGATGTCGGTGGCCGCCGCCGAGCACGTGGTGGCCCGCCGCCGGTACGCCGAGTTCGGCATCCCCGAGTGGGCCGCCGAGGCGGTCGCCCGTTCGCTGCGGGAGTCCCCGCCGACGCTCTACGGCCGGTTCGACCTCTGGTACGACGGCAGCGGACCGCCGAAGATGCTGGAGTACAACGCCGACACCCCGACCGCGCTGGTCGAGGCGAGCATCGTGCAGTGGTACTGGCTGGAGCACACCCGTCCGGAGGCGGACCAGTGGAACAGCCTGCACGAACGGCTGGTCGGCGCCTGGGCCAAGATCGGCGCCGGGCTGCACGAGCCGCGGGCGCACGTGCTGTGGTCCGAGGAGGAGGAATCGGGCGAGGACCAGATCACCGCCGGCTACCTGGCCGAGACGGCCCGCCAGGCCGGGCTGGACGTGACGCTCATGCCGATCCAGCGGGTCGGCTGGGACGGGCGGCGCTTCGTCGACGCCGACGACCGGCCGATCACCACCTGCTTCAAGCTCTACCCCTGGGAGTGGATGCTGGCCGAGCCGTACGGGCGACCTGCGCTCGACCCGGGCACCCCCACCACCTGGATCGAACCGGCGTGGAAGCTGCTGCTGTCGAACAAGGCGCTGCTCGCCGTGCTCTGGGAGATGTACCCGGGGCACGACTACCTGCTGCCCGCGTACCTGGACTCGCCGCGCGGCATGACCGAGTACGTGGCCAAGCCGCTGCTCGGCCGCGAGGGCGGCTCGGTACGCATCGTGACTGGCGACACGGAGATCACCAACCCGGGGATCTACGGCGACGAGGGCTTCTGCTTCCAGGAGTTCCGCGCGTTGCCCGAGTTCGAGGGCAACCGGACGGTGCTCGGCAGCTGGATCGTGGACGGCGAGTCAGCAGGCGCCGGCGTGCGCGAGAGCGAGAGCCTCATCACTGACGGTTACGCGCGGTTCCTGCCCCACTACATCGACGCACCGCGTCCGCTCTGAGTCGTCTACCGTTGGTGTCGTGAACTTCGACGCGTACGCCCGGACCGGGGTCGAGCTCGTCAACGCCCGGCTGGACGACCTGGACGGCCTGCGGGCCGTCTTCTCGGACGAGCAGGGCTGGATGCGCGACGAGGTCGCGGAACGGGACCTGGCGATCTTCCGGCGGGCGCAGAAGCGCCTCCGGGACGTCTTCGAGTACGGCACCTCGGGCCGGGACAACGAAGCGGTGGCGGAGTTGAACGCGCTGCTGGAGGCGTTCCCGGTGCAGCCGCGCATCTCCGGCCACGACTCCTCGGACTGGCACATGCACGTGACCAGCCGGGGCGCGTCGGTC
This sequence comes from Micromonospora sp. ANENR4, assembly GCF_015354395.1. Lineage (NCBI taxonomy): Bacteria > Bacillati > Actinomycetota > Actinomycetes > Micromonosporales > Micromonosporaceae > Micromonospora > Micromonospora sp. ANENR4. The sequence continues at coordinate 334,203 of NZ_JADKYQ010000009.1, forward strand.
TCCTCGGAATACCTGGCCGGCGCGGTCTGGGGCCTGTCGGTGTGGCTGTGCGAGTACGGCAGCGCCCGCTTCGGGGTCTGCGCCGACGACCGCTGCGGCAACGTCTACCTGGACACCTCGTCCAACTGCTGCCGCCGGTTCTGCTCCGAGCGCTGCGCCACCCGCTCCCACGTGGCGGCGCATCGGGCGCGCAAGCGTGCCGCGGTCGGCGAGCAGGCCGTCCCGGCGCAGCCACTGTCCCCGGTGAGCTGACCTCCGGCGCTCCGGCCGCCCACCCGTGTGCGAGCGGCCGGGGTGGCCCGTGCCGGTCAGACGTCGACCGGGGAGGGCGCGGTCAGGTTGGCCCGGGCGAACTCCAGCGACTCCCGCAGGTCCGCCTCGCGGACCGCGCGGCTCTTCGCGCCCCGGGTGGTCACCTCCACCGCCACCGAACCGGTGAACCCCCGCCCGGCCAGCGAGCGGAGCATCTCCGCGCAGGGCTGACCGCCGCGACCGGGCACCAGGTGCTCGTCGCGCCCCTCGCCGGTGCCGTCGCCCAGGTGCACATGCGCCAGCCCGGAACCCATCCGGTCGGCCATCGCCATCGCGTCGGTGTGCGAGGCCGCACAGTGCGACAGGTCGAGCGTGTACGAGGCGTACCCGATCTCGGTGGGATCCCAGCCCGGCGCGTACGGGACGAACTGCCGCCCCGCCATCCGCACCGGGTACATGTTCTCCACCCCGAAGTGCAGGCCGCCGAACTGCCCGGCGATGGTGTCGAGCCCGTCGGCGAAGGTGCGCGCGTAGTCACGCTGCCAGGTGAACGGCGGGTGCACCACGACAGTGGGCGCCTCCAGCGTCTCGGCCAGCTCGGCGGCCTTACGCAGCCGCTCCCACGGGTCGGGGCTCCACACCCGCTGGGTGACGAGCAGGCACGGGGCGTGGACCGACAGCACCGGGACGCCGTAGTGCTCGGCGAGGCCGCGCAGCGCGCCCGCGTCCTGGCTGACCGGGTCGGTCCAGACCATCACCTCGATGCCGTCGTAGCCGAGCTCGGCGGCGAGCTGGAACGCCGCCGCGGTCCGTTCGGGGAAGACCGAGGACGTGGACAGGAGCACCGGAACGCGGTAAGTCACGCCTTCGAGGGTAGCCCCAACCGCCGGCGAGCATCGGGACGAGCAACCGCAAAGCAACCCAGAGCGCTCGTACGGTCACATCGGCGCGAGCTGATCCAACCGGCGCAGGATGACCCCCTCCCGCAGCGCCCACGGGCAGATGTCCACGCAGTCCACGTCGAGGCGCCGCATCACCGCCTCGGCCACCACCGCACCCGCGAGGAGCTGATGCGCCCGCTGCGCGCTGACCCCCTCCAGCTCGGGCAACTGGGCCGGCGGGATGTGCCTGATGAACCCGAGCACCTGCCGCAGCCCGGTACGGGTCAGGCTGCGCCGCGCCCACAGACCCGCACCCGAAGGCGCGGCGCCGGCCAGCCGGGCCAGCGTGCGGAACGTCTTCGAGGTGGCGACCGGACGCTCCCAGCCCACCGCCGTCAACTGCTCCACCACCGGGTCGAGCTGCGCGTCCACGTACTCCCGCAGTTCCTCCACGGCCTCGGCCGACGGCGGCGCCGTGCCGGCCGGATCCACCGCGAGCCGCTCCCGGCTGAGCCGCCCCGCGCCGAGCGGCAGCGAGATCGCCACGTCCGGGTGCTCGTCGATGCCGGCGGCCAGCTCCAGCGAGCCACCGCCGATGTCCATCGCCAGCAGCCGCCCGGCGGACCAGCCGAACCACCGCCGCACCGCCAGGAACGTCATCCGCGCCTCGTCCGCGCCGGAGAGCACCTCCAGGCGTACGCCAGTCTCGTCGCGGACGCGCGCCAGCACGTCGGCGGCGTTCGTGGCGTCGCGGACCGCGCTCGTGGCGAACGCCAGCAGATCCTCGGCGCCCAGCCCGTCAGCCGCCGCCCGGGCCATGCCGACCGCCTTGACCAGGCCGTCCGCGCCGCCGTCGGTGAGCGCGCCGTCCGGCCCGATCTGCTCGGCCAGCCGCAGCACCACCTTCTCGGAGTGCGCCGGCCAGGGATGCGCGCCGTGGTGGGCGTCGACCACCAGCAGGTGCACAGTGTTGGAACCGACGTCGAGGACACCCAGTCGCATGGGGAAGACCCTAGGGCCAACACGTTTCGTCGGCTCGGCGGCCGGGCGGGGTCACCGCGCGTACGCTGGTCCGAGTGACAGGGCAGATCGAGCTTCACGTGCTGGTGGACGACCCCGAGGACCCGCGCAGCCGGGAGGTCGGGCTGGACTTCCCACGGGAGTGGATCGAGTTCGTCGACCCGGCCGACGCGAAGCACGTCGTCCGCGCCGACCTGACCTGGCTGCTGTCCAGCTGGACGTGCATCTTCGGCAAGGGCTGCCACGGCATCATCGCCGGGCGGGCCGCCGACGGGTGCTGCTCGCACGGCGCGTTCTTCACCGACTCCGACGACGAGAAGCGCGTCCGGGCCGCGGTGAAGCGGCTGACACCGGAGACGTGGCAGCACTTCCGGCGCGGGTTCAAGAACTGGACCGAGAACGACACAGTCGACGGCAAGACGCCGGCCCGGCGTACCGCCACCCGCGACGTGGACGCCCCGTGCGTGTTCCTCAACGACGCCGACTTCGCCGGTGGGGGCGGCTGCGCGCTGCACGCCCAGGCGCTACGCGACGGGGTGCACCCGCTGGAGTACAAGCCGGACGTCTGCTGGCAGTTGCCGGTACGCCGCGACCAGGAGTGGCACAAGCGGCCGGACAACACGAAGGTGCTGATCTCCACGCTGGCCGAGTTCGACAGGCGCGGCTGGGGCGCGGGCGGGCACGACCTCGACTGGTGGTGTACGTCCTCCACCGACGCGCACGTCGGCGCCGAGCCGATGTACGTCTCGTACGGGCCGGAGCTGACCGCGCTGATCGGCGCGCCCGCGTACGCGAAGCTGGCCGAACTCTGCGCCGCCCGGCAGCGCCAGGGTCAGATCGCGCCGCACCCGGCAAGCGAGTGAAGGCCGGCACCCCCGTCTTGGGGTGCCGGCCTTCAGCTCTTGGTCTTAGCTGTTCCAGTGCTCGGCGACGAGGTCGGCGGCCTGCTGCTCCCACTGGGCGTAGTGGTCCGGGTAAGCGGAGACCTGGACGGTCTGGGCGGCCTTGGTCAGCGGCATGTCCTGCCAACCGTCGACCTGCTTCAGACCCTTCAGGAACGCCGTCGTCGAGTACTCAGGATCGGTGATCTGCTCCACCGTGCCCCAACCGGAGGAC